>CAXTJX010000007.1:0-65706 GCA_964244765.1 uncultured Sphingomonas sp. | reverse complement strand
TGACGACGTCGCCTTCCTTGATCTCCGAGTCGGACCCGAAGATCACGACGCCGACATTGTCCGCCTCGAGGTTCAGCGCCATGCCCTGCACGCCGTTGGAGAATTCGACCATCTCGCCCGCCTGGACGTTGTCCAGCCCGTGGATGCGCGCGATGCCGTCGCCGACCGACAGCACCTGGCCGGTTTCCGAGACTTGCGCCTCGGTGCCGAAGCTGGCGATCTGGTCCTTGATGACCTTCGAGATTTCTGCGGCGCGGATATCCATGATCTTAACTTTCAGCCTTTCCCAGCGGCGGTCAGCCGCCAGCTTTCATTGCGTGCGCGAGGGAGTTCAACCGGGTGCGGATCGACGAATCGATCCGTTGCGAGCCGATCTGGACGACCAGACCGCCGAGCAGCGCGGGATCGACCGACAGGTCGACCGAAACGTCGGTGCCGATGCGGGTGCGCAACTGCTGCCTGAGCGCGTCGACCTGATCGTCGGTCAGCGGGTGCGCGGAAGTGACTTCCGCCGTCGTCTCGCCGCGATGGCGCGCGGCCAGGTCGCGGAACGCGCGGATGATCGCGGGCAATTGCGCCAGCCGGCGATTCTCCGCCAGCACGCCGAGGAATTTCGCGGTGGTCGCATCCACGTCGATCACGTCGGCGGCGGCGGCCACGGCCCTGGCGGCGGCGGCGCGCGACACGACCGGGCTGGCGATCAGCGCGGCGAACGCGTCCGACTGGGTGATCGCCTCGCGCACGCGCGCCAGGCTCGCCTCGACCGACTCGATCGCCTTGCCGTCGCGCGCAAGTTCGAACAACGCCGTCGCATAGCGTCCGCTCAGGCTTGCTTGAATACCGCCGGATGTCTCCACGCGATTGGGGTCCTCATATCTTGCGAATGCCGGGGCACGAATGGTGGCCCCATGCGAAAAGGAGGCGCTGGGGACGCACCTCCAGATGGGATGGCGGGCGGTTAGCATCGGGTCCGGCATGATGCAAGCCGCTGGTCTGGCGCGGCGACGATGATAGGAGGTCGGCACGACGAATCGGCCGAGGGAGAATAGGATGACGGGTAGTTTCGACAAGATGACGATGTCCGACGGCGCGGAGATCGCGGTGTATCACACCCGGCCGGTGGGCACGCGCAAGGGCGGGCTGGTGCTGGTGCAGGAGATTTTCGGCGTCAGCGAGCATATCCGCCGACTGTGCGAGGACTATGCCGCCGACGGCTATGAAGTGTTCGCGCCCGCCTTGTTCGACCGCGAGCATCCCGGGTTCGAGGCCGATTACGATCCCGCGGGCATCGCGCGCGGCATCGCGCTGGCGCGCGAACTCCATCCCTACGACCTGTCGCTCGCCGACGTGCAGACCTGCGTCGATGCGCTCGCGAGCGCCGGGCCGGTGTTCGTCGTCGGCTATTGCTATGGCGGCTCGGTCGCCTGGTCCGCCGCGACTCGGATGCGGGGCGTGACCGCCGCCTCGGCTTATTATGGTAGCCTGATTCCCGCTGCCGCCGACGAGGAACCGCGCGTGCCCGTGATCCTCCATTTCGGACGCCACGATTCCGGCATCCCGATGGACGGCGTCGAGAAGGTCATCGCCAAGGACTGGCCCGAAGCGACGGTGTACGTCTACGAGGCCGGCCACGGCTTCAATTCGGACCGCCGCCAGGACTATCACGAACCGAGCGCCGCGCTGGCGAAGGCGCGCACGCTGGCACTGTTCGCGGCGAACGGGGGACGATGAGGGCGGATCGAGCTTCATCTTCCGCGGCGGCCCTTGACCCCGGACATCTCCGTCACCCCGGACTCGTTCCGGGGTCCACCGTGCCGCGAACTCGGCGATCGCCATTATCCGGATCGAAAGCGGCTTGGTGGACCCCGGAACGAGTCCGGGGGTGACGCAAGACCAAGGCGGTACGCGTCGATCACCCTGGTTTGACCGCAAGCACCGGGATGGCGACTCGGCGAGATGCGTCTATCCAGGGCACATGACGCAGACCCTCCCCCTCGACCCGGACGCCGCATGGCGCGCGTTCGAAGCGCGCGACCGCCATGCCGACGGGCGCTTCGTCGGCGCGGTGACGACGACCGGCATCTATTGCAAGCCGAGCTGCCCTGCGCGTCACCCGAAGCGCGAGCATGTCATGTTCTACCGCACGCCGGAGGAAGCGCGCGCCGCCGGCTTCCGCGCGTGCCTGCGCTGCAAGCCCGACGAGGTCGGCCGCGACCGGATCGCCGTCGCGCGCGCGGTCGACTTGATCGAGGCGGCGGAGGACACGCTCGGGCTCGACGCGCTGGCCGGGCAGGTCGGCTATGCGCCGCATCATTTCCACCGCCTGTTCAAGCGCGCGACCGGGGTGACGCCCGCCGCCTATGCGCGCGCCCTGAAGGCACGCCGCGCCGCGCGCGCGCTGACCGGGGAGACGACCGTGACCGAAGCGATCTACCAAGCCGGCTATGCCGCGCCCAGCCGGTTCTACGCCGACGGCGCGAAGCGGCTGGGCATGACGCCGAGCGCGTGGAAGCGCGGCGGCGCGGGGGTCGCGATCCGCTGGACGGTGGCCCACACCAGCCTCGGCGCGCTGCTGGTCGCGGCGACCGACAAGGGGCTGTGCCGCGTGTCGTTCGACGAAGGCGAGGCGGCGCTTCGCCTGCGCTTCCCGCAGGCCGAGATCGTGCCCGGCGGCGCGGCGCTGGCGACGCTCGCCGCGCATGTCGTGGCCGCGGTCGAATCGCCCGATCGCGACCAGGATCTGCCGCTCGACGTGCGGGGCACCGCTTTCCAGGAAGCGATCTGGCAAGCGCTGCGCGCGATCCCGCCGGGCGAGACACGCAGCTATGCGCAACTCGCCGCGATCGCGGGAAACCCCAAGGCGGTGCGCGCGGCCGGGACGGCGTGCGGCGCGAACCCCGTCTCGATCGTCATCCCGTGCCACCGCGCGCGGCGCACCGACGGCACGCTCGGCGGTTATGCCTACGGCTTCGACCGCAAGGTCGCCCTGCTCGAACGCGAGGGCGTCGACTGACCGACTGTCCCTCGCACGGACGCATCGGCGCGCTGGCTGCTTGTCCCGCCGTGACGAAACGGCCTATTCCGATAGCCGGTCCGGCCCGGGAGTGTCGTGGACAGGAGACAGGACATGACGGAACTTCCCCGCGCCCGCGCGCTCGTCCGGCTCGACGGGCCGGGGCACATCATGCCGGTCGAGCCGGTCACCCCGTCCGGCAGCACGATCTGGCGCGTCGTGCATTTCCCGGTGATCCTCGGCGCGGTCGCGCTCGCCTTGCTGTTGCTGGCCAGCTTCGCGACCACGCTGATCGGATTCGCCTTCCGCTTCGCCGGCCATATGCCCGGCGCGCGTTTCCTGGCGCCGCTGACCGGTGCGGCGGCGGTGCTGTGCGTCTATTGGGTGTTCGTCCGCGTGGTGGAGCGTCGCCGCGAGCTCGCCGAGCTCGGCGGCGGCGGCTGGCTTAGGGAAATCGCGCTGGCGTACGGCGCGGGGCTGTCGCTCGCGGCGGGAATCTTCGCGATCGTGTACGCGCTGGGCGGGTTGCAGGTGGTCGGGTTCGATTCGCCGCACGTCCTGATCGCCCCGTTCGTCTCCGCCGCCTGCGCGGCGGTCGTGCAGGAAGTCATCGCGCGCGGGCTGTTCTTCCGGCTGGTCGAGCGCTTGCTGGGAAGCTGGCTGGCGCTGCTGCTGATGGCGGCCGGGTTCGGCGCGGCCGCCTTCCTCTTCGCCCAGGCCGCCCCGTTCGCCGGGCTGGCGATCGTGCTCGAGGCGGGGCTGATGTTCACCGCGGCGTACATGGCGACGCGGCGCCTGTGGGGCGCGATCGGGCTGCATGCCGCGTGGAATTTCGCCCAGGTCGCGCTGTACGGAGTCGCCGGTACGGCGGCGGGGCCGCCGGGCGCCGGTACGGCGGCGGGACCGCATGGTTTCGTGCGGTCGCTCGCCACCGGGCCGGACTGGCTGACCGGCGCGCGCGCCGGCGTTGATGCCTCGCTTCCGGCGCTCGCCGTCACCGCGCTGCTGGTCGCGGCGCTGCTGACGGTGGCGATCCGGCGCGGCTACATCGTGCGGCCGGTCTGGCGGCGCGGGCGGCGCTGAACGGCGTCACTTCGCCGCCGTGCAGCGATAGACGATCCGCTCGTTGGGTTGCGGCGGCAGCGCAGTGCGGATCGCCGCCTGCTGCGTCGCCAGATTGGCCCGGCCGGCCTCGTCGGGCGAGCAGGCCTTGACCGTCACTTGCGCCCTGATCTTGCGCACGCTGTCCATCTGGTCCGCGCCGAGGAAATAGCGGCTGGTGGTGTAGCTTTTGGTGGCGGGGTCGAATTGCAGCACCGAGACGGTCTGTTCCTCGGCGGGCACGAGGATGCGGTCCCATCTGCTGCCATTCTCGGCATATTGCGTGCGCCCGTTCATGCACCCGGCCTTGCCCCAGTCGACCGTGACGTCGGTGGTCGGCGAAGACACCACGCGGCTGCGCGCGGGCACGAAGCCGCACACCATCTTGCCGAGCGGCGCGGTGGAGGAGACGGGCGGGGCGGCCGCCTCGACCGGCGGCGTGGTGACGGGCAGCACCGGCACGCCGCTCGGCCGCAGCACGAAGACGACCACGGCGCCGAGCATCACCAGCCCGCCGCCGGCCCATGCCCAGACGCCCTCGCGCCGCATCGCCTGCGCCTCCAGCAGGCCGCCCGCGCCGACGCCCATCGCGCCGAGCACCAGCATCAGCACGGCGATCGCCATCACGTTCTCGCGGTGCCGGTCGGCGGCGTCGCGCGCGGCGGTCAGCGCGGCGTCGCGGGTGGCGATCGCCTTGCCCGCCGCCTCGCGCCTGGCGGCATCGGCGGTGGCGGAGGCTTGCGCATCGGCGGCGGCGGAAACCTTGTCGAGTTCGGCGATGCTGGTGCACGGCGTGCCGACCGACGCATACGGTTGCTTGGCCTGAGTCAGGAACGCGGCGAGTTCGCTGTCGGCGATGGCGAAACCGAAGCTCGAATCGCCTTCCTCGCCGCGCGTGATCGCGGAATTGACGCCGATCACGCGCCCGCACGGATCGAGCAGCGGCCCGCCCGAATTGCCGCGCGCGATGCCGGCGGTATGGAGCAGCACGGCGGTGCCCGACATCTGCCGCCGGCCGGAGAACACGCCCTCGGACCGGATCGGCGCGAGCGGGTGGATATAGTCCGCCGCCGACCGGGCGGTCGCCAGGTCGACATTGCCGGGATAGCCGAGCGCCGTCACCATCCCGCCCTCGTCGACCGGCCCGGTATAGAGCGCGACGGCCGGCAAGTGCGCGCCGGTGAACTCGATCAGCGCGAGATCGTGCACGGCATCGACCGCGACGATCCGGCCCTGATAGCTTCTGGAGCCCTCCGACGGCACGATGCCGACCACGACATTGCCCGGGTAGCGCGCGGCGAGATCGACCACATGCGCGTTGGTGACGATGCGGTTGGGCGCGACCGCGAAGCCGCTGCCGTGACCGAACCCGACCACCTCGTCATCGACGATCGCGATGGTGACGACCCGCACGACCCCGCGCGCCGTGGCGGAGATGTCGTCGGCGCGGGCCGGGGCCCCGCCCAGCACCATCAGCGCGAGCGCGACAACCTGCCTGAAAAAGCGGCAAGAGTCACGAAAGTCCCATCCTACAGGCGCTGTAGCGAGCCATGTGGCGACGGGATGCGGGGAGCGCGGAGTGGCCATCGGCGTGGAGTTTGCCAGTCCCGGGCGCGGTAGGACAGGGTGAATCGTTTGCCTCAGACGAAACTGTACGGGTCGACGTCCACCACCACGCGCACCTTGGCGGGCCAGTCGAGCGCGCCGAGCCAGTCGCGGATCACGTCCTGCACGTCGAGCGCGCGGCGCGCATGGACGAGCAGGCGGTAGCGGTGCCGCCCGCGCAGCATCGCCAGCGGGGCGGGGGCGGGGCCGTACACTTCCATGCCGTCCACCGCCGGAGCGCCGCGGCCGATCGCGCGGGCGGTCTCCAGCGCGGCCGCCTGCTCCACACTCGACACGACGATCCCGGCAAACCGCCCGAACGGCGGCGCCCCGGCCTCGCGGCGATGCTCGGTCTCGGCGGCGTAGAACGCCTCGGCATCGCCCGAGACGAGCGCGCGCATCACTGATGCCTCCGGGCTGTGCGTCTGGATATAGACGTGCCCCGGCTTGGCGCCGCGCCCGGCGCGGCCGGCGACCTGCATGATCTGCTGGAAGGTGCGCTCGCTCGCGCGCAGATCGCCGCCGTCGAGGCCGAGATCGGCGTCGATCACCCCGACCAGCGTCAGGTTGGGGAAGTGATACCCCTTGGTGACGAGCTGCGTGCCGACGACGATATCGATGTCGTGCGCCTCCATCCGCGCGACGAACTCGGCCGCGCGTGCCGGCGACCAGATCGTGTCCGACGTGACGACCGCGACCTTGGTATCGGGGAACAGCGCCTTCACCTCGTCGGCGATGCGCTCGACACCGGGGCCGACCGGCACCAGCGTATCCTCGTTGCCGCATTCCGGGCAGACGCGCGGCACCGGCTCGACATGGCCGCAATGGTGGCAGGCGAGGCGGCGGACGAGGCGATGCTCGACCATCCACGCTGTGCAATTGGGGCATTGGAAGCGGTGCCCGCAGGTGCGGCACAGCGTCAGCGGCGCATAGCCGCGGCGGTTGAGGAACAGCAGCACCTGCTCCTGGCGGCCCAGCGTCTCGCGCATCGCGGTGAAGAGGCGCGGGGCGATCCAGCGGCCGCGTTCGGGCGGGTCGGCGATCAGGTCGATCGCCGCGATCGCGGGCATTTCGGCGGCACCCCAGCGGCCCGGCAGCTTAACCTCGGCATAGCGGCCGAGCGCCACCTGCTGGCGCGTCTCGATCGCCGGAGTGGCGGAGGCGAGGATGACGGGGATGTCCTCGAACTTGCCGCGCATCACCGCCACGTCGCGGGCGTGATAGTGGACGCCTTCCTCCTGCTTGAAGCTCGTCTCGTGCGCTTCGTCGACGACGATCAGGCCGAGATTGGCATAAGGCAGGAACAGCGCGGAGCGCGCGCCGACCGTGACCAGCGCCTGCCCGCCGGCGATGGCGCGCCAGGCGCGGCGGCGCTGCGACTGGCGCAGGCCGGAATGCCACGCCACCGGCGCGACGCCGAAACGCGCGGCGAAGCGAGTGAGGAAGGGTTCGGTCAGCGCGATCTCGGGCAGCAGGACGAGGCATTGGCGGCCTTCGCGGATCGCGGTGGCGACCGCCTCGAAATAGACTTCGGTCTTGCCCGAGCCGGTGACGCCGTCGAGCAGCGTGGGCGCGAAGGCGCGCGCGGCGACGTCGGCGGCCAGCGTGGCGGCGGCGGCGCGCTGGTCGGCGGACAGCGCCGGTTGCGCGAAAGCCGGATCGGGCAGCGGGAACGGGCTGTCGATATCGACCTCGACCGCCTCCAGCGCGCCGGTCTTGACCAGCCCCCGGATCACCGCGTCGGACACGCCGGCGATGGTGGCGAGCTCGCGGATCAGGCCCTGATGCGCGCCGATCCGCTCGATCGCCTGCGCGCGTTGCGGGGTGAGGCGATCGGGCACCGCGCCGGTCGCGCGATATTCGGTGATCGTCCGCGCGCCCTCCAGCGCCGAGGTCGAGGCGAGCGCCATCCGCACCACCGCGGCGGGCGGGGCGAGGTAATAGTCCGCGGTCCACTCGACCAGCCGCCGCAGCGGCGCGGCAAGCGGCGGCACCGGCAGCACGCCGACGAGATTGCGCAGCCGGTTGTCGCCGACCTCGGCAGCGGACGGCATCGTCTCCGCTTCCCACACCACGCCGAGCAACTGGCGCGGGCCAAGCGGTGCGATGACGACCGACCCGGGCGCGACGCTCATCCCGTGCGGCACGCGGTAATCGAGCGGGCCGAGCGCGGCGTTGAGGACGAGGACGCGGGCGCGGGACATGGGGGGACATATGGCGGTTGCTGATCCCGAGGTGAACCCTTAGCGCTCTGGCGATAAACGAAGCGTCGTCGGAGGCCGTCATGCCCGTTATGAACAGCCTTGCAGGAGCATTCGCAGATTTCGGTGCACGCGCCGCCAATCCGCGGTGGGGCTGGGCAGCCATGAGCGAGGATGGCAAAACCATCGTTCTCACTTTATGGGCGGATACGATACGCCGCGATGGCGAGAGCGTGATCTATGACGTCCGCGCGCGGGGCGATCTTGACGCGTGGCGGGACCGACATGGAAATCGCGACCGGCTGCGCAAGCTGATTCAGGCGCGGGATCATTGTAAAGGACTGTTCCGCGCGGTCCATGTTGAGGCCGTTGACACAAAGTCGGGGACACGACGAACACGTAAGCGTTATGAGGCGGATGATCGACTGGTGATGCATCTTATCGATCTCGATGAAACGACGGGCGAATTCTTAGCACGTAGCGTCGATTGAAGGTGGATGACCGACCTCCCCCGCCTCTACGCCGACCATCTCGCGCGCGACCGGCGGCGGTCGGCGCATACCGTGCGTGCTTATGAAGCGACGGCGGTGCGGCTGTCCCGGTTCCTCGGCGGGCATTGGGGCGAGGCGGTCGATCGCGCGTCGCTGGCGAAGGTGAGTGCCGCCGATCTGCGCGCGTTCCTGTCGCTGCGGCGCGGGGAGGGGCTCGGCAATGCCTCGGCGGCGCGCGAATTGTCGGCGGTGCGCGGGTTCCTGGCGTTCGCGGTCGGCGAGGGCGTGACGCCGCGCCTGAAGGGACCGCGCGTCAAGAAGGGCGTGCCGCGGCCGATCTCGCCCGACGAGGCCGTGGCGCTGGCGGAGGATGTCGGCGACGATGCCGGCGAACCGTGGATCGGCGCGCGCGATCTCGCGGTGCTATTATTGCTCTACGGCGCCGGGTTGCGCGTCGCGGAGGCGCTCGGGCTGACGGGTGCGGCGCTTCCGCTGGGCGCGACGCTCTCCGTCACCGGCAAGCGCGACAAGACGCGGATCGTGCCGCTGCTCCCGCAAGTGCGCGATGCGGTCGAGGCGTATGTTGCGCTCTGCCCCTACGGCACCGTTCGCGATGCGCAGCTGTTCCGCGGGGCGAAGGGCGGGCCGCTGTCGCCGCGCCTCGTGCGGCGGGCGGTGCAGGCGGCGCGGGTGCGGCTCGGCCTGCCCGATCGCACCACGCCGCATGCGCTGCGCCATTCGTTCGCGACGCACCTGCTGGGGCGCGGGGCGGATTTGCGCGCGTTGCAGGAATTGCTCGGTCATGCGAGCCTGAGTTCGACGCAGATCTACACGCAGGTCGATGCGGCGCACCTGCTGGACGTGTACCGCAACGCGCACCCGCGGGCCTAGTCGCGCGGCTGCCACGTCACCAGCCGCCAGAGATAGACCACGACCATCCCGGCGATCATCGCCACCGTCGCCGGGCCGACGAAGCGGTCGAGCGCGCGGAAGTTGTTGCCGAGATAGGTGCCCGCGCCGGCCAGCAGCGTGTTCCAGATCGCCGCGCCGCCAGCGGTCCACAGCAGGAACCGCGCTTGCGGCATTCGCGCCATGCCGGCGGGGAGCGAGACCAGGGTACGGAAGGCAGGCATGAAGCGGAACACGAACACGACCCACTGCCCGTGCCGCCGGAAGAAGCGATCGAGCTGCTCGACATGCCGCCAGTCGAGCGTCAGCCAGCGGCCCCGGCGATCCACGAACGGCCGCAGGCGTTGATAGCCGAGCTTCCAGCCGATCCAGTACCAGACGTAATTGCCGACGACCGTTCCCGCCGTGCCGGTGACGATCAGCGGCACCAACCCCATTTGCCCGCGCGCGACCGCGATGCCGCCCAGGCCCATGATGACTTCGGACGGGATCGGCGGGAACACGTTCTCCAGCACCATCAACAGGAAGATGCCGAAATAGCCGCCCCAGGCGATCAGGCCGACGATGAGGTCGGTCATTTCTTGCTCCCCTCCCGCTTGCGGGCGGGGCTGGGGGAGGGGCTGGGGGCGGGGAGGGCAAAACCATATCGCCGCTTTAGGTTCACTGCCCTCCCCCAACCCCTCCGGCAGGCGGGAGGGGCGTGTCGGCCGCCACTTTCCGCTCGATCGCGTCCCAGATCAGCCCCGCCACGTCCGTCCCGTCGAAGCGTTCGATCGCGACGATGCCGGTGGGGGAGGTGACGTTGATCTCGGTCAGCCATTCGCCGCCGATCACGTCGATGCCGACGAACAGCAGCCCGCGCTTCCTCAATTCCGAGCCGAGCACCGCGCAGATCTCGCGCTCCTTGTCGGTCAGTTGCGTCGCGACCGCCGAGCCGCCGACCGCGAGGTTCGAGCGGATCTCGCCCTCGCCCGGCAAGCGGTTGATCGCCCCCGCCACCTCGCCGTCGACCAGCACGATGCGCTTGTCGCCCTTCGCGACGTCGGGAAGGAAGGCCTGCACCATGTGCGGCTCGCGCCACATCGTGTTGAACACCTCGACCAGCGCGGACAGGTTCGCGCCGTCCCGGCCCACCTTGAAGATCGCCTTGCCGCCATTGCCGTGGAGCGGCTTGACGACGATCTCGCCATGTAGCGCAAGGAAGGCGCGCGCTTCGTCGAGGCTGCGCGTGACCAGCGTCGGCGGCATGAACTGGGGATAATCGAGCACGAACACTTTTTCGGGCGCATTGCGCACGGCGGCGGGGTCGTTCACCACCAGCGTCCGTCCCGCGATGCGTTCGAGCAGATGCGTCGCGGTGATGTAGCCGAGGTCGAACGGCGGGTCCTGCCGCATCAGCACGACGTCCGCTTGCTCGCCGAGATCGAGATCGACCGGATCGCCGAACGCGAAGTGATCGCCGACCACGCGCCGCACCGTCACCGGATACGCTTTGGTCCACACGCGGCCGTCGGCATAGTTGAGATCCTCCGCGCCGTAATGGAACAGCCGGTGGCCGCGTCGCTGCGCCGACAGCATCAGCGCGAAGGTCGAATCGCCCGCGATGTCGATCGCGGCGATCGGATCCATCTGGACGGCGACGGTGAGGGGCATGGTCAACAATCCTTCCGTTCGCCCTAAACTTGTCGACGGGCTGTTCTCGTTTGCGGCGTTAGAAGCAAGGACAGGGCTTCGACAATCCCGGATCTGGTCCGGGACTGGTCGGAAGGTAGGAATGATCCGGCGTATTTCACCCGGTTCCCCTAACGCGGATCGGCATTCATCCCGCTGGTGGTCCTGACCCATGGCTTTCCGTCACCCCGGACTCTTCCGGGGTCCACCAAGCGGCTTTCGACCCGCATGGTGATGTGATCGCCGAGGTCGCGGCACGGTGGACTCCGGAACGAGTCCGGGTGACGGTTTGTGGGAAGATCCGCGGGCAGAACTGCCGACATCGAAGGTCGATCCCCCTCAACCGATCCATGCATTCTCGATATGGCGTGGTCGCGTGCCCGGCGCGATCAGGATGACGTCGACGCGGATGTCGTCGCCCGGCCCGGCATAGGCCGGCATCAGATATTCCGCCGCCGCCGCGACGCGCGCGAGGCGCCGCTCGTCGATCGCGAAGTCGAGTTCGGCGGCGGTCCGGCGCATCTTCACCTCGACGAACGCAACGAGGTTGCCTTTCTTGGCGATGAGATCCACTTCGCCCGCCGGGGTCCGCACCCGCCGCGCGAGGATGCGCCAGCCCTGGAGCCGCAGCCACCACCCGGCGAGCCGCTCGCCGCGCCGGCCGGCGGCCTCGGCGGCTTGGCGCTTGGCATTCCCCTCCCGCTTGCGGGAGGGGTCAGGGGAGGGAGGTGGAGATGGCACGCGTATGGCATGCCCTCCCCCAACCCCTCCCGCAAGCAAGAGGGGAGCAAGAAGCTTACGCCTTCAACGCCAGCGCCCGCGCGTACAGCGTCTTGCGGTCCAGCCCGAGCGCCTTCGCCACCGCGCTCGCCGCCTGGCCGGTGGAAAGCCGCGTCAGCGCCTCGGCCAGCGCCGCGTCCGCGTCCGCCGCGCTCGCCGCCGCGGGTGCGCCGGGCGGGGCGACCACCACCACGATCTCGCCCCTGGGCGGGGCATCAGCATAGCGCGCCGCCAGCACCGACAGCGTGCCCGTCACCGCTTCCTCGAAGCGCTTGGTGATCTCGCGCGTCACCGCCGCCTCGCGCTCGCCCAGTCCCTTGGCGAGCGCGGCCAGCGTCGCGGCGAGCCGCGGCCCCGCTTCGTACAGCACCAGGGTCGCGCGCACGCCCGCCACCTCGGCGATCGCGGCGGCGCGGGCCTGCGCCTTGGCCGGCAGGAACCCAACGAACAGGAAACGGTCGGTCGGCAGCCCCGCCAGCGTCAGCGCCGCCACCGCCGCGCACGGGCCGGGGATCGTCCACACGACATGCCCCGCCCCGCGCGCGTCGCGCACCAGCTTGTAGCCCGGGTCGGAGATCAGCGGCGTCCCCGCGTCCGACACCAGCGCCACCGCCTCGCTCCCCATCCGCGCGATCAGGCCGGGGCGGACGTCCTCGGCATTGTGATCGTGATACGGCGTCATCGGGCGCTTGACGCCGATGTGGCGCAGCAGCGTCGCCGTCACGCGGCTGTCCTCCACCGCGATGACGGCGGCGTTGGCCAGGACATGCGCCGCGCGCGGCGACAGATCGCCGAGATTGCCGATCGGGGTGGCAACGATGTAGAGGCCCGGGGCGAGGCTGGTCGAAGGATCGGCGGTCATCAGGAGCGGTCATGGCAGAGCGGGACGCGGCAGGGCAATCGTCCAATCATTCGGCGTCGGTCGGATTCGGGCGGTGGTGGACGGGTGCGTGCGCGGCGTTCGCGCTGGTGCTCGGCGGGTGCCAGACGGTCGTGCCGCGCGGCCCCGCGCCGGCGCAGCGCCCGGTGCAGCGCCAGGCCCCGCAACAGCCGCTAGTCGAACAGGGCATCCCGGCCGACACGCAGCGCCACCGCGTCGCCTTGCTGGTGCCGCTGACCGGCGCCAATGCCGGCGTCGGCCAGAGCCTCGCCAACGCGACGCAGATGGCTTTGCTCGATTCGCGCAACGAACGCATCCGCATCACGACGTACGACACCGCGGCGGGCGCGAGCCTCGCCGCGCAAAAGGCGCTGGCGGACGGCAACCAGTTGATCCTCGGGCCGTTGCTCGCCGAGGACGTGCGCGCGGTGACGCCGATCGCGCGCCGCGCCGGGGTGCCGGTGGTCAGCTTCTCCAACGATGCGACCGCCGCCGGCAACGGCGCCTATCTGATGGGCTATGCCCCGGCGCAGTCGATCGGCCGCGTGGTCGATTATGCGCGCGCTCAGGGCGTCACCAGCTTCGGCGGGCTCGTCCCGAACGGCACGTACGGCGAGCGCGCCTCGACCGCCTTCCTGCGCGCGGTGGAGGCGGCGGGCGGGCGCGTCGGCGCGCTCCAGACCTATGACCGCGTGCCCGGATCGATGACCGCCGCGA
Organism: uncultured Sphingomonas sp.; assembly: GCA_964244765.1. Classification (GTDB taxonomy): domain Bacteria; phylum Pseudomonadota; class Alphaproteobacteria; order Sphingomonadales; family Sphingomonadaceae; genus Sphingomonas. The sequence goes on along the minus strand of CAXTJX010000007.1, from coordinate 52,338 downwards.
TCATGCGCATGGCCAGGAGCGCGCCGTACCAGGCGATCCTGATCGCGGACGGCGGCAACCAGGCGGCGGCGGGCGTGCCGGTGCTGCGCAAGGACGGCATGGGCGGCGCGCGCATCCTCGGCACCGAATTGTGGAATTCGGAAAGCTCGATCGCGAGCAAGCCGGCGCTCGACGGCGCGTGGTTCGCCAGCGTGTCGGACGGGCTGTACCGCCAATATGCCGGCAAGTACCGCGCCCGCTTCGGCGTCGCGCCGTTCCGCCTGTCGAGCCTCGGCTACGATTCGGTGCTGCTGACGATCCGCATCATGCGCGACTGGCCGATCGGCGCGCCCTTTCCCGAGGACCGGCTGCACGATCGCGGCGGCTTTTCCGGCATCGACGGCGCGTTCCGCTTCGGCCGCGACAATGTCGCCGAGCGGGCGCTGGAGGTGCAGGAGATCAGGGGCGGCGCGACGGTGACGGTGTCGCCCGCGCCGGGCGGGTTCGGGGGGTAGGGCCACCTTGTTCTCCGGCTTTCGCGGGAGAACAAGCGAGCGAAGGCCGTCAGCCCCGCACGACCAGCGGCAAGATCGCATCGAGCAGCAGCATCCCCGCCTCGGTCACGCGCAAGCGATCGCCGACGCGCGCCAGCAGGCCCTGATCTGCCAGCCGCGCCACCGCCGCCTCGTCGACCACGCCCGCCACCGTCGTCTCCCCCAGCCGCGCGATCCGCGCCAGATCGATCCCCTCGCGCAGCCGCAAGCCCATCAGCAGCGCCTCGGTCGCACGCTCGCGCGGCGCGAGCGGTGCCTCCACCTGCGCCCCATGGCCGTTGCGCGCGACCGCGGCGATCCAGTTCTCCGGCTTCTTGTGGCGCGCCGTCGCCAGTCCGCCGCGCCGGCCATGCGCGCCCGGGCCGACCCCGGCATAGTCGCGGTAGCGCCAGTAGACGAGGTTGTGTCGGCTCTCCGCGCCGCGCCGCGCGTGGTTGGAAATTTCGTAGGCGGGCAGGCCTGACGCCGCCGCCATCGCCCGCGTCGCCTCGAACAGGTCGGCGGCGTGGTCGCCGTCCGGCAATACGATCCGCCCCGCCGCCGCCTCGGTCGCGAAGCGCGTGCCGGGTTCGATCGTGAGCTGATAGAGCGAGAGATGCTCGGTGCCGAACGACAGCGCGCGGGCCAGTTCCGCGTCCCATTCCGCCAGCGTCTGGCCGGGCCTGGCATAGATCAGGTCGAAACTCACGCGATCGAACGCCGCCTGCGCGGTGTCGAGCGCGGCGAGGCCCTCGGTCACGTCGTGCGCGCGACCGAGGAAACCCAGCGCGGCGTCGTCCAGCGCCTGCAATCCCAGCGACACGCGGTTCACCCCCGCGCGCGCGATATCGGCGAAGCGCGCCGCCTCGACCGAGGAGGGGTTGGCCTCCAGCGTGATCTCGATGTCGCCGTCCGCCGCCCAATGCCCGGTCGCGGCATCGATCATCGCCGCGACCGTCTCGGGCGGCATCAGCGAGGGCGTGCCGCCGCCGAAGAAGATCGACCCCAGCCGCCGCCCCGGCAATGCCGCCGCCTCATGAGCGAGGTCGGCGAGCAACGCGTCGCGCCATGCCGCGTGGTCGACGCGTTCGCGGACATGGCTGTTGAAGTCGCAATAGGGGCATTTCGAGACGCAGAACGGCCAATGGACGTACAGCGCGAGCGGGGCCGCTTCGGGGAAACTCATGGCCGGGGCTATGCGCCTTTGATCGGTGCGAGCAAAGACGGGCAATGGCCCCGGTGCATCCCTGGCTTGCCAATATGCCTCCTCCACGAAATAATGCTCGCGACGGATTGCGTTTTTGGGGGAAGCGATGGGCCGGATCGTTACAGCAATGCTCGCAGGCGCGGCGATGTCGCTTGCCGCGCCCGCCGTCGCGCAGGATTGGAACGTCGCCACTCAACCCGGCGGCTATCAGGTCGCCCGCGCGGGTGGCGACCGCACGATCACCGGTATCGGCCTGACCTGCGAGCGCGCCGTACCGGTGATGGCGCTGCAACTGTCGCGCCCGGCATCGCGCAGCCCGGCGGTCGCGAGCGTCACCGTCGGCGGATACGCGGCGCGCCTCGCGCTGATCCGGAACGGCGCGACCAACGTGTGGATCGCCGTGCTGCGCGACCGCGCCCTGCTCGACGCCATCGCGGGGAGCGCGGCCGGAACCCGCCTGGCCGTGACGGTCGATGGCGGGCAGGGCGGCAATCTGCCGCTCGGCGGGGTGCGAAGCGCGATGCAGCGCGCGCTTGGCGGTTGCTATCAGGTTCCGGCAAGGGCCGCGCCCGGCATCGCTCCGACGGCGATTGCCGCCGCGGCACCGCTGCCGCCGCTCGACGTGAGCCGCCAGGTGTTTCCGTTCCGCAGCGGCCGCTACGCCACCGGCGGATCGTGCGCGGCGGCCGCGCAAGGGGAGGGAAATGCGTCGATCTGGACCTTCGCCGCGAAGAAATATCATGAATATGAAGCGGACGAGAATTGGGTGTTCGGCAAGTTCACGCAGGTGTCGCCGGAGCGCTTCCGGACGTCGGAGCAACCCGGCGGCATCGAATGGGAGCGTCGCGGGACCGGCTTCGCGCGGATCGAGCGCGGCAGCCCGCCGCAGACGTTCCGGTGGTGCGCGCCGCTGACGCCGGACGACGCGGCGATGCTGCGCTAGAACACCGCCGCCACGAGCTGCCGGAAGGCGTCCGCGCGGTGGCTGATCGCGTGTTTTGCCGCTGGGTCGATCTCGCCGAAGGTGCGCGTGTCGCCGTCACGCCGGAAGATCGCGTCATAGCCGAAGCCGTGGCCGCCGCGCGGCGGCCAGACCAGCGTGCCGTCGACGCGCCCCTCGAACCATTCGACATGGCCGTCGGGCCAGGCCAGCGCCAGCGCGCAGACGAAGTGCGCGGCGCGCGACGGCGCGGGCTCGATCGCGGACAGCTTGTCCTCGACCAGCGCCATCGCCGCGCCGAAATCCTTCGCCGCGCCGCCCCAGCGCGCCGAGAAGATGCCGGGGTTGCCGCCCAGCGCCTCGACGCACAGCCCGCTGTCGTCGGCCAGCGCGGGCAGGCCGGACAGGTCGGCGGCCTGCAACGCCTTCAGCTCGGCATTGGCGACGAAGGTGGTGCCGGTCTCCTCCGGCTCGGGCAGATCGAGCTCGGCCGCCGACACCGGCTCGACGCCGTACGGGCCGAGCAGCGCGCGGATTTCGCGCACCTTGCCCTCGTTATGGCTGGCGATGACCAGCCGGCCGGGCGCGAGCTTGCGGATCGCCTGCCGTTCGCCGTCTGCTCCGCTCCCTGCTCCGCTCATTTCGCGACGGCTTTCCCCTGCGCCGCGAAGATGTCGGCGCAACCGATGCGCGCGAGGCGGAGCAGCCGCAGCAGCGCCTCCTCGTCATAGGTCGCGCCCTCGGCGGTGGCTTGCGCCTCGGCGATGTTGCCCGATTCGAGCAGCACGAAATTGGCGTCGGCGTCGGCGGTCGAATCCTCGGCATAATCGAGATCGAGCACCGGATTGCCCCGGTAGATGCCGCACGAGATCGCCGCGACCTTCTGCGTCAGCGGGTCGGCGGTCAGCTTGCCGCTCGCCAGCAGCCCGTCGACCGCCAGCCGCAGCGCCACCCACGCGCCCGAGATCGACGCGGTGCGCGTGCCGCCATCGGCCTGGATCACGTCGCAATCGAGCACGATCTGGCGCTCGCCGAGCAGCTTCAAATCCGTCACCGCGCGCAAGGAGCGGCCGATAAGCCGCTGGATCTCCTGCGTCCGCCCCGACTGCTTGCCCTTGGCCGCCTCGCGCGACCCGCGCGTGTGCGTGGCGCGCGGCAGCATGCCGTATTCCGCCGTCACCCAGCCCTCGCCGCGCCCGCGCAGGAAAAGCGGCACCTTCTCCTCGACCGATGCCGTCACCAGCACCTTGGTATCGCCGAAGCCGATCAGCACCGATCCTTCGGCATGGCGCGTGAAGCGCGGTTCGATCGTGATGGGGCGCATCTGGTCGGGCGCGCGGCCGCTGGGGCGCATGAATATTCTCCGTGGAAATGGTCGCGCCGCCGTACGGCGTGCATCCGGCCACGGCAATGGGGAGATCGATCGTCCGGAATACGGAGCGGAAGGTTAGGCTAAAGTTAGGGTAAAACGCCCGGTTTTCCGCCATTCCCGCTGGCCGAACGAAAGCACCGTGCGTGCTGCTGTTTTCCAGAAAGGTGAGAAAGAGCGGAGAGCGGGCATTGTGACAGGCGCGGCGCCTGTAGGACAGCCGATGCGGGCGTGCCTCGCAATTCGGCCGGGCCGACCCACATAGCGGTCATGTCCTACCGGATCGCCACGACACGGGACCGGGTCCGCGGCGCGGGTGGCGCGGCGGTGCTGGTCGGGTTGATCGGCTATGGGCTGGTCACGGGGCTGGGCGTGGATTTCCCGCACAGGATCGCCGAGGATCTGAAGGTCGTCGCGCTGCTGCCCGATGCGCCGCCGCCCCGGCCCGATCCGGTGCCGGCGCGCAAACAGGCCGAGAAGCGCAAGGAAGGCGCCGCCGCGCCGCCCAACCTCACGGCGAAGGCGACCGAGATCGTCGCGCCGCCGCCGCCGATCGTGCTGCGGCAGCCGGTGCCGGTCGTCGTCGCGCCCGTCGCCGGGCTCGGTGACGATCGCTCCGCCGGGGCCGCGCCGGTCGTCGGTCCGGGCACGGGCAGCGGCGGGCGCGGCAATGGCCTGGGCAGCGGCGATGGCGGGGACGGCGATGGCGGGGGTGGCGGGACCGAGGCGGAGCTGGTCAGCAACACGTTGCGCTACAAGGATTTGCCGCGCGACCTGTGGGACGCGCGGGCGGCGGGGACGGTCACGTACCGCGCGACGATCGGCGTGGACGGACGGCTGAGCGACTGCCGCATCGCGCGCACCAGCGGCGATGCGCGGCTCGACGCGGCGACCTGCGCGCTGGCGCTGCGAAACGTCCGCTTCCGCCCGGCCCGCGATGCGCGCGGCCGCAAGGTTGCCGACAGCGCGCTGTTCGAACAGGAATGGACGGTCGACCGGGTGGCGGGCGCGGGGCCGGACGAGCGCTAAGGGCTGATCGACGTCCAGCCCATGCCGGCCTGCACAGCGCGATTTTCTGCGATCCGGTGCTCACGTACCGAAAGTACGCCGCGCGCCGATGCCTGAAATCACCCTTTTCGGCTCGACCTGAATTGAATGTCGATCAGTCCCTAGTCATTTGCCGTCACCCCGGCCCCTTCGGCAAGCCGGGACAGGCTCATGCCGGGCTCCACCGTACCGCGAACCCGGCGATCACTTTACTATTCGAATCGAAAGCCGCTTGGTGGACCCCGGAACGAGCCTGTCCCGAGCTTGCCGAAGGGTCCGGGGTGACGGAAAGCTTCGGGGCTAAGGCCATCCGAGTAGGGTGAAGGTCGATCCGCCCCAGGGGCTTTCCGGGCGGCTGAAATTTCGATCGGTGTTCGCGGCACGGTGGACCCCGGAACGAGCCTGTTCCGAGCTTGCCGAGGGTCCGGGGTGACGGACAAGGTCTCGGTTGAGCCTTTCCGCTCCCCGCCCCATATAGGCCGAGATGCCGCTTCCCCCGATCACCGAGCTGAACGACCGCGCGCGCGACGTGTTTCGCGTCGTCGTGCAAAGCTATCTCGATACCGGCGCGCCGATCGGATCGCGTACCATCGCGCATCTTTCGGGGTTAAACCTGTCGCCCGCCTCGATCCGCAACGTGATGCAGGACCTGGAGGAACTCGGGCTGCTCGCCGCCCCGCATACCAGCGCCGGGCGGATGCCGACCGAGACGGGCTTGCGGCTGTTCGTCGACGGCATGATGCAGGCGCTGGAGCCGTCGGTCGAGGAACGTGCCGCGATCGCCGGCCATGTCGTGCAGCCCGGCCCGGTCGAGGAGGCGATCGCCGCGACCACCGCCGCGCTCTCCGGCCTGTCGGCCTGCGCGGGGATGGTGATGGTGGCCAAGCGCGAGCTGGTGCTGCGCCAGATGAGCTTCGTGCCGCTGTCGGCGGGCGCCGTCGGTTCCCGGGCGTTGGCGGTGCTGGTCGGCGAGGACGGATCGGTCGAGAATCGCGTGATCGACTTGCCGCCGGGCTTGCCGCCTTCCGCGCTGGTCGAGGCCGGCAATTACATGAGCGCGATGCTCGGCGGGTTGACGCTGTTCCAGGCGCGCGCGCGGATCGAGCGCGAACTGGTGGCGGAACGCGCCGCGCTCGACGGGGCGGCGCGCGCGCTGATCGAGCGCGGCCTCGCCATCTGGAGCGAGGATGCCGATCGGCGTCCGGTGCTCATCGTGCGCGGCCAGGCGCGGCTGATCGACGATACCGCCGCCGCCGACCTGGAACGGGTGCGCGACCTGCTCGACGATCTGGAGGGCAAGCAGGAGATCGCGCGGCTGCTCGACAATGCCAGTGCGGGCGACGCCACGCGCATCTTCATCGGCGCGGAGAACAAATTGTTCTCGCTGTCGGGGTCGTCGGTCATCGCCAAGCCGTTTCGCGGGACCGACGGGCGCGTGGTCGGCGTCGTGGGGGTGATCGGTCCGACTCGGTTGAACTATGCGCGCGTCGTGCCCATGGTGGATTATACCGCCGCGACACTCGCGCGATTGATGGGCTAACGAAGGCAAGATTGACGACATGAGCGAAGACGAGAACACTACCAAGGACTTTGGCGAAACGGCCGACCTGCGCGAGGAGACCGCGGCGGCGGCCCCCGAAGTCGCCGAACACGATGCGACCGCCAAGCTGACCGCGGAGCTGGCCGAGGCCAAGTCGGCCTTGCTGTACGCCCATGCCGAGGCACAGAACGTCCGCCGCCGCGCCGAGAAGGAAGCGGTCGACGCGCGCGCCTATGCCGCCACCGCCTTCGCGCGCGATCTGCTGTCGGTCGCCGACAATCTCGCGCGCGGGCTCGACGCGATTCCGGCGGAACTGCGCGAGGACGAGAAGTTCAAGGCGCTCGTCACCGGCCTGGATGCGACCGGGCGCGAGCTGGAGGCCGTGTTCCAGCGCCACGGCATCAAGAAGATGACGACGATCGGCGAGAAGCTCGATCCGAATTTCCACCAGGCGATGTTCGAACTGCCGAGCGACGAGGCGCCGGGCACGGTCGTGCAGGAAATGCAGTCGGGCTACATGATCAAGGACCGGCTGTTGCGGCCGGCGCTGGTGGGCGTGGCGAAGGCGGCGGGGTAAGCCGCCGCCTCGCGGATCGTCAGGCGGCGCGCGCGCGCACGCCGCGCGACCGTCGCCGCAGCATCCCGCCGACCGCGCCGAAGCCGAGGATCAGCATCGCCCAGGTCCGCGTTTCCGGCACGGCGGCGGCAAAGGCATTGCCGATGCCCTGGCTGAACGAGCGGCTGTAGCTGCCCGGGTTGGCCGCCAGCCAGGTCGGGTCGATCGTGAACACCGGGTCGATCATCGACGTGGCGTGGCCATATCCCGGTACTTCGGCGTTGCAGACGTCGCATTCGAAGCGCGATCCGGTGTCGAGATCGACGCTGGAAACATGGCCGCTCAGCAGATCGAGGTGCAGCGTCCCGCTTTGCGAGAAATGCGTCGGCGCAAAGCCATTGGTCGCGGCGGCGCCGTCGACATGGCATTCGTTCGTGCCGCATCCGGCGCCGTAGATGGTCAGCGACGCGTCCGCGAAGCCGTCATGGGCGAGATAGCCGCTGACGACGGCCGAGCCCGCCATCTTGTACGCGACGAGCGCCGGCACCGAGATGTCGGTCGCATCGTCCGGTCCGGCGATGACGCCCTGATACGTGACATGCCCGCGCGCTTCATAGCCGCCGGTGGCATCGCCTTCCGTTTCCGGCAAAGTCTACAGCAACGCCGTTCGCCGGACGATATCGCCATAAATTTCCGTCAGCGCCACCAGATCCGCCACCGCCACCGCCTCGTCCAGCTTGTGCATCGTCGCGTTGAGCAGGCCGAATTCCACCGTCGGACATAGCACCGACAGGAACCGCGCGTCGGACGTGCCCCCGGTGGTCGACAGGTCCGGCCGCGCGCCGGTGTGCGCCGCGATCGCATCGCCGATCAGCGTGGAGAAGGCGCCCGGCTCGGTCAGGAACGCCTCGCCCGACACGCGCCCGGTCACGGTCGCGGCGGGATCGTGGCGCCGCGCCACCGCCGCGATCCGCGCGACGAGGTCCGCCCCGCGCTGCTCGTCGTTGAAGCGGATGCTCAGCCGCGCCGTCGCGCGCGCCGGGATGATATTGTGCGCCGGATTGCCGACCGTCACGTCGGTCACTGCGATGTTGGACGGCTGGAACCACGCATTGCCGGTATCCAGCACGATCGCGTCGATCTCGGCGAGCATCGCCACCAGCCGGGGAATCGGATTGTCGGCGAGGTGCGGGTAGGCGACATGGCCCTGCCGGCCCGGCACTTCGACCCAGATATTGACCGAGCCGCGCCGCCCGATCTTGATCGTGTCGCCGAGCCTGGCGGTGGAGGTCGGCTCGCCGACCAGGCAGAAATCGGGCGCGACCCCTCGCGTTGCCATGCGTTCGATCAAGGCGACCGTGCCATGCGTCGCCGGCCCTTCCTCGTCGCCGGTGACGATCAGGCTGAGCGGCGCTCCCGCGTCGGCGGGCACGGCCGCGACGAACGCCGCGATCGCGCCCTTCATGTCGACCGCGCCGCGCCCGTAGAGCAAGCCGCCGCGCTCCACCGGGGTGAACGCGCCGTTCGTCCAGCCCTCGCCCGGCGGCACCACGTCGAGATGGCCGGCGAAGGCGAGGTGCTTGCCCCCGTCGCCGATGGCGCCGCCGCGCGTCGCCAGCAAATTCTCGACCGGCCCGTCCGGCGCCTCGCCCGCCACGAAGCGGTCGACCGCGAAGCCGAGCGGCAGCAGCGCCGCCTCCAGCACGTCGAACACCGGACCGCGCGCCGGCGTCACGCTCTCGCACGCGAGCAACGCCCTGGTCAGGGCGACGGGATCGGCGGTGTTGCGCGGTGCGGTCATGCCGGGGGACATCGCCCAGCCGCGCGCGCGATACAATCCCGCACGTAGGAACGCGTTGGTCCGGGACCCGCGACCGGGGCGGATCGACCTTCGGTTTCGGCGGTTTTGGCCGCGGATTTCCGACAAGAACCGTCACCCCGGACCCTTCGACCAGCTCAGGACAGACTCGTTCTGGGGGCCACCGTGCCGCAAACTCGGCGATTATCTTACTATTCGAATCGAAAGCCGCTTGGTGGACCCCGGAACGAGTCCGGGGTGACGGAAAGCTTCGGGGTAGGCCCGCCAGGGAGGTTGAAGGTCGATCCCTCCTATAAGTCCGCCCCACCGGCGCCCCACCCCGCCGCTCATCGCGTGACGGGCGCCTCGAACTGTTCGATCACCCAATCTTCTTCCTGCGCACCGGCGATCCAGTCCTGCATGAACGGGTGGTGCAGTACCGCGTCCATATATCCGGTGGCGAAGCGCGCGACCGGCAGGCCGTAAGTGACGATCCGCGTGACGACCGGCGCGTACATGATGTCGGCCGCGCCGAACGTGCCGAACAGGAAATCGCCCTCGCCGCCGAAACGCGCGCGGGCCTGCGCCCATAGCTCCATGATCCGCTGGAGATCGGCGAGCACGTCGTCGTCGGGGCGGACGGGCGGAAACACCTGGCGGACGTTCATGCTGTGCTTGCGGCGCAGCGCGGTGAAGCTCGAATGCATTTCCGCCGCCATCGACCGCGCCATCGCGCGCGCGGCGTCGTCGCCGGGCCAGAACAGGTCGCGGCTGGTCTTCTCCGCCAGATACTCGACGATGGCGAGGCTGTCCCACACCACCGCCTCGCCGTCCCACAGGATCGGCACCTTGCCCGACGACGGCGCGAACTCGTCGCCCGCGCGGCGCTTGTCCCACTCGGCGTCGTAGAGCGGCACGACCGCTTCCTCGAACAGCAGGCCGGATTGTTTGCAGGCCAGCCAGCCGCGCAGCGACCAGGAGGAATAGGCCTTGTTGCCGATGATCAGTTTCATGGCCGCGAGGGATAGCGGTGCCCGGCGGATTGGTCCATCATCCGCGCGACGCTTGGAGACGCGACATGGACGGCTTGCTGGAAAGATCCGACTGGAACGGCGCCGCCGAAGCCGAACTGGCGGACGTGATCGACCTGCGCCGCGCGATCCACGCCGATCCCGAGATCGGCCTGCATTGCACGCGCACCGCCGCCAAGTTGAAGGCGGCGCTCGCCGGCCTGCCGCTGGAGCTTCGCGAGGGGCCATCGACCAGCGGGTTCGTCGCGATCCTGCGCGGCGGCGGCGCGCGCGGGGCGGGGAGCAACGGCCGCACCGTCCTGCTGCGCGGCGACATGGATGCGCTGCCGATGGAGGAGGAGACCGGCCTGCCGTTCGCCTCCAAGGTGAAGGGCGCGATGCACGCCTGCGGGCACGACGCGCACTCGGCGATGCTGGTCGGCGCGGCGCGGGCGCTGTGCGCGCGCCGGGACAGCCTGGCGGGCACGGTCGTCTTCATGTTCCAGCCGGGCGAGGAGGGCTATCACGGCGCGCGCTGCATGATCGAGGACGGGCTGCTCGACGCGCCCGCGCCCGACGCCGCCTTCGCGCTGCACATCTGGCCGACCGTCGCGGCGGGGACGGTGGTCGGCCGGGCGGGGCCGATGATGGCCTCGACCGACACGCTGCATGCGACGATCACCGGGCGCGGCGGGCATGCCGCCCTGCCGCACGACTGCCTCGATCCGGTGCCGGTCGCGTGCGAGATCGTGCTGGCGCTGCAGACCTTCCTCGCGCGGCAAGTGCCGGTCGGCGATCCGGCGGTGCTGACGATCGCGCAGATCCATGCCGGCTCGGCGCACAACGTCATTCCCGGCAAGGTCGAGATCGACGGCACGCTGCGCACCCTGTCCGAGGCGACGCGCGCGACGATGCGCGCGGCGTTCACCCGCATCGTCGAGAACATCGCGGCGGCGCACGGCTGCGTCGGGGAGGCGCGGATCGACCCGGGCTATCCCGTCACGGTGTGCGACCCGCGCGCGGCGGCGATGATGGAACGCGCCGCCAACGCGCTGGCGGGGACGCGCGGCGGCTGGCAGGCGATGCCCGCGCCGATGATGGGCGCGGAGGACTTCGCCTATGTGCTGCAACGGGTGCCCGGCGCGATGGCGTTCATCGGCACCGCGCCCAGGGGCATCGATCCGGCCAGCGCGCCGCCGGTGCACAATACGAAGATGACGATCGACGAGGACATCCTGGCGCTCGGCGTGGCGCTGCATTGCAGCGTCGCCGAGCGTTTCCTGGAGGCGGGCTTCGGCGACTGAGCGCGTGGCGCGGCACGATCATAGCTGCCGCATCGCCTGGACCGGCAACCGCGGTTACGACCGGAGGCGGGACGTCGCCACGCCGGGCAAGCCGGCGGTGCGGTGGAGGTGGCGGCGACATATGTGGCGGGTGAACCGGCCCTGTCCGATACGCTTCCCCGGCGAGGGCGCGGCGCAGTGGCGAAACGTGGATCGGCAAGGACCGCGCTCGATCACGGCCACTTTCGCACTAGGTGTTTGGTCCCGGGATCCACCGTGCACATCTCCCCGGCCTTTGATGTCGCATCACGGTGGATGCCGGAACAAGCCTGTCCCGAGCTTGTCGAACGGTCCGGCACGACGGTAGGGGTGGAGTGCTTGTACGCTTACGCAGCCGCTTTGCCGTCGCCGGGACAACGAACAAAGCTCAGGATGCGGGCGGCACGAACTTCACCGCGTCGACCGCGTACGCGAAGGGCCGCAGCGGCTTGCCCAGCACCCCGACCAGCGCGACCTCGATCCGCCGCCGGCTTTCCGCGGCGATCGCCTTGCGGCCGGGGAAGTCGGCCGGCAGGAACGGTTCGAGGAAATGCACGCGCATCGGGAAGCTGCCCTTGCGCGACAGGATGCGCCCGGCATTGTCCACGCCGCGTTCCGCGCCGATCCAGCCGATCTCCTCGGCGACCGCGCCGTAATCGAGCAAGACCGGCTGCACCATCACGCCCGGCGGGGGCGGCTCCAGCACGCGCAGCATCGGCGTCTTGAACGGCAACAGCGACTGGCCGTCCGTCGTGGTGCCTTCGGGAAACACCGTGACCGACCAATGCTCGGCCAGCGCGTCGCGCAACTGGTTGATCTGCTCGGCCACGCCCAGCCGGTTCTCGCGCTTGACGAAGACGGTGCGGTTGAGCGTCGACAGCCAGCCGACCACCGGCGATTGGCGGATCTCCTCCTTGGCGACGAAGGCGGTGCCGCTCTGCCCGGCGATGGCGAGGATGTCGATCCAGCTCAGATGATTGGAGACATAGAAGACGTCGCGCTTGAGCGGCACGCCGACGCGGGTGACGCGCGCGCCGGCGATGCGCCCGGCCCAGCCGAGGAAGATCCGCGGCCAGGGCGAGCCGAGCCGCAGCAGCCGCCAGAGATGATGCAGCGGCACCGTCAGCATCAGCGCGAGGACGAGGCCGGTCACGCGCAGCACGAGGCGGCACCAGCCGATCGGGCCGATCGGTTGCGGGCGGCCGGCGGCCGCTTCGGCGCGGGCTTCTGGATCAGGCATCACATCCGACCCCTCGCCCGTTCGTGCTGAGCTTGTCGAAGCACCGTTCTTTTCCACAACCGGTCACAAGAAGAACAGCCCTTCGACCAGCTCAGGGCGAACGGGATGGGTGTCGATGAACGGACCGGCGGGTCAGACCTTGCGGTCGAGCGCGACGCCGTACAGTTCCATGCGGTGGTCGACCAAGCGGAAGCCGAGGCGTTCGGCGATCGCCTTCTGCAATTGTTCGAGTTCGGGGTCGACGAATTCGATGACCTTGCCGGTCTCGACGTCGATCAGATGGTCGTGATGCGCTTCCGGCGCGGGTTCGTAGCGCGAGCGGCCGTCGCCGAAATCGTGGCGGTCGAGGATGCCGGCCTCCTCGAACAGGCGCACCGTACGGTACACCGTCGCGATCGAAATGCCGGGGTCGATGGCGGAGGCGCGCTCATACACCTTCTCGACATCGGGATGGTCCTCGGCGTCGGACAGGACGCGGGCGATGACCTTGCGCTGATCGGTGATGCGCAGGCCCTTTTCCGCGCACAGGGCTTCGAGATCGATTTTACGCGCCATGCGGCGACCATAGGCGCTTCGGATTTGTTGCGAAAGAGAAGAGTGATTCGCAATAAGCGCGGGATGCCAGCCCCTCCACGTCAACGGGAGGGGCTCAGCTTCTCAGCGCACCGTCTTGCGGCGCTTCGTCCCGAGGCCGATCTTCTTGGCCAGCGTGCGGCGCTGTTCGGCATAGTTGGGCGCGACCATCGGATAGTCGGCGGGGAGGTTCCACTTCGCGCGATACTGTTCCGGGGTCATCTGGTAATGCGTCATCAAATGCCGCTTGAGCATCTTCAGCTTCTTGCCGTCTTCCAGGCAGACGATGAAGTCGGGCTTGATCGACGAGCGCACCGAAACCGCCGGTTCCTGCTTGATCGCTTCGACCGGGGCGGGGCCGCCAAGGCCGGTCAGCGCGTTATGCACGTTGGCGATGAGGATCGGCAGGTCCGACACGGCAACGCTGTTGTTGCTGACATGCGCAGCGACAATATCGGCGGTGAGCGTGATCAGGGTTTCCTGACGCTCGGTATAGGTATCCATTATATTCCTTTCGACCAGCTATGGGGCGACACCTGACGGTCCCCTTGCGGCGAGCCTATCGTCGCTCGATCGAAAGAGTGCAAGTAGTAATCGACGAAATTAACGGATGTTCAGGAAAGGTCGCGTCGATAGGTCAACGCATCGAAAGCCTGCCCGGCAGCGCCGCGATAGTAATGGCGACGTTCGCCGACCTTTGCGAAACCTTCTTTGTTATACAGCTTGATGGCAACGTTGCCGCTGCGCACTTCCAGATGCAGCGTCCGGGCGCCCTGCCCGTGCGCCTCGACCGCGACCGATCGCAACAGGGCGGCGGCGATACCGCGGCGGCGGAACCTGGGCGTCGTCGCGAGCAGCAGCAGCTCCGCCTCGTCGAGCACGCGCCGCGACAAGGCGAAACCGGCGGGCTCGCCGCCAAGCTCGGCGATGGTCAGCCATACGCCGGGCATGGCGAGCAGGCCCAGCACCTGATTGTGCGTCCACGCCTCGCCGAAGCGCGGGTCGAACGCGCCCTGCATCAGGCGGTCCACCGCCGCGAGATCGGCCACCGCGCCGCGCCGCAGGTCGACGCCGAGCATCGTGCTCATGCGGCCGGCGCCGCCAGCGGCCTGGCATCGGGCGCGCGGCCGTAGATCGGCCTGGGCTCGAGCGCGGTCAGGTGCGCCGGCAGCAGGATCGCGTCGGCGGCGTCGGGCAGGCGCTCCTGCACGGCGAGGGCCGGGTCGAGCGCGGTGAGGAAGCGCACGCCGTTGCCGACCGCGACGCGCCCGGCCAGGGCCGCGAGCGCCGCCTCCGGACGGAGCGAGGCGAACGGGCCGGTTGCGGATGCGGGGGCGGAAAAGCCTTGCATGAAGACCTCGCCATGCCCGCCTTCCATCACCACCGCAAGATCGCCGCTCGCCCCGTCGGCGAACGCGGCGACGGCGAGCAACGGCAGCGCGGAATAGCCGGACAGGCTGGCGCCCCAGCCGAGCGCGAGCCCGCGCGCGGCGGCGATGCCGACGCGGATGCCGGTGAAGCTGCCCGGGCCGCAATCGACCAGGATGCGCGGCGCCCGCCCGCCGCCGGGCAGGGCGGCGATCATCGGGATCAGCCGCTCGGCATGGCCGCGCCCGACCGCTTCGTGCGCGCGGGCGACGACGCCACCGTCCGCGACCAGCGCGACCGAGCAAGCCGCGGTCGCCGTCTCGATGACGAGGGTCAGCACCGCGCTTGTCGTTCCGTCACCCCGCTTTCGCGGGAATGACCGCGGAAAATCACGCGATCGTCTCACGCAATGCGGTTGAATTTCTCGAACGCCGGGCGGGGCAGGCGGTCGAAGATCGTCGCGGGGTCGCCATGCCCGAGCGTCGAGATGAAGTTGGTCGTCACCGCCGGCGTATCGTGGAAGAACGCCGCATCGACCTGGCCGCCGTCGAAGCCCGACATCGGCCCGGTATCGAGGCCAAGCGCGCGCGCGGCGATGATGAAATAGGCGCCCTGCAACGTCGAATTGCGGAACGCCGAGGCGGCACGCAGCTCGGCGTTGCCGTCGAACCATGCCTTGGCGTCGACGTGCGGGAACAGTTCGGGCAGATGCTCGTGAAAATCCTTGTCCATGCCGATGACGACGCTGACCGGCGCGTTGAGGATCTTGGGCGCGTTCTGCGCCGAGCAGCAGGCGGCGAGCTTCGCCTTGGCCGCGTCGCTCGTGCACCAGACCAGCCGCGCGGGTAACTGGTTGGCCGAGGTGGGGCCCCATTTCATCAAATCCCAGATCGCGCGGAGATCGCTCTCGGCGACGGGCGCGTCGGTATAGCCGTTATAGCTGCGCGCGGTGCGGAAGATCCGGTCGAGTGCCCGATCGTCGATGACGCTCATCATATCGCTCGCACTTCGGTGACTTCGGGGACGTAATATTTGAGCAACTGCTCGATGCCGTTCTTGAGCGTCGCGCTGGACGACGGGCAACCCGAACAGGCGCCCTGCATGGCGAGGAACACCTTGCCCTTGTCGAAACCGCGATAGACGATGTCGCCGCCGTCGTTCGCCACCGCCGGGCGGATGCGCGTCTCGATCAGGTCCTTGATCTGCGCGACGATGTCGGCGTCCGCGGGATCGTCGGCGAAACCGTCTTCCGCCGGCACTGCGATGCCGCCCGCGTTCCCGGCCCTGAACAACGGCATGCCGGCGCTGAAATGATCGACCAGCAAGACGAGCACGTCGCGCTTGAGGTCGTGCCATGCCACCCCCGGCGCCGCCGTGACCGACACGAAATCGCGCCCGAAGAACACGCCGGTCACGTCGCCCAGCGCGAACAGCGCCTCGGCCAGCGGCGAGGCGTCGGCCTGTTCCGGCGTGGCGAAATCGCGGGTGCCGCCCTCCATCACCGTGCGGTTGGGGAGGAATTTGAGCGTCGCCGGGTTGGGCGTCGTTTCGGTCTCGATCAGCATCCCCGCCATGTGGCGCGCGCGCGGGAGCTGCGCAAGGGCCGATGTCGAAACGTTCCGTCGCAGGCAAAGCGCGGCCGCTTCCGCTGGCGGCGGCGTGCCAAGCCCGCTATCGTGGCGGCATGACCGTGTTCCTGCGTACCGCGCGCCTCGCCCTGCTTGCCCTCCTGTTCGTCACCGTCGCGCCGCATTTGGCGGCGCAGACGACGGTGTCGTCGCCCGACAGCGCCCCCGAAGGCGCCATCGCCAGTCGCGCGGCGTGGCTGTACAAGGGCAGCGACATCACGCCCGATCCGGCATGGCGGTTCGGCACGCTGAAGAACGGCCTGCGCTATGCCGTGCGCCGCAACGGCGTGCCGCCGGGGCAGGTCTCGGTGCGCGTGCGGATGGACGTGGGTTCGCTGATGGAGACCGATCCCGAACGCGGCTTCGCGCACATGATCGAGCATCTCACCTTTCGCGGGTCGAAATATGTCGCGGACGGCGAGGCCAAGCGCATCTGGCAGCGCATGGGCACGACCTTCGGCTCCGACACCAACGCGCAGACCACGACGACGCAGACCGTCTACAAGCTCGATCTGCCATCGGCGACCGAAGCCGGGATCGACGAGAGCCTGAAGATCCTGTCGGGCATGGTAGCGCAGCCCAACATCACGCCGACCGCGCTCGCTGCCGAGCGCCCCGCCGTGCTGGCCGAGCAGCGCGAGCAGCCCGGGCCGCAAGTGCGCTTCGTCAACGCGCTCAACGCGACGTTCTTCGCCGGGCAGCCGCTCGCCGACCGCTCGCCGATCGGCCACGTCAAGGAACTGGAGGCGGCGACCGCCGATACCGTGCGCGCCTTTCACGACCGCTGGTATCGCCCGGAGCGCGCGGTGGTGGTGATCGCCGGCGATTTCGACCCCGACCGACTGGAAGCGATGGTCGCCAGGAATTTCGGCGGCTGGCAAGGCACCGGCCCGGCCCCGGCCGACCCCGATTTCGGCACGCCCGACCCCAGGCAGGGGACGACCAAGGCGGTGGTCGAGCCGGGTATCCCGGCGCGCATCGAACTCGCCATCGTCCGCCCGTGGCGGTACAATGACGATACGATCGTCTTCAACCAGAAACGCCTGGCCGATTTCCTCGCGCTGTCGGTGATCAACCGCCGGCTGGAGACGCGGGCGCGTTCGGGCGGCAGCTATATCGCCGCCGCCGTGCGGCTCGACGATCCGTCGCGCTCCGCCAACGGCACGTTCGTCACGATCCTGCCGGTCGGCGCGGCGTGGGAACCGGCGCTCAAGGACGTGCGCGCGGTGATCGCCGATGCGCAGGTCTCCGCCCCGACCAAGGCCGAGATCGAGCGCGAACTCGCCGAGCAGCGCGTGTCGTACCGGACGATGGTCGACACCTACCGCGCCGAGGCCGGAAGCAAGGAAGCCGACGACATGGTCCAGGCGGTCGACATCCGCGAGACGACGACCGCGCCGGCGACGATCCAGCAGGTCTTCGCCGATGCCGAGGCGATGGGCTTCTTCACGCCCGACCGGATCCTCGCCTCGACCCGCCGCGTGTTCGAGGGCGTCGCGACGCGCGCGCTGATCTCGACGCCGAGCGCCGAGCCGGGGATCGAGGTCGCGCTGTCCAACGCGCTCAAGGTCGACGTGAAGGGGCTGGCGGGCAAGCGCGTCAAACAGGGGTCGGTCAGCTTCGCCAAGCTGCCCAGGCTCGGCACGCCCGCGACGATCGTGTCGAACACGCCGATCCCTGCCTTCGACATGCGGCAGTATACGCTGTCCAACGGGGTGCGCGTGCTGGTCTATCCGACCACGTCCGAGGATAGCCGGGTCTATGTCCGCGTGCGGTTCGGCGGCGGCTATAACGCGCTGCCCGCCGACCGGGAGACGCCGGCCTGGGCCGCCGATCTCGCGCTGACCGCGGGCGGGATCGGCAAGCTCGACCAGGGCGATCTCGACGCGTTGACGCAGGGGCGCCGGATCGGGCTGGATTTCGACATCGACGACGATGCCTTCGTCTACAACGCGCTGACCTCGCCCGCCGACCTGACCGACCAGCTCCGGCTGATCGCGGCGGCGATGGCGGCCCCGGCGTGGGACCCGGCGCCGGTGGTGCGCGCGCGTACCGTCGCGGAGACGAGCTATGCCGGCTACGACGCCTCGCCCGACGGCGTGCTGTCGCGCGATCTCGACCGCTTGCTGTACGATGGCGACCCGCGCTGGGGCACGCCCAGCCTCGCCGCGATCCGGGCGACCACGCCCGCGGCGTTCCGCGCGTTGTGGGAGCCGTTGCTCAAGACCGGCCCGGTCGAGGTGATGGTGTTCGGCGACGTCACCGCCGACGCCGCGATCGCGGCGGTGGAAAAGACGATCGGCGCGCTGCCGCCCCGCCCGGCGCCGGGCGGCGTGGTGCCGCCGCCGGTGCGCTTCCCCGCGCACGATGCGGTTCCGGTCACGCGCACGCATGACGGCCCGCCCAACCAGGCGGCGGCGGTGATCGCCTGGCCGACCGGCGGCGGCGTCGCGGGCTCGGTCGAATCGCGTCGGCTCGACGTGCTGGCGGCGATCTTCAGCGACCGGCTGTTCGACCGGCTGCGCTCGCAGGCGGGCGCCAGCTACAGCCCGAACGTATCGAGCACCTGGCCGGTCGGCTTCCCCAGCGGCGGCAAGCTCGTCGCGATCGGGCAAGTCGCGCCCGAGAACATCCCGCTGTTCTTCAAGCTCGCGCGCGAGATCGCGGCGGAACTGGTGTCGAAGCCGATCGACGACGACGAATTGAAGCGCACGATCGGCCCGATGCAGCAATCGATCATGCGGCAATCCACCGGCAACCAGTTCTGGATGAACCAGCTAGACGGCGCGACCTACGACCCGGCGCGGATCGAGGCGCTCAAGCACCTCTACAGCGACATCTCGCAAATGACCGCGGCCGACCTGCGGGAAACCGCCGCGCGCTATCTTCGCCCGGATCGCGACTGGACGCTGCAAGTGATCCCGAAGGCGCGGTGAAGCGTTCGCCTGAGTGTCGGCAGCGTTGCTCGCAGATTTTCCCGCAAGAACCGTCACCCCGGAACGGGCCCGGGGTCCACCATGCCGCGACCTCGGCGATCATACTATTTATTATCGGGTCGAAAGCCACTGGGTGGACCCCCGGCACAAGCCTGTCCTGAGCTTGTCGAAGGGACCGGGGTGACGGAAAACTTCGGGGTAAGGCCCACTACGGAGGAGGAAAGTCGATCCGTCCTGGCCGCCCTCCGTCCGTCCTGGCGGCGCCATCGCGTCCGGGCCAAAACATTCCGACATGTCATAAAACCGTCGCGCGACCGCAATAGGGGCCGGCTGCATCGAGGCGTCACGCCTTTGCGGGGGATCATCAATGCGTCGTCGAACCACGGTCCTGCTGGCCGGAGCATCCTTGCTGACGAACCTGCTGCCCGCCCTCGCCGCCGCGCAATCCGCGCCGCCGGCGACCGATGCGGGCGAGGCCCCGGGGCCCGACATCGTCGTGACCGGCACGGCGCTGGGCGAGCGCAAGGCGCTGTCCGAGAAGCGCTCGGCCGACAATTTCGTCGAGGCGCTCTACGCCAACGATGTCGGCAAGCTGCCCGACCAGAACGTCGCGGAGGCGGTGCGCCGCCTGCCGGGCATCTCGGTCGCCAACGACCAGGGCGAGGGTCGCTACGTCATCATCCGCGGGATCAACCCCAACCTCGTCAACGTCGTGCTCAACGGCCTGACGCTGCCCGCGCCCGAACCCGACGGCCGCCAGGTCAAGCTCGACGACATCCCCTCGGCGCTGATCAATTCGGTGATCGTCACCAAATCGCTCACCGCCGATCAGGATGCCAACGCGATCGGCGGCGAGGTCAACATCCGCACGTTGACCGCGTTCGACCGCGCCAAACCGTTCTTCGCCGATGCGCGCCTGCAATATGGCGCATATCATCTGAACGGCGGCCACCCCTATGAAGGCGACGTCCAGGTCGGCGGGCGCTTCGGCAAGGACCGCCAGTTCGGCGCGGTCATCTCGTACAATTATTCGCGGCGGCCGATCGAATCGGAGAATTTCCAGGGATCGACCAACTACCGTGCGCCCGTCCCCGCGAACGGCTTCGTGGTGCCCGACACCGGCGCGTTGCGCGATTACAACCTGACGCGCACGCGGCAGGGCGTCGTCGCCAATCTCGACTGGCACCCCAGCGACGCGGTCAAGCTGTTCCTGCGCGGCACCTATTCGACGTTCGACGATAACGAGACGCGCGACCAGTTCATCATCGACAACCAGTCGAACTTCATCAACCAGACCGCGACGACGGGCACCTTCACCGGCCGCGGCAGCGTCCGCGTGCGCCGGCGCGAGGAAGCCGACAACACCAAGTCGGTCCAGGCCGGCGGCCACTTCGCCTTTGGCGGCGCGCAGCTCGATCTCGCCGGCGGCTGGACGCGCGCGCAGAAGCGCGATCCGCTGCGCTCCGAATTCAATTTCCGCACCGGCGGCAGCGCGCTGACGGTCGATTACGACGTGTCGGACCTGCCCTACAGCTTCACCCCGCGCGTCCAGCCCAATGCCAACCAGACCGCATACGGCTTCAACAGCGTCAGCTACGACGTGCGCAACGCGGTCGAGACGTTGTGGCAGGGCCGCGCCGACCTGACGCTGCCGGTCGCGATCGGGGAGGGATCGAGCATCAAGCTGGGCGCGAAATATCTCGACCGGCACAAGACCAACGCGCGCGATTATCTCGCCTACAGCCTTGCCACGGGCCGCACCTTCACGTTGGCGGGCGTGTCCTATCTCGGCAACACGAGCTTCTACGATGGCCGCTACGTGTTCCCGGTGCGGGTCGATTACGACGTCGCCCAGGCGTTCCTCGCCGCCAACCCCGCCACGCTCGCCACCAGCGCGTCCAACGCCCAGTCCAACCGCGCCAACAGCCTCGGCAGCGATTACGATGTCAACGAGAAGATCTACGCCGGCTATGCGATGGCGACGCTCAAGCTCGGCGCGCTGACGCTGGTCCCCGGCGTCCGCGTCGAGCATACCGAAAACCGTGCGGCGGCGAAGCTCGTCACGCCCACCTCGACGCTGACGCAGGATTTCAACAGCGTCTCCAGCCGCAGCTATACCGACGCCTTTCCCGGCCTCAATGCCCGCTTCGACGCCACCGACCGGCTGGTCTTCCGCGCCGCCGCGACCACCGCGATCGGCCGGCCCAATTACCCCGACCTCGCCCCCTCGGTGCTGATCGACCAGACCGCCAGCCCGGTCACGGTCGCGCTCGGCAATCCCGATCTCAAACCCTACAAGGCGGTCAATCTCGATGCCGGGGTGGAATATTATCTGCCCGGCCAGGGGCTGCTGTCGCTCGGGCTGTTCTACAAGCGGCTCGACAATCCGATCTATACGCAGGCGCAACTCGGCGTGTCGTCGACCTTTGCCGGCTTGCCGCTGACGGGTGTCACCGTGACGCAGCCGGTCAATCTCGACGTCGCCTACGTGAAGGGCGTCGAGGTCAATGCGCAGGTGCGCTTCACCTTCCTGCCGGCACCCCTGGACGGCTTCGGCGTCGCCGTGAACTACGCCCATATCGAGGGGCACGGCCGCGGCACGCTGCTCGGCAATCCGGGGCGCGTCGGGCGCGTACCGCTGTTCCTGCAATCCGACAATGTCGGCAGCGCGCAGATCTTCTACGAAAAATACGGCTTCGCGGCGCGCGCGGCCTATTCGTATCGCTCGCCCTATCTCGACACGCTCGGCGCGACCGCGGCGACCGATCAATATACCGACAGCAACGGCCAGCTCGACGTGAACGTCAGCTATCAGGTCACGCCGCGGCTGACCTTCTTCGGCCAGGCACTCAACCTGACCGATGCACCGTGGCGGCGCTATATCGGCTCCAAGGACCAGTTGATCGAGCGCGAACGCTACGACTACAGCTTCCGCTGGGGCGTGCAGTTGCACTTCTAGGGCGGACCGACTTTCGGTTTCGGCAGTTCGCCCGCAAATTCTTGCCTGAGAACCGTCACCCCGGACTCGTTCCGGGGTCCGCCGTGCCGCGACCTCGGCGATCACGCTACCATCGGGTCGAAAGCCGCTTGGCGGACCCGTAACGAGTCCGGGACGACGGAAAACTTGGGGGGAGGGCCCCCAGGGAGGATGAAGGTCGGTCCGAGCTAGCGCGACCGGCGACCTTTCCGCAACCGCCGGCGAACGCGATCCGGTCGCTCCGCCGGCGCGCGTCTCCAGCGGCAGGTCGCTCAGTCGACCAGGGTGATGTGCATGGCGAGGCGCTTGCTCGTCCCCGGCGCGATTTCCATGATCCCCGGCTTGTCGCGCAGGTCGCCGGCATAGCCGACCGGATCGGCGGAGCCCTGCCACGGCTCGATGCAGAGGAACCCCGCGCCCGGCTTGGTCCACACGCCGAGCGTCGGGAAATCGGCGAAGTCCACCGCCAGCCGTGGGCCCGTCGCGGCGCCGTAGCTGAGGTGACGGCTTTCCAATCGGTCGAAGATCAGCGCGTCGTCGAGGAACAGATCGTCGCGCAGCGTCAGCGTGTCGCCGACGACCGGCGTCGGCTGCGGCGCGGGCAGCAGCAATCCGTTCGCATCGATGCGGCGGATGGGGGCGGGCTCGTCGTGCCGGAAGTGGATCGCGTACGCGTCGCGCGGCTGGCCGTAGGGCAGCGGCCAGCGCAGCGCCGGGTGGAAGCCGAAACTCGCGGGCATCGGCGTATCGCCGAGATTGGCGATGGTCGCGGCGACCGTCAGCGTGGCGTCGGCGAGGGCGAAGCGGATATCGAGCTGGAACTCGAACGGGTAGATCGCGCGCGTCGCCGCCGACGCCGCCAGCCGGAACGTCACCGCCTCGGCCATATGCTCGACGATAGCGAAGGTCGAATGCCGCGCGAAGCCGTGCTTGGGCATCGCATGGCTGACGCCGTCGAGCCGGTAGCGTCCGCTCTCCAGCATGCCGATCACCGGGAACAGGATCGGCGCGCGGCCGGTCCAGAAAGCGGGGTCGCCGTCCCATTGCAAGTCGCGGCCATCGCCATCGGTGAGGTGGCGAAGCTCCGCGCCCAGCGCGGCGATGCCGGCCGACATCCTGCCCGACGAAATCGTCGCCACGTCCACTGTCATGTCGGTGCTCCCCCCGGTCGGAATGCAGATGGCTGGATGACGTGACAACCGGAACCGGGACGCGTTGGTTCCGGCAAGGCGGATGCCGTATCGTTCATGGTCGTCCCTGGCGGACGGGTGCGAGGCGCCGGTCCCGCCCTTGATTCCCCGGTTCATTTACGCTTAACCGGGCGTCGATTGGCAGACAGCCATGCAAACAGCCCGTCCCTTCGGCCGATGGAAGCAATGTCGACACCGACCCCTTCACCGTTGTCGATTCCTTCGAGCCACGATACCGCCACGGGGACGGCCGCCGCGCTCATCGCAGCGGTAGACTGGGCCGCACACCCGCTCGGCCCGCGCGAGGAATGGCCGGTTGCGCTGAAGGCGATGCTGGCCCATCTGCTGGCCTCTTCGGAAAACATGTATCTGGTGTGGGGCCACGACCACAGCTTCTTCTTCAACGACGCCTATGCCCCGATCCTCGGCCCGCGTCGCGACACGGCGATGGGCGCGCGGTTCGAGACGTTGTGGGCCGATGCGTATCCGACCGTCGCCCCGATGTTCACCGCGGCGCTCGCCGGGCACTCCCACCGCGTGACGGACATGCCGGTGCCGATGGCGCGCTGGGGCGAGCCGGAAGAAACGTGGTGGACCTTTTCCTTTTCCCCGGTGTTCGACGACGACGGCGCGGTCGCCGGCGCGTTGTGCATCACCAGCGAGACGAGCGACGCCGTCCGCCAGGCGGAGGCGCGGCGCCGAACCGACGCGGCGCTCGAAGCGACCCGGCACAGCCTGCGCCGCGCGCAGGAAGCCGGCCAGATCGGTGTGTTCGCGGTCGACCTGTCGTCGGGCATGCTCAGCGGAACGCCCGAATTCTTCAGGCTGTTCGGGTTGCCGCCGGCCACCACCATCGCCGCGACGGCGGTCGAGGAACTCGTGCTGCCCGAAGATGCCGCGATCGTCTCTACCGCCGAGACGCGGGCATCGCAGAACATGAAGCTCCACGTCGAATATGGGGTGCGCCGCCTCGATACGGGCGACATCCGCTATATCGAGCGGCGTGCCGAATTCGAGCATGACATGGACGGGACGCCGCTGCGCATGGTCGGCGTGGTGCAGGACATCACCGACCGCCGGCGCGACCGCGACGCGCTGGCCAGGCTCAACGCCACGCTGGAAGCGGCCGTGGTCGAACGCACGCAGGCGCTGCTGCTGCACGAGAACATCATCCAGTCGGACACTACCGCGATCTGCGCGTTCGACACCGAGTACCGGCTGATCGCCTTCAACCGGGCGCACAATGACGAGTTCTTTCGCGTCAACGGGTTCTACACCAAGCTCGGCGACGTGTTCCACGACCTGTTCGTGCCCGAGCAGCGCGCGGTCATGAAGGCGCAGATGGCGCGCGCGCTGAGCGGCGAATCGTTCACGGTCGAGGAGGAATTCGGCGACCCCGCGATCGACGCGCCGCGCTGGGAAATCCTCTATTCGCCGTTGCGCGACCCGGACGGCAAGGTCATCGGCGCGTTCCACCACGCGCGCGACATCAGCGTGCGCCAGCGCGCGCAGTCCGACCTCGAAGCGGCGCAGGAGGCGCTGCGCCAGTCGCAGAAGATGGAGGCGATGGGCCAGCTTACCGGCGGCGTCGCGCACGATTTCAACAATCTGCTCACCCCCATCATCGGCAGCCTGGACGTGCTCCACCGCAGGACCGGCCTGTCGGACCGCGAAGCGCGGCTGGTCGAGGGCGGACTGCAATCCGCCGAGCGCGCGAAGACGCTGGTGCAGCGCCTGCTGGCCTTCGCCCGGCGACAGCCGCTGCGATCGGACGCGGTCGATCTGGTCGAGCTGATCCGCGGCATGGCGGAACTGGTGACGCGCACGTCCGGGCCGCAGATCAGGGTGCGCACCGAATTGCCCGCCGGCCTGCCCCCCGCCTTGGCGGACGCCAACCAGCTCGAGATGGCGATCCTCAATCTGTGCGTCAACGCGCGCGACGCGATGCCCGACGGCGGCGCCATCGCCATCGCCGTGCAGGAGGAGCCGCCGACCCCGACCCCGACCCCGGCCCCGGACGCGGCGGCAGCGGCGCCCGCTTTCCTGCGCCTGTCGGTATCCGACACCGGGAGCGGCATGGACGAGGCAACGGCGCGCCGCGCGGTCGAACCGTTCTTTTCGACCAAGGGCGTCGGCAAGGGCACCGGGCTGGGCCTGTCGATGGTGCACGGCCTCGCGTCGCAGCTCGGCGGGTCGATGCACATCACCAGCCGCCCGGGCCACGGCACGCGGATCGATCTGCTGCTGCCGGTCAGCCATGTCGCGGTCGCGGCGCCGCGCGCGGTCGATACCGCGCTCGCATCGCACTTCATCGGGCGCGCGCTGATCGTCGATGACGAGCCGCTGGTGCGGATGGCGACCGCCGACATGCTCGAAAGCCTGCACTATCGGACGACCGAGGCGACCAGCGCCGACGAGGCGGAGCGGCTGCTCGTGATGGGCGAGCGCTTCGACCTGGTCGTGACCGATCATATGATGCCCGGGATGCTGGGGTCGGAACTGGCATCGCTCATCCGCCGCAAATGGCCGCAAATCCCGGTGCTGATCGTGTCGGGCTATGCCGATGTCGACGGCATTCCGCCCGACGTGCCGCGCCTCGCCAAGCCGTTTCGCGAGGCGGAACTGGCCGACGCCATCCGCCAGGCCCGCCGTCCCTGACAGCGTGCCTGGCGGTCGCCGTCGCACGACGATCGCCGCATCACGCGGTCGGCGGCACTGCCTGCGGTCCATCGCGCAGCGCGCGCGACAGGGCGGCGGCGAGGTTCGCCTTGGTATAGGGTTTCTGGAGGATGGCCGTTCCCGCATGAACCGCGGGCAGCCCCAGCTTCTCGCCATAGCCGGTGGCGAACAGATACGGAATGCCGAGCGCGCGCAGGCGATCCGCGACCGGCAGGCTGTCCTCGTCGCCGAGATTGACGTCCAGTACCGCGACCGCCGGGCGCATGGCGTCGATTTCCTTCAAGGCCGCCGCGACCGTCGCCGCCGTCGACACGCGCGTGGCGCCGATCTGCGTCAGGATATCCTCGACATGGATGGCGACCAGCAAGCTGTCCTCGACCAGCAGGACCGGTCCGTTGAAGGAGAGGAGATCGACGCGAACGTCGGTGGGCGACGACGGCGGCACGTCCGCCACGTCCGGTCCGGCGGCGGCGGCGATGCGAAAATGACGCGCCGGCAGCACGAACCGCGCGCGAAAGCCCGCCACGTCGTAGCTGGTGGTGGCGAGGCCGCCCAGTTCATGCGGTATCGACTGTTCGATGATCGTCGTGCCGAGGCCGTGCCGCCCCGGCGCCGCCACCGCCGGGCCGTCGCGCTCGCTCCACCGGAGCACGAGATCCCCCGCCGCGTCCGCCGTCCAGTCGATATCGACGCGGCCGTCGCCGGACAGCGCCCCGTATTTGACCGAATTCGTCACCAGTTCGTGGACGACCAGCGACACGGCGGAGAAGGCCAGCGGCTCGAGCAGGACCGGCAGGTCGGACAGGTTGACCCGTCCACCGGCGATGTATTGGCCGGCCCCGGCCTCGAACAACTGGCGGATCGGCGCCGGTCCCCAATTGTCCTGCGTGATCTGGTCGTGCGCGCGGGCGAGGGCGAGGATGCGGCCTTCCAGCAGGTCGACATAGCTGTCGAGCGACATCGACGGATCGCTCGATTGGCGGACCAGCCCGTTGATGAGGGCGAGGATGTTGCGCACGCGGTGGTTGAGCTCGGCGATCAGCACTTCCTGCCGCTGGCTGGCACGCCGGCGTTCGGCGATCGCCGCCCCCGCGAGCCGCAGGACGACTTCGGTCAGCGAGACGCGCAGCGTTTCGGCGATCGCCTGTTCGGCCTCGGTAAACGGTTCGGCGCGGTCGCGCACTTCCTCCCGCCAGGCAGCGAAGCTCGCGCGGGGCGAGAGCGTGTCGGTGGATTCGCCCGGTTCCGCCGGCTTGTGCGGGTTGCCCGCCCAGGTGACGAGCGCGACGCGCGGGCGCCGGAACAGCATCACATAATCGGTCGGATCGGACGAGGTCGGGATGGCGAGCATGCCGGCGGGTGCGTCGCGACCGTCGCACGCCTCGGGCATCACGCTCGCCAGATGGTCGGTCGCGAAGATCGTGCCGGGGGCGATCTCGCCGAGCCTGGCCGCGAGCGCCGGCAGCACAGCGGCCGGCGGGGTGACGCCGCTGCACGCCGTGTTCCCCTTCAGCGAGACGCAGACGCCGTCGCACGGCAGGATGTCGCGGATCGCCGTCATCAGCCAGTCGGGATCGTTCAGCCGGCCGACGTCGCCGGCGATCGCCGCGATCAGCCGGTCGCCGGTCTCCCGCGCGCGCGCCTGCACCAGGCCGGCCGCGCGCCGCTCCCGGCTCTCCAGCCGCATCGAGAACATCTGTCCGAACAGCTCGATCAGCGTACGCACGTCGAACGCCGCGCAGCGGGGCGAATAATGATGGCAGGCGAACAGCCCCCACAGCCTGCCCTCGACGATGATCGACACCGACAGCGACGCGACCACCCCCATGTTCCTGAGATAGGCGATATGCACCGGCGACACCGCGCGCAGGACCGACAGCGACAGATCGAGCGGCCCGCCCGTATCGTCGGCCGACGCCAGGATGGTCGCGGGTACGGCATCGACATCGCAGATGATGCGGAACGGATTGCGCAGGTACAGCGCGCGCGCCTGTCGCGGGATATCCGTCGCCGGATAGCGCAGGCCGAGCAGCGGGTCGATCCCGCCGCGCGCGACCTCCGCCACGACTTCGCCGGACCCGTCGGCGTGGAAGCGATAGAGCATGACCCGGTCGAAACCGGTCAGGCCGTGGACTTGGCGGGCGCCCTGATGCAGGAATTTCGCGAGCGTGCCGGCGGCATCGAGCCGGCGGATCATCGAGCGCACCAGCCCCGCCGCCTCGGTCGACTCCATCGGATTGCTCGGTTCGGCCTCGATGATCACCAGTCCGGTCGATTCGTGGATGGCGCAATCGAAACGGCGCTCGCGGTCCGCCGTCAGCAGCGCGAGCCCGAACACCCGCTCCACCGCGTCCGCGCCGAACAGCGGGACCAGACAGTTGCGCAGCGTATGGAGTGCCTCGCGATCGAAGATGTCGGCCAGCGGCAGCCCGAGCAGATCCCGCGCCGGACGCCCGACAAAGGCACCGGCATTGTCCGACACCCGGACGATCGTCCAGTCCCTGGATACCGCGACGAGGAACCCGATCGGCTGGATCGCGCCGAGCTGGTGAATGGGTTCGCGGTCGCAGGCGGACAGGTCGAGTTCGGCCGTGCTGGTCAAGACGAGTCCCCTCGCAGGCGGCCGATGCCGGTCAGGAGCGAAGCCTACAGCGTTGCCCGCCCCGATCAAGCGATCCGCGATATTTACGCCGCGCCGGCGCGATGCCACGCAAATTGCGCATCGACGCGGCCGCCATGTTACAGGTCGTTAACCATTCCGACCTAATTCTACCTCATCGCGAGATTAAGGCTTCTTGCTGACGGGGTTTCGCAACCATGCTGATGGAGAATATCGCTTCCGGCAAGCCCGCGTCGGCCTGCCGTCCCGTCTATGTCATCGACGACGATATCGCCGTGCGCCTGTCGGTCACGCAGGTGATCGAGGACATGGGCTATGACGTGTGGTCGTTCCCCGGCGGCGTCGACTTGCTCGATGCGCTCGATGCGCTCGATGCGATCGCGCCGGGCTGCCTGCTGCTCGACGTCCAGATGCCCGGCATGACCGGCATCGACGTGATGGAAGACCTGAACCGGCGGGGCTGTCGCTGGCCGGTGATCGTCATGACCGCGCATGGCGACGTGCCCAAGGCGGTCAAGGCGATGAAGCTCGGCGCGCTCGAATTCATCGAAAAGCCGTTCTCGCCCGATACGCTGCGACCGGCGCTGGAACGCGGTTTCGTCAAATGGGACGAACAGTGCGCGTGGCATGAAGCGCGCCGCGCCGCGGTCAACCAGTTGAACGTGCTGACCCCGCGCGAACGCAGCGTGCTGCACGGACTGATGCAGGGGAAGCAGAACAAGATCGTCGCGCACGAAATGGGCCTGAGCGTGCGCACCGTCGAGATGCACCGCGCCAACATGCTCGGCAAATTGGGGCTGCGGACCCTGCCGGAAGCGGTCGCTTTGCTGATGCGCGCGCAGGGCGGGCTCGGGATGGCGCCGGCGTCGCCCGGCTGACGATCACGATGACTGGCACGACGCTAGCCGGTGCACCACGGGCGCCCCGGCTTTCGTCGTCATGCCCGAAGCGCGCTGATCGCGCCGAGATCCTCCACCGCGAACTGTTCGAGCAGCATCAGGCCGGCCAGTTTCTCGCTTGCCCAGCGGATCACGCCGCGCCGTTCGATGCCGGACCCGAAGCACACCTTGACCGGGAGACCCGGCACGAAGCTGCCGTCATGCGCGATCTTCATGCCGCGCAGCGACACATCCTCGATCGTGACCTGCTTCATCCCGTGCTCGGTCTTCGCGACCGCGCGCAATCCGGCGCGCAGGCGCGGCGCCCGCGCTTCCGTGGAGCGGCTACGGTGCGCCGTCTCGCGCAGGACGTGAAGGCTGTCGACGGCGCGATGGAATTGCAGCCCGCAATCGTTGCCGTTGGTCCAGACCACGCGCCCTTCCAGCTCGGTCGCGTCGGTAAGCGCCACGCGCACCGTGTCACCCAGCATGACCGGCATGTTGAGCGACAGCTTCATGCCGCCGTCCGACATGTTGCGAACCCGGCCGAACCCGCTGTCATGGCCGGTTTCGACCCGCACCACGCGATACACCGTGCGTGTACGGGGGCTTTCGCGAAGATCGTTCGCCGGGACCGGCGGCAGCGGGACGAACGCTGGCGACGTGGAATGCGAAAGCTGATGCATGGACATTTTTTCACCCTCCTCTGATGCCCGATACCTCCCATGAAAGGCGCGGCCGGAATAGCTGTGGAAAATACGGTATGGTTTACGGCCACGGCGGCCGGTGTCGCGCGGACGGCTGCGGCGCTCAATCGACCTGCACATGGAGCCGCGCGGCGGTTTCGAACAGGTCGAACACGGCGCCCGCCGCCGCGATCGCGTCGCCCCGTGCCGCGTCCGTCGTCAGCCGTTCGTCGAGCAGCGCCAGCAAGCTGCGCCACGCCGCCGAATCGCCGCCGCCCAGGAAGCGCGCGGGGAGGCCGGGCGCGACCGACCGCCTGAGCAGCGTGCCGCCGAGCCGCGACCCCTCCAGCACGTACAGCGCGCCGAGCAACGCCGCCGCGCCATCGAGCCGGATCGTGCCGGCCGCGACCGGCACCGCGCAGCCCAGCGCGGCGAGGTCGTCGCGCAGCAAACCGCTACGCCGCCGCGCCGCCCAGTCGGGCACGATCGCGGCGATGCCGCCGGCGGCGAGCGCGTCCTCGACCGGCAAGTGCGCGGCCGCCTGCGCGCGCAGGAACGCGGCATAGGAGGCGGCCTCGCCCAGCGCGGCGGTGGAGAAGGCCGCGTCGACACGGCGGTGATGGCCGGCCGTCGCCGCTCTCAAGGCGGCACGCGCGGTTGCGGGGGGAGTCATCGTCGCGCTCTACGCGTCCCGCGCCGCGATGTAACCCCGCGCAGCGCGGCGCCGCCTCACACCGCATCTTCCAGCGAGAAGCGGTCGGCGTCCTCGTCATAGGCGAAGACTTCGGCATAGCGGCCCCACAAGGTGACGGTGCGGAGCGTCTCCTCGGCATAATCGGGCGACATGTGATCCTCCAGCTCGTCGCGGAAGCGGCGTGCCGGGGCGACATGGCCGACGCGTTCGTCGAGGATGCGCTTGATATGCTGGGCGAGCGGCACATGCGCGAGCAGCGCCTGCGCGAACAGGCCCTTGCGCGTGTCGACATCGGCCTGGGCATAGCGGCGCGCGGCGGGGGTGAGCTGGATCTCGGCGCCCTGCAATTCGGCGAAGCGCAGCAGTTGCAGCGTCTCCGCCATCGGGAACAGCTCGTCGATCTCGAGCTGGAGCTGGTCGGCGAGATCGGCCATCGCCGCGCGGCCGTCGAACGGGGCGGCATCGACTTCCTCGATCAACCCGGCGAGCGAATTGGTCGAGACGCGCGGCAGCACCATCTGGATGCCGGTGCCGGGAAACACGCCGCCGTGTGCCGGCTCCGGCGCGGCGCGCGCGGTCATGCGCGCGTAGATATCGTCGACCAGCGCGCGGAACGGCGGGTCGAGCCGGTCGCGCGGCTGCGGCAGGTCGACCGTGATCTCGGCGGCGACGCGCCCGGGGTTGGACGAGAAGACGAGGATGCGGTCGCACATCAGCACCGCTTCCTCGATATTGTGCGTGACGATCAGGATCGACTTGATCGGCATCCGCCCCTCCGCCCACAGATCGAGCAGGTCGGTGCGCAGCGTCTCGGCGGTGAGCACGTCGAGCGCCGAGAACGGCTCGTCCATCAGCAGCAGCGAGGGGTTGACGACGATCGCACGCGCCAGCCCGACGCGCTGGCGCATGCCGCCCGACAGTTCCTTGGGATAGGCGTTCTCGAACCCGTCCAGCCCGATCAGGTCGATCGCGGCGAGCGCGCGGGTGCGGCGTTCGTCCGGCGCGACGCGCTGCGCCTCCAGCCCGAGTTCGACGTTCTGGAGGACGGTCAGCCACGGGAACAGGGCGAAGGTCTGGAACACCATGCTGACGGTCGGCGCGGTGCCGCCATCGTCCGCGACGAAATCGATCGTCCCGCCGTCCGCGCGGATCAGCCCGGCGATCGAGCGCAGCAGCGTCGACTTGCCCGAGCCGGAGCGGCCGAGCAGTCCGACGATCTCATGCTCGCGCAAGCTCAGGTCGACATCGTCGAGCACCAGCAGCCCGCCGCCGCCCGCCTTGCCGTAGCGGTGGGTGAGATGCTCGACCTTGACGAGCGTCGGAGCCGTGCTTGGGTGGGCATGAGTCGTGGCCATGATCCGGTTCCCTTTCGATATCAGGCGAGCCGCAGGCGGCGGTCGGCATAAGCGTAGAGCGGCCGCCACAGCAGCCGGTTGAAGCCGATCACGAAGATCGACATCACCGCGATGCCCAGCGTCACGCGCGGGAAGTCTCCGGCGGCGGTGGCCTTGGCGATGTAGCTGCCCAGGCCGTGCGCCTCGAGCCGCGCACTGCCCCACGACACCGCCTCCGCGACGATGCTGGCGTTCCACGATCCGCCCGACGCGGTCAGCGCGCCGGTGACGTAATAGGGAAAGATGGCGGGGGTGATCAGCGTGCGCCACCATTGCCAGCGGCCGACGCCGAACATGCCCGCCGCCTCGCGCAGGTCGGTCGGGATCGCGCTGGCGCCCGCGATCACGTTGAACAATATGTACCACTGCGTGCCCAGCACCATCAGCGGCGACAGCCAGATGTCGGCGTCGAGGTGCCAGTGCACGATCGCGATCACCGCGAACGGGAACAGCACGTTGGCCGGGAAGGCGGCGAGGAATTGCGCGACCGGCTGGAGCCGCTCGGCCCAGCGCGGGCGCAAGCCGATCCACACCCCGACCGGCACCCAGACAAGGCTCGCCACCGCGATCAGCACGAGCACGCGCAGCATCGTCAGGCAGCCGAGCCCGAAGGCGGTCAGCGCGTCGCGCCAGGCCAGGTGGCTCGCGACGTAATCGATCACCAGCCAGGCGGCACCCAGCAGCGCGGCCGCGACGAGCGCCAGCCACGCCGCCTGGCCGAGCGGATGCGGCGCGCGGTCGCGCCGGGCCTTCGCGATCCGTGCGGGACGCCGGTCGATCGCCATCAGCAACCGCCCCAGCCCGGTCAGCGGCGCGAACAGCACCGGCAGCAATCTGGTGCGGCGGAACAGGTCGTACGCCCAGCTTCGCGGCCCGTCCTGCGCCGCGGTCTGCTCGAAGCGGAAGCGGTCGGCCCAGGCGACGACCGGGCGGAACACGAACTGGTCGTAGAGCAGGATGACCACCGCCATCGCCGCCACCGCCCAGCCGACGGCCCGGAAATCCCGGCCGTCGATCGCCAGGGCCAGCCACGAGCCGATGCCCGGCAGCATGATCCGCGTGTTGCCGACGCTGATCGCCTCCGCCGCGACGATGAAGAACCAGCCGCCCGACATCGACATCATCGCGTTCCACACCAGCGCCGGCGTCGCGAACGGCAGATCGAGCCGGATGAAGCGCCGCCACGGCGAGAGCGCGAAGCCGCGCGAGACCTCCTCCAGGTCGCTCGGCACCGCGCGCAGCGACTGGTAGAAGCTGAACGCCATGTTCCACGCCTGGCTGGTGAAGATCGCGAAGATCGCCGCCAGCTCGACGCCGAGTTGCCGTCCTGGAAACAGCCCCATGAAGAAGGTGACGGTGAAGGTCAGGAACCCGAGGATCGGCACCGACTGGAGGATGTCGAGCGTGGGGACGATGACCGTCGCCGCGCGCTTGCTCTTGGCCGCGAGCGTCGCGACGACGAAGGTGAACACCAGCGACGCCGCCAGCGCGGCGAACATCCTGAGCGTGGTGCGCAGCGCGTAGCCCGGCAGGTTCCACGGATCGAGCGCCACGGGCACGAGGCGCAGCGCCGACAGCGGCTGCGCCACGCCCGCCGCGCCACGCACGACGAGCACGGCCAGCCCGGCGAGCAGCAGGAAGGCGACGGCATCGGCCCAGCTCGGCGTCGTCACGCGCCAGTAGCGCGAGAAGGGACGCACGCCCCGGGCTGCCAGGGGCAGTTCACGCATTGTCTCACCTCATCGGGCGGCCGCCGGCGGCCACCCGGGGCGAGCCCGATCGGATCAGGGTCGCCCGGGCGCCCCCGACGGCGCGTTCCTTCGACTATCGTCGCTCGGCATGCAGCGTTCGATCCTGATCGCCGGCGATACTGCCGACGCCGCGTCGTTGCTCCCGCACCGCAGCATTGTCAATCGCGCGGGGCGGCACCTGCCCGGATCGACCGGATGCCGATCGGTTTAGCCGAACAACCGGCCCGGCAAGCGCCTGTCCCGCAAGATCTCATGCGCGGCGTTGTGCCCCGGTGCGCCGGTCACGCCGCCGCCGGGATGCGTGCCCGAGCCACACATGTAGAGCCCCTTGACGGGCGAGCGATAATCGCCGTGGCCGAGTATCGGGCGCGCTGCCCATAACTGGTCGAGCCCCATCGTGCCGTGGAAGATGTCGCCGCCGATCAACCCGAACTTGCGTTCGAGATCGAGCGGCGAGTGGATCTGCCGCGCGATCACCGCCCCCTTGAAATTCGGCGCGTGCTCGGTGACGGTATCGACGATCAGGTCGGCCACCTCCTCGCGGCACTCGTCCCATGATCTGCCGCCTGGCAAAGCCGGCGCGAATTGCTGGCAGAACAGGCTGGCGATGTGCTGCCCTGGCGGGGCGAGGCTGTCGTCCACCGTGGTCGGCAGTTTCATCTCGACGATCGGCTTCCTCGACCAGCCATGCTGCCGCGCGTCGATGAACGCCTGGTCCATATAGTCCATGCCCGGCGCGATGATGATGCCGGCGGTGTGATGCTCGGCCTTTTCCTTGCCGCGCAGCACGGTGAAATCGGGCAGTTCGGACAGCGCGACGTTCATCCGGAAGGTGCCGCTGCCGGTCTTGAACGTGTCGATCCGGCGCTTGAAGTCGGCAGGCATGTCGGCCGTGTCGACCATCTGGCGATAGAGCAAGGCGGGGCCGACATTCGCGGCGACGATCCCGGCGGCGATCTCCTCGCCCGATGCGAGCCGGACGCCGGCGACCTTCCCGCCCTCGGTCAGCACTTTCGCGACCGGCGCTTCCAGGCTGATCTCGACGCCGGCTTCCTCGCACGCGCGCGCCATCGCCTGGGTGATCGCGCCCATCCCGCCGACCGAATGGCCCCACGCGCCGAACTTGCCGTTCACCTCGCCGAACACATGGTGGAGCAGGACATAGGCGCTGCCCGGGGTCGAGACGCCGGCGTAATTGCCGATCACGGCATCGAAAGCGAAGGCCGATTTGACGTGATCGTCCTCGAACCAGCCGTCCAGGAAATCGCGCGCCGACCTGGTGAAGATTTCGAGCATGTCGCGCTGCTGTTCGATGCCGAGTTTCGAGATCGGCCAGCCCTGCGCCGCGCCGGCGAGCAGCGCGCGCAGGCCCCCGCCGGCATTGGGCGGTGTCTTCAGCGCGACGTCGCGCAGCACTTGCGCGACCTTTTCGAGCGCGGCGTCGTAAGCGGGATAGGCGTCGGCATCCTTCTGGCTGAAGCGCGCGAATTCGGCCTGGGTGCGTGGCGTTCCGCCGCCGAGCTTGAGATACGTGTCGGGGAAGGGGAAGAAGTTGCTGATCGTCCGCTCGACGATGCGGAAGCCGCGGTCGTGCAGCTTCATGTCGGCGATCACCTTGGGGCGCAGCAGGCTGACGGTATAGCTCGCGGTCGAATTGCGGAAGCCGGGATGGAATTCCTCCGTCACCGCCGCGCCGCCGACGACATGCCGCCGTTCGAGGATGCGGACCTTGAGCCCGGCGCGCGCGAGATAGAAGGCGCAGACCAGCCCGTTATGGCCGCCGCCGATGATCAGCGCGTCGTATTGCCGGGTCATCTCTTCCCCCCTCCCGCGTACGGGAGGGGGATTTCGACCATGTCGGCAAGACCCTCGCCGCCGCGCCCCGCGTCGAGCATCGCGGCGACAGGCGGCGAACGGTCCATCGGCTCAGGTTGCGATCGCGAGGCGGGCGCCGACCAGCCGTTCGAACGCGGGCAGGGTGCAGGCCGTCGCGGCGGTGGCGTTGCCGCAGCCGGGGATCGGGAGATAGGCACGCCACGGCCCGGTCCTGCCGTCGAGCGGCTGGAGCGTGCGCAACTGGTCCATCGTCTGCGCGCGGTAGAAGGCGCGGACGAAACGCCGGCCCTCGGCGTCGCGCAGGAGTTCGAAGCCGAGCGCGCTGCCCGGCGGCACGTCGTCGGCGGGGTAGCTCGGCACTTGCCAGTGGACGCGGAAAAACCCCGCGACGTCGGCGATGTTGGTGTCGTGCCCGGCGAACAGCGTCAGCTTCGCATCGCCCTTGGTCAGCGCGTCCAGCAGCGCCGTCGCCAACGGTGCGCTCGCCGCCGAGGCGACATAGTCGGGGCGATTGGAATATTTGAACTTGAGTGGGTGGAAGCGCAGCAATCGCTCGATCTGCGGCCGGGTGACGCGGCCCCAGCCGACCTGGCGCATCGGCATGCCCTCGAGATATTCGAGCAGCAGCGACTGGCTGACCGTGGAGCCGATATCGAGCGGTCCTTCGAGCGACGGGCGGTCGTGCGGCTCGGCGACCAGCTTGCTCGGCTCGGTCAGGAGCGGGCACGCCGCCGGACAAGCGAGGATCGTGGCGAGCATGGCTAGATCGGCGCGATAGCGTGCCGCTTCCGCGGCGATGCCGCCGGGCGGCAACGCCGCTTGCGCAGCGCGGAGCGCGCGATCCCCGTCGAACCGATCCGGGTGGTCGTCGAGGCCGTGGAAGATCGGATCCGGTCCGTCTTCGGCCGGGTGATCGACCGTGACGCCGCATCCCGGAACGAAGCCGGCGAGCCAGCTCTCCGCCGTCCTGATCGCGCGCGACTTGCCGCTGGCCTTGACCGTGATGGCACCGGTGGCGGGGCAGCCCTTGCCGAACAGGGATGCCGCGTAACGCGCGCGATCCGCGGCACCGAGCAGCGTCACCCCGGCGGCGCCGCGGTGCGTCAGCAATCCCCATCCCACCGGCCAGCTCGGCCACTGTTCGGTGCTGATCGCGGGCGGGACGACTTGCGCCTTGGTGGGGGGACGGATGCCGTGGCGCATCAGCATCACCACGCGCTCGAGCTGGAGCGCGGGCGCGCGCGCGACCGGTCTGGCCGCCGCGCTATCCCGCGCGATGGCACCGGGCGCGAGGATCGCGCTCAAGGCAAGGGCGGCCAAGGCAAGGGCGGCCAAGGCAGGCGCGGCCAAGGATGCATGCTTCACGATCGTCTCCCATGATTCCATAGCCATGTCGGCACGGCCGCGACGGTCGGGTCGCGGCCGCCCTCCTTACCGTGTCGCCGCGTCCTGTGAACACACGATGCGAACTTGGCGGATCGTTTCCGCTGGCGGCCGCCATTGCGGTCATCCAGAAATCGTACTGATCAATGTCAAGTTACCGGCCCTTGGTCCATTAACGTGGAACGGCCGGTTATTGACATCGTTGAACAACATCATCCCCGAAAGACTGGAATCCGACGATGTTCATGCACAACAAACGGTTGCAATATACTGTACGCGTCGCCGAGCCGAATCCAGTTTTAGCGTCGCTTATGCTTGAACAATTTGGCGGCGCCGATGGAGAGCTTGCCGCCGCCATGCGGTATTTCACGCAGGGACTTGGCGAACTCGACGCCGGCCGAAAGGATCTTCTGCTCGACATCGCTACTGAAGAATTAAGTCATCTTGAAGTAATCGGCTCGATCGTGGCGATGCTGAACAAGGGGGCGAAAGCGCAACTTGCCGAGGCGGCGATGGAGGAAGCGGAACTCTATCTGTCGATGACCGCGGGTGGGAACAGCCATACCCAGTCGCTGCTTTACGGGGGCGGCCCATCGCTGACCAATTCGTCCGGCGTGCCGTGGACGGCGGCCTATGTCGACAGTCGTGGCGATCCGTCGTGCGACCTTCGGTCCAACATCGCGGCGGAAAGCCGGGCGAAAATCGTCTATGAGCGCCTGATCAACGTCACCGACGATCCCGGTATCAAGGAAGCGCTCGGCTTCCTGATGACGCGTGAAGTCGCGCATCAGAAGTCGTTCGAGAAAGCGCTTTACGCGATCGAGGACAATTTTCCGTCGGGCAAGCTGCCGGGGATCGAGAAATTCGCGAACCTGTATGTCAACACGTCGCAGGGCGATGGCGATGTCGAAGGGCCGTGGAATTCGGGCGAGCAATGGGAGCGTATCGACGATCTCGAAGAGACGATGCCGATCGACGACGGTGACGGTACGGCGACGGTCGGCCTTGCCAAGGACGATGCCACGGTGGCGAAGCAGCTTGCCGCGCGTACTGCGTCGGATGCGTCGCTCGATCCTATGACCGGGGTCGATCTCGGCGCGGGTGCGGGCGCGGGTCGCATTACCGGTGAAGACAAGGGTGGCGCGACCGACATCGCCGACGCTGCGAAGATGGCCGACGCGCTATAGGACGGAGCGGCGTGAGGCATCCTCTTGCCAAGGCTCGACACCCATGGTCCCCGCGGCATCTCGCCGCGGGGATTTCACTTGAAGCGCGGCGATGGCGGCGGCCAGTATCGGGTCGGCCTGGCGCCCGTCGGTGGTTTGCGCGCACGTCAGCAAGCCATTGGGGCAATATCGTCCGTCGTCCCATCCGGGGTGGTCGAGGATGGGATAGAGGCACACCCCTTCGACCGGCACGCCCATCGCGGTGGCGGCCTCGACCTCGGCCATGATCATGCCAAGCCACGCCGCCCGCGCGTCGCCTTCGATTCCGGTTTCCGCGACGAAGATCGGGCGGCCATAGCGCGCATAGGTCTCCGCCAGGGTCTCGCGAAAGGGCTTGGCGAGGGGATGATCGACCGGCACTTGCGGTCCTTCATGGACCCATTGGTTGTTATGATAGAAATTGACGCCGACGATATCGAGCAGCTTCGAGCGCCCGCCGATCTGCGGCCACATCCTGCCCGCGATCATGTCCCATGCCTGATATTGCGCCAGCCTGTGGCCCAGCGCGACGGCCGCATCCTGCGGGCGCAGCGGATCGGCCACGACATTGATGACCGGATCGGCATGGACGAAGCGGGCGGCGGGATCGACCAGCAGGATCGCCTCCATCGCCGCGATCGAGGCGCGCGCCAGTTGCACCTTGAGTTCGAAACCGCGTCCCATCGCGAAGGGATTGAGATAGGCCGCGTCGCCGCCGCCCCAGGCGAAGAAGGAGATTTCGTTGACCGGCGCATAGAACCGTCGCTCGCCCGCCGCCGCCGGGCCGATATGGCGTGCGGCCGCGGCGGCGAAGGCGGCGAAGCGCGTGACGAACGCCGGCGTCCAGATGTCGATGTCGTCGGGCCAGCCATAGTGCAGCAAGTCCCAGATCATCTCGCTGCCGGTGGCCCGTGCGGCGGCCAGTTGCCGGTCGAGGCTAGACCAGTCGTAGCGTCCCGGCTCCCGCTCGATCAGATGCCAGCGCAGGCCGTCGCGCATGGTGAGGATATTGTGGCGGGCCAGCGCGCGATAATCGTGCTCGGCGTGGACGTCGTGATGGCTCGCCGCGATCATGTCGATCCGCTGCCGGTCGTGCGCGCGGCGATGGGTCGAGGATTCGAAGCCGCCTTGCAGGAAACTGCGGAACAGGCCGGCCGGGCGGGCCTTGGGCGGGCGTTCCGCCAGGACCTGGGCGAACAGGCGTTCCCATCGCGCCACCACGGCGGCGGCCTTTGCGGACTCGGCTCGGCCGCGCCAGGGGGCACCGAAGCGCCCGATCAGCGGCAAGCGCCGAAAGAAGCTTGAGGTCGTGGTATCGGCCAGCGACGGGATTTCGACCGCATGATGGTCGCGCCCCGCCGGCATCCGGCCGGCGGCCGCGGCGCGGACGGCGGCACAGGTGCCGACGTAGCGCGCGGTAAGATGTTTCGGCCCGGCCAGCGCGTCCGACACCTGCCCGCCATAGTCGATCAAGGCCGGGCGAAGGTGCAGTCGCTCCAGTGCCGGATAGAGATCGGCGACGTTCTGGCACGACACGACGATCTCGTAGGCGGGAAGCTTGCTCGCGAGATAGGCGACCGTGTCCTCGACCGACAGATCGTACGGGGTGCGGTCGACCGGCACGCCGCTCGCCTCCGGCCGGACGTGAGCGCGGTGGACGGCGGCCTCCGGGCGGCGGCAGGCGACGATCTCGATGCGGTGGCGCGACGGGTCCAGCGCTTGCGCCAGCAACCGCATCCCGGTTTCCTCTGCGCCCCCGCCGAACCGGGCGAAAACGAACAGGATGCGAAGCGGGCGCGCTTCGTCGAGGGACGTCAATCGCCGACCTTGCAAGCGATCGGCGGACCGAACCGGCTCACTCGGCGGCCGTCAGCACGGGCTCGGCCCTGGCGCACATCCGGCGATACGTCGCCAGTGCCTGCCCGACGACCTGGTCCATGTTGTAATAGCGGTACGTCGCCAGTCGCCCGACGAACGTCACGCCCTGCTGCGCATCCGCCAGCGCTTCGTACCGCTTGAACAGCGCCTGGTTCTCCGGGCGCGGGATCGGGTAATAAGGGTCGCCCTCGGCACGCGGGAATTCGTAGGTGATGCTGGTCCTGGCATGTAGCTGTCCGGTCAGATGCTTGTACTCGGTGATGCGCGTGTGCGGCACGGCCTCGTCGGGATAGTTCACCACCGCGACCGGCTGGAACTG
This sequence comes from uncultured Sphingomonas sp., assembly GCA_964244765.1. Classification (GTDB taxonomy): domain Bacteria; phylum Pseudomonadota; class Alphaproteobacteria; order Sphingomonadales; family Sphingomonadaceae; genus Sphingomonas. Next base: position 11,802 of record CAXTJX010000007.1, on the reverse strand, counting down.
CGGTACATCGTGCGTCTCGTGGCGGAATTCGAGACTGCGATAGGGCAGCTTGCCGAAGCGGAAGTCGAAGAATTCGTCGATCGGCCCGGTGAAGACGATGTGATCGACATCCACCGTATCGACGATGTCGCGATATTCGACGCCGGTGCGTATGGTGATGCCGGGATGATCGAGCATCGCCTCGAACATCCGCGTGAACCCCTGTGCCGGCATCGCCTGGAAGCGGTCGGCGAAATAGCGGTCGTCGGTCGTGGTCCGCGTCGGCACCCGCGCGGTGACCGACTTGTCGAGCTCGGACGGATCGAGACCCCATTGCTTGCGCGTATAGCCGCGAAAGAAGGTTTCGTAGAGTTCCCGCCCGACCGCCGAGACGACCACGTCTTCCGAGGTGCGGATGTCGGCGACCGGCTCGGCCCGGCTCGCGAGGAACGCTGCCGCCGCCGCGTCGCTGTCGAGCGACAGATCGTACAGCGCGTTCAGCGTCGTCCGGTTGATCGGCATCGGCACGCGCCGCTCGCCCAGGTCGGCAAGCACGCGGTGTTCGTAGGGACGCCATTTGGTGAAGCGCGAGAGATAGTCGAACACGTCGGCGGAATTGGTGTGGAAGATGTGCGGGCCGTAACGGTGGATCAGCACGCCCGCCGCATCATGCTCGTCAAAGGCGTTGCCGCCGACATGCGGGCGGCGGTCGACCACCAGCACGCGCTGGCCCGATTCCGCCGCCAGCCGTTCGGCGATCACCGATCCGGCAAAGCCCGCGCCGACCACCAGGGTGTCGTAATGCTCGCGCCTTGCGGCGGGGGGCACGCGACGCGGCCGTGCGACGACGCGGTCGATCTGCGCCGCCATCGCCGCTTGTGTACGATCCCAGGATTGCGAGGCGAGCAGGGCGTCGGCCTCGTCGCGCCAGGCGCCGGCGCGGGGCAGGGCCAGCGCCGCCTCGCACGCCGCGATGAAGCCGTCCGCCTCGCCGGCGATCGCCACGGCGGCGACATCGCCGTAATGGCGGATGACGTCGGTGACCGGGGTCGAGACGACCGGCAGCCCACCCGCGAGATATTCGGGCGTCTTGGTGGGGCTGATGAAGCGCGTCGCGGCATTGATCGCGAACGGCATCAGCGCGACGTCCCAGCCGGACAGATAGGCGGGCAAGTCGGCATAATCGCGCGTGCCCAGCCAGTGGATGTTGGCGCGCCGGGGCAGATCGGCGGTGTCGATCTTGGCGACCGGTCCGATCATCACCAGCGACCAGTCGGGACGCGCGGCGGCGACCGCATCGATCAGGGCAAGGTCGATCCGTTCGTCGATGACGCCGTAAAAGCCCAGACGGGGCCCGGGGATCGCGCGCTGATCCTCGGGTGCGGCGATCGCGCCGCGCGCCTGCACGAAATGCTCCACCTCCACCGCCGAGGGGAACGGATGCACGTCGTGATGCCGCTCGCGCTTCGTCTCGTACAGGCTGTAGCCGCCGGTAAAGACCAGATCGGCGCGTGCCAGCAGCCGGCCCTCGCGTTCCAGCAGCGACGGATCGGCGAAGCGGAACGCCGACAGTTCGTCCATGCAATCGTACACCACCGCCTGCGCGGCGAGATGCTCGGCGAAGGCGAACATCATCGGTGTATAGAACCAGAGGAGCGGCGCCGTCGGAATGCTGGTCTTCGCGAGCACGTCGAGCAGACCAGCCAGCCCCGCCTCGATCTGCGCGCGATTCCACCAGTGCGGCAGGCGTGGACGCAGCGCGATCACCCCATCCGCCGGAAAAGGATGATATTCGAGATACGCGGTGGGGTGATCGCAGGGAATATGGTCTTCCCACACGAACACCGGCCGGTCGCGCGCGAACCGCCGCATCAAATGCTGCGGACGCTGCGTCACGAAATCCCAGCGCAAATGGGAAAAACAGATAAGGGGGGCAACTGCAGACCGTGTGACAAGAGTGTCGTTGCTCGCGGGTGAAAAAGCTGGTCCGTGCACGGTGATCTTTCAGTTCATGGGGCAGCGCCGCCGGCGCCGGGATATGCGGGCCAGCGCAATCACATCGCCTTGAGCATCGCGATGTGCATCCTCACCACGGGCATGACCCTGTCGCTGCCACCTGGCGCGGCGCGACCTTGCCGTCCCTTGCGTGAAGCGCGGACCGAGCGAACGCGCCGCTTGTGGCGCCGATTAGTAAAACCGTGATCGCAATCGAGCGATATCGCATTTCTATTTCCCTGCAACCCCACAGCAAGGACAAACGAGAGTCGGTGACGACAGTTCCCCGTCAACTTTAAATCCTGATCCAGATCAGCTAAATCGGCTATACTACTTAATGTGGATCAACGCTCTGGACATGTCGATATGGATACGGTGATGATCGCCAAACCGGAAATAAAACCGGTTTTGCCTGAGAATAATTTTGGAACATGCATGCCCATCATGCGGTTGAGCGAGACCGGGGCGGATATGATCGTAGCCGACCAGATTTCCGAAATCCGGGCGCGACGATGCGCCACTCGCCGCTTCCGGGCGATCCGTCGCCGAGGACGTTATCGCGGTACTGGTCGAAGAGCGTGACCAAGGGATGAAAAAGAATGACGATGACGCAGTCCGACAACACCGATAGCCGCTCCATCGGCACGTCGCTGCGCGACCGCGCGGCCGCAGTCGATCCGCTGATCCTGGCGGCGGGCGCCGTGATCGCAGGCGCCGCGGCCGGCGCCCTCCTCCCGCGCCTGGACGCCGAGACACGCTTGCTCGGACCGATCGGCGCGCGGGTGAACGCGGCGGCGGGCACCCTGGGAAGCGCTGCCAGAAGCGCCGTCTCGGCCGAAGTCGCCGCCGTGCCGATCGTCGGTCAGCTCGCCGCGGATGGGCTGGAACGCCTGGTGGAGGCGGTGGTCGAGTCGCCCGCCGCGGGGCCGGAAACGTCGGACCGTTCGACTGACGCGGCCGACCTCGTCCGGGCGGACAGATAGCGCCGATGTACCGTCCGGACATGGTGCGATGATGCGGATCGCGATGCTGGCGCCGGTGGCGTGGCGCACGCCGCCGCGCCACTACGGTCCGTGGGAGCAGGTGACGAGCCTGCTCACCGAGGAACTGGTCGCGCGCGGCGTCGACGTGACGCTGTTCGCGACGCTGGACAGCCGCACCGCCGGAAAGCTGGCCGGTGTCGTCGCGCGCGCTTATTCCGACGACGAATCGATCGACCCGCGTTCGGTCGAAATGATGCACGCCGCACACCTGTTCGAACGGGCCGGCGATTTCGACTTGATCCACAATCAGGCGGATTACCTGCCGCTCGGTTTCAGCCGGATGGTCGAGACGCCGATCGTGACGACGATCCATGGCTTTTCGTCACCGCGCGTCCTGCCGGTCTATCGTGCGTATCAGGACCGCGTGCACTATGTCGCCATCAGCGACGCCGACCGCCATGCGGATCTGCGCTATGCCGCGACGATCCACCACGGTATCGCGCTCGCGGATTTCCCGTTCGACCCGGTCGGCGGCGAGGGTCTCGTCTTCTTCGGCCGGATCCACCCCGACAAGGGCACCAGCGAAGCGATCTCGCTGGCGGTGGCGACCCGACGCGCGCTGACCATCGCCGGGATCGTGCAGGACTGGAAGTATTTCGATCGGGAGCTGCGCGACCGGATCGACGGCGCCACGGTGCGCTTCCTCGGTCCCGTCGGGGGCACGCAGCGTGCGCGTACCCTCGGTTCGGCACGGGCGCTCGTCCACCTGATCAATTTCGACGAACCGTTCGGGCTCTCGGTGATCGAGGCGATGGCGTGCGGCACGCCGGTGATCGCGCGCCGCCGGGGCTCCATGTCGGAAATCGTCGAACACGGCGTGACCGGATTTCTCGTCGACAGTTTCGACGAAGCGGTGGCGGCGGTCGCGCGGATCGACGAGATCGACCGGCGGGCGTGCCGCGCCGCGGTCGCGGAACGGTTCACGGTCGCGCGCATGGCCGACGGGTATCTTGCCTTGTACGATTCGATCGTCGCGGGACGATCGGGGTTGCGAACCGTGGCCTCCGCGCCACCCGCCCGCGATCGCGCGGCGTGACGATGACGGTCGACGCATCGCCTTGCGCCGGTGACTGGCGGCCCGACATCGTCGCGATATGCGTGCCGGTTCGCAACGAAGCGGCGCTGTTGCCGGCGATGCTCGATGCGCTGGCGCGGCAGGCGGGCGACGACCGGGTCGTGCTGTGCGTTCTGTTCGACGCCTGCACCGATGCGAGCGAGCGGATCGTCGCCGCGCGCGCGGCGGGGTTGCCGTTCGCGGTCGCGACCGACCGCCTCGACGCTGGCGGCGACCCGGACGCGGGCCGCGCGCGGCGCGCGGCACTGGCGCTCGGCCAGGCTGCCGTGCACGGCCATGGCGAGGCCGCGTTCCTGACGACCGATGCCGACAGCGTGCCCGCGGCCGACTGGGTGGCGGCGACGCTGCGCGCGCTGGCGGTGGCCGACATGGTCGCCGGGCGGATCGTGCGCGATCCGACCCATGTCGATCCCGTGCAGGACCGGCTCGAAATCTATTACGACCGCCTGTTCGCGCTGCGCCGGACGCTCGACCCGGTGCCGTGGGAAGCGCTGCGGACGCATCATTGTACCGGTGGCGCTAGCCTGGCCTTTCGCGCGCGGGCCTATGAGGCGGTGGGCGGTTTCCGCCACCGCCGCTCGGGCGAGGATGCCGCGATCGTGGACGAGGCGCACCGGGCGGGCCTGCGCGTGCGACGCGACGCGGCGGTACGGGTCGAGACCTCGTCCCGGCGCATCGGGCGCGCGGTCGGCGGCCTCGCAGATCACCTGCGAACGCTGGCGGATGGCGCGCCGCTCGACCAAATCCGCGTGGCGCACCCGGATGACGCCGCCTGGCAGTATCGCGGCCATGCGGCGGCGCGCGCCGCGTTTGGCGCGCGCGACGGCAAGCGATCGTTCGGTGCGCTCGAGCGGCTGGTCGGCGTCGAGGCGCGCGACATCGCCGAGGTCGCGCGCACCAGCCCGAATGCCGAAGCGTTCGCGATGCGGCTCGTGCCCGGCAATCCCGGTGGCGAAAGGCTGGTCGGGCTGGTCGATGCCGAACGGGCGCTGGACGCGCTCGTCACGTCGCGCCACGAGCAGGCGGCGTGAGCAGCCGCGACGCGCCGATGCCGACGCTGCCCGTCGCCGTGGCGCAAGCCGCGACCGGCCAAACGGGACTGCGCGCCGCGATCGCCACGCTGACGCGGCTGATCGCCTCGCCGATCGAATCGACCGACGGCAATGCCGATCTCGATCTGCTGCGCTGCCTCCATGAGACCGGACGCCACGATTTGCCGCTCGGGCGCTTGTTCGAAGGGCATGTCGATGCGCAGCAGATCGTCGGCCGCTATGCCGACGCGGGAACATGCGCCGCTGTCGCCGCGTCCGTCGAGTGCGGCGCGGCGCTCGGCGTGTGGAATGCCGACCTCGCCGGAGAAGGCCTGCGCCTGCACGACGGCCGCCTGAGCGGGGGCAAGGCGTTCGCGTCGGGTGCCGGCATCCTGAGCCACGCGCTCGTCACGGCGGAGGTCGACGGCGGCCGACAGCTTGTTCTCGTCGAGCTGGCGGCGGCCACGCCCGCGATCGACCGGTCGTGGTGGCGCACGATCGGCATGCGGCGTTCCGAAACGCACCTCGTGCGCTGGGACGATGCGGCGATCGACCCCGGCTGGCTGATCGGCCGGCCCGACGACTATCAGCGCGAACCGTGGTTCAGCGGCGGCGCGTTGCGCTTCGTGGCGGTGCAGGCTGGGGGTGTCGCCGGCCTGTGCGACCGGGTACGCGACCATCTCGTCGCAACCGGTCGCGCCGACGATCCGCATCAGCAAGGACGGCTCGCCGAATTGTTCGGCTGCGCCGATCTCGCTGCCGCGGCGGTGCGGCAAGGCTCGGCCTGCTGGCGTATCGCGTCCGATCCGGTCCGGCGCGCGCAGGTCGCGGCGGCGCGGATGCAGGTCGCCGCGCTGGCCGATCGGGCGATCACGGTGGCGCAGCAGGCGGTGGGGCTGCAAGGCATGTTCCACGATCATCCGCTCGCCGCCGCGCTAACCGACCTGACGGTTTACCTGCGCCAGCCCGCGCCCGATGCGCAGCGCATGCTCGTCGGGCAAGCGGTCGCGGCGGGGCTGATCGAGCCGCGACTGTGAGGCCGCTGTCGTTGCGGGGATGCCGCGACGCGCTGATCGTCGCGCCGCATCCCGATGACGAGGCGATCGGTGCGTACGGCCTGATCCGCACGCTGCGGCGGCGCGGCGCGCGGGTGCGCGTCGTCGTGGTCGCGGACGGCGCCGCGTCGCATCCGGGCAGCCCGCGCTGGCCGCGATCGCGGCTGATCGCCGAGCGTCGCCGCGAGACGTGCCGAGCGATGCGCCGCATCGGCGTGACGGCGCGCGACGTCGCCTTTCTGGGGCTGCCCGACGGTGCGGTCGCCGATCGGGCGGGGTCGGGATGGACCGCCCTGCGCCGCGCGATCGGGTCGGTCGGGCAGGGCGGGACGCTGGTGCTGCCGGACGACACCGACGCGCATCCCGATCACCGCGCCGTCGCCCGCGTCGCCGCCGGGATCGCCAGTCCTGGCCTACGGCGCTTATCCTATGTCGTCTGGCAGGATCGCGGGCACGGCCGCGCCCGGCCGACGCACGGCCTGGCGATCACCGCGACACGGCTGGAGAAACGCGCGGCCATCCTGCGTTATCGCACGCAATGCGGACACATTCGCGACGATCCCGCGGGCTTCGCGATCGCGCCGCACGAACTGCGCGCCTTTTCCAGACCGATCGAACGATACCGGCGGCTGCGGCGATGAAAGCGATCGATCTCGACGGCTTCGAACGGACCTTCGGCGGCAGCGAAGACCCGTGGCGCACCTTCAGCAACCGCGACGAGGCGCTGAAGCGACGCGCGATCCTGCACGGGATCGGCGCGGGGCCGGTCGGCCGCGTGCTGGAACTGGGTGCGGGGAACGGCTCCAACAGCGTCGCCATCGCGCGGCGCGTGTTACGGCTGGACGCGACCGAGGGAACGCAGGCCGGGACCGACCTGATCGCCAAGGCCTTGCCCGCGCATCGCCGCGCGCGCGCGCTTCGTCTCGCCCTGCCGTCACCGTTCCCGCGCCCGGTCTATGACGTCGTGATCGTTGCCGAGCTGCTTTATTATCTCATCCCCGCCGACATGGACCAAGTCGCGCGCGACGTCGCGGCGGCGCTGCGCCCCGGGGGGCGGCTCGTCCTCGCGCACCACCGGATCGACTTCCACGATTTCGCGCAGCACGCCCACGCCATTCACGAACGCTTTCTGGCCGCGACCGGCCGACGATGGCGCACGCTGTCCGGTCGCTCGACCGGCCGTTGGCGCGTGCGGAGCCTCGCCGCCTGCTGACGGTGCTGACGTGCCGGCGCGCTCAGCGCATCAGGCCGGCGGAGCGCAGCGCGTTCTCGATCATCCGTTGCACGCCCGGCGCAGAGTCAGGTACAAGGTCCGGCGCAAACTCCGAGGATGCCGGGGCGCGGATGTCCGGGTCGGATACGGGTGCGCCGCTCGGCGCGTCTGCTTCCTCGCTGACCAGACCCCAGGCGGCGGCGATGGCGTGGGTGCTCGAAATACCGACGTCGAGCATGTACGGCCCGGCCCGGCCGAGACGCGTCGGACCGTTCGGATCGAGCGGTACGCCGTGCCCCATGCCCGCGACGCGCCACGTCTCGACCGCATCGCGCCCGGCCGCGTCCTGCCACACGCGCCGCTCCCACTTTGCGCCGCGCGCCGTTCGGGACGGTGCCTCGGGCAGGCCGTGTACCGCGCGCCATTGCCCGGCGAGCCGCTCCATGTTCGACGGCGCGACGGTCGTGTCGCTGGAACCATGCCAGATCGAGACCGTCGGCGGTACGGTGGCCGCCGTGCCACCGGCGCGCTTCACCGCCGCGCCGGCGGCCGCGTCGTCCACGCCGCCATGGCCGCGCATTCTGTCCAGCGCCTGCGGCACGCCCGCCGCGCAGGCGTATGGTAACCCGCCGATGATCGCGCCGCCGGCGAACAGGTCGGGATAGGTGGCGAGCATCACCGCGGCCATCGCACCGCCCGCGGAGAGGCCGGTCACGTAGATCCTTGCCCGATCGAGAGCATGTGTCCGGATCATCGCCTCCACCATCTGCGCGATCGATTCCGCCTCGCCGCCGTTCCGCGCCAAGTCGACCGGCTCGAACCAGTTGAAACAGCCATTGGCATTGTTGGCGCGGCGTTGTTCGGGGAGCAGCAGCGCGAAACCGGCCCGCTCCGCCAGCACCGACCAGCCAGTGCCCTGATCATAGGCATCGGCGTTCTGCGTGCACCCGTGCAGCGCCACGACCAAAGCAGCACCAGGCTTCAGTCCCGCCGGTACATGCATCTTCGCGTCGAGCGCGCCGGGATTGGGCCCGAACCCCGACAACGGCTCCAGCCGCCCATCGGCGGGCGGTGTGATGGCGGGCATCCGGCTTTGCATGAGGCGGCCCTGCGCGAGGCGGGTCAGCGTTTCAGACAGTCGTGGCACGCGCGTGTCCCCCAGGCGGCCGTGCAGCGAGCGCGACGACCGGCCCTAACATGGGGAATATGCTGCGCTGCACAATAGCCGGCCGATCAGCAATCGCGTTGCTGTCCGTACGGGCGGTATCAGCTCGCCGCGCGCAATCGCCGGTGCAGGTAATTTTCGTCGAAGCCGGCAATCTGGATCAGTTTGACGGGATCGGTGATGAGCAGGCTGCCGCGTTGCAGCGTCATGGCCCCGCTGAGCCGCAGTTCCTTGAGCACGCGATTGAGATGGACCGGCGTCATGCCCAGCGCATCGGCCAGCAGCAGTTGCAACAGGGGCAAGGCGAATTGCGGCTCGGACGTGAAGCCGATGTTGCGCGCCCGCAGGTATAGCTCGCACATCAGGTGCGCGACCCGCTCGATGCTTGCCCGCCGCCCCATGCTGGTGATCCAGGCGCGCATCGTGCCCTCGTCGATGAGCTGCGACATGTACATCGCCCTCGCCACCGCGCGGTGGTCGTCCAGGATCGTATCCATCTTCGCCCGATCGATCGTCGCGACGACGGCTGGATTAATCGTCTGAATGCTGTGATCCATCTGCGCCAGGAGTCCGATATGCAGGTCGCAACAATCGCCCGGCATCATGAACGCGAGCACTTGCCGCGTGCCGCTCGGCAGGATCTTGTAGCGGCATGCCCACCCTTCGAGGATGACGAACACCGGCCCCGGCCGATCGCCCTCGCGGATCAGGTCGGTCCTGGCAGCCACTTTTCTCGGCGTCGACGTGGCCGATTCAAGCGATCGGACGTCATCAGGGTTCAATGCCGCGAAGCGAGCAAGCTTGTCGATGAAGCGGTTCGCCATAGAGACAGCCTCCCACAAGCTTGCATGATTAAACATTGCTCAATGTTATAGTCTAATGTTGATATGGGTGATGGCATTTGTGGTCAGATGGCGTACATGCAGTACATCGTCGGCTAGTCATCAGGCTCCGGCGGCTGAGAGATGCGTAGCGCTCTCGCCTGATCCGGAATTGCCGTCATGGCCGATTCGATTTCCAACGACAACGACGTCGCGCGCGCGGCGGACCGCCCGGACGCGCACGGGCAGGCGGCCATGCCGCTGGTCGAAAGCCTGATTCATGGCTTGGTCGCTCGCGCCGTCTTCAGCGTCGGCGACGCGGTCGAGATCGTCGACGGCGCTGCCGAGATCCATCAAGAAATCGCCGATGAAGCCGGCGCCTCGCCAGCGACGAAGGAAAGTCGCTTTCGATCCTTGAGGCGATCCGTGCCGGCCTGAGCATCGACCTTCCGGGCAAAGAAAAAAGACTTTGGCCATCACGCCCTTGATCTCGGAACTTCGACCTTGCCTGAATTCATGACTTATGTTTCACGAGCATTGTCCAAGCTCCGATATCTTCCATGCGAGGATCACAGGGGCTATTGTCATAACGTCAACACGACAGAATATTACCTCGCCCGTGAAAAGCGCGAGCGTGAACTTGCGGAAACGGCCACAAGCCCCGAGGCCGCCTTGGTCCATCTCGAAATGGCGACACTCTATTTCGCCTTGGTCTCGATGCCACCGGCCAACGGCTCGGCCGCCATTGCAGCGCGACCGTGATGCGATGACGAGCGCTCACCCTTTTGGCCGTGTTCACGCTGAATCGGGCGTTCGATGAGGACGGATAGCGCGCAATCGCATGGCTGGACGACCGACCACCCGGGTCTCGCCGTCGCGGCGGCGGGGGTCTCGTTGTGGGCGTGGAATGTCGATACGGATGCGTTCACCATGGATGAGCAAGCGGCCACCGCGCTGGCGCTGGTGCTGCATGAGCTCGCCACCAATTCCCTGAAATACGGCGCCTTGTCCGAGCCCACGGCACCCTCGACATATCCAGCGCGGCGGAGGGCAGCGACATCTGTCTCACCTGGCTGGAACGCGGCGGGCCGGTGGTCAAGGCACCGACGGATGCGGCGGGGTTTGGCCGCAATCAGGTGGAACGCAGCGTCTCGGGTCAGCTCGGCGGATCGATCCATCACGACTGGTCCGAAGGGGGCCTGATCGTGACCCTGCGGATCGATCGCAGCCGCCTCGCTGCATGATCGTGTCGGCGTCTTGAACAAAAATCCGGTCAACGAGTTTGTGGCAGCACGACTTTACGAAAGGCAGGTTTTCTTGAGGGGCATATGAAAATCGAAGCACCGTATACCGACGTCCTGTTGCGCAAGCTCGAACGGCTGGCCGCTCTTTCCGACGACGATCGCCGTGCGATCACGGCACTGCCCTTGTCCCCCGAAAACTTGCCCGCGCGCCGGATCATCGTCCGCGAAGGCGAGCAGGTCGTCAGATGCTGTCTGCTCGTCCGGGGATATGCGTCGCGCTACAAGGTGGCCCGCAGCGGGCGGCGCCAGATCGTGTCGTTCCACATGGCCGGCGATATGCTCGACCTGCAACATTTGTTACTGCCGCGCGCCGATCACAGCGTGCAGACCGTCGGGTCGGCGACGGTGGCATGGGTTCCGGTTCCGGCGCTGAAGGATCTCGTGCTGCGACACCCGCGCGTCGCCGAAGCGTTCGGGAAGGACGCGCTGATCGACGCCTCGATCTTTCGCGAATGGGTGCTCAACGTCGGCGCGCGCGATGCCAGGACCCGCGTCGCGCACATGCTGTGCGAGTTCGCGGCGCGGCGCGAAGCCGCTGGCATCGCGAAGGTCGACGCGCTGGAAATACCGTTCACGCAAGAAGAGATCGGCGATGCGACCGGCCTCACCTCGGTACATGTCAACAGAATGCTGCGAGCCCTGTCCGAGGAAGGAGCCTTCACGTATACCGGACGGAACTACGCCATTACCGACTGGCAAAAGTTGAGCGCCATCGCGGACTTCGATCCCGCTTATCTCCACGCCGCGGCCTAAGACGGATCGACCTTCATCCTCCTCGGTGGGCCTTGTCCCCTGAGCTTTCCGTCACCCCGGGCCTTTCGACAAGCTCAGGACAGGCTTGTTCCGGGGTCCACTTGGCGGCTTTCGACCCGGATAATATGTGATCGCCGAGTTCGCGGCACGGTGGACCCCGGAACGAGTCCGGGGTGACGGTTTTGGTGGGAAATCTGCGGGCAAAACTGCCGAAACTGAAGGTCAATCGCCGCTAGAGCGTGACCGGACCCTGCTGAACCAGCGTCATCGCCCTTCGGGCGCCTGCTGCGGGAACCCATCAAGGTATTACTTTGATGGGACCCTGCGCGGCGGGGCGCTTTTGACGCGATGCGGCGTTGCTCGTCGGT
>CAXTJX010000006.1:0-66463 GCA_964244765.1 uncultured Sphingomonas sp. | reverse complement strand
CGTCGAGCGCCGGGAAGATGCGCTTGTCCGCCACCTTGCGGTCGAGCACGATCTCCGAATTGCCGGTGCCCTTGAATTCCTCGAAGATCACTTCGTCCATGCGGCTGCCCGTATCGATCAGCGCGGTAGCGATGATCGACAGCGAGCCGCCCTCCTCGATGTTGCGCGCGGCACCGAAGAATCGCTTCGGGCGTTGCAGCGCGTTGGCGTCGACGCCGCCGGTCAGCACCTTGCCCGACGACGGCACCACCGTATTGTAGGCACGGCCAAGACGCGTGATCGAATCGAGCAGGATCACCACGTCTTTCTTGTGCTCGACCAGACGCTTGGCTTTTTCTATAACCATTTCAGCGACTTGAACGTGACGCGTAGCGGGTTCATCGAAGGTCGAGCTGACCACCTCGCCCTTTACCGAGCGCTGCATGTCGGTCACTTCCTCCGGCCGCTCGTCGATCAGCAGGACGATCAGGAACACTTCGGGATGATTGTCGGTGATCGCCTTGGCGATATTCTGCAGCATCACGGTCTTGCCGACGCGCGGCGGCGCGACGATCAGCGTGCGCTGCCCCTTGCCCTGCGGCGAGACGATGTCGATCACCCGCGCCGACTTGTCCTTGATCGTCGGGTCGGACGGATCGAGCGTCAATTTCTCTTCGGGGTAGAGCGGCGTGAGATTGTCGAAATTCACGCGGTGGCGCACCGCATCCGGATCGTCGAAATTGACCGCGGTCAGCTTGACCAGCGCGAAATAGCGCTCGCCATCCTTGGGCCCGCGGATTTCCCCCTCGACCGTGTCGCCGGTGCGCAGGCCGAACTTGCGCACCTGGTTGGGCGAGATGTAGATGTCGTCCGGCCCGGCGAGATAATTGGCCTCCGGGCTGCGCAGGAAACCGAACCCGTCGGGCAGCACCTCGATCGTGCCGAGGCCCATGATCATCTCGCCTTCCTCGGCCTGGACCTTGAGAATCGCGAACATCAGATCCTGCTTGCGCAGCGTCGAGGCACCCTCGATGCCGAGTTCCTCCGCCATCGCGACCAGTTCGGCCGGTTTCTTGTTCTTAAGGTCTTTGAGATGCATTGCGGGCGTCCGGCAGTGAGGATGCGGGGGAGGAGCTTCGGTCTGCGAAACGATACGCGACGATGCTTGAGGAAGGATATCGCGACCGAACGGGGAGACCCGGGCGCACCGCGACACGCAGCCGAGATACGAGCGGACCCGCCGCGCGTCAAGGCGCGTGGTTCGTCAACGCAGAGGCATCAGAACGGGCGGACGATCACCAGGATGACGATCAGCGTGACGAGGATGGCGGGTACTTCGTTGATCATGCGCAACTGGCGCGAGGTCAGCGTCGGCTTGCCTGCGGCCAGCTTCCTGGCATAGCCGACCGCCCAGCCGTGATAGCCGCTTAGCACGACGACCAGCCCGAGCTTGGCGTGCAGCCAGCCCAGCCCCGCGGTGCCCGAGAACAGCCCGGCATTGGCGGCGAGCAGCAGTCCGAGCACCCATACCAGCACCAGCGCGGGCGTCAGGATGATGCGGCGGATGCGGTTCTCGCGTTCGACCCATATCGCCGCCTCGGGATACCCGATCGGCGCCTCCTGATGATAGACCAGGAAACGCGGCAGCATGAACAGCCCCGCCATCCAGAAGATGACGAAGATGACATGCGCCGCCTTGATCCACGGATACGCGTTGCCGAGCATGCCGATCATGACGGTCTCCGGACGAAAGCCAGCAGTCGTTCGACATGCGCGAGCGGCGTGTCTTGCAGGATGCCATGGCCGAGGTTGAATACATGCGGCCGGTCGGCAAAGGCGGTGAGGATGCGCGCGGCCGCCCGTTCCATCTCCGGCCCGCCCGTGATCAGCACCAGCGGGTCGAGATTGCCTTGCACCGGCATGCCGCAGGGCAGGTTGGCGGCGGCCCATTCCGGATCGATCGTCTCGTCGATGCCGACCGCGTCGACCCCCGTTTCGCGCGCATAATCGGGCAGCTTCTCGCCGGCGCCCTTGGGAAAGCCGATCACCGGCACGCCGGGATGCCGCGCGTGCAGCGCCGCGACGATCGCCGCATTGGGTGCGATCACCCAGCGTTCGAACTGCGCGGGACTGAGACTGCCCGACCAGCTATCGAACAATTGCACCGCCTCGACCCCTGCCTCGATCTGCTTCGACAGATAGTCGATCGTGCAATCGGAAATGGCGGCGACGATGGCGCCGAACGCCGCCGGATCACGATAGGCGAAGCGCCGCGTCTCGGCTTGGTCGCGGCTGCCATGCCCGGCGACCATATAGGTCGCCACGGTCCAGGGACTGCCGGCAAAGCCCAGAAAGCTGGTCTCCGGGGGCAATAGCGCCGCGACCTGTCGCACGGTCTCATAGACCGGATCGAGCCGCTTCGGGACTGCTTGCAGCGCTCCCAGCGCATGGTCGACCAGCGCGGGCGCCAGCGCCGGACCTTCTCCCGCGCCGAAAGTCAGGTCCTGCCCGAGCGCCGACGGCACCATCAGGATATCGGAAAACAGGATCGCGCCGTCGAAGCCGAAGCGGCGGATCGGCTGGATCGTCACCTCGGCCGCCGCCGCGCTGTCGTTGACCAGCGCGAGGAAGCCCCCTTTCTCCGCCCGCAAGGCGCGATATTCGGGAAGATAGCGTCCCGCCTGGCGCATCAGCCAGACCGGAGGAGTCGGCTGACGGATACCCTTCAGCGTCGCGAGCAAGGGTTTGCAAGGGGGCTTGAGCGGCGTGGTCACGGTCGAAATCGTCTTTCCCTACTTCTATAGGACTCTAGAATCTTGAAAGGTGATAGCGGTTGTTGGCCTGTGGATGCCGGGGCTTATGCCGTCGTCCCTAAAATGCCAACAGCTTGACGTCTCCACAGCGACGCTTGCCGAGGGAGTCGCCGCTTTCGTCCCCGATATCCACAGCCCGTGCGCGGAACCGCGTAGTGTTCGCGCGATTGTGGACAAGCGCCGGGTTATCCACCGGGCGAGCGCCACTTTGCGCATCGGCCGAGTTGCGCTAGCGCTGCTGCCCATGTTGTCCACACTGTCGTCCCGCCGGGTCTTGTGATGCGCCTGCATTTGCACCTCCTGTCGGATTCGACCGGCGAAACGCTCGAGAACATCGCCAAGGCGGCACTCGCCCAATATGACGATGTCGAGACGATCCGTCACTTCTGGCCGATGGTGCGCACCGAGGCGCATCTCGAACGCATCCTCCAGGAGATCTCGCAGAATCCGGGGCTGGTGCTGTTCACGCTGGTCAATAGCGAGACGCGGCGCACGCTGGAGACGCGGTGCCGCGTGCTGGGCCTGCCGGCGATCGCGCCGATGGACGAAGTGACGCATGCGCTGTCGGGCCTGCTCGGCCAGGCGGCCAAGGCGCGGCCGGGGCGGCAGCATGTGCTCGATGCGGCGTATTTCGCGCGGGTCGAGGCGATCCAGTTCACCATCGCGCACGATGACGGCATCGGCGCGGAGGATTGGGAGGAAGCGGACATCCTGCTGGCCGGCGTATCGCGCTCGTCCAAGACGCCGACCTCGATCTACCTTGCCAATCGCGGCTTCAAGACCGCGAACATCCCGATCGTGATCGAAAGCCCGCCGCCCGACACGCTTTATGCGCTGCGGCATCCCGTCGTGGTCGGGCTGACGACCAGCGCGGACCGGCTGATCCAGGTGCGGCGCAATCGCTTGCTGTCGCTCAACCAGACCGCGACAACTGCCTATGTCGACCAGGAAGCGGTGACGCGCGAGGTCGCCTATGCGCGGCGGATGTTCGCCGACAATGGCTGGCCGGTGATCGACGTGACGCGGCGCTCGATCGAGGAGACGGCGGCGGCGATCATCGCCTTGGTGACGGAGCGGCGCGGCGATACGCGTGGCGAGCAATGAGGCAGAGCAATGAAGGCAGAGCAATGAAGCCGGGACAATGAGAGTCGTGCTCGCCTCGCAAAGTGCCTCGCGCCGCGCGATGCTGACCGCGGCGGGGGTGCCGTTCGCGGCGGTTTCGGCTGGAGTGGACGAGGAATCGGCCAAGGCCGCCCTGCTCGGCGAGGGGCTGGCTGCGCGCGACATGGCCGATGCGCTGGCGGAATTGAAGGCGATCAAGGTGTCGTCCGGCGACGGGCAGGCCCTGGTGCTGGGCTGCGACTCGGTCGTCGCGCTGGAGGACGGCGCGATGCTCGACAAGCCGCGCGACCGGACGCAGGCGGGGGAGCATCTCCGCCGCCTGTCCGGCAAGCGCCACGAGCTGGTCAGCGCGGCGGTGATGGCCGAGGGCGGGCGCCCGGTATGGCGCGTGGTCGATCGCGCGCGGATGCACGTCCGGCCGCTGTCGGAGGCGTTCATCGAACACTATCTCGATGTGGAATGGCCGGCGATCGCGGGGTGCGTCGGCTGCTACCGCATCGAAGGGCCGGGCGCGCAATTGTTCAGCCGAGTGGAGGGGAGCCAGTTTACCGTGCTCGGCCTGCCATTGCTGCCGGTGCTGGATTATTTGCGGGTGCGCGGGGTGTTGGCGTCATGACCATGCCTTATGCCGAGGTGATCGGCGACCCGATCGCGCATTCCAAGTCACCGACGATCCATCGCTTCTGGATCGAGGCGGCGGGGCTCGCCGCGGACTATCGCACGGCGCATGTCGCGGCGGCGGGCCTGGCCGACTATTTCCGTGAGCGGCGGGCCGATCCGCACTGGCGCGGGTGCAACGTCACGATCCCGCACAAGCTGGCGGTGTTCGACCATGTCGCCGATCCCGGCGGCGTGCGCGACACGATCGGCGCGGCGAACGCCGTGTTCCGGAACGAGGAGGGCGATCTCATCCTCACCAATACCGATGCCGCCGGTTTCTACGCCCCGATCGCCGATCTCGCTCTGACCGGCACGCCGATCGTCGTCGTGGGCGCGGGCGGCGCGGCGCGGGCGGTGTTGTTCGCGCTGTCGCGGCTGGAGGTCGGGCCGGTGACGATCCTCAACCGCAACGTGCTCAAGGCGGCGGCCTTGCTGTCGTCGTTCGGGTTGAAGGGCAAGGCGCTGCCGCTCGATACGCCGCTGCCGCCGGCCGCGCTGCTGGTCAATGCCAGCGCGCTCGGCATGGTGGGGCAAGCGCCGCTCGATCTCGATCTGTCGCCATTGCCCGGGGACGCGATTGTGTACGATGTCGTCTACGCGCCGCTGGAAACACCGTTGCTGGCGGCGGCGCGGGCGCGGGGGCTCGACACCGTGGACGGGCTCGACATGCTGATCGGGCAGGCCGCGCTGGCGTTCGAATTGTTCTTCGGCATCGCCCCGCACCGCGACGAGGCGAGCGACGCGGCGCTGCGCGCGCTGCTGACGGCATGACGCCGGCCGGGCCGGTCACGATCGGGTTGACCGGGTCGATCGGCATGGGGAAATCGACCGTCGCGGCGATGTTCGCGGCAAGCGGCGTGCCGGTGTTCGATGCCGATGCCGCGGTGCATGCCTTGCAGGGCCCCGGCGGCCGGCTGGTCGCGGCGATCGCGGCGGCGTTTCCGGGCTCGACCGGGCCGGGCGGCGTCGACCGCGCGAAACTCGGGGCGATGGTGTTGGGCGATACGGTCGCGCTGAAACGGCTCGAAGCGATCGTCCACCCCGCCGTCGGCGCGGAGCGGGCGGCGTTCCTCGCCATGCATGCCGACTCGCCCATCGTCCTGTTCGATATCCCGCTGCTGTTCGAGACCGGCGGCGAGTCGCGGGTCGACACGGTCGTCGTCGTCTCCGCCCCCGCCGACGTGCAGCGCGCCCGCGTGCTCGCCCGCCCCGGCATGACGCCGGATAAGTTCCAGGCGATTCTCGCCAGGCAATTGCCCGACCACGACAAAGTCGCGCGCGCCGACTTCGTCGTGCCGACCGGCGGGCCGCTGGACGAGACGCGCCGCGCCGTCCACGCCATCATCGCTTGCCTCCGGCCGCATGAGACCCCATCATCCTGACACCATGCGCGAGATCGTCTTCGATACCGAAACCACGGGTTTCAGCTTTGCCGATGGCGACCGGATGGTCGAGATCGGGTGTCTCGAAATGGTCAACAAGGTCGAGACCGGGCGCACCTTCCACGCCTATTTCCACCCCGAGCGCACGATGCCGCCCGAAGCGCAGCGCGTCCACGGGCTGAGCGACGCCTTCCTCGCCGACAAGCCGCTGTTCCTGCATCTGGTCGAGGATCTGCTCGACTTCATCGGCGACAGCCCGCTGGTCGCGCACAATGCCAGCTTCGACTTCGGCTTTCTCAACGGCGAGCTCAAACGGTGCAGCCGTGCGACCGTCGAGAGGCACCGCATGGTCGATACCGTGGCGATGGCGCGGATGCGGCATCCCGGCGCGAAGCACAGCCTCGACGCGCTGTGCAACCGCTATGGCATCGATCGCAGCCACCGCACGCTGCACGGCGCGCTGCTCGATGCGCAATTGCTCGCGCAGGTCTATGTCGAGCTGACCGGTGGCCGACAGATCGGGCTCGGCCTGGTCAGCGAGACGGTCGCGGATAGGGTGCCGGCCGCGCCGGTCATGCCCGCCGTGGTGCGGCCGCCGCGCGTCTTCGCGATTCCGGAGGCCGACCGCGTGCGTCACGCCGCTTTCCTGAAGACCGTGGTCAACCCGCTATGGGGGAGCGATCTCGTGTCACGATAGTTTGAAAGGGACGTTTTTGAGGGGGTCGGGCGTCCGACCGGCGCCACTACCGGCGGCGATCGTCACAGCGACGCCGTCCCAGCAAGGAGAATGCTCATGGATATTCGCGTGTCCGGCCATCAGGTCGAAACGGGCGAGGCGCTCAGGACCCATGTCGACGAGCGGCTCCAGGGCATCGCCACCAAATATTTCTCCCGCGCCATCTCCGCCCATGTCACCTTCGGCAAGGGGCCGCACGACAACCGCTTCACCTGCGACATCGTCGCGCACGTCATGCACGGGCTGATCCTCAAGGGGCATGGCGACGCCGCCGACGCGCACGCCGCCTTCGAAGGTGCGGCCGGCAAGATCGAAACGCAGCTGCGCCGCTACATGCGCCGCCTGAAGGACCGCAATGCCGGTGCGGCCAGCGCCGCCGCGAGCGAGGCAGCGGAGGCCGCCGACAATGCCGGCTATACCGTGTTCCAGGAAAGCCCGGCCGAGGAGGAGGTCGAGGATTTCCCGCTGATCGTCGCCGAAACGCGCGTCGACGTGCCCGATGCGACGGTATCGGATGCGGTGATGATGCTCGACCTGCGCAATACCGCGGCCTTGCTGTTCCGCAACAGCGGCTCGGGTACGTACAACATGGTCTATCGGCGCGGCGACGGCACGATCGGCTGGGTCGAGCCGCAACGCCTGGTGCAATAGCGGCCAATTCCCAGCGTATCGATCGTCCTTTCGCCGCCATGAAATCGGCGCTATCGGCCCGCGCCATACATCCCGCTCGACGCGGGTCCGAGGATATGATGACCGATCTTCACGATCTTCTCGCAGCCGATGCGGTGCTCGAACGCGTCGTGGTCGGCACGCGCAAGGCATTGTTCCAGAACCTCGCGGCGGCGGCGGCCGGCGCTTATGGACTCGATACCGCCGCGGTGGCCGCGGCGGTCGCGGCGCGCGAGAAACTGGGGTCGACCGGGTTCGGCGGCGGCGTCGCCACGCCGCATGGCAAGCTACCCGGCCTGACGCAGGTGTGCGGGGTGTTCGCGCGCCTCGCCACCCCGCTCGATTTCGACGCGGTCGACGATCTGCCGGTCGATATCGTCTTCATGCTGCTCTCGCCGAGCGATGCCGGGGCGGTGCACCTCAAGGCGTTGGCGAAGGTGTCGCGCGTGTTGCGCGACACCGCGTTCGTCGAAAAGTTGCGTGGGGCGGCATCGCGCGATGCGCTGGTCGCCCTGCTCACCGCCGGCGAAGTGCGCGACGCTGCCTGACGACGCGCCCGTTCCGGCAGGCGAAGCCGCACACTTCCGCGCGTTGGAAGCGCTCTATGCCGCCGCGCCGATCAATCGCCTGTTCGACTCGACCCTGGTCATTCCCGGGCCAGGTATCGCGCGCATTCATTTCCATATCGACGAGCGTTATTTCCACGCGGCGGGCGCGGCGCACGGCACGAGCTATTTCAAGATGCTCGACGATGCCGCTTTCTATGCCGCCAACAGCCTGGTGACCGATCGCTTCCTGCTGACGACCGCGTTCAACCTGTTGCTGACCAAGCCGTTGCGCGCCGGGCCGGTGATCGCCGAGGGCAAGTGGATCTCCGGCCAGCGCCGGGTGTTCGTCGCCGAGGCGCGGCTGATCGACGCGGCGGGCGAGGAAGCGGCGCGCGGCACCGGCACCTTCATGCGATCGCGGATTGCGCTGGCCGGACTGCCGGGATATCGCGCGGCATGAGCGGATCGCTACCGAGCGGGATTCTCGTTTCGGCGCTGCTCAAGCGTGTCAACGATGCCGGTGGGATGGGCATGGTGCGCGCGCGGGGCGAGGCCGAGTCCGGCGCTATCCTGTTGATCCTGAACGACGATGCCGGCACGCCGCGGCTGCTCGAACGTGCCATCGGGCCGCTCGGCAAGCCGGCGCTGGTGGCGACGGGACCGGCCGCGCCGACCGACGACGCGGCGCGCGACGCCTATTGGCGCAGGCGGCGCGAGCGCGATCCGGATTTGTGGGTGATCGAACTGGACATCGCGTCGGCGGAACGATTCGCCGCAGAAACGATCCTCGATGGTTGACCACGCTGCGCTGCACAACGATAGGCCGCCTCGTTAGTCGTGGCGTTGTGCCGTGCCGGGTGCGATCCGGTGTGGTTACGCAGTCGGGGGGCTGTCCAGGTGGGCGACATCGTGTCGGCCATGTCTGCGCACCAACCGCATTTTTGTAGTTTTGATGTCGTTTTCCAACCGTGTCGCCACTTTCGCGACGATGACTCTCACGGTCGCCGCGTTCCTGGGCTTCGGTACGCCGGGCTTCGCCCAGGATATCAATCGCGCCATCAACGTGCCGGCCGTGCTTTCGGTTCCGCAGCAGCCCTTGATGACCCAGCCCTTGATGACTGAGCCGGTGATGACCCCCGCGATCGCCACGGTCTCCGCGCAGACGGCACCGCAGGATTCCGCGACCGATGACCAGCAGGACGGCGATACCGTCGAATATGGCACGCTCGCCGATGCCGTCGCGGCCCAGCCCGTTCCCGACGCGATCGGCGACGAGCTGCAGTGCATGGCCGGCGCGATCTATTTCGAAGCCAAGGGCGAGCCGCTGAGCGGCCAGCTCGCGGTCGGCGAAGTGATCCTCAACCGCGCCAAGTCGGGCCGTTTCCCCAAATCGGTCTGCTCGGTGGTCACTCAGCCGGGCCAGTTCTCGTTCGTGCGCGGCGGCCGCGTGCCCTCGGTCGCGCCGAACGACAAGCAATATCGCACCGCGGTCGCGGTCGCGCGCGTCGCGCTCGCCGATGCGTGGGACAGTCCCGCCTCGGGCGCGATGTATTTCCACGCGCGTCGCGTCGCGCCGAGCTGGCACCGCGTGCAGGTCGCCGCGATCGGAAACCACGTTTTCTATCGCTGACGCGATACGACGCATGGAATATTGTGTCGCGTTTGACGTGTTCGCGGAATGTTCTAATGTCAGCGGCATGTCGCATGCTCCCGATCTCGTCGATTCGTGCGTCGATCATCCCGGCTCGTCGCCCGACGCACTGCTTTGCGCGGCGGACGTCGCGCGCGGCACCACGCGGATGCTGCTGCGGCACGATGCCGTCGCGCTGGCCGAGGTGCCGCTCGACGGCAATCGCCGTGCCGACCTGATGGCGATCGATTCGCGCGGGAGCATCGTCATCGTCGAGATCAAGGTGTCGCGCGCCGATCTGCTCGGCGATGCGAAATGGACCGATTATCTTGGCTGTTGCGACTATTATTACTGGGCGATTCCCGCCGGGTTCGACGCCGCGCCGCTCGATGGCGCGGCTTTCCTGCCCGAGCGGACCGGAATCATCGTCGCCGATCGCTACGACGCCGCCATCGTGCGCCAGGCGCATGGCGACCCGCTGCCGGCCGCGACGCGCAAGCGCGTGACGCTCGCCTTCGCGCGGCGCGCCGGACGCCGGCTGATCGTGCTGAACGACCCGGAAGCGCTCGCCGGATCGCCGTTCTAGAGCTTGGGCCCCGATACGGCGCGGCGGACCTTCTTGGGCGTCGCGTCGATGATCGCGGCGATGCCGGGCGAGCGCGTGTCCTGATGCGCGTAATCGCGTGCCGACAAGCCGGCGATGACGTCCTTCTGGTCGGGGTCGGCGCCGAGGTCGAGCAGCCGGCGTACCATTGCCTGGTCGCGGCGTTGCACGGCGCGGATCAGCGCGGTCTCGCCGCTCGCATTGCCGAGATTGGGGTTGGCGCCGCCCTTGATCAGGAGGTCGATCACATCGGCGCGACCGAGGGTCGCCGCCAGCAGCAGCCCGGTCTCGCCCTTGAAGTTCCTGAGGTCGGGATTGGCGCCCTTTTGCAGCAGATAGTTGAGATAGGGAATGTCGCCGCGCCGCACGACGATATGGATCGCGCCGTCGCCGCTGCCGACATCGCGCGTGTTGATGACGGTCGCACCGGGCTTGTCGAGAAAGCCGATCACCTCGTCATTCTTCGCGTCCTTCACCGCTTGCAGGAATTTGTAGCCCTCGGACTGGCTGAGCTGCGCCGTGGCGGGAACGGGCGACAGTGCGGCGGGCATGGCCAGGAGAAGGGCAAGCGGCGTGAAACGAAGGGTCATCGAGAACGTCCTGGCATGGTCGCGGTACGACATCGGGTTGCGCGAACTGCCCTAACAGATCATGGCTGGCCGCGCCATGAATCACATCGCCCGCTTGCTGTGCGCAGCCCTGCTCGCCACGTTGCCGGCCGCGTGCGGCGGCCCGGCCACACCCGCGCGCCCGCCGCTGGACGGGGTCAGGATCGGCGCGCCGTTCGACCTGATCGACCAGGACGGCCACCCGCGCAGCGACCGCGATTTCGCCGGGCGCTACCGGATCGTGTATTTCGGCTACACCTTCTGCCCCGACGTCTGCCCGACCGACATGCAGACGATCGGCGCGGGCCTGCGCCTGTTCGAGGCGAAGGACCCGGCGCGCGGCGGCAAGGTCGTGCCGATCTTCGTCACGGTCGACCCCGCGCGCGACACGCCGCCGGTGCTCAAGGCGTTCGTCTCTGCGTTCCATCCGCGCATGGTCGGGCTGACCGGCAAGCCCGGCGACATCGCCGCTTTGGCCAAGGCGTACGGCGTCGCGGTGCAAGCGGAGAAGCCGAATGCGGAAGGGGGCTATCTCGTCGCGCATGGGCGCTTTGCGTTCCTGATGGACCCGGCGGGCAAGCCGGTCGCGCTGTTGCCCGAGGACAAGGCCCCGCAGGACGTCGCGGCCGAGCTCGATCGCTGGGTCGGATGAGGTCCGCCCGATGAGTTCGGGAAGGTTCTGGGAGGAACCGATCGACACGCTCGACCGCGGCCAGTGGGAAGCGCTGTGCGACGGGTGCGGCAAATGCTGCGTGCACAAACTGGAGGATGAGGAGACCGGCGAGTTGCTGCCGACCAACGTCTCGTGCCGCCTGCTCGACCGCGCTACCGCGCAATGCTCGAACTACAAGCATCGCCATGCCTATGTCAGCGAATGCGTGCGGCTGAGCCGCGACAATGTGCGGACGATCGACTGGCTGCCGGCGACCTGCGCGTACCGCCTGCGCGCGGCGGACGAACCCTTGCCCGGCTGGCACTATCTCGTCAGCGGCGACCGCGAGGGCGTGCACCGGGCGGGTCAATCGGTGCGCGGCTGGACGGTGTCGGAGGACGATGCCGGCGATCTCGAATATCATCTGGTCGATCGCGAGCTGTGAGCGGAACCCTCGAGGTCGTGCGCAACGCCCGCGCGCGGCGGGCGCGGCTGTCGGTCGATGCCGCGACCGGACGGGTGCGCTTGGTGCTGCCGCCGCGCGCGCCGATCAAGGCGGCTTTGGCCTGGGCGCAGGGGCAAGCGGCATGGGTCGCCGCGCAGCGCGCGCGCCTGCCGCAAGCGCGGCCGTTCGTACCCGGCGCGGCGATCCCGTTCCGGGGCGGCACGCTGACGATCGTGGCGAGCGGGGACGGCCCGCGGCGGATCGAGCGGGCCGGCGCAGAGCTGCGCTGCGGCGGTCCGCTCGACGGTTTGTCGCGCCGCGCGACTTCCTGGCTCAAGCGCGAGGCGCTGCGCGTGTTGAGCGAGGAGACCGCCGAGTTCGCCGCAAGCGCCGGCGTCACCGTGACGAAGGTCGCGGTCGGCGACTCGAAGACGCGCTGGGGCAGTTGCGCTTCCTCGGGCACGATCCGCTATAGCTGGCGGCTGATCCTGATGCCCGATTACGTAAGACGCTCGACCGTCGCGCATGAAGTGGCGCACCGGCTGCACATGAACCACGGGCCGCATTTCCACCGCCTGGTCGAAATCCTCGACGAGCGCGACCCCGCCGAGTCGCGCCGCTGGCTGCGCGCTAATGGCGCGGCGCTTCACTGGGTCGGCCGCGACTCCTGACGGTCGGGCGGGGGTGCCCGCGTCGGCGCGGGCGCAGGACGCGCATCGCGGCCGAGCACGCGGTCGATCCACGCCTGGTCGAGCTTTTCCCCATCGTCCTTGCGGTCGGCGGGCGGCGTCTCGCCGCGCTCCGGCGGCGGGCGCGTCTCGATCGGATTACCGTCGGCATCGACTTGCTGGCCGGGCGGCGTCGCGCCCGTGCCCTGCTCGACCGGATTGCCGTTCTCGTCGACGAACAGCCCGTTATCGGCCTCGCCGAAATAGGATTCCTGGTCGGGTTCGAGCTGGAATTCGGGCAGCGTCACCTTGGTGTCGAACTGCTCGACCGGGCGATTGGCGACGGCGCGCTTCATATAGGCGGCGAACGCCCTGGCCGGCGCGGTGCCGCCGTGCAGTCCGGCGATCGGCCTGGCATCGTCGCGGCCCATCCATACGCCGGTGGTGAGGCCGCTGGAGAAGCCGAGGAACCAGCCGTCCTTGCTCGACGTGGTCGTGCCGGTCTTGCCCGCCACCGGCCGCCCGATCTGCGCGGCCTTGCCGGTGCCGGTGTTGACCGTGGTCTGCAACAGGTCGGTCATCTCCGCCGCGACATACGGCGCGACCAGCACATGGCTGGTGTCGACCGACTGGGCGTAGATCGTCTCGCCCGACGCGGTGATCTTGGTGATGCCGTAGGGCGTCACCGCGACGCCCTTGTTGCCGACGCTGGCGAAGGCTCGAGTCATGTCGATCAGCCGTACGTCGGACGTGCCGAGCACCATCGAGGGATGGGTGTTGACCTTGGTCGTGATGCCGAAGCGCCGCGCCATGTCGGCGACGGTCGAGAAGCCCACTTCCTGGCCGAGTTTCGCGGCGACCGTGTTGAGCGAATAGGCGAAGGCGGTGCGCAAGCTGACCGCGCCGCTATTATGGCGCGAATCGTTGCGCGGGCTCCACCCGTCGATCGTGATCGGCTCGTCCACGACCGAATCCTCCGGCTTGTGCCCGGCCTCGAGCGCGGCGAGATAGACGAACAGCTTGAACGCCGATCCCGGCTGGCGCTGCGCCTGGGTCGCGCGGTTGTAGATCGAGCTGACATAGTCGGTGCCGCCGACCATCGCCCGCACCGCGCCGTCGCGGTCGATCGAGACGAGCGCGCCCTGTGCCCCGCTCGGCGCGTTGGCCTGGATCGCGGCATCGGCGGCGCGCTGCATGGTGAGGTCGAGCGTCGTCCACACCTCCAGCGGGCGCTGCGTCTCGTCGATCAGCATATCGAGTTGGGGCAGCGCCCAGTCGGTGAAATAGCGCACGCTGTTCTGTCGCGGTTCGGGCACGAACTTGACCCGCTCGATATCCGCGTCCGCCGCCTCGGCCGGGGAGATGTGGCCGGTCTCCTGCATCAGTTTGAGCACGACGCTGGCCCGCCCGCGCGCCGCGTCGATGTCGGCGGTCGGCGAATAATTGGACGGTGCCTTGACCAGGCCGGCGATCACGGCGGCTTCGGTCAAGCTCAGACGATCGGCGCCGTGGCCGAAGAATTTTCGGCTCGCCGCGTCGATGCCGTACGCGCCGCCGCCGAAATAGACCTTGTTGAGATATAGTTCGAGGATCTCGTTCTTGTCGAACTTGCGTTCCAGCGCGAGCGCGAGGATGCCCTCGCGCACCTTGCGGCCGAATTTCTTGTTCGAGTTGAGGAAGATGTTGCGCGCGAGCTGCTGCGTGATGGTCGATCCGCCCTGCGTCCAGTGGCCGCGCTCCAGCCGTACCTGCACCGACCGGACCACGCCGACCGGATCGACGCCGAGATGCGAGCGGAAACGGCGATCCTCGACCGACACGATCGCGTCGCGCATCACCGGCGGGATGCGGTCGTACGTCAGCCATTCGCCGTAACTCGGGCCCAGCGACACGATCACCGTGCCGTCGGCGGCATGGACGCGGATCATCTGCCCGTTGGGCGAGGATTTCAGCTCGTCATAGCTCGGCAACTGCCCTTGCGAGATATAGACGGTGATGACCAGGACGAGGAGCGCGAGCAGCGCCAGCACCGTGGCGATCTGTGCGCCCAGCACCGTCCGCTTGCGCCACCTCGGCACATTCTTCGAGCGGGGCGAGGAAAAATAGGAACGGGCCATGCAGCGGTCCCAGCGTTAGGCGTTGCCGGCGATCCCGACAAGCCGCGGCCGACAGGGTCAGTCCTTAGCCTCGTCGCCCTGGCCGCTCCCCCGGGCGCGAAAGTCGAGGCTGAGCGAATTCATGCAATAACGCAGGCCGGTCGGTGGGGGGCCGTCGGGGAAGACATGGCCGAGATGCCCGTCGCAGCGCGCGCAGCGTGCCTCGGTGCGCACCATGCCGTGGCTCTGGTCGGTATGTTCGGAGACGTGCGACGGATCGATCGGCTGGGTGAAGCTCGGCCAGCCCGAACCCGAATCGTATTTGTCGGCCGAATCGAACAAGGGCAGCGCGCACGCGCCGCAGCGGTAGATGCCGTCGGCCTTGTTGTTGTTGTAGCGCCCGGCAAAGGCGCGCTCGGTCCCCGCCTCGCGCAGCACATGATAGGCCTCGGCGCTCAATTTCCTGCGCCACTCGGTTTCGGACAAGGTGATGTGATCCATGCGGTGATTTTCCTGTCAGCGAGGCGCGCGGTCAAGCGGCGAATGCCCGATCCGCGTCAGCGCGGCGATAATGTGGATCAGGCGCGGGGCGTGGCCGAGCAGCGGCAGCGCGGCGCGGGCGATTACGGTCCGCTCGGCCACGTCGCGGACCAGCCCGGCGAGGCGGATCGGGCGCGCGGTGGCGCGGGCGAGGTCGCGCTGGAAACGCGGCGCGATGGCGGGGCCGTCCGCAAGGTAGGCGTGCGCCGCGCGCATGCCGCTGGCGACGGCGATGCCCATGCCCTCCCCGGCGAGCGACGGGATGACGCCGGCCTGGTCGCCGAGGCGAAACAGGCCATGCGCACCGCGCGTCGCGCGCCAGCCATAGGGGACGTTGGCGATGGCGTGGATCGCTTCGTCCCCGCCGCGATACGCCAGCCGCGCGCCGAGATGCGGATGGTCGCGCGCCAGCACGGCGAGCAACGCACCCGGACCGCCCGCCGCGAGCAGCGCCGACCGGTGCACCGCCATGCACAGATTGGCGCTCCCGTCCTCCTGCCGGACGATGCCGACATAGCCGCCGTCGACCAGATGAAGCTCGATCGCCGCGCCGATCAGCCGGTCGAGCCCGGGCGCGGCGGCAAGGCGGATGCGCAGCCCGAGCACCGGGTCGGTGCCGCGCGCCGTGGCGGGCCGCGCCGCGCCGCGCACGTCATGCTTGCCGCTGGCGAGGAACAGCGCGGCACCGCTCATCTTCGTGCCGTCGTCGAGCGTTGCCGTCAAGCCGTCGACGTTGCGCACCGTCACCCCGCGCTCGACCGCCGCGCCGGCCGCCAGCGCGCGCGTCATCAGCACGCTGTCGAGCAAGCGGCGCGACACGCCGTGCGCCGGGCGCGGCAAGCGCGTTTCGACGACGCGCTCGCCGGCGATCAGCCGCACCGTGGTGACGCGCGCCGGGCCGAGCGCGTCGGGCGCGATGCCGAGCCGCCCCAGCGACTCCAGCGTGCGCCAGCTGAGGAACCCGCCGCAGATCGCGTCGCCGGTCTCGCGCGTGCGCTCGACCAGCAGATGCGGTGCCCCGGCCCGCGCCAGCACGATCGCCGCGCTCGCGCCCGCCGGCCCGCCGCCGACGATCAGCGCAGGCGTTCGACGCATAGCCTGAACGGGAAGGCGCGGTAGACGCGGGCCGCAGAAACAATGGCGGCGCCGGCTTCGGCCAGGATCGGCGGCCATTCGGCCGGGCGGTACGAACGCGCGATCGACAACGTGCCGTCATGCCGGACGACCCTGTGCCAGCGCGCCAGCGCCGCGAGGATCGGAAAGCCGCGATGGGCGACGCCGTGACGATGCAGATCGTTGACCAGCCAGCCGCGCGCGCTCTCGCGTTCCATGAAGCGCAGGAAGGCGACGAGCTGGCCGTGGGTCATGTGATGCGCGACCAGGCTGGAGACGATGAAGTCCCACCCTTCGCCGGCAAGGTCGGCATAGTCGCCGGTGACGTAGCGGATCGGAAGGTTGCCGGGAGTGTGTTTCGCCGCCGCGCGGGCGCTGCGCGGGTTGAGATCGACGCCGACCAGCGTCGCGTCGACCCCGCGCCGTGCCGCCCAGCGCGCGATCCGGCGCAGCATGTCGCCGTCGCCGAAGCCGACGTCGAGCAGCGTGAAGCGCGTCATGCCAACCGTTCCGCGCCGCAGGAAATCGAGTGTCGGGCGCGCCGCCAGTGTCACGACATTGACCTTGGCCAGATCGCCGACGATGTCGGCATAGCGATCGGCCGGCAGGTCGTCGGCGTCCATCAACTCCTCGGCGATGGCACGTCGGGCGAGGCTCATGCCGCGCTCCGGAATCCGAAACCCTCGGCGGCGAGGCCCGGCCCGAAGGCGAGCGCGACGCCGTCGCGGACCGGCGGCCCGGCGAGCAGACGCGCCAGGACGAACATCAACGTCGCCGACGACATGTTGCCGCACTCCGCCAGCACGCTTCGCGATGCCGCCAGCGCGCCTTGCCGCAAATGCAGCGCGCTCTCGACCGCATCGAGGATCGAGCGGCCCCCGGCATGGACCGCCCAGCCGTCGATCTCCTCGGGCGCGCGTCCGCCCGTCGCGGCGGCGGCGAAACCGGGGTCGCTCAATCCGGCGGCGATCCGTGCCGGAACCTCGCCCGACAGATGCATCGCGAAGCCGCTGTCGGTGATGTCCCAGCGGATCAGCCCGGCCGATTCGGGAAGCGTGGTCGCGAACGGCTCGCCGAGCGCGAGGCCGGTGGCATCGGCGGTGACGAGCGCGGCGGCCGCGCCGTCGCCGAATTGCAGCATCGCCAGCAACGGCTCGAGCGCGGGATCGTCCTGCAGATGCAGCGTCGACAGCTCGACGCACAGTACCAGCACGCGCGCGTCCGGCTCCGAGCGGACGATATGGCGCGCGCTGCGCAAGGCGGCGACGGCGGCATAGCAGCCCATGAAGCCGATCAGCAGCCGCTCGACCGAGGGGGCAAGGGCGATCCGCGCGGCGATGATCTGGTCGATGCCGGGTGCGACGAAGCCGGTGCAGCTCGCCACGACGAAATGCGTGATGCCCTCCAGCGGGATTTGCGCGCGCAACGCCTCGATCGCGGCGATCCCCAGCCCGGGCGCGGCCTCGCCATAGAACCGCATCCGCTCGGCCGTGCCGGGCAACCGGTCGCGCGCGTAGAAGCCGCCGCGCTCGACCGGCGATCCGCCATCCGCGCCGCGCGGCAGCACCGACCAGCGATGCGCGATCGCCGACCGCCCCGCCATCCGGTCGAACAGCCTGGCCTGGCGGTCGTCGGGCAAGCGCGCGCGTGCCCAGCCGATGAACGCATCGTGGATGTCGTGATCCGGAACGGCGGTGCCGATCGCGGCGATGTGGGCGGTGGTCGGCAAGGGGTGCTTTCACGCGAGGCCAGCAATACGACCCGTTCGGACATAACGCTACGCGACCCACTATGATCCGCAAGGGCTGGCGCATTATGAGGCGTGTCGGGCGATCCTCGTCAGGCGGCCCATGCCGAAAGGTCGTCCTGCTGCCCGATCGGCGCGAGGCCGTGCGCGATCGAGGTCAGTTCGCGGCCCGACGCGAGGCGCTGCTCGCCGAAGCGCTCGACGAACAGGCGGCGGACGCGCGGGGTCAGCGAGGTGCCGCCGGTCAGGAAGATGCGGTCGATCCTCTCCGGCGGTGTCGCGGCGAGCGCCAGCGCGCGGTCGACCGCTTGCTCGATGGCGCGCGATGTCGGGTGCGATGTCGGGTGCGATCCACGCCTCGAAATCCGCGCGCCGTACTTCCGCCTCGATCGTCAGCCCGGCACCGGCGAACCAGAACGGCGCCTGTTCGGCGCTCGACAGCGCGCGCTTGAGCTGCCCGACCGCGTCATGGAGCTGGTAGCCGAGCTCCTGGTCGATCACCGCGATCATCCGGCCGATCGCGTTCGGGTCGAGCGTGGCGCGGCGCAGCTTCTCGAGCTCCGGCAAGCGTGCGGTGATTGCGCATCGGCGCGAGCCGCGACCAGCCGGCGAAATCGGTGAAACAGCCGCCGGGGATGTCGAGCACCTTGCCGAACGAGCGATACGACCCGCCCTTGCCGAGTAGCGGCATCACCAGCCGGTCGACGATGCGGGAGTCGAAGCGGTCGCCTGCGATGTCGAGCCCGGCATGGCCGAGCGGGGTGCAGCGCCGCGGCGCGCCGGGCGCTTCCACGCGTACCACCGAAAGATCGCTGGTGCCGCCCCGAAATCGGCGACCCGGATCGTCGCTGGCTCCGAGATCCGCGCGGCATAGCTGAACGCCGCGCCGGGCGGTTCGTAGACGTAATGGACCTCCTTGCCGAGACCGCCGAACATCGCGTCGTAGCGTTGCGGGGCGAGCGTACATCCTTCTATTCTTGCATGGATAATGCACCATCAAATGCCGGGACCAAACACCTAATTTGTCACCTGCTTTGAAGAGCTTCGACAAAGAGCGTGAAAGCCTGCGTGGGATGGCGCCGGTTGGGGTAGTAAAGATAATAGCCTGGGAACGGCTCGCACCAGCCAACAAGGCCGCGCTCAAGCCGACCGTCACCGATCGCTTCTTCGACTTGGTCTTCCATCAGATAAGCAACTCCCAGTCCGGCAATAGCGGCCCGTTGCATCAAGTACGCATCGTTGAAAATCGAGCCGCCGCCGACCTTGACGGCTAGTTCACGGTCGCGCTTTTCGAACTCCCAGGGATGGATGCCGCCATCGGCGCTGCGGAAGGTTATGCACCGGTGGCTGCGCAGATCGTCGGGAACTCCGGGTCGACCATATTGTACCCAATATGAGGGTGCTGCAACGACAGCCATGCGAAGTGGCGCGCCCACGCGCGTTGCGATCATGTCGCGCTCCAGACGCTCACCAAGCCGGATCCCGGCGTCAAACCGAGCGGCGACGATATCGACATAGCCGTCGTCTATGCTCGCCTCGACGCTGATGTCCGGGTGCAGGGCGAGCAGCCGCGCCAGTGCCGGCATCAAGACCGTATCGGCGGCGTGCCTGCCCGCTGTCACGCGGATCGATCCGGCCGGACGAGCGCGCAAATCGCTTAACCCGGATAGTTCCGCCTCGACTTCGGCGAGGGCGGGATCGAGCTTGGCAAGCAGCCGTTCGCCGGCTGCGGTCGGTGCCACGCTGCGCGTGGTGCGGTCGAGCAGGCGGATACCGAGATCGGCTTCGAGCCGTTTCAGCGTCTGGCTCAGCGCAGATTGCGTGACGCCGAGCCGTTTCGCCGCGCGCGTGAAGCTGCGCTTGAGCGCCACCGCACGAAACACCGCAAGCTCGCTCCATTTGTCGACGTGCATTCGGTAGCTCGCCTACTGGGCCTCATCAGGCATTGACGGGTAGTCTTTTACTTGGTGATCCTTATTTATTTCATGAGATCAATAAGGAGAAGTCCCGTGACAAAGACTTGCCTCGTTACCGGAACCAGCCGCGGGCTGGGCCTCGAATCGCCCGGGCGCTGCTCGCCGCCGGACACAATGTCGTCGCGATCGCGCGCTCGCTCGACAAGCTGGAGGGCAAGCTGGCGTAGAGTGACCGGCTTCATCTGGCGGTGCTCGACATCACCGACGCCGCCAGCGTGGCGAGCGCGGTCGCGGGCGCGATCCTGAAGTTCGGCGCGATCGACGTGCTGGTGAACAACGCCGGCCACGGGCAGCTCGGCCATTTCGAGATGACGCGCGAGGTCGATGTCCGCGACGAGTTCGAGGTGAATGTCCTTGGTCCGATGTCGGTGGCGCGCGCGGTGCTGCCGCATATGCGTGAGCGTCGCGCTGCTCGTCACGATATCCCAGGATCACGGTGCGCATCCTGGCGCCCGACGTCGCCATGTCCCTTGTTTACAGCGAAATCGACGTGACGACCAGGGGACGGCAACCGGATGAACCTGCATCTGGGCGTGACCGACATCTGGCGCCGCTCCGGCGGCAGATGGGTTTGCGTGCACGAGCATAGCTCGCTGCCGATCGACCTGGCCACAGGCAAGGCCGAGTTCTTGCAGTCGATCTGCGAGCATGACGCCAATGTCGGGCAAGCGGCTCGAGAATCCGCTTATGCAAGCGTCGGTATGAACAGAGAAAACGCTGTTGGCCGACGCTTTGCCCTGTTTGAGCAAGTCATGTCCGATTTCGCGTCGCCCAAGTCGCTGTCAATCAGAGATCAGGCGCGAATCGCTCTGGATGATCGGGAGGTACGGGTGAGCGGAGACGATGCAGCTACGCTGCGCATGCTGAAAGCACGCGCCGACATCAATGACGTCCTGGTCAGGTTGGCGCGGGGCCTCGACCGCTGCGACCGAACGCTGGCGCTTCTGCTATCACGAGGACGGCTGGGACGCACATGGCAGCTTCAACGATTCCGCGGCGGAATTCGTCGACCGGGCGATCGAGATGCAGACCGCGCAATTCACCTGGACCTCGCACTATATCGGGAACGTCTATATCGAACTGGACGGCGATACGGCCGCAGTCGAACCCATGTGCAGGTAAGCATGCGATTTGAACGCGATGGTGCGTTGTTCGACTTGCTGGGCTGCGGGCGTTACCTGGATCGGTTCGCCTGTCGGGCTGGGGCCTGGAAGATCGTGCATCCGGCAGGTGGTCGGGGATTGGAATCGGATCGACCCCGTCAGGGAAACAGGAGATGCCGCACTGGTAGAGGAACTGAAGCGAGGCACGCGCAATCCCGATGACCCCTCCTACGCGTATTTTCGCCGTCACCGTTGAGCTGGGTGCCGCCGTAGCGTCGGTACGACTGACGAGAGATATGCCTCGTCAGCTACGCCGGTGGAAGTCACGACTTGTCAAAGTCAACCGAAGCTCGATCAGAACACGAGCGGCAGGCCGATGTACTTTTCGTAGATGTTGTTCCAATGTTCGACCAGTAACGGATCGAGGGCGGACCCGATCTCGTCTCCGATGTCGCTGTACATCCCGGTAAGCCACTCGGGCATGGCTGGCTGATCGGCGACTGGCAGCGATGAAGTCACATTTTATGCGTGGCGCAAGAAGTACGCCGGGCTGATGCCATCGGAGATGCGGCGGCTGCGCCAGCTCGAGGATGAGAACGCGAAGCTCGAGCGGCTTGTGGCGGACCTGAGTCTCGACAAGGCGATGTTGCGGGATGAGGCCGTTTGACAATCGATCCGGGGGATCGCTTGTAGGCCGAATGGGTCGCGAAAGCTCTGAGGCCTGATCGGCGGCGTCGGCTCGTCGATGATGTCCGGAACATCTGGGCGTCAGTATCAGACGGGCGTGCAGCGTGCCTCGGGCGGAGCGATCGAGCTACCACTATCGTGGCTGCCGTGCGATCAGGCCGGTCTGAAGAAACGGCTGCGGGAGATCGCCGAGACGCGCGTGCGGTATATGAAAGGGGTCGTGCCGGACTTCTCGCGGCCCGGCCCGCCGACCGACGACGCCTTCATCGAATCGTTCGACGGCAAGTTCCGGGCGGAGTGCCTGAACCAGCACTGGTTCATGAGCCGCGACGACGCGGTCGCAAAGTGCGGGACTTGGCGTAGAGACTATAACGAGGTGCGACCACATGGCGATATCGGCAGCAAGCCGCCGATATCGCTGGTGAACCGGTCAGCGGCACAGGGCCCGCCCTGGCCGGCAGGAACTGGATGACGCACAGCCAAAGTGGTCTAAGATCGGGTAGCAGCTCACACACCGGTCGGACTCTGGTTGCCGCTGGATGAAAGGCGGGGGTCACGTCAGAATCTGCGCCTGCTGGGCGCCCGTTCCACGGCATGAGTACATCCCAGCGGAAGGCGGGCCAGTCGCTGGCGATCCTGGCGATGACATCAGCAATATAGGCCTGCGACTCGACACCGTTGAGCTTGCAAGTCTCGATGACCGTATAGATTGCGGCGGCGCGCTCGCCGCCGGCCTTCGATCCGGCGAACAGCCAGTTCTTCCGGCCGATAGCGATGCTGCGGATCGCGCGTTCGGCGATGTTGTTGTCGATCTCCAGGCGGCCGTCGTCGATAAATTGCGTGAGCGCAGTCCAGCGCTTGCGGCCATACCCTGACACTTGGAATACGATGGTGGCGGGCGCGACTATCGGCCGTGGCAACCAAGCGCGCTTGAGCAATGCCGGAGAGCGCGACCAAGGCGGGTGAGACGGTGCGATGCCCGGTCAGGATCGCGCCCGCGCCATAGGCGCAACCTCTCCGCTACTCGGTCCCGGTTTCTTGAGCTGGCAGCACGGTCACGCCATTGGCGGGAGCGCGTTTCGCGTCCCGGACATAGGTATCGAACCAGCGATCCATCCCATGCCGCACGTCAATCGCGTTTTCTGGCAAATCGTGCGAACCACCTTCGTAGAGTTTCAGTCGGTAGCACTGCTTTAGCTGTTGAAACGCGGTCGCCATGCGTAGCGCGTCGCTGGGCTGGACCCGCGGATCATCGCCACCTTGAAGAAGTAGAACTGGCGTGCGTGTTGCTAGCGGCAGTTATGGACGTGAGGGTTGGAGTGATTCGTTCGTTTATGGATGAACATTTCCCGCAATCCTTATCCGTTTGATGTAAGCAACGAAGAGTGGTCCCTGGTCGTGCCGTACCTGCTGTTGCAGCGGGAGGGCGCAGATCGGTGCGCTACATCGTGAAGACAGGCGCACCTTGGCGCCGGATGCCCAACGACCTGCCGCCTTGGGCTGCGGTGTATCAGCAGACGCAGCGGTGGCTGGCGGCAAGGTGCGTGCGCCGCACGCGGCGATGGCGCTGATCGACCGCGTCGGCGGGTAGCCGCCATCAGCGATCGGGCGGTGTCGTTCCAAGGCCGGGCACGTCGGTCCGGGCCGGCCGGGTGAAAGGCGCGGCGTTTGCCGGCGTGCCGATCGCCGCCGCCTCTAGCGTGTCGAGCGCGCGGCGCGCGCCGATATAGCGCCGCGCGGCCCCGGCCCAGCGGTCCGCCTGCGCGGCGCCCGGGGTGCGCGAGATTTCGGCCAGCGCCGCCTCGACCTGTCCCGCCTCGAGCAAGCGCCGCGCCCGCGCGACGCGGTCGACCGGCAGCGGGGAAGGCGTTCCCGCCCGGCGCAGCACCAGCAGGGTGCCGATCTCGCGGCGCAAGCTCGCCCACCAGCCGCTGCTGGCGGCGCCGGTCATCAGTTCGGGCGCGATGCCCTCCAGCCCGGCGCGCAGATCCTCCAGCGTCACCGGCTCGCGCGCGGCTTGCCGGATGGTCGCGACGGCGCTCGGCTGGGTCCCGCCGAAACGCGCGCGCAACTGGTCGTCGAGATAGCCGAGATTCAGCCCGCGATCGAGCGCGCGGCGCGCGGCGAACGCCACCATCAGCCCCTCGC
Organism: uncultured Sphingomonas sp.; assembly: GCA_964244765.1. Lineage (GTDB taxonomy): Bacteria > Pseudomonadota > Alphaproteobacteria > Sphingomonadales > Sphingomonadaceae > Sphingomonas. The sequence goes on along the minus strand of CAXTJX010000006.1, from coordinate 42,537 downwards.
CGCGCGTGGCATAGCCGAGCGCGAGCCGCGCTTCGCGGTCGACATCGGCGGTGCGCGTTTCCAGCGTGGCGACGCTCGCGGCAAGCTGCGCCTCGCGGCTGGAGAGCGCGGCGAGATCGATCGCCGGGACGGGCGCGGCGGTCTTGCCCGGCACGATCACCACGGGGAGCTGGCTATTGGTGCCGCCGGGCAAGGCGATCGTCGCGACCGGCTTGGTCTCGCTTGCCTTGCCGAGCCTGACCATCGCCAACGCGGTGACGGCGACGCCGACCAGGAAGGCGATCAGCCCGAGCGCGACGCCCATTCGCCAGCCCAGGCCCTGCGGCGAGGTCGGTTGCGCCGGCGGCGGGGCGAACGGCGGCAGCGCGCGCGGGCGGGCGCCGGGCGGTGACAGCGGCGCGGGCGCCGCCGCTGCGGGACGCTCGGCGCCGGACGGCACGGGATCGGGGACGGGGCGCGCGGTATCGTCCATCACCGCCTTATCCGCGCCCGGGCGCAGCCGGTCAACGGCCCGTCGTTTCGGGCAGGGCACGCGCGGCGGCGAACAACGCGGCGTCATCGGGTATCGCCGCGCTGACCATCGCGGCCCAGCCGGGTCCGGCGGCGGCGGCGATCGCCGGGCTGAACGCGGCCAGCGCGATCGTCGCGCGCTCGATGCCCGCCGCGTCGACCAGCGCCGCTAGCCGCCGCGCCGCGCGCGCCGAGTGGAGCAGGGCGGTGGTGCCGGCGAGCCGTCGCAGCGTCGCGGGCGCGACCGCGCGCGCCGCGCTTTCATAGACCGGGAGCACCGTCGCGATCGGACCGCCGACCGCCAGCGTGCGGTCGCGCCCGCTCAGGTGCAGCGCACGGGTCACGCCGCGCGCCACGGCGAGCGCGGCGATCTCGCGCCCGTCGCCGGTGCCGGTCGCCATGACGTCTAACCCCGCGGAGCGCGCAGTCTCCGCCGTATGCGCCCCGACCGCGAGCACCGGCAAGGGCCCGAGCGCGGCGAGCCCCGCCCCGCCGAACCGTACGGCATTGGCGCTGGTCAGGATCAGCGCATCGTGCGCCGCGACATCGGGCAGGTCCCACGCCAGCGCCCGGACCTCGAACAGCGGCAGCGACAGCGTGGCGAACCCGGCGGCGGTGGCGCGGGCGACGGTGGCGGCGTTGCCCGGCGCGGGCCGCAGCACCGCCAGCGGGCGGGTCACGCCGCGAACAGCCGCCGCACCGGATCGGGCGCGCGCGCCAGCAGATCGGCCGCGAGCCGCGCGGCCAGCGTGCCGTCGCCGATCGTCCCGCGCAGCGTCCCCGCGACATGCGCGCCGCCATCCTCGGAAAACAGCTCGGCGCGCAGCACCATCTCCGCGCCGTCCGGCGTCGCCAGCGCGGCGACCGGCGAATGGCAGTCGGCGACCAGCGCGGCGAGCAACGCGCGCTCGACCAGCACCGCCTGGTGCGTCGGCGCATGGTCGATCGCGCCGAGCCAGCCTCGCATGCGGTCGTCGGCGGCGCGCGCCTCGATCCCGACCGCGCCTTGCGACGGGGCGGGCAGCATGACGTCGGTGTCGATCGCCACGCCCACGTCGAAGCGCCCGAGCCGGTCGAGCCCGGCCGCCGCGAGCAAGCTCGCATCGACTTCGCCCGCCGCGACCTTGGCCAGCCGCGTATCGACATTGCCGCGGAACAGCACCGTCGAAACATCGGGCCGCAAACGCTTGAGCTGCGCCGCGCGGCGCGGCGAGCTGGTGCCGATCACCGCGCCGTCGCGCAAACCGGCGATGCTCTCCGCGCCGATCAGCCGGTCGCGCACGTCGGCGCGCGGCAGCATCGCGGCGATCGCGATCTCGGCCGGGCGGATCGTCTCGACGTCCTTCATCGAATGCACCGCGAAATCCACCTCGCCCAGGCGCAAGGCGCGGTCGAGTTCCTTGGTCCACAGCGCCTTGCCGCCGATCTCGGCCAGCGCCACGTCCTGCACGCGGTCGCCGGTCGTCCTGATCGGCACGATCGCGATGTCGTCGGTGGCCCAGCCATGCGCCGCGCACAGTGCGTCGCGCACGAGACCGGCCTGGACGAGGGCGAGCGGCGATCCGCGCGTGCCGAGGCGAAGAACAGGCATCGTACCCCCAAAATCCGTGTCGCCCCGGACTAGCCGCTCCGGACATGCTTCGACAAGCTCGGGGCGAACGGTTACGGAGATTCCGTTATGACCATGCTCATCCTCGGCCTCGAATCGAGCTGCGATGAAACCGCCGCCGCGCTCGTCACCTCCGATCGCCGCGTGCTCGCGCATCGGCTCGCCGGGCAGGAAGCGGCGCACCGGCCCTATGGCGGCGTCGTGCCCGAGATCGCCGCGCGCGCGCATGTCGAAATGCTGGCGCCGCTGGTCGCGGCGGCGCTGGCCGATGCCGGGGTGACGCTCGCCGCCGTGGACGCGGTCGCCGCCACCGCCGGGCCGGGGCTGATCGGCGGCGTGATCGTCGGGCTGGTCACCGGCAAGGCGCTGGCCCATGCGGCGGGCAAGCCGCTGATCGCGGTCAATCATCTCGAAGGCCATGCGCTGTCGCCGCGCCTGTCCGATCCCGATCTCGCCTTCCCGTACCTGCTGCTGCTGGTGTCGGGCGGGCATTGCCAGTTGCTGCTGGTCGCGGGCGTCGCGCGCTATCGCCGGCTCGCCACGACGATCGACGATGCGGCGGGCGAGGCGTTCGACAAGACCGCCAAGGTGCTGGGCCTCGGCTTTCCCGGCGGCCCGGCGGTCGAGGCGGCGGCGGCGCGCGGCCGCGCGGTCGTTCCGCTGCCACGCCCGTTGAAGGGCTCGCCCGAGCCGCATTTCTCCTTCGCCGGGCTGAAAAGCGCGGTGGTGCGCGCGCACGACGCCGGGACATGGGCGGTGGAGGACATCGCCGCCTCGTTCCAGGCGGCGGTGGTCGAGTGCCTGATCGACCGGACGATCCGCGCGCTGGCGCAAGCCCGTGAGGCGACGGCGCTGGTGGTGGCGGGCGGGGTCGCCGCCAACGCCGCCGTCCGCGCGGCGCTGGCCGGCCTGGCACGCGACCACGGCCTGCGCTTCGTCGCGCCGCCTTTGTGGCTGTGCACCGACAATGCCGCGATGATCGGCTGGGCCGGCGCCGAGCGCTTCGCCGCCGGGCTGACCGACCCGCTCGACGTCGCCGCGCGCCCGCGCTGGCCGCTCGACCCCGGCGCGGAAGCGGTGCGCGGCGCGGGGGTGAAGGCGTGAAGGCCCCGATCAGGATTGGCGTCATCGGCGGCGGCGCGTGGGGCACCGCGCTCGCGCAGGTTGCGGCGCGCGGCGGCGATCCTGTCCTGCTATGGGCGCGCGAGCCCGAGGTGGTCGCGTCGATCAACGAAAGCCACGAGAACAGCCGTTTCCTCGCCGGGATCGCGCTGCCCGAGGCGATCGAGGCGACCGGCTCGCTCGGCGATCTGGCGGCGTGCGATGCGTTGCTCGTGGTGGTGCCGGCGCAGCACGTCCGTGCCGTGCTCGCGGAGGCGCGGGTCGGCGCGACGCCGCTGGTGCTGTGCGCCAAGGGGATCGAGGCGGGGACGCGACTGCTGGTCGGCGAGGTGGCGCAGGCGCTGCACCGCCACGCACCCATCGCCATCCTGTCCGGCCCGACCTTCGCGCACGAAGTCGCCGCCGGGCAGCCGACCGCCGTGACGCTGGCGTGCGCCGACGCGGCGCTCGGCGCGGTGCTGGCCGAGCGCCTCGCCGGCCCGAGCTTCCGGCCCTATGCCTCGACCGATGTGACCGGCGCGGAGATCGGCGGCGCGGTCAAGAACGTGCTCGCCATCGCGTGCGGCGTGGTCGAGGGGGCGGGGCTCGGCCAGAACGCCCGCGCCGCGCTGATCGCGCGCGGCTTCGCCGAGATGACGCGCTTCGGCCTGGCGCGGGGGGCTCGCGCGGAGACGCTGAGCGGGCTGTCCGGGCTCGGCGATCTGGTGCTGACCTGTTCCTCGACCAGCTCGCGCAACTTCTCGCTCGGCGTCGGGCTGGGGCAGGGCCGGCGCGCGGCCGACCTGCTCGCCGACCGCCTGACGGTGGCGGAAGGCGCGTTCACCGCGCCGGTCCTGCGCGCGGCCGCGGCGGCGGCGGGCGTCGATATGCCGGTGGTCGACGCGGTGTGCGCGTTGCTCGGGGGCGCCGACGTGGCATCCGTGATCGGAGCGCTGCTCGCGCGACCGCTCACCCGTGAATGAACCGCGCCGCTGTCCTACACGCCCCGGCCCGGGCATAAGGTAGGCCTGCGCTCTTTGACATTTTCGGTCTGCGATACGGTCGGTTCGCAAACCACGGGAATGGCGCAAAACGGCGCGTTTTGACCTAACCTTAGCCTAACCTTCCGGCGCGGCGATCTCAAAAATCGACCGCGATGCCCTTCAATTCCCAATCGCCGTAGCGCGTCGGGTCCAGACCGTCCGGATCGCCCTTCGCGCCTTGCGGCTTGACCGGCACGGCATCGGGCGCGGGCACCGGCATGTTCTTGCTCAAATATGCAGGTGGCTTCACATGTGGCGGGCGACGGGCCATGGCAGGTTCCTCGGCGGCACGGGTGGCGTGGCACCATCGCCACATCGGCCCCCGACCAGACCAGTTCAAGCCCCAGAGACCCGACAATGACCCTGCCGCCGCCCCGCCGTTACCTGCCGCGCCCCGCGCCGGTCGATCCGCCCGGCGTCCCCGCGCGCCGCGCCGCATTGCGGCTGCTCGACGCGGTGTTGCGTACAGGTGCGCCGCTGGAGGCGGCGATCGGCCGCGCCACGGCGGGGATCGAGCGCAGCGACGACCGCGCGCTGGCGCATGCCATCGCGGCGGAGGCATTGCGGCGCTTGCCCGATCTCGACGCGCTGATCGATTCGGCGACGCGGACGCGCCTGCCCGACGACGCCAAGGCGCGCTTCGCGTTGCGCATCGCGCTGGTCCAGGCGCTGTCGCTTGGCACGCCGCCGCATGCCGCGATCTCGACGGTGCTGCCGCTGGTCGATGGCGGCCCGCGCAAGCTCGTCCACGGCGTGTTCGGCACGCTGCTGCGGAACGGCGATCAATTGCCCGAACAGCCGACCCTGCCCGATCCGGTCGCGCTGCGCTGGCATGCGGCATGGGGCGATGACGCGATCGAGGCGGCGGAGCGCGCGATGGCGGCACCCCCGCCGCTCGACCTGACGCTCGCCGATCCAGCGACGACGGCGGCGATGGTCGAGGCGCTCGGCGGGGTGTCGCTGCTGCCGGGGCATGTCCGGCTCGCATCGGCGCATGTGCCGGAACTGCCGGGGTTCGGGGAGGGTGGCTGGTGGGTGCAGGATATCGCCGCCTCGCTGCCCGCGCGGCTTGTCGGGCCGGGCAGCGGGACCGCGCTCGACCTGTGCGCCGCCCCCGGCGGCAAGACGATGCAGCTCGCCGGCGCGGGCTGGCGGGTGACGGCGGTCGATGCGTCGGAAAGTCGTCTCGCGCGACTTCGCGACAATCTCGCGCGCACGCATCTGCCGGCAGAGGTGATCGCCGCCGACCTGTTGCTGTGGTCGCCGCCCGCCCTCGCCGATGCCGTGCTGCTCGATGCGCCGTGCAGCGCGACCGGCATCTTCCGCCGCCACCCGGATGTGCTCCACCGCATCCGCCCGTCGCAGATCGCCGAGCTCGCGGCGTTGCAGGCCACGCTGCTCGCGCGCGCCGCCGACTGGGTGAGGCCGGGCGGAACGCTGGTGTTCGCGACCTGCTCGCTCGAACCGGCCGAGGGCGAACAGCAGTTGACGCGCTTCCTCGCCGCGCGGCGCGACTATGCGATCGCGCCGGTCGCCGCCGACGAACTGCCGGCCGGCATCGCGCCCGATCCCGGCGGCTGGGTCCGCACGCTGCCCGGCATGATCGATCCCGGCGGCAATGACGGCTTCTTCATCGTTCGGCTGAAACGGACGTAACCGCATCTTGCCGATGGACGCCGCCATGCTAGAGGCGGTGACGTCATGCCACAGCAACCCGTTCGTATCGCGCCGTCGATCCTCTCCGCCGACTTCGCGAAGCTTGGCGAGGAAGTGCGCGCGATCGACGCGGCGGGCGCGGACTGGATCCATGTCGACGTGATGGACGGGCATTTCGTGCCCAACATCTCGATCGGCCCGGGCGTGGTGAAGGCGATCCGCCCGCACACCGCCAAGCCGCTCGACGTGCATCTGATGATCGCGCCGGTCGATCCGTATCTCGACGCGTTCGCGCAGGCCGGCGCCGATACGATCAGCATCCATGTCGAGGCGGGGCCCCACACGCATCGCAGCCTCCAGCACATCCGCAGCCTCGGCAAGCGCGCCGGCGTGGTGCTGACGCCGCAGACCCCGGCCAAGGCGCTCGACTATCTGCTCGAGGAAGTCGATCTCGTCCTTATCATGAGCGTCAATCCCGGCTTTGGCGGGCAGGCGTTCATCGACAGCGCGCTGCGCAAGATCGAGTCGGTGCGCAAGATGATCGACCAGGGCGGCCATGCCGTCGATCTCGAAGTCGATGGCGGCATCGACCATGCCACCGCGCCGCGCGCGGTCGCCGCCGGGGCCGATGCGCTGGTCGCCGGCACCGCGACGTTCCGCGGCGGACCCGGGGCCTATGCCGCCAATATTGCAGCCTTGAGGGGATGAACGACCTGTCGCGACCGAGTGGCGACGGCCCGCCGAGCGCTGCCTTCCCCGAGCGCGACAGCATCGACGAAGGTAAAAGATTGATACGGCTGGGCGGCGACAAGGGATTGTCGCTTGCCGAACGCATCTCGGAACGCTTTCATCGGCTGACCTGGAGCACGCCGATCCATGGCATGCGGCTGAAGGGACGCCATCCGTTGAAGCTCATCGCGGTGCCTGACGATCCGTTTCTCGGCGACGCGAGGCGCGGGGCCGCGCTGCTCGGCGGGACGCTGACGTTTCGGGGCGAGAACCGCGCGGTCGACGCGCTCGATCTCGCCAGGCCCGATTTCTCGCGCGCCTTTGCTGATTATCTGCACGGCTTCTCATGGCTGCGCGACCTGTCGACCGTCGCCACCCGCGCGCAAGCGACGCCGGTGGCCGAGGCGCTGATGCGGCGGTGGCTCGACGCGCATGCCGACAAGGTCAGCGCGCCGGCGTGGCGGGCCGATCTGTGGGGCCGGCGGATCCTGTTCTGGACGGCGCACGCGCCGCTGATCCTGTCCTCGACCGATCTGGTCTATCGCAGCCGCGTGCTCAACACGCTCGCGCGCGGGGCCCGTCACCTGGAGCGCGGCGCGGACAAGGTGCCGCCCGGCGCGCCGCGCGTGGCGGCGTCGTGCGGCATGGTCGCGGCGGGCTTGCTCATCCCGGGCGGCGATGCGCGCCGCTCGGCGATCGAGGCGGCACTGGCCAAGGCGATCGCCGTCTCGATCTTCGAGGATGGCGGCAATGTCGCGCGCGCGCCGGCTGCGCAAGTCGATCTGGTCATGCTGTTGACCGCGTTACGCGACGTCTATGCCGCGCGCCGGTTGGAGCCGCCGGCATGCATCGCCACCGCGCTCGGGGCGCTCGTGCCCGCCTTGCTCGGGGTGTGCCACGGCGACCGCGATCTCGGCAGCTGGCAGGGCGGCGGGCCGGTCGGGGCGGAACAACTCGAGCGGATCATCGCGGCGAGCGGCGTGCGCACGCGGCCGCTGCGCCAGGCGCGCGACTGGGGGTATCAGCGGCTCGCGGGCGGGCAGGCGGTGCTGATCCTCGATGCCGCGCCGCCGCCGGTCGCGCGGCTGGTCGAGGGTGGCTGCGCCTCGACGCTGGCGTTCGAATTCTCGGACGGGCCGGCGCGCATCGTCGTCAATTGCGGCGGGGCGCGCAGCGGCATCGCGCAACTGCCGGCGGTGCTGGCCGAGGGGCTGCGCACGACCGCGGCGCATTCCACGCTGATCATCGGCGACAGCAATTCGACCGCGATCCACACCGACGGCACGCTCGGGCGCGGCGTCGCCGAGGTCGAGCTGGCGCGGCAGGAAAGCGATGCGTCGAGCCGGGTCGAGGCGAGCCATGACGGTTATGCCCGGCGCTTCGGTTTCCTCCACCGCCGCCAATTGGTGCTGGCCAGCGACGGGCGCGAACTGCGCGGCGAGGACATGCTGCTGCCCGCGACCAGGCGGCGCAAGCTCGCCTCGACCGGCTTCGCGATCCGCTTCCATCTCGGGCTGGGCGTGCAGGTCTCGCCGACCGCGGACGGCCTCGCCGCGCTGTTGCGGCTGCCGGGGAATGCCGGCCTGTGGCAGTTCCGCTGCCGTGGGGGCACGCTGGCGGTCGAGGAAAGCGTGTGGATCGACGCAGACGGCCGCCCGCACGGCACGATGCAGCTCGTCGTCAGCGGCGAATCACCGGCGGGCGGGGCAAGCGTGAGCTGGGCCTTGAAGCGCGCCGGCTGAGCGGGCCTTGTTGAATATTGCCTGTTGAACGGGCAGGGGGAGCCGCTACCTCCCCCCGATCCGGAAAGCCCCGTCATGACCGCCATCCCGATCCGCCGCGCGTTGCTGTCGGTGTCCGACAAGACCGGCATCGTCGATCTCGCGCGCGCTCTTGCACAAGGCGGCGTGGAGCTGGTCTCGACCGGGGGCACGGCCAAGGCGATCCGCGACGCCGGTCTGGCGGTGCGCGACATTGCCGAGCTTACCGGCTTCCCCGAGATGATGGACGGCCGCGTCAAGACGCTGCACCCGGTAGTGCATGGCGGCCTGCTCGCCGTGCGCGACGATGCCGCCCATGTCGCATCGATGGAGCGGCACGGCATCGGCGCGATCGATCTGGTCGTGGTCAATCTCTACCCGTTCGAGGCGACCGTCGCGCGCGGGGCGGACCGCGCGGAGATCGTCGAGAATATCGACATCGGCGGGCCGTCGATGGTGCGCTCGGCGGCGAAGAACCATGCCTTCGTCGCGATCGTCACCGATCCGGCGGACTATGCGCTGGTCGCGGGGGGCAGCACGACGCTCGACGATCGCACGCTGCTCGCCGCCAAGGCGTTCGCCGCGACCGCCGCCTATGACAGCATGATCGCGAACTGGTTCGCCCTTGCCGACCAGCGGACGATGTTCCCGGCCAGCATGACGGTGCCGATCAAGCTCCAGCAAACCTTGCGCTATGGCGAGAACCCGCATCAATCGGCGGCGCTCTACATTCCCGCCTTCGCGCCGGGCGGCAGCCTGGCTGATCACGAGCAAGTGCAGGGCAAGGCGCTGAGCTACAACAATCTCAACGATGTGGACGCGGCGCTCGAGCTGGTCAGCGAATTCCGCGACGGGCCGCCGACGGTGGTGATCGTCAAGCATGCCAACCCTTGCGGCGTGGCGAGCGGCGAGACGCTGATCAAGGCCTATCAGGCGGCGCTCGCGTGCGATCCGGTGTCGGCGTTCGGCGGCATCATCGCGGTCAACCGGCCGCTCGACGAAGCGACGGCCGAGGCGATCTCCGGCATCTTCACCGAGGTCGTGGCGGCACCCGCCGCGGACGACGCGGCGAAGGCGGTGTTCGCGCGCAAGAAGAACCTGCGCCTGATCCTCACCGGGCCGCTGCCCGATCCGGCGCGCGGCGGGATGACGCTGAAGACCATCGCCGGCGGCATGCTGATGCAGACGCGCGACAATGGCACGCTGCAAGACGATATGCTCAAGGTGGTGACGAAGCGCGCGCCGACCGCGGACGAACTCGCCGACTGCCGTTTCGCCTGGACGGTGGCGAAGCACGTCAAGTCGAACGCCATCGTCTATGCCAAAGGCGGCAGCACGGCGGGGATCGGCGCGGGGCAGATGAACCGGCTCGAATCGGCACGCATTGCCGCCTGGAAGGCGAAGGACGCGGCCGACAAGGCCGGCTGGGACGCATCGCGCACGATCGGCTCGGCGGTCGCGTCCGATGCGTTCTTCCCGTTCGCCGACGGTTTGCTGGCGGCGGTGGAGGCCGGCGCGACGGCGGTGATCCAGCCGGGCGGATCGATCCGCGACGACGAGGTGATCGCGGCGGCGGATGCGGCCGGGCTGGCGATGGTGTTTACGGGGATGCGGCATTTCAGGCATTGATCGCCCCAAAGCCGTAGCGCGGCTACGGCGCGGGCTCGCCGCGATCAATGCGGCCGGCGGTGCCGCAGCGCCGACCGACGACAGGGGCTTTTGCCCCCGTCGCGCCGCCACGTCAGCGACGCGTCATCGCGCCAGCCCCACCGCCGGCAAGCTGACCCCCTCTCCCTGTGGCACGCGCCGGAACAGCGCGCGGTCCTCCGGCCCGAATGCCCAGCGGTACAGCACCAGCAGATACACACCGGCGATGGCGGGCTCGCCGATCAGCAGCTCCGCCCATTCGAAGCGGTGCGGCAGCGCGGTGAACGCGGCCCCGACCGCGCCCGCCGCCAGCACCGCCCACAGCATCGGCCAGCGCCACCCCGCCACGCCGGCCTTCAGCAAACGCGCGAGATAGGTCGACTTGACGATCGAGGTCAGCGCCACCGACACGAACAGCGCCGCCGCCGGCCCCGCCGCCTGATAGGCGACCGGCCAGCCGACCGCCTGCATCGCGAAGATCAAGGCGAAGCTGAGCGCCACTTGGAACAGCAGCATGCCGATCGAGATCGCCATGTTCTGCAACCGCGCGACATAGACCAACGCCGATTCGCACACCGCGCCGGTCGAGGCGGCGGCCTCGGCGAACAGCAGAAAGGCGAGCGCGGCGGTCCCGGCAACGAATTGCGGGCCGACCGTGCCCATCACCGCTTCGCCCGGGATCGAGCCCATCAGCGCGAGGCCGGTCTGCGCCGCGATGATCCAGAAGCCGACCTGGCGGACTTGCCGTGCAACGCCGGCATTGTCGCCGCGCGCGAGGCTGGCGGTGATGACCGGGCCGAGGATCGGGTCGAAGCTGGTCTTTAGCTTGCCCGGGATCGACGCGACTTGCTGCGCCATCCAGTAGATGCCGACGATGCGCGGCTCGAACATCAGGAACAGGATCGAGCGGTCGACGTTGCGCGTGCCCCATTCCAGCGCATCGGCCCCGGCGAGCGGCGCGTTGCGGCGGATCAGCGCGATCGTGCGACGCGGGTGCGGGCGCCAGCCGTCCGGCTTGCCATAGCTGCGCACGAACGGGATGACGGAGGCGAGCAGCGCCGCGATCATCGACAACATATAGGCGAGCACCAGCCCGTCATGCCTGGCAACGGGATAGAGCAGGCCCGCCGCGATCGAGATCGTCCACGGCTCGATCACCGCGCGAGCGGTGACGGTGGCCTGCACGTTGCGGCGATAGGCCAACGCGGCGAGCATCAGGTCGGACCAGGCGCTCGCCACGATGATGCACGGCAGCAGCCGCTCCAGCCTGGTCGGGTTGCCGCCGTGGAACATCAGGTCGGGCATCGCCAGCAAGGCCGCGCTGGCGATGCCCGAGGCTACGCCCACGACGACCAGGCAATCCCACACGATCTGCACATGCGGCCGCTCGCCGCCGTCCGAAATCGCCTGGGCCAGACCGCGCTTCAGCCCGAACGTCGCGAGCAACGCCGCGACCTCGACGAACAGCACGGCGCGCGCGAAGGTGCCGAGCGTGTCCGGTCCGTACAGCCGCCCGGCGATGAACAGGAACGGCAGCCGCGCGACGAGCCGCATCATGAAGCCGATGATGTTGGTGCGACCGCCCCTGGCGAGCGCGTCGATCTCGTCGGTGGCGGCGGGGTCAGTCGTCATGGGAGTCGCCTTGCGACGCGGCAAAGCCGCGCCGTCGGACGGGCTGCGCCCGCCGGCCGGGCTTGTCCGACTCAGCCGGGCGTGGCCGGCTGGCGGCCTGCGCCTTCAATGCGCCGCGCCCCAGCTTAGCCCGGTGCCGATCTCGATGCCCAGCGGCACGTCGAGCGTGATCGCCGGTTCCGCCGCCGTCGCCATGACGCGCTCGATCACCGGGCTCGCCGCCGCCACGTCGCGTTCGGGCAGTTCGAACACCAGTTCGTCATGCACTTGCAGCAGCATGCGGACGTGGCCGAGCCCGGCATCGGCCAGCGCCGGGCCCATCCGCACCATCGCGCGCTTGATGATGTCGGCACTGGTGCCCTGGATCGGCGCGTTGATCGCGGCGCGCTCCGCTCCCTGGCGTTCGTGCTGGACCTTGGAATGGATGCGCGGGAAATGCGTCTTGCGGCCGAACAGCGTGGTGGTGAAGCCGGTGTCGCGAACCTCCTCGGTGGTGCGGGCGATGTAGTTGCGGATGCCGGGGAAGCGTTCGAAATAGCGGTCGATCATCGCTTGCGCCTCGTCCGCCGTCACGTCGAGCCGCCCGGCCAGGCCCCAGCGGCTGATGCCGTAGAGGATCGCGAAGTTGATCGTCTTGGCGCGTCCGCGCGTGTCGCGGGTCACCTCGCCGAACAGTTCCTGCGCAGTCAGGCTGTGGATGTCGTCACCGTTCGCGAACGCGGCCTTGAGCGCGGGGACGTCGGCCATGTGCGCGGCGAGGCGCAGCTCGATCTGCGAATAATCGGCGGCGAGCAGCACGTTGCCCCGTTCCGCCACGAACGCCTCGCGGATCTGCCGGCCGATCTCGGTGCGGATCGGGATGTTCTGCAAGTTCGGGTCGGTCGAGGACAGCCGCCCGGTCTGCGCGCCGGTCAGGCTGTAGCTGGTGTGCACACGCCCGGTCGCCGGGTTGATCTGCGCCTGGAGCGCGTCGGTATAGGTCGATTTGAGCTTCGACAATTGCCGCCAGTCGAGCACTTTTGCGGCGATCTCCCGGCCTGATGAATCCCCCTCCTGCAATCCGACTCCGGCGGCGATCCGCTCCAGTTCGTTGACGTCGGTCGAATAGACGCCGGACTTGCCCTTGCGCCCGCCCTTGATGCCCATCCGCTCGAACAGCACGTCGCCGAGCTGCTTGGGGCTGCCGATGGTGAAGCTGCTGCCGGCAAGCGCGTGGATCTCCACCTCCAGCGCGCCGATCTGGTGCGCGAATTCGGTCGAGAGCGCCGCCAGTCGGTCGCGATCGACCTTGATGCCGTGCATCTCCATCCGCGCGATGACGGGGGCTAGCGGGCGGTCGACCAGCTCGTAGACGCGTGTCGCCTGCTCGGCGGCGAGGCGCGGCTTGAAGCGCCGCCACAGCCGCAGCGTCACGTCGGCATCCTCGGCGGCGTAGCGGGTCGCGGCGGCGAGATCGACTTCGTTGAAGGTGCGCTGCGACTTGCCGACGCCGACCACGTCCTTGAACGCGATGCAGCTATGCGACAGGTGCGTCGCGGCGAGCTCGTCCATGCCGTGGCCGTGCAGCCCCGCGTCGAGATCGAAACTCATCAGGATCGTGTCGTCGTGCGGGGCGACGGCGATGCCCAGCCGCCCGAGCACGATCATGTCGTATTTGAGGTTGTGGCCGATCTTGAGCACCGCCGGATCCTCGAACAGCGGTTTCAGTTTCGCGAGCGCCACGTCGCGGTCCAATTGCACCGGAGTCTCCGCGAACAGGCCCGATCCGCCATGCGCAAGCGGCACGTAGCAAGCGAGATTGGGGTGCAGCGCCATGCTCACCCCGACCAGGTCGGCGCGCGTCGCGTCGACCCCGGTCGTCTCGGTGTCGACCGCGATCCAGCCCTGGTGCCGCGCGACGGCGATCCAGCGGTCGAGCGCGGCTTCGTCGATCACCGTCTCATAGCCGTCATGGTCGCACGGCGGGTCCTCCACCACGGGCGTGATCGGGGTCGGGGCATGCGGCGCGACCGGCGTATCGGCGACGGCGGACAGTTTGGCGAGCAGCGACTTGAAGCCGTGATGCTCGAGGAAAGCACGCAAGGGAGCGTCGGGAATGCCCTTCAATTCCAGCTCGTCGAGCGGATCGGGCAGCGGCTCGTCGCATTTGAGCGTGACCAGCACCTTGGACAGCCGCGCATTGTCGGCCTGCTCGATCAGATTGTCGCGCAGCTTGCCCGGCTTCATCGCCGGCGCGGCGGCGAGCACGCCCTCCAGGTCGCCATGTTCGAGGATCAGCTTGGCGGCGGTCTTCGGGCCGACGCCGGTGACGCCCGGCACGTTGTCGACGCTGTCGCCCATCAGCGCCAGCACGTCGCCCAGTTGCGCGGGGGCGATGCCGAAGAACTTCTCGGCGACATGCTCGGCACCCAGCCGCCGGTTGTTCATCGTGTCGTACAAATCGAGCCCGGGCTCGATCAACTGCATCAGGTCCTTGTCCGACGACACGATCGTCACCGCCCAGCCCTGCGCCAGCGCCGCCTTGGCGTAACAGGCGATGATGTCGTCCGCCTCCAGCCCCTCGGTCTCGATGCACGGCAGGCTGAACGCGCGCGTCGCATCGCGGATCATCGGGAATTGCGGGACGAGGTCCTCGGGCGGCGGCGGCCTGTGCGCCTTGTACTGGTCGTAGAGGTCGTTGCGGAAGGTCTGCGACGAGGCGTCGAGGATCACCGCCATGTGCGTCGGCCCGTCCGCCTGGTGCAGTTCGTCGACCAGCTTCCACAGCATCGTCGTATAGCCATAGACCGCCCCCACCGGTTCGCCATGCTTGTTGGTCAACGGCGGGAGGCGGTGATAGGCGCGGAAGATGTAACCCGAGCCATCGACGAGATAGAGATGCGGCATGAACGGGGAGATAGCAGCGACGACGGCGATGCCCAAGCCCGTCTTGCCATAACCGTCACACCCGCCTTGCGCCGGGTCCACTATGCCGCTGGACCGGTCCGCGAGCTTCTTGTTGATGCGTTTGCCGCGCGGTGGACCCCGGCACAAGGCCGGGGTGACGAAGTTCTACGAATGATTCGCCACCACGCTCGCCACCACCGCCTGCATCAGCGCCTGGCGCTCGGCGATCGGCTTGGGCGTGTCGCCGATCATCACCGCGATCGCATAGGAACGGCCGTCGGGCGCGATGAGCAGTCCGACATCGTTATAGCCCGCGGTGCGCCCGCCCAGGTCCTGCCCGGTGCCGGTCTTGTGGCCGAAGCTCCATCCCATCGGCACCGCGCCGCGCAAGCGCTGCTTGCCGGTGCGCGAGGATTCCATCGTGCCGATCAGATAGTCGGTCGAGCTTTTCGACAGCAGATCGCCGCGCTTCAGCCGTGCCAGCGCATCGGCGATCGCGACCGGAGCCGCGCCGTCGGGCGGATCGGCGACATAGCGTTCGAACGCGGCGATGCGCTCGGGCCGGGGCACGCGGTCGCGCGCGATGGCGAAGGCGTTGCCGAACGCATAGGACGGTTGCCACGTCAGCCCGGCGGTCTGGCTCTGCAGCAAGCGTTCGCCCGGGCCGAAGCGGATATCGCCGAGCCCCTTGCGTCGGATGAAGTCGCGCACGGCGTTCGGCCCGCCGACGAAGCGCAGCAATCGGTCGTTGGCGGTATTGTCGCTCATCGTCAGCGCGCGTTGCAGCAAGTCGCCGACCGTCGTCTGATAGCCCTGTTCGCCCTTGATCAGCGCGGCGACCGGCTGGTGGAACAGCGTGATGTCCTCGCGCCGCAGCGTGACCGGATCGTCGAGCTTGAGCCGCCCGGCGTCGCGGAAATCGAGCACGGTCATCGCGACCCACAATTTGCTCACGCTTTGCTGCGGCAAGCGCTGGTCGCCACTGCTGTCGACGCACCAGCCCTGGTCGATGCTCTTGACCGCGACACCGACACGCCCCTCGAACCCGCGCACCAGCATCGCGACATTGGCGGTCAGCGCGGACGGGGCAGGAACGGCGCGCGGGGCGGGCGGCGGCAGGGTCTGGACGATCTGGTACGGCACCGGAACCAGCGGCACGATCCCGGCGACATGCACATTGGCGTCGCGCGCGCAGGCGCACAGCGCCGCGGTCAGCACGATCGCCGCGACCGGCTTGGAAAAACGATACGGAAGAATATGCGTCACCGTCTCTTGCCCACCCGTTCCGCCCTACTCGTTTCAGCCCCGCATCTCAGCGATAAGGCCAGAATTCGGTTGAGAAATCCCTCCCGCGCCAGCTTGCGACGAAGCGCATGTGGCGCAGGATGAGACGAGATGGCGGTACGGAACGGCTAGGTCATTGATTCTACGGGACCAAAATGGTGTCGCGCGCTTCCGGCAACAAGCCCGGATAATCGAGCGTGTAATGCAGCCCGCGCGATTCATGCCGGGCGAGCGCCGAGCGCACGATCAGGTCGGCGGTCTGCAACAGGTTGCGCAGTTCGATCAGGTCGGGCGTCACGCGGAAATGGCCGTAATAATCGTTCACTTCCTCGGTCAGCAGGCGGATGCGGTGGGCCGCGCGCTCCAGCCGCTTGGTCGTGCGCACGATGCCGACATAATTCCACATGAAGCGGCGGATCTCGGTCCAGTTCTGCTTGATGACGACTTCCTCGTCCGAATCCTCGACGCGGCTTTCGTCCCACGGGCGGATCGGCGGGGGGGCGGGCAGCTCGTCCCACTGCGCGGCGATGTGCCGCGCGGCGCTTTCGCCGAACACGAAGCATTCGAGCAGCGAGTTGGAGGCCAGGCGGTTGGCGCCGTGCAGCCCGCTCTCGCTGCATTCGCCGGCGGCATAGAGACCAGGCAGATCGGTCCGTCCGTCGAGATCGACGACGATGCCGCCGCAGGTGTAATGCTGCGCGGGCACGACCGGGATCGGCTCCTTCGCCATGTCGATGCCGAGCCCGAGCAGCTTCTCGTGGATGTTGGGGAAGTGCTCGCGGATGAACGCCTCGCCCTTGTAGCTGATGTCGAGATGCACGTAATCGAGCCCGAGCCGCTTGATCTCATGGTCGATCGCGCGTGCCACCACGTCGCGCGGCGCGAGTTCGGCGCGCTCGTCGAAATCGGGCATGAAACGATGGCCACCCCCTTTTCCATCTGGCGTCGGCAGGAGCAGATGGCCGCCCTCGCCACGCACGGCCTCGGTAATCAGGAAGTTCTTGACCTCGAGATTGTAGAGGCAGGTCGGGTGGAACTGCATCATCTCCATGTTGGAGACCCGGCACCCCGCGCGCCACGCCATCGCGATGCCGTCGCCGGTCGCGCCGCGCGGCGCGGTCGAGAACAGATAGGTCCGTCCCGCCCCCCCGGTCGCAAGGATCGTCGCGCGCGCGGTGTAGAGCTCGACGCGGCCGGTCGCGCGGTTGACGGCGTAGACGCCCCATACATGGCCTGCGCCCGAATAACGCTCCTCATGCTTGCCGGTCGCCAGGTCGATCGCGATCCGGTCGGGCACCAGCGTGATGTTGGGATGCTCGGTCGCGGCGCGCTGCAACGCTTCCTGCACGGCCCAGCCGGTCGCGTCGGCGACATGGACGATGCGGCGGTGGCTATGCCCCCCCT
This sequence comes from uncultured Sphingomonas sp., assembly GCA_964244765.1. Classification (GTDB taxonomy): domain Bacteria; phylum Pseudomonadota; class Alphaproteobacteria; order Sphingomonadales; family Sphingomonadaceae; genus Sphingomonas. The sequence continues at coordinate 25,276 of CAXTJX010000006.1, read as the reverse complement.
CGCGCGTCAGATGCAGCGCCCGATTGCTGCCGGCGCCTTCCTGCGCGAACGGCACGCCCAGTTCCTCCAGCCGCGCGATCGCGGCGGGCGCGCGTTCGACCACGAATTCCACCGTCGCCCGGTCGTTCAGTCCCGCGCCCGCGATCATCGTGTCCTCGATATGGCTCTCGAACGTGTCACCGGGCTCGAGCACCGCGGCGATCCCGCCCTGCGCCCACGCCGTCGAGCCCTCGTTCATCGCGCCCTTGGCGAGCACGATGACCTTGAAGCGATCGGCCAGGTTGAGTGCTGCGGTCAGGCCCGCTGCACCCGAGCCGATGATGAGGACGTCGGAAATATGCGTGTCGGCCAAACCCAATTCCGTTCGTATCGAGCGAAGTCGAGCTACCTCGCGCCTGAAACAGTTTCTCGACTACGCTCGAAACGAACGGGAAAACAAGCTCACCCTGCGTTCGACGCCCGTGTCAAATTCAGGAACACGTCCTCCAGATCGGCTTCGCGCGTGGAGACGTCGACGATGCCGTAGCCGTCGGCCTGTACCGCCGCCAGCACTTCGCCGGCATTCGCCACGTCCTTGCGGTAGGTGATGGCGAGCGTACGCGCGCCTTTCAGGTCAATCTTCTGGAAGCAGGCCGCGCTCGGCGGCACGCCGACGTCGCGGTCGACCGTCACCTCGACCAGTTTCTCGGTCGCCATGCCGACCAGCTCGCGCGTCGGTTTGTCGGCGATCACCTTGCCGTGGTTGATGATGGCGATGCGGTCGCAAAGCTGCTCGGCTTCCTCGAGATAGTGCGTCGTCAGCACCACCGTCACGCCCTGCCGGTTGAGCGAGCGGACATAGGCCCATAATTGCTGGCGAAGTTCGATGTCCACGCCCGCGGTCGGCTCGTCGAGCACCAGCACGGGCGGGGAATGGACCATCGCCTTGGCCACCATCAGCCGCCGCTTCATGCCGCCCGACAGCGTGCGGGCATAAGCGTGCGCCTTGTCCTCAAGGTACACCGCGCGCAGCAAGTCCATCGTGCGCCGCTTCGCCTTGGGCACGCCGTACAGCCCGGCTTGGATTTCCAGCGTCTCGAACGGGGAGAAGAACGGATCGAACAGGATTTCCTGGTTGACGATGCCGATCGACACCTTGGCGTTGCGCGGATGCCGGTCGATGTCGAAGCCCCAGATCGTCGCCGTTCCGCCGGTCTTGTTGACCAGCCCCGCCAGGATGTTGATCAGCGTCGACTTGCCCGCGCCGTTGGGCCCGAGCAGGCCGAAGATCGTGCCCCGTTCGACGTCGAACGATACGTCATCTAGCGCGACTTTCCCGATCCCCTGGCTGCGCCGCTGGCCGCCCCCCTGCCCGCCTTTGTAGGTCTTGCACAGGTTGGCGAGGGAAATGGCGGCTTCGGACATGCCGGCCGCCCTACGCCCGATCCGGCTTTTACGCCAACAGGTGATTGTCGGAAAATCCCGGGCTTGCTATCGCACGACCATGATCGCCCCGCCCGAAATCCTCCGCGTCTCCCATGCCCGCACCGTCTGCGACGGCGCGACCGACATTCCCGGCGGCGCCAGCCTCGGCCATCCGCGCGTGTTCCTGCAGATCGACGACAGCGGCTATGTCGATTGCGGCTATTGCGACCGGCGCTTCGTGCTGATCGGCGGGGCGGCGGACGCGGTGGCGCAGGCGGCGCGGCCCGATCACGGCGACGGCGCGGGGCGGTGACACGGCGCTGGCCCCTCGCGCGGCCGGCGGCATGCCGGACCAGTCGCATGGGCACGCCAAGACCTTCATCGGCGGCATGACCGGCAGCACCACCAAGGCCGGATAACGCACATGCGCCATTTACGAGGCCCGGCGGCGTCCCTATCTCTACCGCATGACCAGCCCCCAAGATCCCCGCGCCTTTCTCTATCACGACGGCCAGCTCGACCCGGGCGAGGCGCAGGCGCTCACCGCCGCCGCGCTCGGCAAGGCCGATGACGGTGAGCTGTATCTGCAATATCGCAAGTCCGAGGCGTTCGGCTTCGACGACGGGCGGTTTAAGACCGCGAGCTACGACACGCATTCGGGCTTCGGGCTGCGCGCGGTGTCGGGCGAGATGACCGCCTTCGCGCACGCCAACGAATTGAGCGCCGCCGCGATCAAGCGCGCCAGCGCGACGATGGCGTTGATCGACCCGTCCGCCGCGCCCAGGGCCGCGCCGCCGCGCGCCACCAATCGGCATCTTTATACGGACGCCGATCCGCTCGACTTGGTGCCGTTCGCCGACAAGGTGAATCTCTGCCAGACGATCGACGCCGCCGCCCGCGCGCGCGATCCACGCGTAGCGCAGGTGTCGGTCTCGCTGATGGGGAGCTGGCAAGTGGTCGAGATCGTCCGGGCCGACGGCTTCGTCGCGACCGACGTGCGCCCGCTGGTGCGACTCAACGTGTCGATCGTGGTCGAACAGAACGGGCGGCGCGAGACCGGCAGCTACGGCACCGGCGGCCGCTATCTCTATTATGATGTGATGCAGCCGGACCGCTGGAACCGTGCGATCGACGAGGCTTTGCAGCAGGCGCTGGTCAATCTCGACGCGGTCGATGCCCCGGCGGGCGAGATGACCGTGCTGCTTGGCCCGGGCTGGCCCGGCATTCTGCTGCACGAGGCGATCGGCCACGGGCTCGAAGGCGATTTCAACCGCAAGGGCACCTCGGCCTTTTCCGGCCGCATCGGCGAGCGCGTCGCCGCGCCCGGCGTGACGGTGGTCGACGACGGCTCGATCGCCGACCGGCGCGGCTCGCTGTCGATCGACGACGAGGGCACGCCGACGCAGGAGAACGTGCTGATCGAGGACGGCATCCTGAAAGGCTATATCCAGGACCGCCTCAACGCCCGCCTGATGGGCGTCGCGCCGACCGGCAACGGCCGCCGCGAATCGTTCGCGCACGCCCCGATGCCGCGCATGACCAACACGTTCATGCGCGGCGGTACGGACGACCCCGCCGAGCTGTTGTCGCGCGTGAAGAACGGCATCTTCGCCAAGGCGTTCGGCGGCGGGCAAGTCGATATCGTCTCGGGCAAGTTCGTCTTCTCCTGCACCGAGGCGTACCGGATCGAGAACGGCAAGCTCGGTGCGCCGATCAAGGGCGCGACGCTGATCGGCGACGGCCCGTCCTGCCTTACCCGCGTCGAGGGTATCGGCGACGATTTCGCGCTCGACGAGGGCATCGGCATGTGCGGTAAGGGCGGGCAGAGCGTGCCGGCGGGCGTCGGACAGCCGACCTTGCTGGTGGCCGGGCTGACGGTCGGCGGGACGCTTCTCGCCGCGAACTAGCGGATCGACGTTCATCCTCCGGGTGGGCCTTCTTACTTCCAGGAGTGTTCCGTCACCCCGGACTCGTTCCGGGGTCCACCAAGCGGCTTTCGACCCGATAATGATGTAATCGCCAAGTTCGCGGTACGGTGGACCCCGGAACGAGTCTGGGGGTGACGGTTTGGAAAAACAGCGGGCAAACTGCCGGTACTGATCACGACAATTGGGCAGCGCTGGGCTGCCCCGGCTGGTCGTATGACGAGGTGCTGCCATGGTTCAAGCGCAGCGAGCGCACCTTTCAGACGAGGAGCCTGCATGCCCGATCCCACGCACATCCACCGCTGGCACCGGCTCGGCGACGCGCTGACCACATCGGGCCAGCCGACCGAGCAGGAGTTGGCCGAGATCCGCGATCTCGGCACGCGCCATGTCGTCAATCTGGCGCTGCACAGCCATGAGCGCGCCTTGCCCGATGAAGCCGCCAGCGTCGCCGCGCTCGGCATGACCTACAGGCATATCCCGGTCGATTTCGATCATCCGACCGAGGCGGATTTCGCGCGCTTCTGCGACGTGATGGCCGAACTGGGCGACGCACCGGTACATGTCCATTGCATCGTCAACGCGCGGGTGTCGGCGTTCTTCTACCGCTACCGGCGCGATCTGCTCGGCTGGGACGAGGCCGAGGCCCGCGCGGCGATGGAAGCGGTCTGGCGGCCGGGCGGGATATGGGCCGCGTTCATCGGCGACACGGACAGCATCGTCCTGCCCCACCCCCCGCCGCGCGACTGAAGCGTCCAATCTGGAGCCGACTCGACAAAAAAGGGCCGGTGCGTTGCCGCACCGGCCTTAGGTCGTCCGCAGGAGGAACATGGTCTGGCCGCCGCAGCTCCCCCGAACCGGGGCGGCCAATCTCGTCAATAATGGTAAGCGCGTTCGCCATGCTCGGCGATGTCGAGGCCTTCCTGCTCGACCTCTTCCTTGACGCGCATGCCCCAGGTCTTGTCGATCAGGATGAACAGGACCGCGGCCCCGACGCCCGACCAGACCAGCGTCACGCCGACGCCCTGCAGCTGGATCCAGAGCTGGGCGAGCATGTCATAGGCACCCGCCTGAAGCGTACCCGGCTTGGCGGCATAGTCGGCGATGCCTTGGCCACCGAGCCTGGGATCGACCAGGATGCCGGTCGCCAGCGCGCCGGTGATCCCGCCGATGCAGTGCACGCCGAACACGTCGAGCGAGTCGTCGTATTTCAGCCAGTTCTTCACCTTGGCGACGAAGAAGAAGCAGATCGGCGATACGATCAGCCCGAGCACGACCGAGCCCATCGGTCCCGCGAACCCGGATGCCGGGGTCACCGCGACGAGACCCGCCACGACACCCGAAGCGGCACCCAGCAGCGACGGCTTGCCGCGCACGATCTGCTCGACCAGCAGCCAGGACAGGCCGGCCGCCGCCGTCGCGACGAAGGTGTTGATGAAGGCGACGGTGGTGACGCCGTTCGATTCGAGGTTGGAGCCGGCGTTGAAGCCGAACCAGCCGACCCACAGCAGGCTGGCGCCGATCATCGTCATGGTCAGCGAATGCGGCGGCATCGGCTCCTTTGGATAGCCCATGCGCTTGCCGAGCAGGACGCACATCACCAGGCCGGTGATACCGGCGTTGATGTGGACGACGGTGCCGCCGGCGAAATCGAGCGCGCCCTTGTTGAACAGATAGCCCGAATGGCTGAACACGGTATCGAGCGCGGCCTTGCCGGCCAGCGCGCCGGTCGCGACCGAGTCAGGACCGTCCCAATACCACACCATGTGCGCGATCGGGAAATAGACGAACGTGACCCACAGGGCCGTGAACAGCATCAGCGGTGAAAATCTCACCCGCTCGGCGACCGAACCGATGAACAGGGCCGGCGTGATGCAAGCAAAGGTCATCTGGAAGCAGATGAACGCATATTCCGGGATGTAGACCCCGTTCGAGAAGGTCGCCGCCTTGCTGTTCGCATCGACGCCGATCAGGAACAGCTTGGAAAAACCGCCGAAGAACGGATTGTTGCCGGTGAACGCTTCCGAATAGCCGTAGGTGACCCAGATCACCGCGACCATGCACACGATCATCAATACCTGCGTCAGCACCGACAGCATGTTCTTGGTGCGTACCAGGCCGCCATAGAACAAAGCGAGGCCGGGGACCGCCATCATCAGCACCAGCACCGAGCACATCAGCATCCAGGTCGTATCGCCTTTGTCGACGGTCGGCTTGGGAATGGGCGAGACGGCGGTCGCCGCCGCGGTCTGCGCCCAGGCCGGCAACGCGGCGAACGCCGCCGCCCCGGCCAGCGCGGCCAATCCGAATTTGGTCGAGTGCTTCATCGATACCCCCTTGAAGTCGAGCCTGGAAGTAAGCGCGCTCACAGCGCCGCCTCGTCGGTTTCGCCGGTGCGGATACGGACCGCCTGGCCCACGTCGAGCACGAAGATCTTGCCGTCGCCGATCGCGCCGGTATTGGCCGACGACTGGATCGCCTCGACCACCTTGCCCGCCAGATCGGCACCGCAGACGACTTCGATCTTGATCTTGGGCACCATGTTGGTGCTGTATTCCGCGCCGCGATAGATTTCGGTCTGGCCCTTCTGGCGGCCGAACCCCTTGACCTCGCTGACGGTCATCCCTTCGACGCCGATCCCGGTGAGCGCTTCGCGCACCTCGTCCAGCTTGAAGGGCTTGATGATGGCAATGACGAGCTTCATGCGCGCAACCCCCTTTGCTGCTTGGTCCCGCAAGCCCCCTCGCAATCCGCGTGCCAGAGTTGATTCCGCGCATTCGTCAGGCGGAGACCTTCCGACAAACGTTACGAATCCGTAAATTTTTGTGCAGTTGCGAACGCGTGCCTAAGAATCAGGCAACTGTGTACTTGAGTTAGCAAGTGCTGGTTGCCCTGAATTGAGGGCATAAAATGACGGATGTTTCGGAAAAATATGTACTTAACTACGCGAGACCATCATAGTAGCGAATCCGGGGGCGCTAACTCTCCGTTATCCGCTGAAGCGCTCCTTCAAAAGGAAAACCGCTTCAGAGACGGCTTGCACAGTCTGTCGGAGCGCTGGCAAAATCGGCTGATCTATGATGAACTGATCTTTACTGAAGGCTATATCGATAGACGGTTTTGTATTGCCGTAGAGTTCCGCCTTCCCCTGAAACGATGCGACGGTCATGTGTGCGCCATTGCCGTGTACCTCAACACTTCCTCCTGCGAACAAACTGCCTTGGTCGTCTTGGGCGAGGAAATCGCGAACTCCAGTCACTTGAACGGCGGGAATGATGAGGTTGTGTTTGTCGAGGTTGTCGAGTTGGCGGATGGCCCAAAGATTGTGTCCCTTCCGGTCTTTCGCAGGTGCTATCTCATCGAGAATGACGCGCCCGACTTCTGGGAAGGAACTCTTTATCGGAGTCTTTTCGAGGGTCGCCACAAGGTGATCCCACGACTCGTTGACCGGGAACGTGAGTTTGTCGCGGGAATCCCTGCTGGCCCGTGCGAGTACGTTCCAGGCGTGATCAAGGGCGCTACTCAGGTTATGGACCGCGTCTCCGAGCAACAGCAAAATTATTACGGGCAGGGGGTCAGCGTGCAAAATGAGATCAGTCTGCCCCGTCTCCGCATTCGGTTCGAGAAAAAATCGGTGGTTGCCCTCCCGCTGGAACCCCTCGAATGCGGTGTGCAGATTGTGGATGTGCTGCTTGGCCCATTCGATCTTTAGTTCCGCGCTTTGGAATTGATCTCGGTTCACTTTTGGCGGATTAGATGCGTCCATGATAAATCCCAAAGATGACACCTACTCCGAAGAGGAGACGGTTGCCCGTCGAGAAGCCGCACTACGCTACGCGCTGACAACCCCTCCGAAGCCGCAAGAGGCTATGCGGAAGGGCAATCGCGAGTCACGTAAAAAGGATTAGCGACGTTTGCGCGGCTCACCGATCTGGCGAGCGACGACGTAATAGTTAGGCGGCGATTTTATCAGTCCGCCGATAGGTCAAACGCTTGCCCTCCGCGCCCTTGAGCATGATCGCGGCGCGCTCGCCGTCCGTCATTGCGCGCGTGTTGTAGCGGCAATCGAACTCTGCGGTGTAGCGAGCAAGGTGCGCTTGGCTCATGTGATGGTAGGTGCCGATCACGCCGCGCTTGAAGATCGAGAAGAAGTTTTCGACCGTGTTGGAATGCACGAAGCCCTCGCCGCGAGCATATTCGCCGTGGCCGTGCGCGACCGCGCTGTGTGCCTTGAACTCGCGACCGACGCTCTTGTAACCGCTATGCTCGTCGGTCATCAGCCAGCTTGCACGATCGGCGTTCTGGACGATGACAGAGCGGAGCGTTGGGCCGGTGACGTTGGCAACCTGGAAGCTGCGGACATTACCGCCGCGCTCGACCAGCGACACCACAGCCATCTTCTCGACCAGTTTAGGGCCTTTAGCGGTCGTGCGCTTGCTGGCGTGACGGTTCTTGTCCTTGCCGCCAACGTAAGTCTCATCAACTTCAACGACCTTACCTTCTCCGCCAAGCGGGCCATCCGTGCCAGCGCCGTTCATGGCCTCACGGATACGATGGCAGAGGAACCACGCGGTTTTGTAGGTGACGCCGAGCATGCGCTCCATTTGCTTGGCGCTCATACCCTTCTTGGACGCGGCCATAAGATGGAAGGCCAGCAGCCACTTGTGCAGCGGGACGTGGCTGCGCTCCATGACAGTGCCAGTGCGGACAGTGAACTTGTCGCGGCAATCGTTGCACAGGAACATGCCAGCTTGGGTTTTGCCACCCATTTTCTTGACCGCGACCGAGCCGCAATGCGGGCAAAACGGTGACCCGTTCCAGCGCGACGTTTCGATGTGAGCGAGCGCCTTAGCTTCGTCGTGAAAGATCGGATCGGTGATGTTCTGTGCCATGCGATCCTAGTGGCGAAAGCGGCCTGCTAAGTCAAGTATATAATTGCCAAGAATCAGGCAGCATCCGTGACGATCCGCCGCGCCGCCGCGAGATCGTCCGCGTCGACCATCACGCGAACCGGGATGAAGTACTGGCTGCCGTCGGCGATGCTCGCATTGCCGTCGAGCGCGACCGCCGCGATGCCGTCGGATGCCAGGCGCCCGATCAGGATATGCGCCTCGTTGCGGGCAAAGCGGCCGAGTTCGACCCAGTTCACGGCCGCGCGCTCACTGGGACGGCGGGTCGAACGCGGGCAGCACCGTCTGCACGCGCACCGCCAAGCCGTCGATGCTGGTGGTCCGCGTGGCGAGTTCGGCAAGGCGCTCGGCCGGGACTATGCCCTTGGGGCTGAGGTTGATCCGCGCCTCCGCGGCGGCAGTGGCGACGAAGAACACCGGCTGTTTCACGATGAAGGCGCGGTGCTCGTCGTTGAGGGCGGGGAAGAAGTCCATCGCATCGCTTCCTGCTTGCCTCGGACGACAGTGCTTTCCACCGAATCGCGGATTAGCTGCGCCAGGGCGGATCGACATTCCCAACGGTTGCCGCGAATATAGAGCATCGCGTTGATCGCACTCGACCCGCCAAGGCCCTTGCCGCGCGGCTGGTATCCGCGCCGGCCGTCCAGCCCCGGCTGCGGCACGGTCTCGTAACGCCGGTTGGTCTTGTCGTTCTGGAAGGCGAGGACGCCGGGATGCGCGTGCGCAAGCCGGTGTTGCGTCCGCCTGCCTCGAGCAAGGCGACGGAAAACGTCCCGCCCTCGCTCAGCCGCCCGGCGGCCGCCGCGCCGCCCGATCCGCCCCCGACGACGACGATATCGGCTTCTTCCAAACCTGTTCTCCCTTCCCGCCGGCGCCCGCCGGCCTTTCACCTGACGTCTCGCGCCACCGCGCCTTTATCGTCTCGGACGTGTCGCGGCTGCCGTCATGGCTCCACCCCGGCGGCATCACCAGATAGCCAAATTTGGCACGAAGCCCGGGCGCGCGCCACACATCGTGCGCGATGCCGATCCATTCGTGGAACGCCGCCCAGAACAGGTTGAACGATCCGAGGTTCTTGACGATGCCGTAGCGGGGGCGGTCGTCGTCGCGCTCGGGCTCGAACGTGCCGAACAGCCTGTCCCACATGATGAACACGCCGGCATAATTGCTGTCGAGATAGCGCGGGTTGGTGGCATGGTGCGCGCGGTGGTGCGACGGGGTGTTCATCACCGCCTCGAACCAGCGCGGCATGTGGTCGATCGCCTCGGTATGGATCCAGAACTGGTAGATCAGGTTCACGCCCGCCACGAAGAACACCATCGCCGGCGGGAAGCCGATCAGGAACAGCGGCAGCCGGAACAGGAAGGCGATCGAGAAGAAGCCGGTCCAGGTCTGCCGCAACGCGGTCGACAGATTGTAATGCTGGCTCGAATGGTGGACGACATGGCTCGCCCAGAACCACCGCACGCGGTGCGCCGAACGGTGGAACAGATAATAAGCCAGATCGTCGATCACGAAGGCGAGGACGAACCAATACCATCGGTAGCCGATGTCGCAGGCGCGGAACTGCCATACCCATGTCGCCAGCGCGAACACCGCCGCACCGGACAGCGCGCCGGCGATGGTGCTGCCCAGCCCGAGCAGCAGCGAGGTCAGCGTGTCGCGCGGTTCGTAGCGCGTGCGGTCGTGCATGCGCGCGACGATCATCTCGACAGCCACGAGCAGGATGAAGCCGGGAACGGCATAGTGGACGGGGTCGGGCAACGGCATGCACGCCTGCTTACACCAGTGTCAGTGTAGCGTCACTACCACCCGCTCCGTGCGCGTTGCCGCAGTTTCCAGCGCGCGCACCTCCTCGTCGGTCACGCCGAACAGCAGCACGCCGCCGAACAGCCGCTCGCCGGTCTCGACGCGCACGCCTTCGACCGCCTGGCTGAGCTTGAGCGGGGCGATCAGCCGCCGCGCGGCGATCTTCGCGCCGTGGCGCTTGAGGATCGCGATCGCTCCATTCCCTGCGACCAGGGCGGCGCCGCCGTCGGTGCCGACCAGCGCGTCGTGCGCGACGAACCCGGCGAGCATCTGCTCGGCGGTCTCGCGCGCTTGCGCGGCATCGGCGATGCGGCTCTCGCCCAGCCGCAGCCACCGCGCGACCAGCGCGAGGGCGATGACGCCCGCCAAGCTGTAGCCGAGCTGGGTCCAGGTCATGCCGGCCGGGACAGCGTGTCGAGCAACGGGCGAATGCCGGTCAGGTCGTAGCCGGCGGCTGCGGCCTTCGCCATCGCCGCGTCGGGGTGCGCGCCCGCCTTCACCGCCGCCAGCGCCCACAGGTTGCACGAGCGCGTGCCCGACCGGCAATAGGCCAGCACCGGCCCCGGGGCAGCGGCAAGTGCGTCCGCCATCGCGTCGATCTGCGGGTGCGAGAAGCCCGACTGCGTGATCGGGATCGCGGTATAGCGCAGCCCGGCGGCTGCGGCCGCGGCGGCGATCTCGTCGCCGGTGGGCTGGCCGGCATCCTCGCCATCGGGCCGGTTGTTGACGATCGCGGTGAAGCCAGCGGCGGCGATCTCGGCCATGTCGGCAGGGTCGATCTGTGGCGCGACGGCGATGCTCGCGTCGATGGTGCGGAGGATGGTCATGGCGGCGATGGTAGCCCGCACTTGCCGGTCGCGAAAGCGCGGCTCAAGATTTTCTCGCACAAAAACACGAAGAAGGTCGGATATGCGGCGCAGCCACTAAATTCTTTCTTTTCGTGCCTTTGTGTCTTTGTGTGAGAAAAATCCTTTCAAAACTGCCGCACGACGCCCAGGAACGCGTCGCCATACGCCTCCAGCTTGCGCGCGCCGACACCCGTGATCCGCCCCAGCGCCGTCAGCGTGGCCGGGCGGGTCGCCGCCATCTCGCGCAGCACCGAATCGTGGAAGATGACATAGGGCGGCACGCTCGCCTCCACCGCCAGCTCGCGGCGCTTGGTGCGCAGCGCCTCGAACAGCGGATCGCCGGTCGGATTCGCCACCGCGCCGGCATTCCCCCGCCGTCTCCGCTCGCGCTTGGGCGGTACGATCAGCTCGACGCGCTCGCCTTCCTTGAGGATCGCGCGCGCGGCCGGACCGAATTCCAGCCCGCCGAAATCGTTCGCGCGAAGCGCATCGCGCAGCAGCAAGGCGCGACCGACCGGCTTGATCAGCGCCGCTTCCTCCGGCGACGCGGAGATGCCGAACACGGCCAGCGCCTCATGCCCGTTCATCAGGCTGCGTTCGCTCGACTGACCGGTCAGGACTTGCTCGATATAGCCCGCGCCAAAGCTCTGCCCCGTGCGAAACACCGCGGAGAGGAATTTCCTCGCCACCTCCGTCGCGTCGACCGCCGCCGCCGGCGGATTCAGGCAATTGTCGCAATTGCCGCAATTTTCCGGCGAGTCGTCGCCGAAATGCCTGAGCAGGATGCGCCGGCGGCACCCCGCCGTCTCGGCCAGCGCGCCGAGCGCCGCCAGCCGCTGGCGCTCGCCCGCCTGGCGCGCCGGCTCGACCTCGCCGATGCGTTGCCGCGCGCGCGCGAAATCCTCCGCGCCCCAGAACAGATGCGCCACCGCCGGGTCGCCGTCCCGGCCCGCGCGCCCGGTTTCCTGGTAATAGGCCTCGATCGATTTGGGCAGGCCGGCATGCGCGACGAAGCGGACGTCGGGCTTGTCGATGCCCATGCCGAACGCAATCGTGGCGACCATCACCATGTCTTCGCTCGCGACGAAATCCGCCTGGTTCTTCGCACGGACATGCGGGTCGAGCCCGGCATGGTAAGCGCGCGTCGGCCGTCCCGTCTTGGCCAGCGCCTCGGCCAGTTTCTCGGTGCCGGCGCGGCTCTGGACATAGACGATGCCCGCGCCCGGCGTCTCCGCGATCAGGTCGGCGATCTGCCGCGTCGCATTGTCCTTGGGAGTGATGCGATACTGGATGTTGGGGCGGTCGAACCCGGCGACGATCATCCCTTCGTGCGGGATGCCGAGCTGGTCGAGGATGTCGGCGCGGGTGACGGCATCGGCGGTCGCGGTCAGCGCGAGGCGGGGGATGTCGGGAAAGGCGTCGAGCAGCGGGCGCAGCAGGCGGTAGTCCGGGCGGAAATCGTGCCCCCATTCGGACACGCAATGCGCTTCGTCGATCGCGAACAAGGCGAGCGGCGCTTGTCCCAGCAAGTCGCGGAATCCGCTGCCCGAGGCACGCTCCGGCGCGACGTACAGCAAGTCGAGCTCGCCACGCCGGAAGCGTGCGATCGTCTCGGCCTGATCGGTATCGACCGAGGTCAGCGTGGCGGCGAGCAGGCCGATCGCGGTGGCGGCGCGCAACTGGTCGTGCATCAGCGCGATCAGCGGCGACACGACGATGCAGGTGCCGGGCAGCAGCACGGCGGGCAATTGATAGCAGAGCGACTTGCCCGCGCCGGTCGGCATCACGGCGAGCGTGTTTTCGGCGGCCAGCACGCGATCGACGACCGAGCGCTGCACGCCGCGGAAATCGGGAAAGCCGAAGGTGGATTGCAGGATCGGGAGCGGGTCGAGCGGCATCGCGATCCCCTACCCCGCGCGACTCGCGATGATAAGGGTGCGTTGGGTGAAAATCGCGTCGGCGCGTTCGGACAGACGCACGTCCATGGCTGGTTCGGCTTGCGATCGACTCGGCCCGGCGGCGCGCGGCCCCTTGGCAACCCTGGAATCCGGGTGCAGGCAGGCGGGATGGACACGGTACGCGACAACAAGGCAGAGGCGGAATTCGACCTGACGGTCGCGGGCCACCGCGCCGTCGCGGCGTATCAGCGGGAAGGCGACACGATCGTCTTCACGCATACCATCGTGCCACCGGTGATCGCCGGGCAGGGCGTCGCGACCAAACTGATCCGCGCCGCGCTCGACAGCGCGCGCGATCGCGGGCTGACGGTGGTGGCGCAGTGCACGTTCGTGCGCGCCTATATCGACAAGCATCCGGAATATCGCGACCTGCTCGCCGGGTAGCGCCTCGTTTCGCCGCGCCACAGGGCCGCTGCGGCTCGGTCGGGATCGATCGTACGACGCACTACTCCGCCGCGACCGCTTCCTCGGCGCGCTCCTGCGCCTGGCGGTTCCACATCTCGGCATAGAGGCCGCCCCGGCGCAGCAGCGCGGCGTGGCTGCCGCGTTCGACGATGCGGCCCGCCTCCAGCACGACGATCTCGTCGGCATGCACGACCGTCGACAGCCGGTGCGCGATGACGATGGTGGTGCGGCCGCGCTCGATCGCCTGCAACGTGTCGAGAATTTCGCCCTCGGTACGGCTGTCGAGCGCGCTGGTCGCCTCGTCGAGGATCAGCACCGGCGGGTTCTTGAGCAAGGTGCGCGCGATCGCGACGCGCTGCTTCTCGCCGCCCGACAGTTTCAGCCCGCGCTCGCCGACACGGGTTTCATACCCCTGCGGCTGGCGCTCGATGAAGCCGGCGATGGCGGCCCCGCGCGCGGCGGTCTCGATCTCCGCTTGTCCCGCCCCCTCCCGGCCATACGCGATATTGTAGCCGATCGTGTCGTTGAACAGCACGGTGTCCTGCGGCACGATGCCGATCGCCGAGCGCAACGACGCTTGCGTCACTTGCGCGATGTCCTGCCCGTCGACGGTGATGCGCCCGCCGGTGAGATCGTAGAAGCGGTACAGCAGCCGCGCGAGCGTGGACTTGCCCGCACCCGACGGTCCGACCACCGCCAGCGTCCTGCCCGCCGGAATGTCGAGGTCGATGCCGTTCAGGATCGGCATGCCGGGATCGTAGCCGAAGCGCACGTCCTCGAACCGGACATGCCCGCGCCCCACGAGCAGCGGCGGCGCCCCCGGCGCATCGACCACTTCGGACGGCGTATCGATCAGGTCGAACATCGCGCCCATGTCGATCACCCCTTGCCGGATCGTGCGATAGACCATGCCGAGCAGATCGAGCGGGCGGAACAACTGGCTGAGCAAGGTCGACACGAACACCACGTCGCCCGGCGAGAACCGTCCGCCGCCCCAGCCCCAGGCGACGAACGCCATGCCGCCGCCGAGCATCAGGTTGGTGATCAGCGCCTGTCCGATATTGAGCCACGCCAGCGAGTTCTCCGAAGTGACCGCGGCATTGGCATAGGCCGCCATCGCCGCGTCGTAGCGCCGCCCCTCGCGCTCCTCCGCGCCGAAATATTTGACCGTCTCGAAATTGAGCAGCGAATCGACCGCGTGACTGACCGCGCCGGTGTCGAGATCGTTCATCCGCGTGCGGAGCGCCGCGCGCCAGTCGGTCACTATTCGCGTGAACCAGATATAGGCGACGACCATCGCCACGGTCGCCGCGACCAGCCCCCAACCAAAGCTGCCGCGGAAGATGTTGAGCACCAGCAGCAGTTCCAGCACCGTCGGCGCGATGTTGAACAGCATGAAATAGAGCATGGTATCGATGCTCTTGGTGCCGCGCTCGACCACCTTGGTGACGGCGCCGGTGCGGCGTTCGAGGTGGAAGCGCAAGCTGAGCTGGTGCAGGTGGCGGAACACGCTCGCCGCCAGCCGCCGCGTCGCATCCTGCCCGACGCGCTCGAACACCGCGTTGCGCAAATTGTCGAACAGCGTCGTCGCGAAGCGCGCGCCGGCATAGCCCGCGACCAGCGCGACGACAACCCATACCGCCGAGCGCTGGCCCTGCGCCATGCGGTCGACCGCCCATTTCAGCGTATAGGCGCTGACATAGACTTGCGTGACCTTGGACAGCACCACCAGCGCCATCGCAGCCACGATCCGCGCGCGCAGGATCGGCGCGTCGGCCGGCCACAGATAGGGCAGGAAACGGCGCAGCGTCGGCAGCAGCGGGCGTTCCGGTTGCCGGTCGGCGGAGGTGGTCGTGTCGGGGGGCATCGAACGCCCATGTAGGCACAGTCAAGCGTGCCGGGAAGCGGTTGATGGCACCTGCCGGGCAGTTGACCGGTTTTAACGATCGAACGGAGGTAGCCCTTGCCGGGCAAGGCGCGCGCGACGCCTAAGCCGACTTCGCTGCCGGGCTACCCTCGGGCCGC
Organism: uncultured Sphingomonas sp.; assembly: GCA_964244765.1. Lineage (GTDB taxonomy): Bacteria > Pseudomonadota > Alphaproteobacteria > Sphingomonadales > Sphingomonadaceae > Sphingomonas. Next base: position 9,992 of record CAXTJX010000006.1, on the reverse strand, counting down.
CACGGGCCGACGCGTCCGATTCAGCGGCCGGTGTCCGCTCCACGCAAGAGAACATCGAGAAGCCGCTGACCACCTGCCACGCCCCCGCCATCGTGCACAGCCCGCGCCACGCGGTGCTGCGGTCCCGCACGCCGCCGAGATGGCGCATCGTCACCTCGTCGCTGTGGAACGCGCACCACGGCTCGAAATCCTCGTCCGACAACGGGCGCAGGATCATGCGCGCGGTGAACAGGATCGGGCCGGTCACCGGCGCGCGCCTCAGCCGAAGCGCGCCTTGAGCGCCATCATGGCGAGCGCCGCCCGGGCCGCTTCGCCGCCTTTGTCCTTCTCGTCCTTGCGCGCGCGCGTGAGGGCCTGCGCCTCGTTCTCGGTGGTGAGGATGCCGTTGCCGATGGCGAGCCCGTCCATCGACAGCGCCATCAGCCCGCGCGCGCTCTCGCCCGCGACGATCTCGAAATGATAGGTCTCGCCGCGGATCACCACGCCGATCCCGACAAACCCGTCATACGCCCCGCTTTCCGCCGCCAGCGCGATCGCAGCCGGAATTTCGAGCGCGCCGGGCACGGTGATCGTCTCGTGCGCATGGCCCGCCCGCTCGATCGCGGCGCGCGCGCCGTCGAGCAGCAAGTCGTTGAGATGCTCGTAGAAGCGTGCCTCGACGATGAGCAGCCTAGCCATGCCTGTCGCTCCGCTTAGCCATGATTATCGCTCCGCTCCGGGCCCAACTCTTCGTCCCCCGCATCGGGAATGGCGCGCTCGCCGACGATCGACAGGCCGTATCCTTCGAGCCCGACCAGCGTATGATGCGTGTTGGTCAGCAGCACCATTTCTTCCACGCCAAGTTCGGCGAGGATCTGCGCGCCGACGCCGTAGTCGCGCAGTTCCTCGGCCTCGGGCGCGCCCACCCCCTTGCCTTCGCCGCGCAGCTTGATGATGCGCGTCATCCCGTCCACCATGCGACGGTTGATGACGACGATCACGCCCGCGCCTTCCGCCGCGATCACGTCCATCGCGCCCGACAGCAGGCCGGAACGCTCGCTTTCCTCGCCGAACACGTCGACGAACATCGACATGGTGTGCATCCGCACCAGCGTCGGCCTGGTCGGGTCGATCCGGCCCTTGACCAGCGCGATCGTCTCGTCGCCGGTCGCCTTGTTGTGAAAGGTCATCGCCTTCCACTGGCCGCCCCATTTCGACTGGAACGCCATTTCCGCGCGCTTTTCCACCAGATGATCGTGGCGGCGGCGATAGGCGATCAAGTCGCGGATGGTGCCGATCTTCAACGCGTGGAGCTGAGCGAAGGAAACGAGATCGTCGAGCCGGCTCATCGTGCCGTCGTCGTTCATGATCTCGCAGATCACGCCGGACGGGTTGAGCCCGGCCAGCCGCGCGACGTCGACCGCCGCCTCGGTATGGCCGGCGCGCACCAGCACGCCGCCGTCGCGCGCGACCAGCGGGAAGACATGGCCCGGCGTGACGATCTCGTCCCTGCCCTTGGACGAATCGATCGCGACCGCGATGGTGCGCGCGCGGTCGGCGGCGGAAATGCCGGTGGTGACGCCGTCGCGCGCCTCGATCGAGGTGGTGAACGCGGTTTCGTGCCGGGTGCCGTTGTGGCGGCTCATCAGGCCGAGCCCGAGCTCGTCGACGCGGCGCTTGGTCAGCGCGAGGCAGATCAGCCCGCGCCCGTGCCGCGCCATGAAGTTGATCTTCTCCGGCGTCGCCATCTGTGCGGGGATGACGAGGTCGCCTTCGTTCTCGCGGTCCTCGTCGTCGACCAGGATGAACATGCGGCCGTTCCGGGCCTCGTCGATCAACTCTTCCGGGCTGGACAGGAAACCGTGGCGCAGGCGCGCGAGGTCGGGCCCGGATATCTTACTGACGGCCACGGTAATGCTCCATGCGTTTGAGGTAGCGGGCGAGCACGTCGATCTCGATATTGACGGTGCTGCCGGGGGTGAGGTCGCCGAGTGTCGTCATCGCCCGGGTGTGCGGGATGACGTTGACCGCGAACTGCGTGTCGGCGGCGTGATCGGCCACCGCGTTGACCGTCAGCGACACGCCGTCGACGGTGATCGATCCCTTGGGCGCGACGAACGGCGCGAGATCGGGCGGGATGGCGATATCGATCTTCACCGAATCGCCGTCCGGGCACAGGGCGACGACCGTGCCGATGCCGTCGACATGGCCGGTGACGATATGGCCGCCCAGTTCTTCCCCGAGTCTCAGCGCGCGTTCGAGGTTGAGGCGGCGGCCCAGCGTCCATTGCCCGGCCGCGGTGCACGCGACGGTTTCGCCCGAGACGTCGGCGGCGAACCAGCCCGTCGCTTCCCCGGCCCCGGACGCTCCCTTGTCGACGACGGTCAGGCACACGCCCGAGCAGGCGATCGACGCGCCGAGATCGACCGTCGCCATGTCGTAGCCGGCACGCACGACGATGCGCAGGTCGCCGCGCGCCTCGATCCGCTCGATCGTGCCGATCTCGGTGATGATGCCCGTGAACATGGGTCGTGGTCACTCCCTGACGCGGTGGTAAACCTCGAGCCGGTCGCTGCCAAGCGCGCGCGTGTCGGTCAATGTCCAGCGCCTGTGCGCGTCGGTGAGGTCGGTCAGGGCAATACTAGGCAGCGTGCGTCCGCCGCCGACGAGGATCGGCGCGCGGTAGAGCAGCAGGCGATCGACCAGATCGCCGGCGAGGAACGCGGCGGCGGCGGCGGGGCCGCCCTCGACCAGCAAGTGATCGACGTCTTCCAGCGTGGCGATGTCGGCGGGAGCGGACAGATATTCCCACTCCCCATATTTCAACTCCCCGTCATTCTCGCAGGGCTGACGGGTGAGGACGAAACGGCGCGGGCGGCGATCCTCCAGCCCCGCCAGCCGTACGTCGAGCGCCGGATCGTCCACCTCCAGGGTGCCGCGTCCCACCAGGATCGCCTCGTGCCGCGCGCGTTCGAGATGGGCGTGGGCGCGTGCTTCCGGCCCGGTGATCCACCGGCTCGCACCCGATCCCGTCGCCATCGCGCCGTCGAGCGACAGCGCCAGCTTGAGCGTCACCTGCGGGCGGCCGAGCGCGCGCCGCGCGAAGAACCCGGCCATCGCCGCGCGCGCCTCATCCGCGCGCGCGCCGACATCGACCGTGATGCCCGCGGCGCGCAGCCGCGCGATGCCGCTGCCGTCGGTGCGCGGGTCGGGATCGCCCGATGCCACCACGACGCGCGCAACGCTGGCCAGGTGCAGCAGGTCGCTGCACGCCGGCCCGCGGCCGGAAACATGCGCGCACGGCTCCAGCGTCGTATAGACAGTCGCGCCGCGCGACTTTTCACCCGCCGCGGCCAGCGCCATCGCCTCGGCATGGGGCCGCCCGCCGGGCTGGGTCCAGCCGCGCCCGGCGACCCGGCCGTCGGCGACGATCACGCAGCCGACATTGGGATTGGGCGCGGTGCGCCCGCGCGCCCGTTCCCCCAGCGCCAGCGCCGCCCCGATCCAGCGTGCGTCCACGCTAGAGTCCATAGGCCTTGAGCCCGTCATCGACTTTCTTGAACTGCGCGCGCCGCTCCGCCTCCAGCCGCTTCAGCTCGTTGGCCTGGCGCGTCTGCTCGACGCCGTCGATCTTCTGCTGCGCGACGATCTCGGCATCGGTGCGGTCGGCGGGCCATTGCCGCACATAGACGATGTCGCGGTGATACGGCTTGGGCGGGATGCGCGATTCCTCGATCACGCCCATGATCATGACATAGGTCAGTGCCAGCGCGACGCCCATGAAGCCAAGCTGATGCGGCCGCCGCGTGGCGACATAACCGCGCAGATCGCGCCACGCGCGCGACGGGGAGAGATAGTGCAGGAGCTTCATCGACCGGAAGATAGGCGCGGCGCGGGACCGATGCCAGTCCCGCCGCGTCTTGGTGTGTTGCGGTGCCGGCCCGCTTCCCCCCTCCCGGCTACCCATCTAGGATATGCTGAATGGGTGGCCGGAAGGGGAGCGGGCCGGCACCGCAGGGAAACGCACTCTTTCGCGCGTTTTCAGACGGCGCTATTCCTCGTCGAGCACGAAGCGCACCGCCATGATGTGCCACGCTTCGACCGCGACGCCGTCCCTGGTGCCCGGCTTGAAGCGCCATTTGCCCAGCGCCTGCCGGCGCGTCGCCTCGAAAAAGGCGGTGCTGGCGGCGCTGATTTGCTGCACGTCCTTCACGCGGCCGTCGGTGCCGATCAGCACGCGCACCACCACGCGGCCTTCATGCCCGGCGAGCCGCTCGTCGCTGGGATAGCCGGGCTGGAAATTGTCGATATAGCGCGCGTCGAGTTGCGGCCCCAGCAGGACGGGCGTATGCGGCGGGACGATCGTACCGATGTCGTCCCCCGTGCCCGCCGTCAGGGTGTGCGGCGGGCCGGGATCGATCGGCTCGGTGGTGAAGCCACCGGACGGGGCGGGGATGATCGGCCGCCTCTGATCGACCGCGTCGCGCTGCGCGACGACCGTTTGTTTCAACTGCGGGTCGTGTGGCTGCGGCTTGACCGGATCCTTGGGAGGCGGGTCCTTGGGCAGCGGGATGTTGGTGCCGACGAACGGCTTGTCGATCGTCCGAAGAAAGTTGGGTGCCGACAGCGACAGCCCCAACAACAGGAACCCGCTCGCGCCCAGCGCGAACGCCAAGCCACCGGGGTCGAGCCCGTGTCGGCCGGCATAACGATCCGCATCCATCGTCCATCTCCTCTGCGCCGCCCGGTCGCATGCCGGGGATGAACGATGTTACATCATGACATGTACGGCGCAAGAGACATTGTATCGCCCTGAGTATCGCCTGACGCGCCGCTCTCAAGGGCGGCGACCCTTCAGGGCGCCGACCCTTCAGGGCGCGACAGGCGCGCGACGGCGCGCTCGCGGCCGATCAGCGGCAACAGCGCCTTCATGTCCGGGCCGTGGTCGCGCCCGGTCAGCGCGCGGCGCAGCGGCAGGAACAGCGCCTTGCCGCCGCGGCCGGTCTCCGTTTTGAGCGCAGCGGTCAGCGCGTGCCACGGGTCGTCTTCCCACGCGATCGACCCGGCCAGCCGCGCGGCGGCGGCGAGGAAGTCCCTATCGGCCGCATCGCTCGCGCCGGCCACCGGCCCTTCGATCACGCCCCACCAATCGGCCGCCTCGGCGATGGTGGCGAGGTTGGGGCGCACCGCCTCCCACTCCGCCGCGCCCATGCCGGCGGGCAAACGCGCCGCGACGCTCGCGAAATCGAGCTGATGCACGATCTTCGCATTGAGCCCGGCCAGTTCCGCGCCGTCGAACCGCGCCGGCGCGCGCCCGAACCTGGCGAAATCGAAAGTCTCGACCAGCGCGTCCGTGCCGACCAGCGGCTCGACCGGCAAGCTCGTGCCGATCCGTGCGAGCAAGGCGCGAATCGCCTCCGGCTCGATCCCCGCCGCGCGGAAATGCGCGACGCCGAGCGAGCCGAGCCGCTTCGAGAGTTTGCCCTCCGCGCCGGTCAGCAACGCCGCGTGCGCGAAGGCGGGCGGGGCGGTGCCCATCGCGGCGAACATCTGGAGTTGCAGCGCGGTGTTCGAGACATGGTCCTCACCGCGCACGACATGGGTGATCCGCATCTCGGCATCGTCGATCGCGGAGGGCAGCATGTACAGCCACGATCCGTCGGCGCGGCGGACGACCGGGTCGCTCATCGTCGCGGCGTCGAATTTCTGCGGCCCGCGGATGAGATCGTCCCACACGATCGGCGCCGCGTGATCGAGCTTGAAGCGCCAGTGCGGCGTCACCCCTGCCGCCTCCAGCGCGGCATGGTCGGCGTCGGACAAGGCCAGGGCGGCGCGATCGTAGACCGGCGGCAAGCCGCGCCCGGCGGCGATCTTGCGCTTCAGGTCGAGTTCCTGCGCGGTCTCGTACGCCGGATAGACCCGACCCGCCGCGCGCAATTGCTCGAACCGCGCCTCGTACAAGGCGAAGCGCGCAGACTGCCGTTTCTCGCCGTCGGGCGTCAGGCCGAGCCAGCCGAGATCGGCGCGGATCGCCTCGACGAACCGCTCCTCGCTGCGCTCGCCATCCGTATCGTCGATCCGCAGCCAGAATTCCCCGCCCCCTTGCCGCGCCCACAGCCAATTGTGGAGCGCCGCACGGATATTGCCGACATGGAGCATGCCGGTGGGGGACGGGGCGAAACGGGTGCGGACGGTCATGTGGATAATGCCACCAGCGGAATAGCGAGATCTGCGCCGGCCGCTGCCAAGCGCCGGTCGAGGGTGGCGAGCGATCCGGCACGACGCTGCGCCAGTTCGAGATACGCGGCATCGTATGGCGTCAAGCCGAAGCGATCCGATAGCGCCAGCACCGCGTTCCATGCCAACTCCTGCCCGGCCCAGTCCACGCTGACGTCCAGCGTTTCCAGGCGACCGAGAATAGCGGCGCGCTGAGCGATGTCGATGCGTTGGCGTCGCACGGCAGTCCGCAGCATGTTGGCGACTTCCAGGCGCCAATGATGCGGCACGATCAACGGAGAATCGAACAATCGGTTCGCCGTTTGCGGGTCCAGGCTTTCGGCTTCGTCGGGCAGCACCAAGGGTCCGATGATCGAGGTATCGGCAATGATCACGGGCCTAATCGCCGTCCCTCATTCTTCCATTCGATTATTTCCTCGGCACTGACGCGGACGCCCTGGGCACGGAGCTTTTCCCTCAGGTCGAGCATCCCGGCAATTGCCGCGCGTTGTCGCGCCATGCGGTCTTCCTCGACCGGCACCAGCTTCATATAGTCCCGGCCGTGGCGCGTGATGACGATTTCCTCGCCCGCCTCGGCCGCGGCCATGATCTCGGACATCTTGTCCTTGAAGTGTGCGATGGGGACGTGCCGCATCTCTGCCTCCGAATCTGGCCATATTTATAGTCGGACTTCGCGACGGATACAATCACGGCATTGCGTTCGCGATCCCCCGGATTATGAGGGCGCGACGCAGGCGAGGGGCGGCCACATGAAACTGATGACCGGCAATTCCAACTTGCCGCTGGCGCGCGATATCGCGGCGTATCTCGAATTGCCGCTGACCGACGCGCTGGTGCGCCGCTTCGCCGACGAGGAGATCTTCGTCGAGATCCAGGAGAATGTCCGCGGCGAGGACGTGTTCGTGCTGCAATCGACCGGCTATCCGGCGAACGACAATCTGATGGAGTTGCTGATCTGCATCGACGCGCTGAAACGCGCTTCGGCCAAGCGCATCACCGCCGTCATCCCCTATTTCGGCTATGCCCGGCAGGACCGCAAGCCGGGGCCGCGCACGCCGATCTCGGCCAAGCTCGTCGCCAACCTCATCACCGTGGCGGGGGCCGACCGCGTGCTGTCGGTCGATCTCCATGCCGGGCAGATCCAGGGCTTTTTCGACATCCCCACCGACAATCTGTTTGCAGCACCCGTCATGTCGGCGGATATCATGACGCGCTACGGCGACCGCAACCTGATGGTCGTCTCGCCCGATGTCGGCGGCGTGGTGCGCGCCCGCGCACTGGCCAAGCGGCTCAACAACGCCCCGCTCGCGATCGTCGACAAGCGCCGCGAGCGCGCCGGCGAATCGGAGGTGATGAACATCATCGGCGAGGTGGAGGGGCGCTTCTGCATCCTGATCGACGATATCGTCGATTCGGGCGGCACGCTGTGCAACGCCGCCGCCGCGCTCAAGGAAGCCGGCGCGGCCGGGGTCGCGGCCTATATCTCCCACGGCGTGCTGTCCGGCGGGGCGGTGGCGCGGGTCGAGGGGTCGGCGCTGGAGGAGCTGGTGATCACCGATTCGATCGGCAGCCACGAGATCGTCGCCGCCGCCACGCGCATCCGCCACCTCACCATCGCGCCGCTGCTCGCCGAGGCGATCCGCCGCATCGCGGACGAATCGTCCGTCTCCAGTCTGTTCGACTAGGACGGATCGACCTTCAGCTTTTTTGAGCGTCAAGCGTCCACACCGTCACCCCGGACGTGTTCCGGGGTCGACCGAGCGGCAGGTCCGACGTTCAGAGCCTCTCGAACCGACCTTGCGGCACCGTAGACCCTGGAACATGTCCGGGGTAACGGCACTTTTTTGCAAAGGATTGGCGTCCAAATGCTGCCAAAAAGTTGAAGGTTGATCCGCTCTAAACGCTTGCGTCCCAGATCAGTTTCGCGCCCACCAGCACCATCAGCAGGTAGATCGCGACGTAGAAGCGCTCGGGCGATACCCGCCGTACCAGCCATACCCCGGCGAAGGTCGACAGGATCGCGACCGGCAGCAGCACCGCCGCCACGCCCAGCGTATCGCGGCTGAACTGGCCGAGCGCCCAATAGGCCGGCACCTTGATCCAGTTGACCGCGGCGAAGAAGATCGCGGTGGTGCCGACCAGCACGTCGCGCGGCAGGCGCTTGGGCAGCACGTAGATCTGGAACGGCGGCTGGCCGGCATGCGCGACCTGGCTGGTGAAGCCCGAGGCGAGGCCCAGCACCGTGCCGATCCAGCCGGGTGCCCGCGCGGCCGTCATCATCGTGCCGCGCCGGTCGACCCACAAGCGGTACAGCCCGAACCCCACCGAGATCGTGCCGACCAGTCCCAGCACCGCCGTCTCCGAGACCTGCGCCGCGAACAGATAGCCGAGCGCGATGCCGACGACCGCGCCCGGCAGGGTCCAGGCCAGGACGCCGGCATCCCAGGCGCGCCGGAACGCCCATATGCCGACCACGTCCTGCACGATCAGGATCGGCAACAGGATCGCGGCGGCGCGCACCGGCGACGTCGCCATGGCGAGTATCGGCAGCGACAGCGCGCCGATCCCGGCGAAGCCGCCTTTGGACAGGCCGAGCATCACCACCGCGGGAATGGCGAGCGCGTAGAAGAGTGCCGTTTCGTTCAATCGGGCGTGGCGGCGGCCGGCGCCCGCATGCCGGCATGCCCCCGCCGCTTGAGCTCCGCCTTCAGATCCTCCGGCTTCGGCGCCCACAGGAAGCCGAAGCTGACCGTTCCCGCTTTCGTTTCGACGACATGGTGCAGCCGGTGCGCCTGGACGATGCGCTTCATGTACGACGATTTCGGCAGGTAGCGCGTGGCGATGCGGCGGTGGACGATGACGTCGTGGAACCCGAAATAGATCGCGCCATACGCCGCGATCCCCGCACCGATCCAGGTAAAGCCCGGCCACCAGCCGAGCTGCACCCCGCCGACCAGCAGCGCGATCGACGGCATGGCGAAGATCACCGCGTAGAGATCGTTCAGTTCCCAATGGCCGGCCCGCGCGCGGTGATGGCTTTCGTGCAGGAACCAGCCGACGCCGTGCATCACCCAGCGGTGCGCGACATAGGCGACGCCTTCCATCACCGCGACGGTGGCGAGAAACAGCGACAGGCCGATTGTCCAGGACATGGCAGTCGATATAGCATTGCCCGGAACATATGCGACCCTCCTTCGCCTTATTGCTGTGCTCCCTGACGCTCGCCGGCTGCTCGACACCGGAAGCCCTGACGCGCGCCGGCCTGGTCGATGCCGGCATCCCGAAGCCGGTCGCGGCGTGCATGGCCGGGCGGATGGTCCACCGGCTCTCGCTGCTGCAACTGCGCCGCCTGTCGGGCCTGGGCAAGGCCGAGCGCGCGCGCGACCTGCGGCAATTCCTCTACCGCGTGCGCTCGCTGCGCGATCCGGAGATCGTCGGGGTGACGACGTCGTCCGCCGCCTTCTGCGCGCGCGGGCTCGCGCAGTAGATCGAAGGCGCGCGCGCGCGGGCTCGCGCGTTAACGGGGTGGATTCGCCTGTTCGGCTGTGCTTAAGGCTTCGACAAACCCCGTCCCCCGCAAAAGGCGCGCGCCATGAACATCCATGAATATCAGGCGAAGGAATTGCTGGCGACGTTCGGCGTGCCGGTGCCGGCGGGCTATGCCGCGCTGTCGGTCGAGGAAGCCGTTGCGGCGAGCGCCAGGCTGCCCGGGCCGCTCTACGTCGTGAAGGCGCAGATCCACGCCGGCGGGCGCGGCAAGGGCAAGTTCAAGGAAC
>CAXTJX010000005.1:0-72345 GCA_964244765.1 uncultured Sphingomonas sp. | reverse complement strand
CTCGCCTATGAAGGCGCGCGCGCGCATCCCAAGCGCGTGCTGTTCGCCGAGGGCGAGGAGGAAGTCGTGCTGCGCGCGGCGATCGCCTTCAAGGACGGCGGCTACGGCACGCCGGTGCTGGTCGGGCGCGACGACGTGCCGGAGCGCCTGAAGGCGCTCGGCGTCGACGATCCCGACAGTTACGAACTGCACAACAGCCGCAATTCGCCGCTGGTGCCGCGCATGGTCGATTTCCTCTACGGCCGGCTGCAGCGGCGCGGTTACCTGCGCCGCGACTGCGAGCGGATGATCAACCAGGACCGCAACATCTTCGGCGCGGTGCTGCTGCAACTGGGCGAGGCCGAAGCGATGATCACCGGCATCACGCGCACCTATGCGCACACGATGCGCGAGGTGCGCAAGGTGATCGACCCCGAGGCCGGGCGCACGCCGTTCGGTATCCATCTGATGGTCGGGCAAAGCCACACCGTGTTCATGGCCGATACCACGATCAACGAGCGCCCGAGCGCCGACGAACTCGCCGACATCGCCGAGCAGACCGCTTTGGTCGCGCGGCGCATGGGACACGAGCCGCGCGTCGCGTTCCTGAGCTATTCGACCTTCGGCAACCCCGAGGGGCATTGGCTCGACAATATCCGCGCGGCGGTGGCGGTGCTCGACGGCCGCCGCGTCGGCTTCGAATATGAAGGAGAGATGGCGCCCGACGTGGCGCTCAATCCCAAGCAACTGGCGAACTATCCCTTCGCGCGGCTGTCCGGCCCGGCCAACGTGCTGATCATGCCGGGGCTGCAATCGGCCAACATCTCGGCGAAATTGCTGCGCGAACTGGGCGGCGACGCGGTGATCGGGCCGATGCTGGTCGGCATGGAAAAGTCGGTCCAGATCGCCCCGATGACCAGCACCGCGAGCGAACTGATGACGCTGGCGGTGCTGGCGGCGGGCGGGATCGCGCGATGAGGGGCGTGGGGTGACGGATAGGGAAAATCGCCCCTCCCGCACCCCGCGATCAAATCCGTGCCGCCGGACCCACTTCTCCCTTTGCTCGTTGAGCGCCCTGGGTCGGCCGCATCGCCTGCGTAACGAAAAGGACTCCCGATGCCGGATGGCCAGCCGATCCTCGACCATCACGACCTCCTCCTGAAGCCCGATCCGTCGCGCACCGTGGTGCGGCCGTTCGAACTCGATTATCCCGATAAATTCCGTGTCGCGGGGCATAGCCGCGCGCAGGCGATCGTCGCGCGCATCCTGACGCTGGACGACGCGATGCTCGCGCACGAACTGGCGCAGATCACCGCCTCGCTCGACGAGCGGCACCGCGATGTCGACACGATGCTGCTGCGGCGCTTCGACGAGATCGCCGCGACGCTGCCCGACGAACCCGCGACCAGCCAGGAACGACGCCGCCTGATCGGTGCGTATTTCAGCGAGGAATTCTCGTACGAGGCGGCGGCGCTGTTCAACCCCAGCGCGGTGCTCGCGCCCGACCAGTCGACCGCACCGGAAGGCGGCGTATCGTTCGTGCTGTCGCTGCGCGGCATCGGCGAGGGGCACGTCTCCTCGGTCGCGTTCCGCACCGGACGCTGGGTGCCGGGCACGCCGCCGTCGGTCGACCAGCCCAGCGCGGTCGCGGTGCCGCCGATCATCGAGGGCGGCGACGTCGACGCTACCGGCGCGGTGCTGCGGTTGCAGTGCGGCGGCAGCCGGGAGATTTCGGAGACGGTGCTGTTCCCGGTCCTGCCGAGCCAGCGCCAGGGAATCGAGGATCTGCGGCTGGTGCGCTTCGTCGAGGAGGACGGCGCGGCCACCTATCACGGCACCTACACCGCGTTCAGCGGCGCGGCGGCACGGCCCGAACTGCTGTCGGGCGACGATTTTCACAGCTTCACGATGCGCGCGCTGACCGGCGGCGCCGCCCAGGCGAAGGGCATGGCGCTGTTCCCGCGGCGGGTGGACGGCATGTTCGCGATGCTCGGGCGGCAGGACAGCGAGAGCATCTGGCTGCATAGCTCCGACGACATCCTGCACTGGGAGGGCGGCGGCAAGATCGTCAGCCCGCGCTACCCGTGGGAGTTCGTGCAGATGGGCAATTGCGGCTCGCCGATCGAAGTGGACGAGGGCTGGCTAGTGTTCACCCACGGCGTCGGCACGGTGCGCAATTACTGCATGGGCGCGTGCCTGCTCGACAAGGCCGACCCGTCGAAACTGCTCGCGCGCACGCCGCAGCCGATCCTGACACCCGACGCGCAGGACCGCGACGGGTACGTTCCCAACGTCGTCTATAGCTGCGGCGCGCTGGCGGTCGGGCGCGAGGTGCTGCTGCCGTACGGCGTGGCGGACAATTACGCGGCGTTCGCGACGACGACGGTCGACCGCCTGCTGGCGGCGATGGCGTAGGGCGACGCGGCGGCGGCGATTTTGCCGGCGGCCGTTCCTCTGCTAGGGCGGATCGACCTTCATCCTCCTTGGTGGGCCTTGTTCCCTTCTTCCGTCACCCCGGACTCGTTCCGAGGTCCACCTGGCGGCTTTCGACCCGATAGTATGATCGCCGAGTTCGCGACACGGTGGGCCCCGGAACGAGTCCGGGGCGACGGTTTCGTGAAAGTCTGCGCCAAGCCGCCGACACTGAAGGTCGATCCGCCCGAGGAGCTTTGCGCATGACCGATACCCCTGCCCGCCCCGCGCTCGCCCACCGCTTCACCCCCGGCGGCGGCCCCGCGGTCGTGTTCCTGCCCGGCTACGGATCGGACATGGGCGGCACCAAGGCGCTCGCGCTGGAGGCATGGGCGGTGCGCACCGGCCGCGCCTTCCTGCGCTTCGATTATGGCGGCTGCGGCGAGAGCGGCGGCGCGTTCGAGGAGCAGACGCTGGCCGGGTGGCGCGACGATGTCGTCGCGATGCTAGATGCGGTGGTCGCGGGGCCGGCGGTGCTGGTCGGCTCGTCGCTCGGCGGGTGGCTGATGCTGCTGGTCGCGCGCGACCGGCCGGACAGGGTCGCCGCGCTGGTCGGGATCGCGCCGGCGCCCGATTTTACCGACTGGGGCTTCACCGTCGAGGAGAAACTGGCGATCCTGTCCGACGGGCGGCTGGAGAAGGTCGGGCGCTATGCCGATCTGCCGATGGTCTATACCAAGGCGTTCTGGCAATCGGGCGAGGCCAACCGGCTGATGTTCGGCGAGATCGCGGTGGATGTGCCGGTGCGGCTGTTGCAGGGCATGGCCGATGCCGAGGTGCCGTGGCACCGCACCGTGCGGCTCGCCGAGCTGATTCGTTCAGCCGATGTGCAGGTCGTGCTGGTCAAGCAAGGCGACCACCGCCTGTCGCGCGACGCGGACATCGCGTTGCTGATCGCCAGCATAGAGGATGTGACCGCGGCCTTATGATGTTCCTGCTTCTGCTCGCCCAGGCGGCGACCGGCCCGACCGGCCCGGCCGCCTCGACCGAGAGCCGCTACGACCATTGCCTCGACCGCGCGACCGCCGATCCGAAGGCGGCGCAGGCCGAAGCCGGGCAGTGGCAATTGGCGGGCGGCGGCTTCCTCGCCGGGCAGTGCCTCGGCATGGCCTATGCCAACGAACAGCGCTGGACGGCGGCGGCGGCGGCGTTCGACGCGGCGGCGCGCGGTGCGGAGAAGGCGGGCGACGCGCGCTCGGCCAATTACTGGGCGCAGGCCGGCAATGCGTGGCTGGCGGCAGGCGATGCCGCCAGGGCGCGCGGGGCGCTCGACGCGGCCTTGTCCTCGGGCACGCTCAAGGGCTTGGCGCTGGGCGAGGCGCATCTCGACCGCGCCCGCGCGATGGTCGCGGGCGACGACCTGGAGAATGCGCGCGACGATCTCGACCGCGCGCTGGCCGATGCGCCGGCCGATCCGCTGGCGTGGCTGCTCTCGGCGACGCTGGCGCGGCGGATGCAGCAGGGACCGCGCGCCAGGGCCGACATCGCTAAGGCCCTGGCGCTGGGCGGCGACGACCCGGCGGTGCAGCTCGAGGCGGGCAACATCGCCGCGCAGGCGGGCGACGCGACGGGCGCGCAGGCGGCGTGGCGGCAAGCGGTGACGCTGCGCCCCGACAGCGCGGCCGGCACGGCAGCGGCGGCGGCGCTCCGGCAGTTCGATGGGAAGCCCTGACCCCTGTTCGTCACCCCGGGCTTGTCCCGGGGGCCACCGTGACGCACAAGCGCCGTGAGTCGCCCGTGCGGCGCCGTAAATGCCGAAACCGACCTGACGAAACAGGGTGCGTCCGGACGAGCAGGAAAGCGAACCGATGAACTACCTCCATACGATGATCCGCGTGACCGATCCGGACGCCACGGTCGCGTTCTTCACGCTGCTGGGCTTGCGGGAAGTACGCCGCATGGAGAGCGAGAAGGGCCGCTTCACGCTGATCTTCCTGGCCACGCCCGACGACATGGCGGCGCCCGGCGAACGCGCCAGGGCGGAGGTCGAGCTGACCTATAACTGGCCGCCGGAGCAGGGCGAGGCGGAAGTCTATGGCGGCGGGCGCAATTTCGGGCACCTCGCCTACCGCGTCGAGAATATCTACGAAACCTGCCAGCGGCTGCTGGACGGCGGCGTGACGATCAGCCGGCCGCCGCGCGACGGCCATATGGCGTTCGTGCGCACGCCCGACGCGATCTCGATCGAGCTGTTGCAGCAGGGCACGCCGCTCGCCCCGGCCGAACCCTGGGCGTCGATGCCCAACAGCGGTGAATGGTGATGGCCGCGCCCCTCGACATCGTCGGCATCCCGGCGCTTTCCGACAATTACGTGTGGCTGGTGCACGATCCCGCCTCGGGCGAGACGATCGTCGTCGATCCGGGCGAGGCCGCGCCGGTGATCGACGCGGCGACGGCGCGCGGCTGGACGATCTCGCAGGTCTGGAACACGCACTGGCACCCCGATCACACCGGCGGTAATGCCGCGATCAAGGCGCTCGGGGCGACGGTCAGCGGCCCGGCGGCGGAAGCGGACAAGATCCCGACGCTGGATCACGGCCTGCGCGAGGGCGATACAGTGCGCATCGGTGCTCATGTCGCGCGCGTTATCGAGACGCCGGGGCACACCGCCGGGCATATCGTGTTCCATCTGGCCGAGGACGCGGCGCTGTTCAGCGGCGACACGCTGTTCGCGATGGGCTGCGGACGGTTGTTCGAGGGTGGTCCGGCGCAGATGCATGCCAACATGCGGCGGCTGGCGGCCTTGCCGCCCGAAACGGCGGTGTATTGCGCGCACGAATATACTCAGGCGAACGGCCGCTATGCCGCCGCCGCCGAGCCGGACAATGCAGCCGTCACCGAGCGCATGAAGCAAGTCGACGCCAAGCGCGCGGCGGGCGAGGCAACGGTGCCCACAACGATCGCCCTGGAACTGGCGACCAACCCGTTCCTGCGCGCCACCTCCGTCGGGCAACTCGCCGAGCGCCGCGCCGCCAAAGATGTCTTTTAGGCGTCTCGTGCGGTATGAT
Source organism: uncultured Sphingomonas sp. (assembly GCA_964244765.1). Lineage (GTDB taxonomy): Bacteria > Pseudomonadota > Alphaproteobacteria > Sphingomonadales > Sphingomonadaceae > Sphingomonas. The sequence continues at coordinate 66,886 of CAXTJX010000005.1, read as the reverse complement.
CGGCGGCGGGAGAGACGATGTTGCGAAGGAGCGCCGCCATGTATCGTCTGATCCTTCCCGCCCTGCTGCTGGCCGGTGGCCTCCGTTCCAGGGAAGGCAGGATCAAGCTTCACCCGCTTCCGTTCTTCCCAGCGGACGCATGCGCATGACTCCGCTCCCCCCCGGTTCCACCATCGGCATCCTCGGCGGCGGACAGCTCGGACGGATGCTCGCGGTCGCCGCCGCGCAAGTCGGCTACCGTACGCGCGTGCTCGCGCCCGATGCCGAGAGCGTCGCCGCGCAGACCGCCTCGAGCTTCACCCGCGCGGATTATCACAGCCGCATCGTGCTCGACGAGTTCGCCGCCGCCGCCGATGTCGTGACCTACGAATTCGAGAATGTCGCGCTCGACCCGGTCGTCTATCTCGCCGCCAAGGTGCCGGTGCACCCCGCCCCCGCCGCGCTCGGCATCGCGCAGGATCGCAGCGAGGAGAAGCGCTTCGTCGGCGAGCTCGGCGGCCGCACCGCCCCCTGGGCCAGGGTCGAGACGCTGGACGAAGTGCGCGCGGCGGTGGCGGAGATCGGCGCGCCCGCGATTCTCAAGACCTTGCGGCTCGGCTATGACGGCAAGGGCCAGGTGCGCATCGCCGCGCCTGACGAGATCGTGGGCGCATGGCAGGCGATCGGCGCGCGCCCGGCGATTCTGGAGGGTTTCGTCACGTTCACCCACGAATTCTCGATCCTGCTGGTGCGCGGGCGCGACGGGCAGATGGTCAGCTATCCGCCGCCATGGAACGAACATGTCGACGGCGTGCTGGCGCGCTCCACCCTGCCCGCCCCCGCCGAGATCGCCGCGCAGTGGGGCGAGGCGGCGGCACTGGCCGGGCGGATCGCCGACCGGCTCGGCTATGTCGGCGTACTGGCGTGCGAGTTCTTCGCCGGCGCGGACGGCCCGGTGTTCAACGAAATGGCCCCGCGCGTGCACAATAGCGGGCACTGGACGATCGAGGGGGCGGTGACGTCGCAATTCGAGAACCACATCCGCGCGATCTGCGGCCTGCCGCTCGGCGACACCGGGCTGACCGCCCCCACCGTGGCGATGGAGAACCTCATCGGCCACGACGCCGATCGCTGGGCCGCGATCCTGGCAGAACCGGGCGCGCATCTGCACCTTTACGGCAAGGAGACCCGGCCGGGGCGCAAGATGGGGCACGTCACGCGGTTGGGGCGGTGACGAGGCAACGGTCCGCCCCTACGAAAGCGGGAGAGGGTCGAAACGGTTCACCCCACTCGCGTGCCGGTCATCGGGAAGCTGCCGAACGCCCCCGCCGTGACCGTGCCGGTCAGCGTGTCGCCCTCCGCCGTCGCCTTGCCCGTCAGGGTCATCGGCATCGGCACCGTGATGTTCATCGACCAAGTGATCGTATCGCCGTCGACCGTGCCGTCGGCGATGTCGACCGAGCCCATCGCGCCGTTCTGGCTCCCGGTCCATGTCGTGCCGTCGGTCTTGACCGTCAGCACCGCCTTCTGGTCGCCCATCGGCGATTTGACGACCGTATCCCAGCTTCCATCGACCGTAGCCATTGTCACTCTCCTGATTGCGAAACCTCGGTTGGCGTCCGCGACAAACGCCGCCGAAATCACCTCGACGGGCAGCCCGACACTGTCAAGCCGGCCGCGTATCGTCGCGGCATCGCCCACCACGACCAGATGAAGCGATCGGGATCGCTCGCCCCGCGTGCCGCAGCGTCAAGCCGCGGGATCTTCATCGCGCGATATTTTTGCGGCAGCGCGCGAATCGTGGCGGTGACGGTGCGGTCCAGTCGCCGACATGTCGGCCTGCACGCCGATGCCGAGGGCGCTTGGTGCCGCGCGCGGCGAACCGGTACGATCGACCTCTCCGATTCCCCCCGGGTCGGCGGGGGGGGGCCTCAAGGCCGATACACCCGCTCCACATTCCGCCGTAGATCGGCGCGCCAGAAGTTCACCGGCTTCACCCTGTGCGCGACGAACAGCGGCGCCTGGTCGGCATAATGCGGCGAATAGGGCCGCGTCGTCGCCGCGCCGTAGGGCTGGATCGATTGCGACGACACGCGCCCGGCTTTGTTCCACGCCATGAACAGGATGAAGCTGTCGCCGTGGTTGACCACCAGCCGCCCATCGTCGGCCTCGTCCCAGGTCGAGGCGGCGCGCAGCACGTCGGGCGCGCCGTCGAGCGGCAGGTCGACCCCCTTTCGGTCCAAGGCGCCGTGGCGCAGCCGCAGCACCGTGCCGAGCGGCGGATCGAGCGTGCCGAAATGCAGCTTGAGATAGGCGGCCGCCTTGGCCAGCGCATCGCGCGGGTCGAGCTCCGGGCGACGCTGATAATGCGATTTCTGCCCGGTGCGCAGCAGGATCGCGGCGAGCGCCTGGCCGGCATGATGCCCGTCAAAGTCCCAGTTCCAGCGCTTGAGCACGCCTAGCGCCGCGATCAGTTGCGCGTCACCCTTGGGGTCGACGCGTGCCACGTCAGCATACCAGCGCGCCGCCCAGCTCAGCCGGCTGACGCCGGTGTCGTATTTGATGCGGGCGAGGTCCGCCGCGCTGATCGACGGATCGGCGCCCAGCAATTCGACCGCGCGCGTGCCGCGATTGGTCGTGTCGGTCTCGATCCCGAGCAGCGGCGAATAGTCGCCCGGCTTGAGTTCCGATCCCGCGCCCGCCGTCTGGAACGGCGTGTTGTTGGCGTTGGCGAGGAAGCCCGAGGCGGGGTTCACGTTGCGCGGAACCTGGGCCCACGGCACCGTCCCCGCCATCAGGTCGCGCGCGGTGTCACCGGGCAGCACCTGGCGGTAATCGAAGCCCGCCTTGCGGTTGGGGAAGCTGGCATTGTAGAAATAGGCGATGTTGCCCTTGGCGTCGCCATAGAGAAAATTGGTCGCCGGTATCGCCTGCATCGCCAGCGCCTGTTGCCACTCGGCGAAATCGCGCGCGCGCGTCAGGCGGTAATATTCCTCGATCATGCGAAGCTGGTCGGCCCCGGCATAGCGGATCGCATAGGCGCCGCTCTCGTTGACGATCACCGGGCCCTGCACGGCGCGGTACACCGTCTTGGGGATCGGCAGGATGAAGGGGCCGAACCGCACCTTGAGCCACACGCGCGTCGCTTGCAGCGGCCGCCACTCGCCGTCGAAACGGTAGTGCGTGGCCGATGCATCGGTGACGAGCTTGTAGATGTCGGTCAGGTCGGGCCGGTTGACGGTATTGGTCCAGCCGAGCTGCTCGTTATGCCCCAGCACCGGGAACGGCACGCCGGGAAAGGTCGCGCCGGAGAAATGCCAGCCGGTGCCCGACTGCACGCTCAGTTCGTACCACGCGACCGGCCCCGCCCACGGCTGGTGCGAGTTCGAGACGACACGAGTGAAGCCGTCGGCCGAGCGCTTCGGCGCGACGACGAACGCGTTGGAGCCGTAGGGCACCGCCTCGCCCGTTGCCGGGAGCGCGGCCGGATCGGGCGAGTCCGGCGTCGCACCCGCACTTTCGCGCGGCAGCGGTTTGTCCCCGGTCAGCGCGCCGAGCACTTGATCGAGCCCGAAGAAGAACGGCGTGCGCAGCACGAAGCCCGTCGCGATGTCCTCGCCATTCGCCGGAAACAGCCGCGCCAGCCGTACCTCGTCCGGGTGGCGCCGGGCATAGGTGTTGAGCCCGCTCGCATAGGCATCGAGCAGCGCCCGCACGTCGGCCGGCTGCTTCGCGTAGTCGCGGTGCGCGGTCTCACGCGCGCCGAGCAGGTGCAGCGTGTAATCGACCTTCGCCCCGTCCGCGCCGGTCATCGCCCCCAGCCGCCCGCGTGCCATCGCGACCGTTTCCTGCAGCGTCGCGAAATCGTCCTCGGCATGGGCATAGGCCACGCCATAGGCGACGTCCGGGTCGGTCCTGCCGAAGATATGCGGCACGCCGAACCGGTCGCGCGCGATGACGGTGTCGTATTTGCGCGCAGGCGGCGCGGCGACGGTGGTGGCGGTCAGCGGCTCCCATATGGCAAAGCCGAGCGCGACCAAGACAATGATGCCGGCAAGGCTGATCAGGAATTTACGCAACATCGTCACCTCTCCGTCATCCCGGATTCTTCGATAAACTCAGCAGAGCCTTGTTCCGGGGTACACCGTGCCGCACATTCTGACGGTTGCGATCGCGGCACGGTGGATGCCGGAATAAATCCGGCATGACGAGGGGGTTCTTGTGTTGCTTAAATGCAACACCACATGAGTGCCGAAAGGGATACCATGAACATCGATAAATTCACCGATCGCGCCAAGGGCTTCCTCCAGTCGGCGCAGACCGTCGCGATCCGCCTGAGCCATCAGCGCATCGCGCCCGAGCATATCCTGAAGGCGCTGCTCGAGGACGAGCAGGGCATGGCGGCCGGGCTCATCACCGCGGCCGGCGGCGACGCCAAGCGGGCGGCCAGCGAAACCGACCTTGCGCTCGCCAGGATACCGGTCGTCTCGGGCGGCGGCGCGCAGCAGGCGCCGGGGCTCGATAACGATGCGGTGCGTGTGCTCGATTCGGCCGAGCAGATCGCGACCAAGGCCGGCGACAGTTTCGTCACGGTCGAGCGGCTGCTGGTCGCGCTCGCTCTGTCGCTCGACTCGGCGGCGGGCAAGGCGCTCAAGATCGCGGGCGTGACCCCGGAAGCCCTCAACGCGGCGATCGACCAGGTGCGCGGCGGCCGCACCGCCGACAGCGCCGGCGCGGAGGACAAGTTCGACGCACTCAGGAAATATGCGCGCGACCTGACGCAGGCGGCGCGCGACGGCAAGCTCGACCCCGTCATCGGCCGCGACGAGGAAATCCGCCGCACCATCCAGATCCTCGCGCGCCGCACCAAGAACAATCCGGTGCTGATCGGCGAACCCGGCGTCGGCAAGACCGCGATCGCCGAGGGCCTCGCGCTGCGCATCGCCAATGGCGACGTGCCCGATACGCTGAAAGGGCGGCGGCTGATGGCGCTCGATCTCGGCGCGCTGATCGCCGGCGCGAAGTATCGCGGCGAGTTCGAGGAACGGTTGAAGGGCGTGCTCGACGAAGTTCGCTCCGGCGAGGGCGACATCGTGCTGTTCATCGACGAGATGCACCAGTTGATCGGCGCGGGCAAATCCGAAGGCGCGATGGACGCCGGCAACCTGCTCAAGCCCGCGCTCGCGCGCGGCGAGCTGCACTGCGTCGGCGCGACCACGCTCGACGAGTATCGCAAATATGTCGAGAAGGACGCGGCACTCCAGCGGCGTTTCCAGCCGGTGTTCGTCGGCGAGCCGACCGTGCCGGACACGATCTCGATCCTGCGCGGCCTCAAGGAGAAATACGAGCTGCACCACGGCGTGCGTATCACCGACGCCGCGATCGTGTCGGCGGCGACGCTGTCGCACCGCTACATCACCGACCGCTTCCTGCCCGACAAGGCGATCGACCTGATAGACGAGGCGGCGTCGCGCATCCGCATGGAGGTGGAGAGCAAGCCTGAGGAAATCGAAACTCTCGACCGCCGCATCATCCAGTTGAAGATCGAGCGCGAGGCCTTGAAGCGCGAGACCGACGCCGCGTCGAAGGATCGGCTCGGCACGCTGGAGGGGGAGCTCGCCAATCTCGAACAGCAATCGGCCGAGCTGACGACGCGCTGGCAGGCGGAGAAGGACAAGATCTCGGCCGAGGCGAAATTGAAGGAACAGCTCGACGCCGCGCGGCTGGAGCTGGAGCAGGCGCAGCGTGCCGGCGATCTCGCCAAGGCGGGTGAACTGTCCTACGGGCGCATTCCCGATCTCCAGCGCCAGCTCGACGCGGCCGCCAACGTCACGCGCGGCGCGATGCTGCGCGAGGAAGTGACGGCCGAGGACATCGCCGGCGTCGTCGCGCGCTGGACCGGCATTCCGGTCGAGCGGATGCTGGAGGGCGAGCGCGACAAATTGCTCCAGATGGAAGCGACGATCGGCAAGCGCGTGATCGGCCAGGCGGCGGCGGTGCGTGCCGTCTCCACCGCAGTGCGCCGCGCGCGCGCGGGGTTGCAGGACCCCAACCGGCCGCTCGGCTCGTTCCTGTTCCTGGGGCCGACCGGCGTCGGCAAGACCGAGCTGACCAAGGCGCTCGCCGAATTCCTGTTCGACGATCCCGCCGCGATGGTCCGCATCGACATGAGCGAATATATGGAGAAGCATTCGGTCGCGCGGCTGATCGGCGCGCCGCCGGGCTATGTCGGCTATGAGGAAGGCGGCGTGCTGACCGAGGCGGTGCGGCGGCGGCCGTATCAGGTCGTGCTGTTCGACGAGGTCGAGAAGGCGCATGGCGACGTCTTCAACATCCTGCTGCAAGTGCTGGACGACGGCCGGCTGACCGACGGACAGGGGCGCACGGTCGATTTCACCAACACGATCATCGTGCTGACTTCCAATTTGGGAAGCCAGGTGCTGACCACGCTCGGCGAAGGCGAGGACGTGGCGAAGGTCGAGCCGCAGGTGATGGAGATCGTCCGCGCGCATTTCCGCCCGGAATTCCTCAACCGGCTCGACGAGATCGTGCTGTTCCACCGCCTGGGCCAGGCGGAGATGGCGCCGATCGTCGACATCCAGGTCGCGCGGATCGCGAAACTGCTCGGCGAGCGCAAGGTGTCGCTGGAGCTGACCGACGGCGCGCGGGCGTGGCTCGGGCGGGTCGGCTACGATCCGGTCTACGGCGCACGGCCGTTGAAGCGCGCGGTGCAGCGCTACCTGCAAGACCCGCTCGCCGACCTGATCCTGCGCGGCGACGTGCGCGACGGGGCGACGGTGCGGGTGGACGAGGGGGACGGGGGGCTGGAACTGGGGGTCGAATAAAGCGAGTCGCGGGACCGGGCGGGAATCGGGGTAGTGGTCGGCGCTGGTCTCCTGCGCCGACACGCTTGAGGCGAACAGGATCAGAGCCGGATTTGGATTCCCGTATAGAAATAGCGCCCGATCACATCATATTCCTGCGAGGTCTCGACGCCGAACAAGCCCGAAGCGGTATCGCCGTTCGGCAGTAGCGGCGGCTGGCGATCGAAAGCGTTGTTGACGCCCAGATACCATTCCATCTTGACCTGGTCACCGATGCGGTAGCGTAGCTGGAAATCATGATACCATGTTGCGCGGACATTGTTGAGCGACGGGTCCGGCGCGGTCGCCGGATCGAGTGTATCCTTGATCGGCCCGAAATAGCGCACTGTCCAAGACAGTGAGGCCGGGCCATGGTCGACAATCGTGTCGAGCGTGAAGCGGTCCTTGTATCCCGAGCCGAGCCGGGTCTGGTCGGTATTCTGGAGTTGACCGAGTTCGTCGATCGGCGCCGCGCCGTCGAACGGCGTGCGCTGGTGCTTGAGCAGGTGCGTGTAATTGAGTTGCAGGTTGACGCTGGTGTTCTGCGCGATGGGCTGGCGATAGCGCGCCGCGACGTCGATGCCGCTGGTCAGGAAGCTGCCGGTGTTGATGTTGAGCGCATCGACGCGCGTCAGCTTACCGTTGGGCAGGCGGAGCGCCTGGCCGCCGCACCCCGCCGACGCCGGATCGAGCAGACAAGACTTCACAGTTTCTTCGCGCGGCTGGCTGTTGATCGCGCTCTTCACCTTAATATGATAATAATCGATGCTCACGTTCAAGCGCTTGGCGAAGGTCGGCGTGAACACCGCACCGATCGTCCATGTGTTGGCGGTTTCCTCTTTTAGGCTTGGATTCCCGCCATCGAAACCGTTGATGCTTTGAATCTCGGCATCGCTATATGAGAATGAACCAGTATTGGCGATGGCGGCGGCGATTGCCGGAATAGCGCGGCATGCCGCATCATAGGTGTTGGTGCGTGCGGCCGTCACGCCGTCGCACGGATCGAGCGTCCTCGAACCGGGAAAGGTCTCGGATTGGCTGGAGAACAACTCGCCGACATTGGGCGCGCGATTCGCGCGGGAATATTCGGCACGAAACCGGATGTCGCGCGTCGGCGCCCATGCACCGCCGGCTTTCCATGAAAACACGCCGCCGATCGTGGAATAATCATCGTAGCGCGCCGCCCCCTCGAATCCGAGATAGTGCAGGAAGGGACGATCGGCAAAGATCGGCACATCGAGTTCGCCAAACACGTCCTTGACGTCGAAACTGCCGCTGGTGTCCGAGATAAAATTGCCGAGCGTATTCCCAGCATTGGTATCGGCATCCCAATCGTCCGAACTCCGCTCGTGCCGATATTCCGCGCCGAACGCGGCCTTTACGTCGCCGCCCGGCAAACGGAACAGCGAACCAGAAAGATTGGCTGTCGCCACCTGCTGCTCGATCTCGGTGTCGAGCGCGGTAACCACCTTGCCGTCGCGGCGGACATAGTTGATCGCCGCTTGCGACGGCGCGCCGTTGCCGAAGATGTTGAGCGGCTGACATCCATCCGCGCGCGCCGCCGCGCTGCGGCATACGATCTGTCCGCCCAGCAGGACCGCATCCAGCGCATTGGCGAAACGGTCGGTGGGAATCGCGTCCGTGACGGTATGATCGCTGGTCTTGCCGTAGACATAGGAAACATCCCACTTCCACCGCAAACCCAGATCGCCTTTCAACCCGGCCACGGCGCGATAGAAATCACGGTCGTTGGTGCTGTTGCGATTGAAGATATCGCCGAGCCGGCGGCGGAAGGCGATGTAGCGAACGTCGTTGTCCGGGGTCGCATCGCTATTGCGCGCCGCGATGGCATTGGCGATTGGCGCCGGGATGAAGGGATTGTCGAGGCTAATACCAGGTACGTCGATCGACCCCGCGCCGTCGACATCGGGGTCGCCGCCGGCCGTGGCGTAAGGCTCGATATCGATCGACGACTTCGTCTTGCCATAGGCTGCTTCGGCATAGAATTTGACGGAATCCGCAATCTTGAAGGTCAACCCGGCATTGGCCAGATAGCGGTCGACAGGGACGATCAGACGGCGGAAATTGTTGCGGTTATAGCCGTCGATATTCTGGACGAAGCCCTGCTTCAGAGTACCGGATGAGGCGAAAGTATAGTCGTTCGCGAGGATCGCGCCCTGATCACCCGTACCGGTAATATCGAACACCGTGCCATTGAGGCTGAAAGCCCCTGCCGGCGAGAAGATGCTCAAGCCCGACCGATCGTTCGCCGAGAAGGAACGATCGCGCGACAGCAGGCCTTTATCGACGTCGTAAACGCCGTTTATCCAGATGTTGCCGCGATCGCCCGCAAAATTGGTGCCGATGGTGCCGCTGACGCGATAGCGATTGGTGTCGCCACGGCTGCTGATCCCGTTTTGGGCATTGAGTTCGATGCCGGTGAAGCGGTCCTTGAGAATGAAATTGACGACCCCGGCCATCGCGTCGGAGCCGTAGACGGCCGAAGCGCCCCCGGTGATCGTGTCGACACGCTCAACGAGATCGGTTGGGATCATGTTGATGTCGACCGCATTGCTGCCGCCCAATCCCGCGACAACGCGACGCCCGTTGATCAGCACCAGTGTACGGTCGACGCCCAGACCGCGCAGGTCGAGCAGGTTGAGACCATTGCCATTGACCTGGAAATTACTGTTTTGCTGGCTGGTGCCGGTCGCGAAAATCGGCTCCCGGCGCAGCACCTCCGCTACATTGGTCTGGCCCGTCCGGGCGATGTCGTCGCGCCCGACGGCCAGGATCGGCGTGGAGGATCGCAGTTCGGAACGCACGATACGGGATCCCGTAACAACAATATCGGCATTTTCTGCTACGGCAGGCTGAACTTCCGGCGTTGTCGAAGCATCGGCACCAGTATCGGTCCCGACCGGAACGTCCTGTGCGACAGCAGGCCCAGCGAGCATTACGATGCCAGCCATGAACGTCGACGCCAAGAGGCGCACGCGGAAAATACTCATGTTTACCTCATATATTTGCGACCACCCGTTCTACGCCGGTTAGAATAACTTAACGGCAGTCTATCATGCGCCGCAATCTACAAGACTTCGTTAAGGCAATTAACTATTATCTGTAGCAAATATGTCACGTGCGATATTTGTTCGTTGGGAAGAATGGTGCGATCGACAACGGCCTTTCGCGGTATTCAGCACCGGCGGATTATTGCCCGCTCGGCATCGGCCCTGCCACCAGCAGCGGGTCGATCTTCGCGTCGTGCCATTTCAGCCCCCAGTGGAGGTGCGGGCCGGTCGCGCGCCCGGTCATGCCCGACAGCGCGACGGGCTGGCCGCGGCGGACATGGTCGCCGACCTGCACGTCGATCCGCGAGAGGTGCAGGAAGGCGGTGTTGAGGCCCATGCCGTGGTCGATCATCAGCAGATTGCCCTCCAGCGTGAAGGGATGGTCCGTCGCCAGGATCACCACGCCGTCCGCCGGCGCGACGATCGCCGAGCCGATCGGCTTGGCGATGTCGATCCCCGAATGATACGATCCCGCCTCGCCGTTCCGGTAGATCCGCTGCGCGCCGAACAGCGTCGAGATGCGCCCGGTGGTCGGCCACAGGAAGGGCTGCCGCCAGCCCTGCGAGTCCGAACCGACGCGGCGCGCGGCGTTGATCTGCGCCAGTTCGGCGGGGCGGAGCCGGTCGAAGTCGGGCTGCGGCAGCGGCGTCTTGGGCAGGGTCGGCAGGCTCGAAATGGCCCAGCCGCGCGGCGCCACCGTCAGGGTGTCGCGAACGACACGCCCGTCGTCGAGCGTCGCGACTAGGGTCGCGCTAGGGCCGGCATCGCGGTCGAAGCCGATCAGGAAGCGGCCGTCGGGGGCGACCGGCACCGCCGCGCCGTCAAAGGCGAGCAGGCTGGTGCCGGCCGGCGCGATGCCGATGACGATGCCGCCCTGCATCATCGATCCCGAATAGCTGAAACTGTCGCGCGCCGGGTCGCGGCGCGGCTGGACGGTCGGCTGGCGTTCGACGGAGGCGGGGGGAAGCGGCTGGACCCGGGTGCGGTCGGGGGTGGTGGTGCAACTGCCGAGCACGATCAGCGCGGCCCCGGCAACCGACGGGCCGATCGTCCGGCCGGCCAGCCCGGATAGCCCCGCGCGCCGCTTCATGAAGCGGTCATCGCCCCGGTCGCGAGCGCGGCGCCGGCATAGGGTTCCTGGCGGGCGACGCTCCAGTAGCGCAGATCGTCGAGCGCGATGCGCGCGCCGCTGACGGCGCAGACGACATGGTCGCCGGGGGTCAGCACGCGAAAGCCGTTCGCCATGAAATGGAGGCGCGCGGGGCGATCGGTGTTGGACATCAGCATCGTGAGCGGCTTTCCGTAAAGAGCGTCGGCTAGAGGAGCGTGGGCTGCTCCGGTGTCGGCGCAGCATAGGGCTTGGGACCGCTGCGCTCAACCTTGGCATCGACCTCGCCGTCGCGGAAGTGGAGCGTCACGGCCCCCGCCGCCCGCGCCGCGCCCGCCGAGCCGACCACCGCGCCAGAGCCTCGCGCCGAGACGAACGCGTAGCCGCGGTCGAGGATCGCGTTCGGCCCGAGCGATTCGACCAGCCGCCATGTCGCGGCAAGCCGGTCGCGCGAGACCGCAAGCTGCCGGTCGAGCGTCGTCAGCCGGAGCGCCCCCGCCGAGCGGTCGAGTTGTCCGCGCGCGACGACGACGCGGCGTTCCAGCCCCCGGTCGAGCCGCGCGCCGAGATCGTCCGCGCGTTGCCGCTGCGGCCCGAGCAGCGCGTCGCGGCGCGGGATCACGCGAACCAGCGCGTCGAGCCGCTCGCGCCCGCGTTCGTGATAGCGCCGCGCGCATTTCTCGGTACGCTGGCCGTAGCCCGCCAGCGTCAGGCGCAGGTCGGCGAGCACCGGCACCGCCATCTCGGCGGCGGCGGTCGGCGTCGGCGCGCGCAGGTCGGCGGCGAAATCGGCGAGCGTGGTATCGGTCTCGTGGCCGACCGCCGAGATCAGCGGGATCGAGCAGGCGGTGATGGCGCGCACCACCACTTCCTCGTTGAACGCCCACAGATCCTCGATCGAGCCGCCGCCGCGCGCGACGATGACGAGATCGGGCCGCGTCTCCGCCGGCATCGCGTCGAACCCGGCGATGGCGTGCGCGATTTCCTCCGCCGCGCCCGCGCCCTGCACCTTGACCGGCCAGACCAGCACATGGCTCGGGCAGCGATCCTCCAGCCGGTGGAGGATGTCGCGGATCACCGCACCGGTCGGCGAGGTGACGACGCCGATGCGGCGCGGCAGAAACGGCAGCACCTTCTTGCGCTCGCTCGCGAACAGGCCCTCGCCCGCCAGCTTCGCCTTGAGCTTTTCGAGCAGCGCCATCAGCGCACCCTCGCCCGCCGGTTCCATCCGCTCGATCACGATCTGGTATTTGGAGCGGCCGGGATAGGTGGTGACCTTGCCGGTCGCGATCACTTCGATCCCGTCCTGCGGCACGAAGCCGAGGCCGGCCACCTGCCCTTTCCAGATCACCCCGTCGATGACGGCGCTGTCGTCCTTGAGGCTGAGATAGGCATGGCCCGAGGCGACGCGCTTATAGCCCGAGATCTCGCCGCGCAGGCGGACATGGCCGAATTCGGTTTCGACCACGCGCTTCAGCTTGCCGGCGAGTTCCCCCACCGACATCGGCGCGGCGTTGTCGCCGGGGGCAGGCTCGGCTACCAGCCGCCCGGTCTCCAGCCTGAGCGCTGCATCGAAGAGAGGGTCCGTCATTGAATGTCCTGCTGATCGGATCGGGTGGCCGCGAACATGCGCTCGCGTGGAAGCTGGCGCAATCGCCGCGCCTGACGCGGCTGTTCGCGGCACCGGGCAATCCGGGCATCGCGGGCCACGCCGAGATCGTCAAGCTCGACTTGGCCGATCATGCGGCGGTCGTGGCTTTCTGTGCGGCGCAAGCGGTCGACCTGGTCGTGATCGGCCCGGAGGCGCCGCTGGTCGACGGGTTGGGCGACGGTCTCCGCGCGGCGGGGGTGGCGGTGTTCGGGCCGGACAAGGCGGCGGCGCGACTGGAAGGGTCCAAGGCCTTCACCAAGGCGTTGTGCGACCGCGCCGGCATCCCGACCGCCGGGTACGTCCACGCGACCAGCCGCGCCGAGGCGCGCGCCGCGATCGACCGCTTCGGCGTGCCGGTGGTGGTCAAGGCCGACGGGCTGGCGGCGGGCAAGGGGGTGACGGTCGCTTTCACGCGCGAGGAAGCCGAGGGCGCGCTGGCCGACCTGTTCTCCGCGCGCGGCGGGGAAGCGGTGATCGAGGAATTTCTGGAAGGGGAAGAGGCCAGCCTGTTCGTGCTGACCGACGGCACGGCGATCCTCCCGTTCGGATCGGCGCAGGACCACAAGCGCGTCGGCGAGGGCGATACCGGGCCGAATACCGGCGGCATGGGCGCGTACAGCCCGGCGCGCGTGCTGACGCCCGAACTGGAGCGTCGCGCGCTCGACGAGATCGTGGCGCCGACCGTGGCGGCGATGGCGGCGGCGGGGACGCCGTTTTCGGGCGTGCTATATGCCGGGCTGATGCTGACGGCGGACGGGCCCAAGCTGATCGAATACAATGTCCGGTTCGGCGACCCGGAATGCCAGGTGCTGATGCTGCGGCTGGACGAGGATCTGCTCGAGGTACTGCTCGCGGTGGCGACGGGAACGCTGGCCGCGCGCGGCCCCGCGCGCTGGGTCGATCGCACCGCCGTGACGGTGGTGCTCGCCGCCAACGGCTATCCCGGCACGCCCGAGAGCGGCGGGACGATCGGCGGGATCGCGGACGCCGAGGCGAGCGGCGCGCGGGTCTTCCAGGCCGGCACGCGGCGCGACGGCGACCGGCTCGTCGCGGCGGGCGGGCGCGTGCTGGCGGTGAGCGCGCTCGGCGACACGATCGACGCGGCGCGCGCCGCCGCCTACCGCGCGGTCGACCTGATCGATTTCCCCGGCGGCTTCCACCGCCGGGACATCGGGCACCGGGAATGCGCGCGTGACGCGCACGGGCGCGAGATTGCGCGCGACGCGGACTGATCCTTTGCGCTACCCTGCCGGAAATTCACGGGAATTCAGGAGCATCCCGCATGACCGTCGACCCGCAACATACCAATCAGGCGATCGACACGATGAGCGCGATCACCGTGACGCACATCGTCCTGATGGGCGTTCTCGCCGCCCTGGCGCTCGCCGCGATCTGGTGGGGCGCGACACTGGCGCGCCGTCGCAAGGACGCGAGGAAGCAAGTCGACGAGAATTTCGCGACCGCCGAGAAACATGGCGCGGTGACGCAACCGACCGCCTCGATCGACGACGCGACGACGCTATCCGCGGACGTGCCGGCGGGGGAAGTCGCGCCGCGGACCGGGACACCCGCAGCGGACGTGCCCGTTCCCGTCGCGACACCGATCGCCGGCGACCTCACCCAGATCAAGGGCCTGGGCCCCAAGCTCGCCACGACGCTGGCCGAACACGGCATCACGCGCGTCGATCAGATCGCCGCCCTGACGCCGGAAGCGGCGGCCGACCTGGACGCGCGGCTCGGCACGTTCCAGGGCCGCATGGCGCGCGACCGCTGGATCGAGCAAGCCAGGCTGCTGAGCGCCGGCGACCGCGCGGGGTATGAGGCGGCATTCGGAAAATTGGGGGGATAGGTCCGAACGACCCTGTCGACGGCAAGCCTGCGACATTCTGCAAGCACCCCGTCATGCCGGACCTGTTCCGGCATCCACCGTGGTACGGCAGCAGCGGCCGGGAAGATGCGGCACGGGGATCCCGGAACGGATCCGGGACGATGGCGAGAGTTTTGCAAAGGCCTCGCGAAAGGCCTCGCGAAAGGCTTCGCGATGGCCGGGGAACACTATGGCAAGACGCTACCCCGCCCGGCTCACCAGCACCTTGTCGATCCGCCGCCCGTCGAGATCGACCACCTCGAACTTCCAGCCCTGCTCGACGAAGCTTTCGCCCTCGCCCGGCAGATGGCGAAACACGGCGAGTGCCAACCCCGCGACGGTCGCGTAATCGCGGTCCTCGGGCAGATCGAGGCCGAGCCGTTCGGCCAGCGTGTCGACCGCCATCTGCCCCGCCACCAGCAGCGAGCCGTCGTCGCGCGTGACGACCGAGGGCGCCTCGTCGGGGTGGGTGTCCGACGCGAACTCGCCGGCGATCGCCGCGAGCAGATCGGCCGGCGTCACGATCCCTTCGAAATGGCCGTATTCGTCATGGATCAGCGCCATCGGCACCTCGGCCTGGCGCAGCGCGTCGAGCGCGTCCATCGCGTCGATCTGGTCGATCACCACCGGCGCCTGGCGCATCAGCACGCGCACGTCGAGCGGGTCTCCCCGGAACAGGGCGACGGCAATGTCGCGCGCCTGCACCACGCCGAGCACCGCATCGACCGATCCTTCCGCGACCGGCAGGCGGCTGTGGGTCGAGGCCATCAGCGCGGCGCGGATGCCGGCATCGTCGAGCGTCGCGTCGATCCATTCGATATCGGTGCGCGGCGTCATCACCTCGCGCACCGGGCGATCCGCCAGCCGCACGACGCCGGAAATGATCGAGCGCTCATGCTCCTCGATCACGCCCGATTTCGACGCCTCGGCCACGATCAGATGCAGTTCCTCCGCCGTGACATGCTCCTCGCTCTCGCGCTTCAGGCCCATCAGGCGGAACAGCGCGCCCGACGAGGAATCGAGCAGCCACACCACCGGCGCGGTGATCGTCGCCAGCACGCTGACCGGTCCGGCCATCATCGCGGCGAGCGGCTCCGGCGCGCGCAGCGCGATCTGCTTGGGCACCAGCTCGCCGACGACGAGCGAGGCATAGGTGGTCAGGCCGATGACGATCGCGAAGCCGATCGTCTCCGTCGTCTCCGCGCCAAGCCCGAGAAAGCCGAGCCGCGCCGCGACCGGCCCGCCCAGGCTCGACCCGGAATAAGCCCCTGCCAGGATGCCGATCAGCGTGATGCCGATCTGCGTCGTCGACAGGATCTTGCCGGGGTCGGCCGCCAGCGCCAGTGCGGTGCGCGCGCCGCGCCGCCCGCTGCGCGCCATCGCCTCCAGCCGCGCCTTGCGCGACGAGACGATCGCCAGTTCCGACATGGCGAAGACGCCGTTGAGCACGACCAGCGCGAGGATGATCGCGACGTCGATCCAGGGAAAAGGCGGGAGCGGGTGCATGATGCCCGACTTCCTTCGCGCAGATCGGGCGCTTTCACAACAGTCGGCGTCGCTCGCTTTATCTCGCGGCGCGGCGCGCGGCAAAGAAAGCGCGCAACAGCGCCGCCGCCTCGCGCTCGCCGATGCCGGGGAACAGTTCGGGGCGGTGATGGACCGTGCCTTGCGAAAACAGGCGCGGGCCGTGTTCGACCGCGCCGCCCTTCGGGTCGCTCGCGCCGTAATACAGCCGCGCGATGCGCGCATGGGCGATCGCCCCGGCACACATCGCGCAGGGTTCCAGCGTGACCCACAGCTCGCACGCGCTCAGCCGGTCCGCGCCGATCGCGGCGGCGGCGGCGCGGATCGCCAGCATTTCGGCATGCGCGGTCGGATCGTACCGCGCGCGCGGCGCGTTGGCAGCGGTGGCGATGATCTGCCCGTCCAGCACGATCACCGCGCCGACCGGCACTTCGCCCGCCGCCGCCGCCGCGCTGGCGGCGTCGAGCGCGGCGCGCATCGGGAGGGGCAGCGGCAACACCGCGCCATCATGCCCCGCCCGAGCGGAATTCGCCAGACCGGAACTCGCCAGACCGGCAGGGCTTATCGGGTTGTGACGGTGTTGCCGTCCGCACCGGCGGGCTTGTTGACCGTCAGTGTCGGCACCGCGATCGTCTTGGTCTTGGTCGTGACGGTCGGCACCTCTACCGTCTTGCGGGCGGTGCCGAACTCGACCGTCGCCATGTTGGCGGTCACTTCGGGCGCCTTGCCGCCGGCCACGCTGACCGAGGGGAGCGACCCCGCCTTGGTATCGAGCTTGAGCATGCCCAGCGACACCAGGGCGACGACGACGAGGGCGGCGAGGCCGACCAGGGCCAATAGAAAGCGCATCGCATTCTCCTGAATGATCGAATCGTTATCGTAACCAAACGCCGCGTCGCCTGCTTCGGTTGCATGTAAACACCGATTCACGGTGCAGCGCCACCACATGCGGTTGACCGGCCGTCCCGCTTTCGGTATGCGCCCCGCCTTCACGAGCCTCTTCACGGGCGCTCATCATCATTCTGGCGAATCAGGAATTCACGATGTCGCGCATCTGCGAACTGACCGGCAAGGGCCGGATGGTGGGGAACAACGTCTCCCATGCCAACAACAAGACCAAGCGCACGTTCCTGCCGAACCTGCAGAACGTCACGCTGATCTCGGATGCGCTCGGCACCAGCGTCAAGCTGCGCGTCTCGGCGCACGGGCTGCGCTCGGTCGAGCATGTCGGCGGGCTGGACAATTGGCTGGTCAAGACCACCGACGACAAGCTGTCGCTGCGCGCGCGCCGCCTCAAGCGCGACGTCGCCAAGAAGCGCACCGCGACGCCGCAGGCCGCCGCGTAAGACTTATTTGTGCCGGTCCGGTTTCGACGGGACCGGATCGAGCCTGAATTTCAGCAGCAGACTGCGCTGGAACGGCATCTGGTTGTCGTCCGAGACGAGCCAGACGATCGTCTCGTGCCCTTCGCGGGTGGCCGCGATTCCCTCGAAATTGTCGTGGATCAACGGCGCGGCGAGCGTCGCGATGTTGCGTCCGCGCACCGTCGCGCCGGGGCGGACCTGCGCGGGATCGACCACCGTCAGCACGTTCGAGAAACGCGCCCAGGCGAAGCCGCGATTGAGGACCAGCCAGCGTCCGTCGGGCAGGACGGTCATGTCGCTGACATCGTATCCCGCCGGCGGGATGAAAGTGAAGCGGAAGCCGCGGCGCGGATCCCGCACCGGATCGCCCGCGAAGACGATGCCGCCGCGCCCGCGCCCGCCGGGCCACGGCTTGGTCTCGGCGATCGTCGCCATGCCGCCGCCAGGCAGCAGCGTCATCGCCTCGGCGCCTTCATTCTCCGGCCAGTCGCGCATCGCGGGCGGGGCGACGTGCGCCTCGGCGCGGGTGAAACCCGGGTCGTAGCGCCATAACTGGTCATAGCTTTCGAACCCGACCCAGACCGCGCCGGTCCGCGGATCGACGCTCATCGATTCGCTGTCGCGGTCGCGTTTTTCCCAGCCGGTTCCGGGGCCGGCCGGCAAGGCCGCGAAGCTCGGCCGATGGATGCGCCAGTCGCGCCCCATCGCGAACCGCACGATATTGCCGCCGTCGCTGAGCAGCGTGAAGTGATCGCCCGCGACGTGCAGCGACGAAAAGCCGCCGAACGCCGGATCGCGGCTGGCCAGTTCGATCCCGCCCAGCCACACCAGATCGCCGACGCGCCGTACCGCCGGGTCGGCCGGATCGAGCAGGACGGGCTCGACGCGGAAGTGCGGATCGGCCTTGAACAACGGCAACCGTTCGCGCCCGCTCCAGACGGGCAGCAACAGCAACAGCAGCAGGATCGACAGCAGGATGCGCATCGCCCTGCCCTGCGGTAGCGCGGATCGGGGCGCAACCACGTTACCGCTGCGTTACGACGATGAATGGCGGCTAACAGAGCCATTCAGGCACGTCACATCGCGACTCGCGCATATCCGTTTTATCGGAACAACCAGCCGGGAGACGCACGATGTTCAAGACCCTCACGCTCGCCGCCACCGCGATCGCCATGACGGCGTCCGGCCTGGCCGCGACGCCTGCCGCCGCGCAGGATTACGATCGCGGCCAGGCCTATGCCTATGAGCAGGCCTATCGCGACGGCTACAACCGCGACGACGGCTATCGCGACACGCGCTACCGGAACGACGGGTATCGCGACCAGCGCGGTTACGATGACCAGCGCGGACGCTACGACCAGCGCGGCTATGACGATCCGCGCCGCTATGACGATCGCCGCTATTACAGCCGGTCGCGCAATCGCTGCCGCAACGGCAGCAGCGGTACGATCATCGGCGCGATCGCCGGCGGCCTGCTCGGCAACGCGATCGCAGGGCGGGGCGACCGGACGCTGGGCACCGTGCTCGGCGCCGGTGGCGGGGCCCTGGCGGGCCGTGCGATCGAGAAGGACGGGTGCCGGTGACGGGTGAAGGGGCGGCCATGTCCGCCCCGATGGTCGCGAAAGCGAGCATCGCCCGGCACGGCCGACGGGTCGCGCCAGCGAACCCGGCCGATGGCGGCTTTGCCGACCGTCGCTGAACCGTACTCGGAGCTACCCTTGCGTGGCGTATCGAGGGTGGAGGCCGATCTCCTTGCGGGATCGGCCTCCTTATACTCGGGCGGGCCGCCGGCAAAGCCGTCGGCCGGGTTGGGCTTGGCCCACCCGCCGGCCGTGCCGGGCGCTGCGCCGGAGGCGCACCGGCCCGCGGCACGCGCGCCTGCGCCCGTCAATACATATGCTGTCCGCCATTGATGCTCAGCGTCGATCCGGTCACGAAACCACCCTCCTCCGAACAAAGAAACGCGACGCCGCGCGCGATCTCGGTCGCCTGGCCCAGGCGGCCGACCGGGATTTTCGCCACGATCTTCTCCAGCACGTCGGGCGGCACCGCCGCGACCATGTCGGTGTCGATATAGCCCGGCGCGATCGCATTGACCGTCACCCCCGCCCTGGCGCCTTCCTGCGCCAGCGCCTTGGTAAACCCGTGAATGCCCGATTTCGCGGCGGCGTAATTGACTTGGCCGTATTGCCCGGCCTGCCCGTTGATCGACCCGATATTGACGATCCGCCCCCATTTGCGGCTCCGCATGCCGGCGAAGGTCGCCTTCGCCATGTTGAAGCAGCCGCCGAGATTGGTCTCGATCACTTCCTTCCAGTCCTGATAGCTCATCTTCAGGATGGTGCCGTCGCGCGTGATGCCGGCATTGTTGACGACGATGTCGACGTCGCCCTGCTCGGCGGCGACCTTGGCACAGCCGTCTTGGCACGCATCGAAATCGCCCACGTCCCACTTATAGGCGGCAATGCCGGTACGATCGGTGAAATCGCGCGCGCGCGCGTCGTTGCCGGCGTAATTTGCCGCGACCGTGATGCCCATCTCCTTGAGTGCGAGACTGATCGCCTCGCCGATGCCGCGCGTGCCGCCTGTGACGATCGCTACCCGGGCCATGTCCGCTCTCCTCTACGCTCGTTGTAAACCTAGGCTAGGCGGGGACGCCCCACCCTTCAAGCTCTCGCGCGATCAGCCCGCGCAACATCGCGATCCCGATCGGGCTGGCGTTGAGGCAGGGAAGATAGGCGAAATGCGTGCCGCCCTTCGCTTCGAAGCTCTCGCGTCCGCGGATCGCCAGTTCCTCCAGCGTCTCCAGGCAATCGGCGGAAAAGCCCGGTGCGACGATCGCGATCCTGGTGATGCCCTTGTCCGGCAATTCCTCCAGCGTCACGTCGGTCGCCGGTTCCAGCCACTTGGCGCGGCCGAAACGCGACTGGAACGAGACGATCAATTCCCTGCCCAGCTTCTCGCCGAGCAGTCGCCCGGTCTTGCGGCAATGGCAATGATAGGGATCGCCCAATTCCAGCGTGCGTTGCGGCATGCCGTGAAAACTGGTGACGATCGCCTGCGGCTCGAAATCGAGGTCGCTCACCGCCGTCTCGATCGAGTCGGCCAGCGCCGCGATATAGGCCGGGTCGTCGTAATACGGCGGCAGCGTGCGCAGCGCCGGTTGCCAGCGCATCCTCGCCAGCGTCTCGAACACCTTGTCGTTGGCGGTCGCGGTGGTCGCGGCGCAATATTGCGGGTAGAGCGGCGCGATCAGGATCCGCGCGCACCCGGCATCCTTCATCGCCCGCAACCGGTCCGGGATGGACGGCTTGCCGTAGCGCATCGCCCAGTCGACCGTTACGCCCGACCCGAACGCACCCCGCAGCGCGGCGCTCTGCGCCTTGGTGATGGCGGCGAGCGGCGAGCCGTCCTCGCTCCATACCTGGCTGTAGGCATGCGCCGACTTCTTGGGCCGCGTGTTGAGGATGATGCCGCGCAGGATCGGCTGCCACACGATCTGCGGGATTTCGACGACGCGCCGGTCGGACAGGAATTCGCCGAGATAACGCTTCACCGACGCGATATCGGGCCCGTCGGGCGTGCCGAGATTGATCAGCAGCACGCCGATCTTCGGCGCGGGGATGGCCGGGTGATGGGCAGGCGGCATCAAGCGCTTCCGGGGACCAGCGGGAGTGTCCGCAAGCGGTAGCCCGTAGCGGCTTGCAGCGCGTTGGCAATCGCCGGCGCGACCGGCGGCACGGCGAGTTCGCTCACCCCGCCGGGCTCGGCCTCGCTCGAGATCATCTCGACGGTGATGTCGGGCGTATCGGCGAGACGCGGCAGGCCGAGATCGCCGAACCCGCGCGCCGTGGCGAGATTGGCGCGGAACCCGGTCGTCGCCCCCGTCGCCGCCGCCATGCCGAACAGCAGCCCGCCTTCGATCTGCTGCCTGACCAGGTCGGGATTGATCTGCCGCCCGCAATCGACCGCCGCGACGATGCGATCGACGCTGACCGCCTGCCCCTCGCCGATATGCGCCTCGACCAGCACCGCGATGTGGCTGCCGCGAAAGCTGTGGCACGCGATGCCCTGCCCGCTCCCCGCCACGCCGCCTTCCCACCCGCCGAGCGAGGCGGCGGTCGACAGGCAGCGCGCCAGCCGCGCGTCGCCGCCGAGCATGCCGATGCGGAACGACAGCGCCTCGGTGCCCGCGACATGCGCCAGTTCGTCGAGGAAGCATTCGGTGAAGAAGGCGGTGTAGCTGTGCGCGCCGGAACGCCAATGCCCGGTCGGCACGCCGATCTCGGCCGGATGATGGTCGATCGCGAAGGCGGGCACGCGGTAGAACGGCGTCGCGCCCGCCACCGCATAGCGGTCGCCCGACGGCGCCAGCGACAAGGCGGCGCGGGCAGCGGCATCGTCGCCGAGCAGCCGCGCGGCAAGCTCCCGCCCGGTCGCGGGCGCGGCGATCTTGGCGAGCCAGCCGAGGATCTGCCCGTTCGCGCCGAGCCGCGCCGTCATCCGCGCCATGGCGGGCGGGCGGTAGCGGTCGTGCAGCAAATCCTCCGACCGCGACCAGACGAGCTGCACCGGACGCCTGAGCTTCTCCGCCAGCATCGCCGCCTGCGCCGCGCACTGCGTTTCCAAATTGGCGCCGAACGATCCGCCGATCAGCATCGGATGGACCAGCACGGCATCCTCCGACAGGCCGATCGCCGCCGCCGCGGCACTGCGCGCGAGGCCGGGCGCTTGCGTCGGCAGCCACAGGTCGAGGCGGCCGTCGTGCAGATACGCGGTCGCCGTCATCGTCTCGATCGCGGCGTGCGGGGCGAGCCCGACATGATAGTCCGCGGTGATCACGCGCGCATCCTTGAACACCGACGACAGGTCCCCGGCCTGCGCCAGGCGCGTGCCGGGGCCGTCGAGCGCGGCCCGTAGCGCGGCCTGGATGCCGGCGGTGGTGACGGCGGCCCCGCGTGTCTCGAAGCGCGGGGCGAGCGCGTCGAGCGCCTGGTTCGCCGCCCACCAGTTGGTGCCGATGGCGGCGACCCAGCGGTCGTTGGTGACGACGTGCAGCACGCCGCGAATCCGGTCGGCCGCCGCGCGGTCGACGCGCAGCAGCGTGCTGTCGCCGACCGGCCCCTGGCGGATGCTGGCATAGACCATGTCGGGCAAGCGCACGTCGCCGGCGAAATTGGCCGAGCCGTCGACCTTGGCCGGGGCGTCGAGCCGGGGCAGCGACTGGCCCGACAGCCGGTCGGCGGTGTCGCCGCGTAAGGGAAGCGGGTCCGGCAGCGTGCCGCCCGCCGCCGCGCTCGCCAGCTCGGCGAAGCGCAGGCGATCCTTGCCATGTACGACGAAACCCGCCGCCGTGGCGCAGCTTTGCCAGTCGACCCCCCAGCGCTTGGCCGCCGCCTTGCACAGCAGCACCCGCGCGGCCGCGGCCGCCATACGCAGATCGCCCTCGAACGCGCGGACCGAGCTCGACCCGGCCGTCAGCATCAGCCCGATCCGCACGGCATGGGCATCGCGCCACGACTTGAGCAGCGCGTCGCCCTGTCCCTCGAACAGTTCCTCCGCGCCGAACGGATTGGCGTAGAGCGGGTTGAGCGGCGCCGGCTCGACCGCGACGGTACGCCAGTCCGCGCCCAGTTCGTCCGCGACGATCTGCGGGAGCGCGGTGTAGACGCCCTGCCCGTGCTCGGCCTGCGGCACGGCGACGGTGACATGCCCGTCATCGCCGATCTTGAGCCACGCGCCGAACAGCGTCTCGCCCTTGTCGGCGGTGAGATTGGGCACATAGCGGCGCGGCCACAGGCTCCACGCCACGACCAGCCCGATGCCCGCGCCGCCGCCGATTAAGAGGGTACGGCGATCGATCTGCGGGAAGGAGCGCGCGGTCATCGCCTTGCTCTATCGCGGCGGCTGGGGCCGCGCTAGGCGGTAACGGCCTCCGCCGCCGCGATCGCGCGGTAGGCCGCGCGGAGCGAGACCTTGTCGATCTTCTCCGTACCCAGGCGCGGCAAGGGATGTTCGACGAACCAGATGCGCTGCGGCACCTTGAACGCGGCGATGTGACCATAAAGGAAGGCGCACAATTCCTCGGTCGCCAGTGCCTGACCCGCTCGCGCCAGCACGACCGCGCCGGGGACCTCGCCATAGCGCTCGTCGGGCAGGCCGAACACCGCCGCCTCGGCGACCGCCGGATGCTCGTAGATCGCCGCCTCGACTTCCTGGCAGGAGATGTTCTCGCCGCCGCGGATGATGATGTCCTTCTTGCGATCGACGATGAACAGATAACCGTCCTCGTCGAGATAGCCGATGTCGCCGGTCAGGAAATAGCGATCGGCGGTGAAAGCGGCGGCGGTCGCCTCGGGCCGGCCGTAATATTCCGTGAAGTTGCAGATCGAGCGGATCGCGACTTCGCCGCGTTCGCCCTGCGCGACCGGCCTGCCGCTGCCGTCGAGGATCGCGAGATCGACCAGCGGCGCGGAGGCGCGGCCGGTCGAACTGGGCTTGGCGAGGTAATTGTCGCGAAAATTGCCGCAGCCCACACCGTTGGTTTCGGTCAGGCCATACCCCACCAGCGGCTTCGACGCCCCCATTTCCGCGGCGAGGCGGCGGACGTGATCGACCGGGCGCGCCGCGCCGCCGGCGGCGAAATCGGTCACGGTCGACAGGTCGTAGTCGCCCCGCCTGGGGTGCGTCAGGATCTCGAAGCTCATCAGCGGTACGCCGACGAAATAGCTCACCGTCTCGGCCTCGATCAGCCGCATCGCTTGCTCGGCATCCCATTTCGGCATTAGCACGAGCTTGCGCCCCATCGCGAAGCTTTGCAGCAGCACCGGCACTTCGGCGGTGACATGGAACAGCGGCACGGTGAGCAAGGTCGCGTGCTGCGCCGGCGGGGCGATGCCGTCGGCCGTCGAAATGTCGAGGATCATCAGCGCTTGCGCCAGATAGTTGAACACCGCTTGCGTGACGGCGCGGTGATCGCAGATCGCGCCCTTGGACTGGCCGGTCGAGCCCGAGGTGAACAGGATCGTGGCGTTGTCGGTCGGCGCGATGTCGGGGAGCGCGACGTCCTGCCCGGCATCCAGTGCGGCGAGTGCCGCGGCAAACGGCTGCGTGTCGTCGATCGTCACCACCGCGACGTCCAGCCCGTCGATCTCGGCCAGCCGTTTCACGCGCGGCGGATCGGCGAAGACGAGGCTGCATTCGACATCGGCCATCGCGGCCGCCAGTTCCGACGCTTGCCACCAGCCGTTGAGGAGTGTCGCCACCCCGCCCGCCATGACGATCCCCATGTACAGCACGATCCACGACGGCGAGTTGCGCATCGCGATGCCGATCCGGTCGCCGGGCTTCACGCCGTGCTGGCCGACCAGCGCTTGCGCGACACGGGTCGCGGCGGCATGGACCTCGGCGAAGGTCAGCCGCTCCGCCCCGGCGACGAGGAAGGTCTTGCCGGCATGTTCGGCGCAGTAATGCGCGAAATAGGGCGGCAGCGTCTGCGGCACGCCGGTGATGATCGGGAACGTCCGCCCGCCCAGCGCGACCGAGCCGACCGCCAGCGGCGCGCCCGCACCGACGATACGGTCCAGCGCATCGTTCATCCGCTGATCAAGAATCGTCGGCATCACGCTCTCCGCTTGGTCTTATCGGTGGGTCCCTTTATGGAGGGGCAAACCCGTGGGGAAAAGCCTTGATCCTGACTGCCGTCCTGTCCACGCTCGCCGCCGCGGCCACGACGGCGCATCCGCATCTCCGGTTCGAGGACCTGCACCTGGACCCGGTCGCGCTCGACCTCGGTTTCTTCCAGATCAAATGGTATTCCATCGCCTATATCACCGGCATCGTCATCGGCTGGCGGTATCTGCTCAAGCTGATCGCGCAGCCGGGCAGCCCGATGGCACGACGCCATGCCGACGACCTGGTGTTCTACGCGACGCTCGGCATCATTCTCGGCGGGCGGCTGGGCTATGCGCTGTTCTACGCCCCGCAATTGCTGCTCTCGCTCGGTATCTTCAAGCTGTGGGACGGCGGCATGTCGTTCCATGGCGGGATGATCGGCACCTCGATCGGCATCATCCTGTTCGCGAGGGGCCAGAAACTCGATTGGCTGCGCATCCACGATTACGTCGCCTGTGTCGTGCCGTTCGGGCTGTTCTTCGGTCGGCTCGCCAATTTCGTGAACGGCGAATTGTGGGGCAAGCCGGCCGATGTGCCGTGGGCGATCGTGTTCACGCGCGGCGGCGGCGAGATGGCGCGGCACCCGAGCCAATTGTACGAGGCGGGACTTGAGGGCATCGCCTTGTTCGCGTTGCTGTGGTTCGCCTTCTGGAAGACCAAGGCGCGGTACGAGCCGGGCAAGCTCGTCGGGCTGTTCCTGCTCGGCTATGGCCTTGCGCGTTTCGCCGTCGAATTCTTCCGCGAGCCGGATTCGCAATTCGAGGGCACGTTCTTCGCGACGACGATCCATATGGGGCAGATGCTGACGCTGCCGATGATCGTCGGCGGGCTGTATCTGGTGCTCACCGCCAAGGGCCGCCGCCAGCGCGTCGAACCGATCGCCGGGAGCGCGAGCGTCGCGTGATCCTTCTCCCCTCCCGCTTGCGGGAGGGGTCGGGGGAGGGCATTGCGCGTCCGACGATGACCAAGACTTCCCTTCCCCCAATCTCTCCCGCAAGCGGGAGGGGGATTCTGGCCGACCGCCTCGCCCGCGCGATCACGCTGGCGGGGCCGATCTCGCTCGCCCAGTTCATGGCGGCGGCGAACGCGCATTATTATGCGACGCGTGATCCGCTGGGCGCCGGCGGCGACTTCGTCACGGCGCCCGAGATCAGCCAGATGTTCGGCGAACTGGTCGGGCTGTGGTGTGCCGACCTGTGGGACCGCGCCGGACGGCCCGAGGCGGCATGGGTCGAGCTTGGCCCCGGACGCGGGACGCTCGCCGCCGACGCGACGCGCGCGATGGCCAAGGCCGGGCTGATCCCGCCGGTGCATCTGGTCGAGACCAGTGCGACGCTGCGCGCGGCGCAGGCCGAACGGATGCCGCACGCGACGTGGCACGACGCGGTCGATCCGCTGCCGACCGACCGGCCGCTGATCGTCGTCGCCAACGAATTCTTCGACGCCTTGCCGATCCGGCAGCTCGTCAAGGGCGCCGGCGGGTGGTTCGAGCGGCTGGTCGCGTGCCAGGACACGCTGTTCCTGCCGATCGCGGGCAAGCAAGTACCCGATGCGGTGATCCCCGAAGCGTTGCGCGATGCCCCCCCCGGATCGATGATCGAGACTTCGCCCGCCAGCGTCGCGATCCTGCGCGCGCTCGCGCAGAAGATCGTCGTGCAGGGCGGTGCGCTGCTGGCGATCGATTATGGCTATGACGGCCCCGCGATCGGCGACACCTTGCAGGCGGTGCGCGGCCACGCCTTCGCCAACCCGTTCGACGCGCCGGGCGAGCAGGACCTGACCGCGCATGTCGATTTCGGCACGCTCGGCGCGGCGGCCCTGGTCGAGGGCGCGCGCGTCGCCGGGCCGGTCGGGCAAGGCGCGTTCCTCATCGCGCTCGGCATCGAACAGCGTGCCGCCGCGCTGGCCGCGGCCGCACCCGACCGCACGGCGCAGATCGCCATGGACGAACAGCGGCTGACCGGGGAGATGGGCGACCTTTTCCAGGTCCTCGCCGTCACCGCGCCGGGCTGGCCGCAACCTGCGGGGTTCGCATGATCACCTATCGCGACGCGCGCACCGTCGACGGCCCGGCGCTGGCGGCGACGGCGCGGCGGTCGTTCACCGAGACGTTCGGCACGCTGTATCGCCAGTCCGATCTCGCCGCCTTCCTCGACGAGGCGTTCGGCGCGAACGGCTTGCCGTCGCAATTGTCCGATCCGGATTTCGCGATTCGGCTGGCGCTTGCCGACGATGGCTCGGGCGCGGGGACCATCATCGGCTTCGTCAAGATGGGGCCGGTGACCTTTCCCGGCGAATGGCGGCCGGATGCGATCGAACTGTATCAATTCTACGTGCTCGCCGCGTGGCACGGCGCAGGCGTCGCGCAGGAATTGATGGCATGGGCGCTCGGCCATGCGCGCGATCACGGCGCGAAGGAGATCATCCTCAGCGTCTATGTCGACAATCACCGCGCGCACCGCTTCTACGAGAAATACGGGTTCGAGGATATCGGGCGCATCGCGTTCCGGGTGGGCGAGACGGTCGACGACGACAATCTGATGCGGCTGGTGTTGTGAGCGTCGACGTGATCCGCACGGGCACGCTCGCCGGGGTGGCGCACGGTTTCCTCGGGCGCGCGGGCGGGGTGTCGACCGGGCTGTACGCCGGCCTGAACGTCGGCATCGGGTCGGACGACGATGCCGCGGCCGTCGCCGCGAATCGCGCGCTGGCGACCGAGGCGGTGCTGCCGGGTGCGCGGCTGCTGACGCCCTACCAGATCCATTCCGCCGATTGCGTGACGGTGCTGACCCCGTACGAAGATCGCGTGCGCCCGCATGCCGACGCGCTCGTCACCGACCGGCCCGGCCTGGCGCTCGGCATCCTGACCGCCGATTGCGCGCCGGTGCTGCTCGCCGACCGCGAGGCCGGCGTGGTCGGCGCGGCGCATGCCGGGTGGAAGGGCGCGCTCGGCGGCGTGACCGATGCCACGATCCTGGCGATGGAAGCGTTGGGCGCAAGAAGCGACCGCATCGCCGCCGCCGTCGGCCCCTGCATCGCCCGCTCCAGCTACGAAGTGGACGAGGCGTTCGCGCGCCGTTTCGAGGCGGATGACGCCGCGAACGAGCGCTTCTTCGCCAACGGACGCGCCGGTCGCCGACAATTCGATCTCGAAGCCTATGTCGTCCACCGCCTTGCCGCCGCCGGCGTGACACGCGTCGCTGCGCTCGGGCTTGATACCTATGCCGACCAAGCACGCTTCTTCAGCTTCCGCCGCGCGACGCATCGCGGCGAGCCGGGATACGGCCGGCAAATCGCGCTGATCGGCCTGGCGCCATAAGGTCGTCGGGTCATCTTCTCCTGCGAAGCCGCCACACCGGATGTCGCGATCCACGCGGATGTCGCAGCGGTGCGTACGGATCGCTCAACCGTCCCCCACCCGCTCGATATCGGCACCGACCGCGCTCAATTTCTCTTCCAGCCGTTCGTAGCCGCGATCGAGATGATAGACTCGGCTGACCTGTGTCTCGCCGTCCGCCACCAGCCCCGCGATGATCAGGCTCATCGAGGCGCGCAGGTCGGTGGCCATCACCGGCGCGCCGGTCATCCGCTCGACCCCGCGTACCACGGCGGTGCGGCCGTGGACCTCGATATTCGCGCCCATCCGCGCCAGTTCGGGCACATGCATATAGCGATTTTCGAAGATCGTCTCGGTCAGCACGCTCGCGCCGTCGCCCAGGCACAGCATCGCCATGAATTGCGCCTGCATGTCGGTCGCGAAACCGGGGAACGGTGCGGTCGACAGCGTCAAGGGCTTTAGCGGGCCGGAGGCGGAGACGAGCAGATTGTCGCCTTTCTCCTCCAGCGTGACGCCGGCCTCGACCAGCGCGGCGGTGGTCGCGCGCATGTCGTCCAGCTTGACGCCGAGCAGTTCGACCGATCCGCCGGTGATCGCGGCGGCGCAGGCGTAGCTGCCCGCTTCGATCCGGTCGGGCATCACGCGGTAGGTCGCGCCGTGGAGGCGGTCGACGCCCTCGATCTCCAGCGTCTCGGTGCCGATGCCCGAAATCTTCGCGCCCATCGCGACGAGCAGGTTGCACAGATCGACGATCTCGGGCTCGCGCGCGGCATTCTCGATGCGGCTGCCGCCCCGCGCCATGACCGCCGCCATCACGACATTCTCGGTCGCGCCGACCGAGACGATCGGGAAGGTGTAGCTGCCGCCCGACAGCCGCCCGCCGGGCGCGCGCGCCTTCACATAGCCGGCGGCCATGTCGAGCCGCGCACCGATCGCCTCGAGCGCTTTCAAATGCAGGTCGATCGGACGATTGCCGATCGCGCAGCCGCCGGGCAGCGACACCGTCGCCTCGCCCGCCCGCCCGATCAGCGGGCCGAGCACGAGGATCGACGCGCGCATCTTGCGGACGATGTCGTACGGCGCCTCGGTCGCGGTCAGCTTGCCGGTGCGGATCGTCATCACCCGCCCGAAATCCTCGGGCCGCGCGCCCTCGATCTGGGTCGAGGCACCGAGCTGGTTGAGCAGATGCCCGAAGCTGTCGACATCGGCCAGACGCGGCAGGTTGCGCAGCGTTACCGGCTCCTCGGTCAACAGCGCGCACGGCATCAGCGTCAGCGCGGCGTTCTTGGCGCCGGAAATGGGCAAGCGCCCCGACAGGCGATTGCCGCCGCGGATGAGGATACGGTCCATGCCTCTCGTTTATCGCCTCACCCCGAACGCGCAAGCACGATACGGCGGACGCGCACGTCACCCCGCCGGTTGATCGACTTTAATGCAGAGATGCCGCCGCACTGCTTTGAGGGAGGAACTCAAAGGGGAATTTTCACGCGTGTCAGGGAGTTGCTTCGCCGAGCGTCTGGGCGACATGGTGATGCTGACCCCGGGCGAACGGCTTGCGCTGGAACGGCTGGAGGAGCGCGAACGGCATTTGCGGCGCGGCGCCACGCTGCAGCGCGAGAACGACCGCGCCGGCGACATGTACGTCCTGCGCAAGGGCATGATGATGAGCTCGGTATTGCTCGACGACGGCAGCCGCCAGATCCTGCGCTTCCATTTCGCCGGCGACATGCTGGCCGTGTCGAGCCTGGTCTATCGCGAGGCGACCGAGACGATCTCCGCGCTGTCGGACTGCGTGGTCAGTCCGTTCGAACGCCCGGCCTTCGCCGCGCTGATAACCGAGCATCCGCGGCTCGCGGCGCTGATCATGGTCTATAACCAGATCGAACGCGCGGCGCTGACCGACCGGCTGGCGGCACTCGGCCGCACCTCGGCCAAGGCACGGGTCGCCGCGATCCTGATCGAGATGCGCAACCGCATGCGGATGCTCGACAAGGACATTGCCGACAGCTTCGTGCTCGGCCTGACGCAGGAAGAGATTGGCGACGCGACCGGGCTGACCGCGGTGCACGTCAACCGCATGCTGCGGCAATTGGAGAACGAGCGGATGATCGCGCGCGAAGCCGGCCGTTTCACCTTCCGCGACGAGCGCGCGCTCGAACGGTCGGCGAATTTTGTCGATCGCTACGCCGGACTGGAACTGGGCTGGTTGCCGCCGGCGCGGTGAACCGCGTCAGGCCTTTTCCAGCATGCATTGCAGCGGATGCTGGTTCTGGCGCGCGAAGTCGATCACCTGGCTGACCTTGGTCTCCGCCACTTCGTAGCTGAAGATGCCGCACACGCCGACGCCCTTCTGGTGGACGTGGAGCATCACGCGCGTCGCTGCTTCCATGTCCATGCGGAAGAAGCGCTGGAGCACGAGCACGACGAATTCCATCGGCGTGTAATCGTCGTTGAGCAGCAGCACGCGATACGGCGTCGGCTGCTTGGTCTTGCTACGGGTGCGCGTGGCGACGCCGAGGCCGGTGCCGTCGCCGGGTGCGTCGTCCTGCCCGCCATTCGGTCCCGGGGCCATCGAAAAGGTGTCGCTGTCGATCATCTGTCGCCAAAATATGGCATTGCCGGGGGCGAGGGCAAGAGGCGGCATGCGAAAGGCGATACGAAAAGGGCGGCCCCTCCCGGGACCGCCCCTCGCAATCGCCAAAGCGGATCGCGCTTACGCGGCGATCTTGATCTTCTCGGCGGCGATCGCGACGCGATTCGAGATCGGCTGGGCGATTTCGCCGAGCAGCTTGAGATAGTTTTCGGTGAACTTGGCGGTCTCGGCCATCACCGAGTCCAGCGCTTCCTTGGCATGCTCGCCCTGGAGCTTGAACAATTCGGTCGGCGACTTGACCGCCGCGAACTGCCTGGCCGCGGCATTGGCCTTCTCGACCGTCGCCTTGACATAGTCGGTGGTGTACTTGCCGATATCCTCGGCACCCCGGGCTGCGATCTTCGACGATTCGACGAGCGCCTCGACATTGCCCTTCGAGAAATCGTTGAATTCCTCGAACGCCTTCGAGCTTTTTTCCAGGGCGGTCCTGGTGCGATCGTTGACATCGCCGAACAGCGACTTGGCCTGGGCCTGGACCTTTTCGGCGGCGGACTTGACGGTGGCTTCCATGGTAACGGTTTCCTTCTCGATGACGGCCGCCGCGGCTGCGACGGCGGGTTCTGGGACGATAGGTTCCGGGACGACGGGTTCCGGGACGATTTCAGGTACTTCAGCGGCAAGAACGGGTCGGGGATCCACGACCGGATCGACGACGGGCACCGGCGCAACCGGCGGCGCGGTCGCCACGACTGGCTTGGCGGCGATCTTCGCGGCGACCGGAGCAGGCTTTGCCTCGGGCTTGACGACCGCCGCTTTCGGCGCGGCCGGCTTGGCCGCCTTCGGCTCGACGGCGACTTTCGGCACCGGCTTGGCGGCTGGTGCGGGCGCTTTTGACGATGGGCCCCTGCTGGCCATGATCGATTGCTCCTGCAATATTGCTGCAGTGCAATATAAATCGATCCATACGATTTGCAAGAGGTTTTGTTGCAGCGCAACATAAGTGTCATACGGCAATCAAGGCATTGATATCACGGCAGTTCAGTGCGCCTTGACATAATAGCCCGGCGCCTCCCCGATCGCGTCGAGCAAGCCGTTGCCGGGTTCCCGCGCCGGTTTTGCCGCGACTGCCTCGTCATCCCGCGACCGCAGCCACTCGACCCAGTCGGGCCACCAGCTACCCTTGGTCTCGGTCGCGCCGGCGAGGAAATCGTCGAGCGTCTCCACCGGCGCGGGATTGAGCCAATATTGGTATTTCCCGCTCGACGGCGGATTCACCACGCCGGCGATATGCCCCGATCCGGCAAGCACGAACTTCGTCTCGCCGGCCAGATGCCGCGTCAGCGCCCACACGCTTTCGGCCGGTGCGATATGGTCGTCGCGCCCGGCCTGGATATAGGCCGGCGTCCTGACCTTCGAGAGGTCGATCGGTGTGCCGAGGGCGCTCAGCGCGCCGGGCTTGCTCAGCAGATTGTCGCGGTACAGGTCGAGCAGGTAGCGCCGATGCCACACCGCCGGCAGGTTGGTCGTGTCGCCGTTCCAGTGCAGCAGGTCGAACGGCGCATAGTCCCTGCCGAGCAGATAGTTGTTGGTGACGTAATTCCAGATCAGGTCGCGTCCGCGCAACTGGTTGAACACCGACGCCATATAGCGTCCGTCGAGGAAACCGTCCGGGGTGAGCGTGTCGAGCAAGGCGAGCTGATCGTCGGTCACGAAGTGCAGCAATTCCCCCGCTTTCTCGAAATCGACCTGGGCGGTGAAGAAGGTGGCGCTGGCGACCTTGTCCGCTTCGTCACGCGCCGCCAGGATCGCCAGCGTCGCGGCGAGCGTGGTGCCCGCCACGCAATAGCCGATCGTATGCACCGCCGGCACGTCGAGCGCCCGGCGCACCAGATCGATCGCCTCGATCTGCGCGGCGATATAGTCGTCCCACACGACGTCCTTCATGCTCGCATCGGCCGAGCGCCAGGAGACGATGAACACCGTCAGCCCCTGCGCGACCGCCCAGCGGATGAAGCTTTTCTCCGGCGTCAGGTCGAGGATGTAGAAGCGGTTGATCCAGGGCGGGAAGATCACCAGCGGCGTGGCCAGGACCGTGTCGGTCGTCGGGGCATAGTGGATCAATTCGTAGAGATCGGTGCGGTGCACCACCTTGCCCGGCGTCACCGCGAGGTTGCGCCCGACCTCGAACGCGGCGTTGTCGGTATGCGTGAGCTGTCCCTTGCCGAGATCGGCGAGCATGTTCCGCAAGCCCTTGAGCAAATTCTCGCCACCCGTCTCGATCGTCTTCTCCAGCACTTCGGGGTTGGTCGCGGGAAAGTTCGACGGGCTGATCGCGTCGAGAAAACCGCGCGCGGCGAAGCGCATCTGCTCGCGCTGCCTGTCGTCCCCCACCAGCGCGTCGACCTGCGCGAGCAGCCGGTCGGAAAAGAGCAGATAGCTCTGGCGGATGAAGTCGAACACCGGATCGGCACGCCAGCGCGGAGCCGTGAAGCGCTTGTCGCGGGCGTGTTCGGGCGGTTCGGGTACGGGCTCGCCGTCGCCCGGCGCCAGCATGCGCTGCCATAGCGTCAGGCTGTCCGACCAGAAATCGCGCGTCCGCGCCAGCGTCGCCGCATCGGTCAGGCCGGGGATGGCGGGCAAGGCGCTCTCGGCCGCCGACATGGTCGCGAACCCGTGCTCCAATAGCAGTTGCTGCGCCCGCCCGAGCACCCACGTCCAATGCTGCAGATCGGCGAGCGTCGGCATTTCGACAGTGGTGGAATCGGCCATCGCGTCCTCGCTCTTTTGCCGGCATCTTAATCGCGTCGATCGCGTTCGTCATGTCCAGCGTAAGCCGATAACGCCCGGTTCGGCGCGAAACGCCCGAACGGCGTCGCCGCCCGGCCTCGGGTCCCACGCTCTAAGAGCGGATCGACCTTCGGTTTCGGCGGTTTTTCCCAACGAAAACCGTCACCCCGGACTCGTTCCGGGGTCCACCGCCGCGAACTCTACGATCACCATTACTCCGGTCGAAAGCCGCTTGGTGGACCCCCGAACGAGCCTGTCCTGAGCTTGCCGAAGGGCCCGGGGTGACGGAAAGCTCCGGGGATAAGGCCCACCACGGAGGATGAAGGTCGATCCGACCTGCTACTTCGACGGAGACCTCCCGCGCCGGGGTGACGTCGATGACCCAGATGGCGTAAGCAGGGGTTTCCCTCCAACCGGAATGCTGACGATGCCTGAAGAATTCTACCGCATGAAGCGCCTGCCGCCCTATGTCATCGCCGAAGTGAACGCGATGCGCGCGCAGGCGCGGGCGGGCGGCGAGGACATCATCGATCTCGGCATGGGCAACCCCGATCTGCCGCCGCCCGAGCATGTCATCGAGAAACTGGTCGAGGTCGCGCGCAAACCCGATGCGCATGGCTATTCGCAGTCCAAGGGCATCCCCGGGCTGCGCCGCGCGCAAGCCAATTATTACGGCCGCCGCTTCGGCGTCGAGGTCGATCCCGAAAGCGAGGTCGTCGTGACGATGGGATCGAAGGAGGGGCTCGCCAGCCTCGCCACCGCGATCACCGCGCCGGGCGACGTGGTGCTCGCGCCCAACCCGTCCTACCCGATCCACACCTTCGGCTTCATCATCGCCGGCGCGACGATCCGCGCGGTGCCGACCACGCCGGACGAACGCTATTTCACGGCGCTGGACCGCGCGATGGCGTTCACCGTGCCGCGCCCGTCGATCCTGGTGGTCAATTACCCGTCGAACCCCACCGCCGAGGCGGTCGATCTCGCTTTCTACGAGCGGCTGGTCGCGTGGGCGCAGGAGAACCGGGTGTGGATCATCTCCGACCTGGCCTATTCGGAACTGTATTACGACGGCAATCCGACGCCCTCGATCC
Source organism: uncultured Sphingomonas sp. (assembly GCA_964244765.1). GTDB lineage: Bacteria > Pseudomonadota > Alphaproteobacteria > Sphingomonadales > Sphingomonadaceae > Sphingomonas. Next base: position 31,977 of record CAXTJX010000005.1, on the reverse strand, counting down.
TGCAGGTGCCGGGGGCAAAGGATATCGCGATCGAGTTCACCTCGCTCTCCAAGACCTATTCGATGGCGGGGTGGCGGATCGGCTTCGCGGTCGGCAACAAGACGCTGATCGCGGCGATGAGCCGGGTGAAATCGTATCTCGATTACGGCGCGTTCACGCCGATCCAGGCGGCGGCGTGCGCCGCGCTGAACGGGCCGCAGGACATCGTCGAGAAGAACCGCGCGCTGTATCACAAGCGCCGCGACGTGCTGGTCGAGAGCTTCGCGCGCGCCGGGTGGGACATCCCCGCGCCGCGCGCGTCGATGTTCGCCTGGGCCCCCCTGCCACCCGCGCTCGCGCACCTGGGCAGCCTTGAGTTCAGCAAGCAGATGCTGACATGCGCCAAGGTCGCGGTCGCGCCAGGGGTCGGTTATGGGGAAAACGGCGAAGGTTTCGTGCGCATCGCACTCGTCGAGAACGAGCAGCGCTTGCGGCAGGCGGCGCGCAACGTGCGCAAGTACCTCCAGTCGATGGGCGTCAACACCCCCGGCGCCAGCGTCGGTTGAGCCTATGGTTGCGCTGAAGCGCGCGAAGCGGTGCCGGCCCGCTCCCCTTTCCCGCCACCCATTAGGGATACGCTGTGGGTGGCCGGGCGGGGGAGCGGGCCGGCACCGCCTCGAAACGCACTCTTCCGCGCGTCTTCAAAGGACGCGCCGGTGACGATCGACCCGCATTATACGCTGGCCGGGTTGCTGGTGGGGCTGATCGTGGGCTTGACCGGGGTCGGCGGCGGGTCGCTGATGACGCCGCTGCTGGTGCTGGCGTTCGGCTTCTCCCCGGCGACGGCGGTGGGCACCGATCTGCTCTATGCCGCGGCCACCAAGAGCGTCGGCACCGTCGTGCACGGCTGGCGCAGGACGGTCGACTGGCGGGTGGTGCGGCGGCTGGCGACGGGCAGCGTGCCCGCCACGCTGCTGACGCTGCTCGCGCTCGGCGCGGCGGGCAGGGCCAATACCGGGCACACCATCTCGGTGCTGCTCGGGCTGACGCTGATCGCCTCGGCGGTGGCGACGATCTTCCGCGCGCGGATCGTCGCGGTCATGACGATCAGGGTCGACACAATGATCGAAGCGCAAACGCCCCCCGCGCTAACCGTCCTGCTCGGCGCGGTGCTTGGCGTGCTGGTGTCGCTGACGTCGGTCGGCGCGGGGGCGCTGGGCATGACGGCGCTGCTGATCCTGTACCCGCGGCTGCCGATCAACCGGCTGGTCGGCTCCGACATCGCGCATGCCGTGCCGCTGACGCTACTGGCGGGGCTGGGGCACTGGATGCTGGGATCGGTCAATGTCGCATTGCTGGTGTCGTTGTTGGGGGGGTCGGTGCCGGGGATCGTCGTGGGGAGCCTGATCGCGTCGCGCGTGTCGGACCGGGTGTTGAGCCCGGTATTGGCCACCGTCCTGGCGATCGTCGGCGTGCGGCTGCTGTTGTGACGGCGCGCCCCGGATTCGCCTTTTCCACCGCCTTCAAGGTTCGGTAAGCGGAGATCGACGGGCAGCGCGTCGTGTTCAATTCGCGCTACCTCGAATATGCCGATGTCGCGGCGACCGGTTCTGGGACTGGCGGGCATCGCGGCTACTTCCTGAAGCCCACCGTCAGATCGTAGCGGATGCGGACCCAGGCGCCGACCATCGGCTTGCCGTTGATGCGGGGCGGGCGGATGAGGAATTGCCACGCCGCCTCGCGCATCGCGCGCGCCAGGCCGGTGCCGGGCGGTTCCTCGCCGAGCGACCGGCAATTCTCGACATGATAGTTCTCGATCGTCCGGCACGCGATCAGCGCCGAGCCGGACTGCACGTTGCGGGGAAGGTAGAAGGCCAGCTCCGCGTCGCGCGGTTCGCGATACCATTCGGCATTGTAGAGCGTCGACCCGCCCGGCCCCTCGCCCGGGCCGTAGGCCGCGACCGAATCCTTGCCCCGATCGTCGCCCTCGCCCGCGCCCTGGTGCGACTTGATCTTGCCGATATCGGTGGCGGCGTAATCGTCCGGGCTGAGCTGGATGTAATCGGGCCTGGCCGGCTTGACCGGCGGCGGCGGCGCGACCGGCGGCGGCGGTGCCGCGCCGGACAGCTTGACCGGCTGATGCCTGCTCGCGACCTTCTTTTCCCGCGCCGCCTTTTTCGGGCCGATCGGCGCGACGGGACTCACGTCGAACGTCGCCAGGCTGGGCTGTGGCGGTTGCTTGAGGATACCGCCGCCGCCGAGACGCAGCAGGAGCAAGGCGACCAACCCCTCGACGACGAGCGCCAGCACGACGCCGCGGAAACGACGCCGGTCAGTAGTGGATTGATAGGTCTCCGACGACATCGCGCCTATCGCCTATAGCGGGCCATGCCGCGCTGCAACAGACTCGGGCAAGGGCGGCATGAGCGGCGGCGGGGCATGGTGCTGCCAAGGGGATTCCAAGCTTTCGCGTTGCTGAACGAGGGCGGGACGTGACGGATTTGTCATGGGTGGACGGGGGCCGGTGGACGGCGTCCGTCGCGGCGGGTTCCGGGGGAAGCCGCGCAGAAGATTTGGTTCGCGCGGAGGACGCGGAGGAGCGCGCAGCGCTCAACGGCAAACGGCAAACGGCAAACGGCAAACGGCAAACGGCAAACGGCAAACGGCGCGATGTTTCCCGGCCACTGGCCTGAGCGCAACCCCTTTGTGTCTTTGTGTGAACCAATCTTCTTTGTTCACGCGCGGGCGCCAAGCCGCGAAGGGAGGATGTCGCGACCGCCATCGCGCCCTTGTCCGCCTTGCAGACAAAAGCTGGAAAACGCGATCTCCACACTCCTGCCAAAGTAGTGCTAGGGATCGTGAACGCTCACATCTCAGCATTGGCCGATCAGGATGTAGACTTGGCTCGAGGCTTGAAGGCAGCACGCGATACGATCCCAAGCCGATTGGAGGTCGATCCGCGGCTTCCCGCCGCTGAAATGACGGGTAAGGAAGCAGCCGGGCGCTTGCGGGGGGCATGGTATCATCACGGCGAAGTCTTCGGGACTGCCTGGCCTGGCATTGCAGGCGTCTCGATGCGGCTCTCGCAACGAACCTGATGGCGATGCATGACGCGAAAGCTGGCGCATTCGTTGCCCCGATTGCGCGCGATCCTCTGCCTGAGTTGGCAACGCGGCTATCTCAACCTGCACCCACGATCGATTGGAACGAGTTGCTGAAGCAATTTGAGAGTGTCGATCTGCGTCGGGAACTGATCAGATTCCGGCTTGAGATCAGTAATCTGACGGCGCAGCTCGCAATGCCCGTTTCCGGCGCCATGCAGAGTTTGTCATATGCCTTGGCAGGAGCACCGCTCGGTCAACGGATCAAACCCCTTCCAGCGCCCGCGCCCGCCGGCGCTGCACCGACGAGCCGATCCCCAGCGCCTCGCGATATTTCGCGACGGTGCGCCGCGCGATGTCGAAGCCGCGCGCGTTGAGCAGGTCGACCAGCGTATCGTCCGACAGGATCTTGTCGCCCTCGACCGCGATCAGCGCCCTGATCGCCGATTTCACCGCTTGCGCCGACACCGCCTCGCCGCCGTCCGACGACTGGATCGCCGAGGTGAAGAAGTATTTCAGCTCGTAAAGGCCGCGCGCGCACGACAGGTATTTGTTGCTGGTCACGCGGGACACCGTCGATTCGTGCATCTCGATCGCGTCGGCGACCTGGCGCAGCGTCATCGGTTTCAGATGCGCGACGCCGTGCAGGAAGAACGGTTCCTGCTGCTTCACGATCTCGGCGGCGACCTTGATGATCGTGCGCTGGCGCTGGTCGAGCGCCTTGACCAGCCAGTTGGCGCTCGCCAGCATCTCGCCGAGCCATGCCTTCGACGCCTTGTCGCCGCGCGACGACGACAATTCGGTGTAATAGGAGCGGTTGACCAGCACGCGCGGCAGCGTCGCGGCGTTGATCTCGATTCCCCAGCCCTCCTTGCGTCGCGCGACGAACAGGTCGGGCACGACGGCGTGCGCGGGTTCCCCGCCGAAGCGGCAGCCGGGCTTGGGATCGTAGCCCCGCACTTCGCGGATCATGTCCGCCAGATCCTCGTCATCGACGTCGCACAGCCGCCGGAGCCGCGCGAGATCGCCGCGCGCGACAAGGTCGAGATTGTCGAGCAGCCGCTTGATGCACGGGTCGTAGCGGTCGGCCTCGCGTGCTTGCAGCGCGAGGCACTCGGCGAGGTCGCGCGCGCCGACGCCGGTCGGGTCGAAGGTCTGGATGATGCCGAGCACCGCCTCGACCCGCGCCAGCGGTACGCCCAGCCGCGTCGCCAGGTCGAGCAGCGACGCAGTGAGATAGCCGCATTCGTCGATCTGGTCGATCAGATGCGCGGCGATGAACAGGTCCGCCCCGTCCACCGCCGTCCCGGCCTGCGCGAGCAGATGGTCCGACAGGCTGAGCGCCGTGTCGGCGACCTGTTCGAAAGCGGGGCCGTCCTCGCCCGCGCCGCCGCCGCCGCTCGCGCCGTTTAGGCCGAGCGCGCCGTCCATCCCCGCGCCGCCCGGCTGATCGGCGATGCTGTCATGGTGGAAGCTCTCGGCGGTGAAATCCACGTCGAGCGCGGCCTCGCCCGCATCCGCCCCGCCCATCACCAGCTCGTCGGCGGTGGCGGGCGTGTCGCGCAGCGGCGCATCGGGCTCGCGCTCCAGCGTCGGCCCGTCATCTTCGGGCGCGCTCGCGTCGAGCAGCGGGTTCTTCTCGATCTCCTCGGCGATGAACCCCTCGACCTCGAGGTTGGACAGCGCGAGCAAGCGGATCGCCTGCTGCAATTGCGGCGTCATCACCAGCGATTGCGACTGGCGCAGGTCGAGGCGCGGGGCGAGCGACATTAGCTGTCAGGCTCGCCTGTCGGCGAGCGCGGCACCGGCCCGCTCCCCCACCCCGCCACCCACAGCGTATCCTGAATGGGAGGCGGGGCGGGGGAGCGGGCCGGTGCCGCGCATCGGCGCGCGCCGGTCAAAGACTGAAGCCCTCGCCCAGATACAGCCGCCGCACGTTGGCGTCCGCCACCAGCTCGGCGGGCGAGCCGGTGAACAGCACGCGCCCGTCATAGATGATGTACGCGCGGTCGACGATCTCGAGCGTCTCGCGCACGTTATGATCGGTGATCAGCACGCCGATGCCGCGCTTCTTGAGTTCGCAGATCAAGTCGCGAATGTCGGCGATCGACAGCGGGTCGATCCCGGCGAACGGCTCGTCGAGCAGCATGATCGACGGTTCGGCGGCGAGCGCGCGGGCGATCTCCGCGCGGCGGCGTTCGCCGCCCGACAGCGCCATCGCCGGGGAATCGCGCAGCCGCGTCAAGCCGAAATCGTCGAGCAGTTGGTCGAGCCGCGCCTTGCGCTGGTCCGCGTCGGACACGGCGAGTTCGAGCACGCTGAGAATGTTCCGTTCGACCGTCAGCCCGCGGAAGATCGAGGTTTCCTGCGGCAGATAGCCGAGCCCGAGGATCGCGCGGCGGTACATCGGCAAGCCGGTGATGTCGTCGCCGTCGAGCATGATGCGGCCCGAATCGGGCTTCACCAGCCCCATCACCGAATAGAAGCAGGTCGTCTTGCCCGCGCCGTTCGGCCCGAGCAGCCCGACCACCTCGCCCTTGGCGACCGAGACCGACACGTCGGTCAGCACCGCGCGCTTGTCGTACGACTTGGCGATCGACACGACCGACAGACCCTGCATCACCGGCGCCTCGGCGATCGGCGGTGCGTTTTCGAGGGTCAGCGTGTCGGTCATGGCGGTCCCGTTGCTCGCATTATTGAGTTACCGAAACGTTACCGTGACGGAATTGGCAGGCTTCGTGCATGCCAATAGGCGAAGCGGCGCGGTCAGGGAAGGCATGCGGCGTCGAACGGTGCCAAAAACCCATTCTGTCGATGCGAACTCGCTCTCTTGCGAAAGCCGAGGTCTCTGCGAAAGTCGACCAGCACTTCCGTCCTGTCGTCATGCCCGACCCTTCGACAAGCTCAGGACAGGCATGTTCCGGCATCTACCGTCGTGCATCATCAGCAGCCGGGAGGGTGTGGCACGGTGGATCCCGGAACGGGTCCGGGATGACGGCGGGATCTTGCAGAGGCATCGCGGAAGGAGCCGGCGCTACGGACGCTTTGCGTGCAACCCGTGGCCCTCATCTCCGCGGGGGAGCCGCTAACGCAAGACCTAATTGCCCCGCTTGGGCACCGAGAAGGTGCCGCTCACCCGCCCGCCGACGGTCTTCGTCCCCGCCGGTCCGGCGCCGCCGACCGACGATCCGTCGATCACCGCGCGCCCGCTGTCGAGGTTGATCGTCAGCCGCCCGCCATTGACGGTGTTGCCCGCCTGGATCAGCGTCACCGCGCCGAGCATCGTGATGATGCGCCGGTTGAGATCGTACACCGCGAAATTGCTGCGCGCGGTCTGGGTCGGGCGCGTGACGGTAACGCCGCCGCTCGCGTCGAGCCGCGACACTTGCGGGCTGCCGTCGACGACCTGGCCGGTATAGGCCACCGTCATGCGCGCCGAGGTCAGCGTCATTTCCGCTTGCCTGACCGAGACGTTGCCCGACAGCAAGGCGCGATTGGCTTTGTCCTGCAATTCGATATGGTCGGCGCCGAAATCGATCGGCGCGGTCGAATTGTGCGCCCCCTGCGCCCTCGCCGTTCCGGGCAGGACGAGCGCAAGGACGAGAAAGGCACGAACAGGATGCATCCGCGCTATCTCGCCCTTCGCGGCACGATCCGCAAGCGCGCATTGCCGTCGAGCCGCACGACATGATTCTCCAGGTCGGCGTCGAGCTGGTTGCCGCTGAACGTGCCCTGCGGCACCGTCCCCGTCACCGCGCCCCCGCTTTTCAACGTCTTGGACTTGAGGTCGATCGTCGAGTCCCGCGTCACCAGCCGATAGCCGCCGCTGCTGTCGACGCGCACCGGCCCGTCGATCGTGACCTGCTGCCGGTCCATGTCGTAATGGCCGTGGTCGGCGACGATGTTCGCCGGGCCGTCGCTCAGCCCGATCTCGGCCGAAAGCCGTTCCAGCTTGACGATCGGCTCGGCCGAACTCTTCTGCACGGCGGCGCCGGCGGTCAGCGCGAACGGCTGGCCCTTGTCGTCCTCGCCGCGATAGCTCGCCGACTGAACGCGCAGCCTTTCCCTGGCGACCTCGACCTTGTTCTTGTCGAGCAGGAAGCTGACATCGCCGCCGGCATAGAGCGGCAGCACCACGACGAACGCGGCGAGCACGCCGATCAGCACCGGCAGCACGACGCGGAGCGCGGCGATGACGCGGTCGTGGCTCGACCCCGGGGCCGCCCACACCTGGCGCGGCGTACGCAGCGCGACGGTGTCAGCCATGCATGTGCCCGGTTGGAGAGCGGTGCCGGCCCGTTCCCCCGCCCGGCCGCCCACAGCATATCCTGGAGGGGTGGCCGGGCGGGGGAGCGGGCCGGCACCGCGACGACAAGCTACGCATGCGCGAAGATATCGATGTCGGGCCAGCCGGCGATATCGAGCTCGGCACGCCACGGCAGGAACTGGAAGCAGGCCTGCGCCAGCGCGGTCCGCCCCTCGCGCGCGAGCCGCCGGTCGAGCTCCTCGCGCATCGCGTGGAGATGGCGCACGTCGGACGCGGCATAGTCCTTCTGCGCGTCGCTCAGCGCGGCCGTTCCCCAGTCGGACGATTGCTGCGCCTTGGACAGGTCCTGCCCGAGCAAGTCGCGCACCAGATCCTTCAGCCCGTGGCGGTCGGTATAGGTGCGGATCAGCCGCGAGGCGATCTTGGTGCAGTAGACCGGGGCCGCGATCACCTCCAGATAATGGCTGATCGCCGCCAGATCGAAGCGCGCGAAGTGATACAGCTTCACCCGCGCCGGGTCGGCGAGCAGGGCGCGCAGGTTCGGCGCGGCATAGCCGCTGTCGGGGGCGAAGCGCACGAGATGCTCGTCCGGCCCGCCATCGGAAAGCTGCACCAGGCACAGCCGGTCGCGCGGCGTGATCAGCCCCATCGTCTCGGTATCGACCGCGATATCGGCTCGGTCCGCGAACAGGCCGGCGGGAATGTCTTCTTCGTGGAGATGCACCGTCATCGCGCGGCCCTAGCCGGAAGCGGGCGCCCGTTCAATGAGCGCGCTTCTTCTCGCGGCTCCGGCGCGCGGCGATGTTGAGCGCCTCGACCGCGCCGGAGAACGCCATCGCCGCGTAGATGTAGCCCTTGGGCACATGCACGCCGAAGCCGTCGGCGATCAGCACCGCGCCGATCATCAGCAGGAAGCCCAGCGCGAGCATCACCACCGTCGGGTTGCGCTCGATGAAATTGGCGAGCGGGGTGGCGGCGACCATCATCACGCCGACCGCGACGACGACGGCGACGATCATCACCGGCAGATCGTCGGTCATACCGATCGCGGTGAGGATCGAATCGATCGAGAACACCATGTCGAGCAGCAGGATCTGCACGATCGCCGAGCCGACCGTCAGCGTCGCCGCCTTTTTCCTGTCGCCGGCGCCATCGGACGGCTGGCTCGAATCGTCGGGGTCGAGCGTGTGGTGGATTTCGGTCGTCGCCTTCCACAGCAGGAACGCGCCACCCGCGATCAGGATCAGATCGCGCACCGAAAACGCCGTCTCGAAGCTCGGCACGCCATGCTCACCGGTCGCGCCGGCCAGCCCCAGATCGACCACCGGCTTCACCAGCCCGGCGATCCACGCGATGGTCGACAGCAGCGCCAGCCGCAGCCCGAGCGCGAGCCCGATGCCGAGCCGCCGCACCTTGACGCGGTTCTCCGCCGGCAGCTTGTTCGACAGCAGCGAGATGAACACGAGATTGTCGATTCCGAGCACCACCTCCATCACGATCAGCGTGGCGAGCGCCGCCCAGGCGGCGGGATCGGACAGGAGTTCGAGGATCGACATGGCGCATGCCTGTGCCGTGCTTGCAACGCTGGCGCAAGATCGGCACGACTCGTGCCGCATTTTCGACGAATTTATTCGCAGGGAAGCGGAATTTACGCTAACACCGAGTCGGTGGCACGATCGGTTTGGTGCTCGAAACCCTCGCGTCCGTCGTCCGGCGCTACGGTTCATGGTGATGTTGGACGAGCCGGGAAGACGAACAGGGCATGAGTTTCGATAAAGGACGCCGCGGCGATCGTGGCGGGCGCGGGCGCGACAAGCGCGACGGTTTCGGCGATAGCGGCAGTGGCGGCTTCGACGGCGGCTTTGGCGGGGGCGGGGGCGACCGTTTTGGCGGGGGTGGCGGCGATCGCTTCAGCGGGGGCGGTGACCGGTTCGGCGGCGGGGGCGGTGATCGCTTCGGTGGTGGCGCGGGCGGCGGCGGGGGCGGCGGCTTCCGCAGCGGCGGTGGCGGCGGCTTCGGTGGTGGCGCGGGCGGCGGGGGCGGTCGCGGCATGCCTCCGCAAGTCGTTGGCGAAGGCACCGGCGTCGTAAAATTCTTCAACGGGCAAAAGGGTTTCGGTTTCGTCGTGCGCGACGATGGCGGCGAGGACGTGTTCGTGCATATCTCCGCGGTAGAGCAAGCCGGCCTGACCGGCTTGGCCGAGGGTCAGCCGCTCGGCTTCACCCTGGTCGATCGCGGCGGCCGTATCTCGGCGACCGATCTCAAGATCGACGGCGAGCCGCTCCCCGTTACCGACCGCGGCCCGCCGCGCGACCGTGACGCCGGCCCCGGCGCCCCGCGCGGCGCTGCCCCCGGTGGCGCACCGCAACGTCAACTGACCGGCGAGAAGGCGACCGGCACGGTCAAGTTCTTCAACGCGATGAAAGGCTTCGGCTTCATCCAGCGCGACGACGGACAGCCCGACGCGTTCGTCCACATCTCGGCGGTCGAGCGTGGCGGCATGTCCTCGCTCAACGAAGGCGACCGGCTCGAATTCGAGCTGGAAGTCGATCGTCGCGGCAAGATGGCGGCAGTCAACCTGACCTCGATCGCGTAAGCGGTACGATCGGACGATGAGAGACGGACCCGGTGGGCTCTTGGCCCGCCGGGTTTTTCTTGGGCGGTGGCAATAGCTCGACCTGCGGGATGAAGAGTGCCGCTCAATCCGTCACCCCGGACCTGTTCCGGGGTCCTCCGAGCCAAGCGGGCTGACGTTCATATCCGGGCCGCAACCTCGCCGCCCGGGGAACCTCCGGAACAGGTCCGGGGTGACGGGGTTGATAAAGTCGTCCTCCGATGGCGGCGTGCCGACCGGTTCTATATTTGCCGAAAGGAACTCCCCCTGCGCCTTGCCTTCATCGCCCTGCTCGCTGCCGCCCTCGTCGCGCCGGCGACCGCCGCGCCCGCGCCGAAGGTCGCCGCGACCAGCTTCGCGCAACTCCCCACCCCGCTGCCGCTGCCCTATGACGAAACCGCCGACGCCAAGGCCGGGGTCGCCGCCGCCGGCGCGCGCGCCAAGGCGGCGCACAAGCTGCTGCTGATCGACCTCGGCGGCAACTGGTGCCTCGATTGCCGCTTGCTCGCCGGCACGATGGCATTGCCCGACCTGCGCAGCTTCCTGGCGAAACAGTATGAGGTCGTCACCGTCGATGTCGGCCGTTTCGACAAGAACCTCGACATCGCCGCGCATTATGGCCTGAAGGACCATTTCGGCGGCGGCGTCCCCAGCGTGCTGATCGTCGATCCGCGCACCGACCGCTTGCGCAACCCGGGCCGTACCGCGGCCCTCGCCGACGCCCGCTCGCTCAGCCCGCAAGCGCTGGCGGACTGGCTGGCGAGCTGGACGAAATAGGGGCTGCTTTCGGCGCCATTGCAGACATTCCCTTCGCCCTCTCCCGCCTTCGCGGGAGAGGCTATGAAGACTTGGCAGCTTGTTGCCTGGTCGCGGTCGGTGAGGGTTTTGCGCTGTCGAACGTGCGAAGAAGAAGGCCTTCACCCAACCCTCTCGCGCGGAGGCGGGAGAGGGCTACGTAGCAACGACCGCTCCCCACCGATGCTGTGTGGAAACATGCTGATATGATGGTGTTCCGGTGCTGGTGGAGGCGCCGGATGAGTTGTTTCATCGAAGCAAGCGAGCGGCGGCAGAGGCTGCTGCCGCCTGACTGCATCGACGATCGTGGGGCGGGGGACGGCGCGGTTCGTGTGGTCGATATGTTCGTCGACGCGCTGGACTTGGGCGAGCTCGGCTTCGATGGTGGGGCGGCATCGAGCGCGCCATCGCCCTCCCTGGAGCCCGAAGCCGATGACAGCGATGCAGGCCTGAGCCGGCATACTCGCGCGTCGCTCACCCATCCTCGCAAGCCGTCCTCACACAGCCTTCATCAAGAGCGGACGTAGCAAACAAGCCACACCACTCCTAACCCCTTCCCCTTCGCCGCGTTCAGCGCCGCCGCCGCGCGGAACAAAGCGAGCAGCGCCGCCTCGTCCACCGTGTCTCGTTCGTGCAGATCGATCGCGCGGCGGACGTTGCCGTCGAGGCTCGCCTTGAACAGTCCGGCCCGGGTCGTCCGACGCAGCGCCCTTCGCGAAGGTCAGCTTGACCGCCGTCTTGTAGGTCCGCCGGTGCAGATCATGCCGCGGCCATACCACACCGGCACCCCGCGCCATTTCCACGCCTCGACCACGTCCGGCAGCGCCTGCTTGATGAGGCCCCGCACCCGCGCCGGCATCGCGCCGCGCCAGTCGTCCAGCTCGGCGATGCGCGCGTCGATCCTGGCCGAGGGCGGAACGGTATCCGGGGTCCGGTCACCAAATGTCATCCGTCCCCTGTCCTACACATCGGCATGCTGGCACGCTCGCCGCCGCTCTTTGATATCGCCGCATCATTGTAACCCTCGGAAGCGAGGGTCTGCCGGCGCTCCGTTCCGGATGTCGATCTGTGAAGCGGCCGAAGCAAGCCGTTTTGCCCTAACTTTCGCCTAACCTTCCACCGCGTCACCCCGTCAGGATCAGCACCGCCCCGCCCGATATTCCCAGAACCCGGAATACCCCGAGCCCCGGTCACTCGCCCCAAATCGCCCGCTTCCTCAGCACGACAATCGCGATGACCAGCGCCGCCCGGCCGATATGCTTGCCCCAGACCATCACGAACATCGCCGACCCGATGCCCGCGATCCGCCCCCGCGTCGCAGGATCGCCGGGCAGCCCGACCGAGCCCGAGTCGATCATCAGCAGCGCGCCAAGGGCGTAACGCGTCAGGCGCCGTCCGTAACGGCCCCGCTCCGTCCGTCGAGCGTCAGGTGATCAGCCGCTGCAACGCCTCCACCCGATCCGCTTCCGCCGCCGGCTTGTCGGTACGGATGCGGGCGATGCGGGGAAAGCGCATCGCGACGCCCGATTTGTGGCGCTTCGACTGGTGGATCGAATCGAACGCGATTTCCAGCACCAGCGTCTTCTCGACCTCGCGCACCGGGCCGAAGCGCGCCAGCGTATGGCCCCGCACGAACTGGTCGAGCATCTTCAACTCCTCGTCGGTGATGCCCGAATAGGCCTTGCCGACCGGCAGCAATTCGCCGCTTTCCGTCCAGCAGCCGAAGGTATAGTCGCTGTAGAAGGACGAGCGCCGCCCGGAACCGCGCTGCGCATACATCATCACGCAATCGGCGGTGAGCGGGTCGCGCTTCCATTTGTACCACAACCCGGTCTTGCGCCCGCCGACATACGGCGAATCGCGGCGCTTGAGCATCACGCCCTCGATCGCCGCGTCGCGCGCGCCGGCGCGGATGCCCTCCAACGCGGTGAAATCCGCCGCCGCGATGACGGTGCTGAGATCGAACCGTGCCGGGTCGAGCCGCCCGGCGAACGTCTCCAGCCGCGCCCGGCGCTCGCGCCACGGCAGCGCGCGCAGATCCTCCGCGCCGTCGAACAGGATGTCGTACAGCCGCACGAACGCGGGCGCCTCGGCCAGCATCCTGGCCGACACGATCTTGCGCCCGAGCCGCTGCTGCAACGCGTTGAAGCTGGCCGCGCCGCCCTCTTCGGTCGCCACGCCTTGCGCGTCGCCCTTCACCATCAACTCGCCGTCGAGCACGCCCGGCGTGACGAAATCGCGCGCCACTTCGGGGAAGCTCGCGGTCACGTCGTCGCCGGTGCGACTGTACAGCCGCGTCTGGCCCCCTTGCGCATTGGGGACATGGACGAGCTGGACGCGGATGCCGTCCCATTTCCATTCCGCCGCATAGTCGGCAAGATCGACGCGCAACTCCTCGAGCGGATGGGCGAGCATGAACGGGCGGAACACCGGCACATCGGCGGCGGTCGGCTGTGCGCCCCTGCCCTCCGCCCAGTCGAACAGCGCGGTATAGGGCGGCGCGATGCCGTGCCACACTTCCTCGACCGCCTCGACATCGAGCCCGAAGCCCTGCGCCAGCGCGGTCTTGGCCAGCCGCGCCGACACGCCGATGCGCAACGCGCCGGTCGCCATCTTGAGCAACGCGAAGCGCTCGTCGGCATCGAGCCGGTCGAGCATCGCGGCGAGCGCGGCGGGCGTGTCCGAGCGCGACAGCGCCGAGAGGCGGTCGACTGCCTGCGCGATGCCGAGCGGCGCCGGGTCTGGCGCGCCGAAGGGCATCGGCGGCGGCCACAGCAGCGCCACCGTCTCGGCGGTGTCGCCGACATAGTCGCGGCTCATGCGGAACAACACCGGATCGACGCGCTGCTCGATCAGCGCGCGGATCGCCGCCGGCTTCACGCCCGGCAGATCGAGCTCGCCGGTCAGCGCCGCCATCGCCCAGCCGCGATCCGGGTCGGGCACGCTGCGCAGATAATCGACGATCAGCTTGAGCTTCGCGTTGCGCGAGCGCGTGTAGATCAACCGGTCGAGAAGGTCGGCAAAGGCGCGCATCGTCCCTCAACATGCGCGCATCCGGCAGGTTCCGCCAGTGCGCCCCCGCTGACCGGGCCGTCAGAGTTTGTTTGGAAATGTGCCGAGGGCACATTTCGAGCGGTGCCGGCCCGCTCCCCCTTCCGGCCACCCATAGCCTATCCTGAATGGGTGGCCGGTACTGGCCGGCACCGTTCGAAACGCGCTCCTTAGCGAGTTTCCAAACGGACGCTCAGCCCGTGCGGCTGGCCTCGAACAGGAACCAGGCGCGGCGCTCGGCCTCGTCGGTCCAGACGTCGATCATCCCGCTGGTGGCATTGTCCTTGGCCTCGTCGGCCAGATCCTTCGCCTCGCGCAGCAGTTCGACCAGCTTGAGATTGTCGTCGCGCAATTCGCTCAGCATCGCCTCTGGCGCGACGAAGTCGGCGTCGTTGTCCTTGGTCGTCTGGTGCCGCGCGATGTCGCCGATCGAGCGCAGCGTGGTGTTGCCGGTCTTGCGCACGCGCTCGGCGATGTCGTCGGTGCCGGCGAAAATCTGCGCGGCCTGCTCGTCGAGCATCAGGTGATAGTCGCGGAAATGCGGGCCGGAGACGTGCCAGTGGAAATTCTTGGTCTTCAGGTACAGGGCGAACGAATCGGCGAGGATTGTGTTGAGCGACTCGGCGACGGTCCTGGTCGCGTTGCGTTGCAAATCGGTCGGGGTCTTCAGTGCGTCGGCGGCCACGGTGCAATCTCCTGGGGTCGGGTTCGTTGCGGGAACGATCCGATAGCGGATTGGCTCCGCTTGTGCGCGACAAAGTTTCGATCGCCGAGATCGCCAAGCTCGATCAGCCTAGATCAGCCGCACTGCCGACAGTCCCTGGATCGTACCGCCGATCGTCAGCAGCGCCGCGGCGGCGATGCGCAACGCGCCGGTCGGCAGCGTGCGCCAGCGCCGCTCGCCGAGCAGGATCGCGGGAACGATCACCGCCAGCGCCCCGATCACCGCGCCGACCCCCGCCAGTGCCGGCGTGGTGGCGCGCGCGGCCAGCGCGGCGGTGATGAACTGCGTGCGGTCGCCGAAGCCGAGCACGCCGAGCGCCGTCACGCTCGCGGCGAACGCACCGAGCCGCCGCGCGCCGAGTTCGGCGCGCCTGGGCGGCCAGAAGGCAGTCGCCCCGCCCGAGAACAGCGCCACCGCCAGCAACAAGTCGCGCGCGTTCGGCGATAACAACGGCGCGACCAGCATCCCGCCGACGACGCCGAGCGCGTTGCCAAGCACAAGCGCCAGCGCGGCCCCGGCGATCACCGCGCCCTTCCCGGCATGACGGTCGCCGAGCAGCGCTGCCGTCCACGGCGTATGGTCGCTCGCCTGGGTCAGCAGCGCCGCGACCAGCGCCGCCATCAATGCGTCCATCCAGATGCCCCCTCTCGCGGAAGCGTGCGCCGGAGGCGGTAAACAGGCGCTTAACCGCCGCGACCCGGGCGACGCGCTTGACATCGCACGCGCGCTGCGGCATCGGGCGGCGCTTGAGAGCGGCGACCGGTTCGCCGCTTTTGCTTTTTCGTCGTCACAGGAATTCAGGTCATGGCAAAGCCGACCACGGTCAAGATCAAGCTCGTCAGCACGGCGGACACCGGCTTCTTCTACGTCACCAAGAAGAACCCGCGCACCAAGACGGAAAAGCTGAGCTTCAGCAAGTACGATCCCGTCGTGCGCAAGCATGTCGAGTTCAAGGAAGCCAAGATCAAATAAGCCATCGGCGGCAAGCCGGGCGAGGGCGGGGATGAAGACGGGGGCCGCGAGCGCACGCTCGCCGGCCCCCGTGTTCTACAGCAGCCGCGCCACCGCATCGACGAAGCGCATCAGCGAAATCGGCTTCGAGACATAGGCGTCGGCCCCCGCCGCACGGATGCGTTCCTCGTCCTCGCGCCCGGCATAGGCGGTCACCGCCATGATCGGAATGGCGCGCAGCGCCGCGTCGGCCTTCAACTGGACGATCAGGTCGTAGCCGCTGACATGTGGCAACTGGATGTCCATCACGATCAGGTCGGGCGCGAAGTCGCGCGCGCGCACCACCGCCTCGCGCCCGTCGCGTACCCCTTCCGTCGCATATTCGTGCGCGCGCAGCAGGTCGCAGAAAAGTTTGAGGTTGAGTTCGTTGTCCTCGACAACGAGCACCCTTTTTGCCACCTCGGTCCGAGCTTCCGCCACTTCCTGTTCCATGGGTCTTCCTACGCAATGCGCGACGCCAAAACAAACCCCGACCCGGCGGAGATCGCGTTGCGCGCCCTCGTCTGGACGCTGAGCGAGCCGGATCGCGCGCAGCGGCTGCTCGACACGACCGGTCTCGACCCGGCGGATTTGCGCGCCCGCGCGTCGGAGCCGGTGGTGTTGTCGGCCGCATTGGGCTTTCTCGAGGCGTACGAGCCCGATCTCATCGCATGCGCGGAAGGGATCGACGTACCGCCGCAAGCGATCGTCGCGGCGCGGGCGGCGCTGGACGCATGAAGGGCCTGCTGATCTGCGATTGCGACGAGGTGCTGCTCCACATGGTGCGGCATTTCGGCGTGTGGCTGCGCGAGCATCACGACATCGATTTCACCGCCGACGGCGGCGATTTCGCGACCAGCATGCGGCGTATCGGCGGCGGCCCGGCGCCCACGCGCGAGGAGATGTGGGGGCTGCTCGACGGCTTCTTCCCCGGCGAGATGGAGCGCCAGACGCTGGTGCCGCACGCGCGCGAGGCGCTCGCCGCCTTGTCGGACATGGCGGACGTGGTGATCCTGACCAACCTCGCCGAGCATAATCGCGAGCCGCGCATCGCGCAGTTGCTCGGCCACGACATGGCCTACCGGGTCGAGACCAACCAGGGCGGCAAGGGCGATCCGGTCGCGCGGCTGGTGGCCGAACATCGTATGGCAGCGGGCGACCCCGTCACGGTGTTCGTCGACGATCTCGCTGTGCATCACGCGTCGGTCGCGCAGCATGCGCCGCAGGTGCACCGGCTGCACATGATCTCCGAACCGAGCCTTGCCCCCAACGTCCCCGCCGCGCCCGACGCGCACGCCCGCATCGACGATTGGCGGGAGGCGCAGGCGTGGATCGCCGACATCTTCGCCGCCGGCCGTCCGGCCATCCGCCCGCTGTGAAGGACATCGCATGACCGACCGTATCGACCGCAAGCTCGCCGAACTCGGGCTCGTCCTTCCCGCCCCCGCCGCGCCGGTCGCGTCCTACGTGCCGGCGGTGGAGGCGAACGGCCTGCTGCACATCTCCGGCCAATTGCCGTTCAAGGACGGCGCGCTGATCACCGGCAAGCTCGGCGACACGGTCGATCTCGCCGGCGGCACCGCGGCGGCGCAGGCGTGCGGGCTGATGCTGGTCGCGCAGATCAAGGCCGCGCTCGGCGGGCTGCACCGGGTCGAGCGGATCGTCAAGCTCGGCGTGTTCGTCAATTCGACCGCCGATTTCACCGATCAGCCCAAGGTCGCCAACGGCGCGTCGGATTTGATGGTCGCCTTGTTCGGCGAGGCGGGCAAGCACGCCCGCAGCGCGGTCGGCGCCCCATCGCTGCCGCTCGGCGCGGCGGTGGAGATCGACGCGGTCGTGCAGATCGCGACGGCGTAACGCCGGCCCGGCCGCGATTCGACGGGTGTCGCCGCCCCGACGACGCCCAAGGCACGCTTGCCGCGATCGAAGCATTTCTTATCAATCCATACTGGATTACTAGGATATGCTCGGCTACGAAATGGCGATGACCGTGCAGCACCTCGAAAGACCGCGCGACGAGCGGCGCGCGCCCGCGCTCGGCGATGCGGTCGCGGCGCTGCGTGACGCGCGCGCGGCGTGGCGTTCCCGCCAGGACGAGGCGCGCGACGTGGCGAGCTTTCCGTCGCGGGCCGCGCTGGAGCGCGTCGTCGCCTTGCTCTCGGCGGCGCTGTACCCGCGCCGGCTCGGGCAGTTTCGCGGAGGCCCCGCCGACGAGGACGGGTTCGTCGCCGCCAAGCTGATCGCCGCGCTGACCGATCTCGAGCGCGAGATCGGCGCCGAAGCGGGCTATTGGCAGCGCGAAGCCGGCGCGTTCGAGCCCGACCATGCCGCGACCATCGTGCGCCTGTTCGCGAACACGCTAGGCGACATCCGGCGCGCGATCGACAGCGATGTCGAGGCGGCGTTCCTGGGTGACCCGGCGGCGCGCAGCGTGGACGAGATCCTCGTCTGCTACCCCGGCGCGATCGCCAGCCTGCACCACCGCATCGCGCACGAATTGCACGAACTCGGCACGCCGATCGTCGCGCGGCTGATCTCCGAGCTCGCCAACGAGCGCACCGGCATCGACATCCATCCCGGCGCGACGATCGGCGAACGCTTCTTCATCGACCACGGCACCGGCGTGGTGATCGGCGAGACGGCGATCGTCGGCGCGCGCGTGCGGCTGTACCAGCACGTCACGCTCGGCGCGCGCAGCCCGGTCGGCGCGACGCGCGACGATGTGCGCGAACGCCACGCCCGCCACCCGATCGTCGGCGACGACGTGGTGATCTATGCCGGCGCGACGATCCTCGGCCGCGTGACGATCGGCGCACGTTCGACCATCGGTGGCAATGTCTGGCTGCTGTCGGACGTGGCGCAGGACAGCGTGCTGGTGCAGCCCGAGGCGTTGCGGCTCGACCGCGTGGCCGGCCTGGACCTGCGCGACGTGCTGGTGCGGGCGGCCTCGACATGAGTATGGCCGCGCGACCGCCCGCACGACCGCCCGCACGACCGGTCGTCGGAGTGCTGTGCTGCAACGAGGCGCTCGAGCGGCCGGTGCAGACCGTCGCGACGCGCTTCATCGCGCCGCTGTCGCGCCTGTCGGACGCGACGGTGGTGCTGGTGCCGGCGGTGGGCGACGGCGCCGATATCATCGCGCTTACCCTGATGCTCGACGGGCTGTTGCTGACCGGATCGCGCTCCAACGTCGCGCCCGAACGCTATGGCGGCGCGGCGCTGCCGGCCGGGCAGCAGACCGACCCCGAACGCGACGAAGTCGCGCTGGCGCTGGCCGGGCGGATGATCGAGGCGGGCAAGCCGGTGTTCGGCATCTGTCGCGGCCTGCAGGAGATCAACGTGCTGTTCGGCGGCACGCTCTCCACCGATTGCTGCCGCGGGCGGCACCATCGCGGATCGTGGGACGGCTGCTTCGACGAGCTGTTCGGCCATTGCCACGATGTCGAACTGAACGACGGCGGGCTGCTTGCCCGCTCGATCGGGCGCCGGCGCATGTCGGTCAATTCGGTGCACGAGCAGGGCATCGACCGGCTCGGCACGGGCCTGTCGGTCGAAGCGACGGCCGCCGATGACGGGCTGGTCGAGGCGATCCGGGCGCAGCCGTGCGGCGGCGACGTGCTGGCGGTGCAATGGCATCCCGAATGGAACGTCGATCGCTCGGCCGAAAGCCGCGCGTTCTTCGCGCTGGTCGGCTCCTCGCTACGCGCCGCGGCGAGCGCACGTTGATTTCACGATCCACCACGCAGAAGGAGTATGCATGAAGAAGATCACCCTGGTGTTGCCGGCGCTCGCCGCAGCGCTGCTCGCCGTCTCGGCCTGTGCCAAGCATGACGACGTCGCGAACAACAGCGCAACCGCCGACATCAACGCGAACGACGAGATCGGCGCTGCAGGCGCGGGTGTGGACGCCAACGGCGTCGATGCGAATGCCGCGGGCGCGGACCCGTTCGCCAATGACGCCGCGGGCGGGACGGACAATGCCGCCGTCGCGGTCGGCAACGCCCAGTAACAGTTTCCCGCCACCGGCGGGCACAGGACGCGCATGGTAAGCTCCCAAGCGTAGACTCCGGCCCGGCAATCTGGTTGCCGGGCCATTTTATGCGGGGATGAGCGTGTCTTCGCCAAACGCGGCGTACAGCGCGGCAGCGTCGGCGATGCGGCCTTTTTCGGTGATGTATTCGCTCACGAGACGCACCGGCGTGATGTCGAACGCCGGGTTGCGCGCCGCCGACCGCGTGGCGGCGATGCGGCGCATCGTGCCGGCCTCGTCCGGCCCGTGCAGCCACCGCACTTCGTCGGGCGCGCGTTCCTCGACCTGCACCGACGCGCCATCGGCGGTGGTCGCGTCATAGGTCGAGAAGGGCAATGCGACGACGAAGGGGATGCCGTTGTCGTGCGCCGCCAGCGCCTTCAGGTACGTACCGATCTTGTTGCACACGTCGCCGTTGCGGGTGACGCGGTCGGTGCCGACGATCACCAGATCGACCTGTCCGCGCTGCATCAGCAGGCCACCGGCGTTATCGGCGATATAGCTGTGCGGCACGCCGTGGCCACTCAGTTCCAGCGCGGTCAGCGCGCCCTGGTTGCGCGGGCGCGTCTCGTCCACCCAGACATGCACCGGCAACCCGAGATCATGCGCCCGGTACAGCGGCGCGGTCGCGGTGCCCCAGTCGACCGTCGCCAGCCACCCGGCATTGCAATGCGTCAGCACGTTGACCGGCCGGCCGGGGTTGCGCGCGGCGAGGTCCCGGAGGATCGGCAGCCCGGCGCGGCCGATCGCGTCGTTGACCCGCACATCCTCGTCGCAGATCGCCGCGGCGCAGGCATAGGCCGCGGCGGTGCGATCCGCCGGCGAGAGATGGGTGACGGCGGCACGCGCGCGATCGAGCGCCCAGCGCAAATTGACCGCGGTCGGGCGCGTCGCGAGCAACTGGCGCCAAGCATGTTCCAGCGCGCCATCGCCGGCGTCGGCCCGGAGCGCCAGCGCCAGCCCGTACGCGGCGACCGCGCCGATCAGCGGCGCCCCGCGCGTCGCCATGTCGGCGATGGCGTGGGCGCAGTCGTCCAGCGTCGTCAGCGTCAGGCGTTCGACCGTCCAGGGGAGCTTGCGCTGGTCGAAGATGCCGACGCTCCAGCCATCGTCGTTCAGCCAGATCGAGCGCGTCCTGACGCCGTCGAGGATCATGCCGGTGCCTGTTCCGGGACGATCGCGTCGAAGCTGCTCGCGGCGGGATAGCCATCCGCGTTCGACTGGCCGTCTCGCGTGACCAGCACCACGCCGAACCCGGCCTCGCGCGCCGCCGCCAGTTCGGCCGCGACATCGGAAAGGAAGAGGATGTCGGACGCGGGAAGGCCGATCCGCCGCGCGATCTCGTGATACGATTCACGCTCGCGCTTGCCGCCGACGCCCGTATCGAAATAGCCCGAGAAAAGCGGCGTCAGATCGCCCCGCGGCGTATGCGCGAACAGCAGTTTCTGCGCGGCGACCGAGCCGGAGGAATAGACGTAGAGCGCGATGCCCTGCGCATGCCAGCGCTCGAGCGCCGCGACCGCGTCGGGATAGACATGGCCGACCAGCGTTCCGTCGGCATAGCCGGTGGCCCAGATCATCCCCTGAAGGGTCTTGAGCGGCGTCACCTTGCGATCGGCATCGTGCCACGCGAGCAGTTGCGCGATACAGCCGTCGAGATCCAGCCGCTCCCCGGCCTCGTCGCGAACCTGTTCCAGCTCGCGCGCCAGGCGTTGCGCATTCGCCGCGACGAACCCGGCCAGGCGCGCGCGCGCATGGGGGAACAGCACGTCCTGCACGAAGGCGATGTCGGACGTGGTGCCCTCGATATCCGTGAGGATCGCGCGCAGGGTCACGCGGCACCCTCGTACAGCGGCACGCCGCGCGCGATCGTGTCGCCGGTGAAGCTGGCGATCCAGCCGTCGGGCTCGGCGAACAGGCGGATCGCGGTGAAGCGCGGCGCGGGCCCCATGTCGAACCAGTGGCGCGTCCCTTCCGGCACCGCGATGAGATCGTCGCGCGTGCATTCCAGCGCGTAGACCGCATCCGGTCCGCGGATGTAGAACACGCCCGATCCCTCGACGAAGAACCGCACTTCGTCCTCGCTGTGAACATGCTCGTCGAGGAATTTTGTGCGCAAGGTGTCGCGCGCCGGATTGTCGGGCAGCAGGCGCATGACGTCGCACGAGCGATAGCCGCCTTCCGCCATCAGCCGGTCGATATCGCCGCGATACGCGCTGATCACGTCGTCGTCGCTGGCATCCTCGGGCAGTTTCGCGCTCGCATGCCAGCGCTCGAAACGGATGCCGAGCGGGGCGAGCAGCGCGGCGATCTCGGCCGCGTCCGTCGTCTCGGCCTGGCGCGCATGCGGCGCGGCGACATCGTACAGGGTCAGGGTCGTCATCGTGCCCGCTCCAGTTTCAGCATTTCCCATTCGCAGGCGAGCAGATACTCGACCGCTTCCACCACATGTTCCGCCTCAGCGATCGTCCGTCCCCAGGCGTACAGGCCGTGACCCCGGATGTAGAACGCCGGGACGAGCGGATCCTGCGCCGCCAGCAGCGGGCGCAGCACCGCCGCCAGGGCCGCCATGTCCTGGCTGTTCTCGACCAGCGGAATCGCGACGCGCGCCGCATGCGTGTCGATGCCGGGAAATACCTTGAGCAACTCGTAGCCGTCAAACACGATCTCGCCGGCGCCGCCGAGCGCACGGCTGAGCACGACGCCCGTCACCGAATGCGTGTGCAGGATGCCGCCGGCGCTGGGGTCGAGTGCGTAGATCAGGCAATGCAGCGGCGTCTCGGCGGACGGCCGCTTGCCGTCGAGCGCGACCCCGTCCGCGCTCGCGCGCATGATCTGTGCCGGTTGCAGCCGTCCCTTGTGCCCGCCCGACACGGTCAGCGCGATCGTCCCGTCGGGCAGGCGCACCGAATAATTACCGGCCGTCGCCGGCGCGAGGCCGCGCCGGTCGAGCCGCGTGCCGACCTCGACGATCGCGTGCGTGGCGGTCTCGAACGCCGTCACAGCACGTTCTGCCGGAACGCCGCGAGCTTATCGGCGGCACGCGCGAGCACGTCCTCGTCCTTGGCGAAGCACAAGCGCACATAATCCGTCTGCGGCGTCTGCGCGTAAAAGGCGGAAACGGGAATGGTCGCCACTCCCGCCTCGACCAGCACGCGGTGCGCGAATTCCTCGTCGCTCAAGGCGATGCCGGAGGCGGCCAGATCGACGATCAGGAACCAGGTCGCCCGGCTCGGCAGGACGACATAGCCCGCCGCCGCCAGCCGCCCGGCGAGGTACGCACGCGCCCGGGCGTAATCGTCGCGGTGCGCGACGTGCCACTCGGACGGGAGCGCCAATCCCTCCGCCACCGCCCATTGTAGCGGCGTCGCGGTGGTGAAGGTGAGGAACTGGTGCGTCGCCGCGATGGCGTCGGCCAGCGCGGGCGCGGCGCAGGCCCACCCGACCTTCCACCCGGTGAGCGAGAAGATCTTGCCGGCCGAGCCGATCTTGACCGTACGGTCGCGCAAGGCCGGGATCGACAGCGGCGAGACGTGCCGGCCGTCGAACACCATCGCTTCCCACACTTCGTCGCAGATCAGCGTCACGTCGTGTCGCACGCACAGGTCCGCGATGGCGTGCCATTCCCCGACGCCGATGATGCTGCCCGCGGGATTGTTGGGCGTGTTGAGCGCCAGCACGCGCGTCCTGTCGTTGATCGCCGCGGCCAGCGCCGCGATCGGCAAGGTCCAGTCGGGCGGCGTCAAGTCGATCAGCCGCGCCACGCCGCCCGCCCGCTCGACCAGCGGCAGATACGCGTCGTACAGCGGCTGGACCAGCACCACTTCGTCGCCGGGCCGCACCAAAGCGAGGAAGGCCGCGGCGAGCGCCTCGGTCGCACCGGAGGTGACGACGACGTCCTCCGGTGCGATCGTCAGCCCCTGCTCGCGCGCATAATAACCGGCGATCGCCTCGCGCAGGGCGGGCAGCCCGCGCATCGGCGGATATTGGTTGGAACGCCCGGTCAGCGCGCGCGCGGCGGCATCGAGCAATGCGCGCGGCCCGTGCCCGATGCTCGCCATGTCGGGAAAACCCTGGCCGAGATTGATCGCGCCAAGCTGCTGGGCGAGACGCGACTGACGCTCGAAGATGGTCGTGGGCGGTGGCAAGGCGACTGTCCCGTTGTTGACGCGCGGCGAAGGTGAGCGGGCGCCGCTATACCGCCTCCCGCGCCCGCTGCGCAGTGCAAAAGCGTCATGCCCATCGCGGTGAATAGCCGCCGCCGCACCTGCGCCAGTAGCGCAGCTTATCGCATCGATAGATTTGCGCCGCTTCAATTCCTATCGTTTAGGTAGATTATAGTGGCCTGCCAGGAGAAAGCCAATGTCGTTGAAGCTTGGAGATACCGTTCCCGATTTTTCGCAAGGATCGACCGAGGGCCGTTTCCGCTTCCACGAATGGGCCGGGGAGAGCTGGGTGGTGCTGTTCTCGCACCCCAGGGACTTCACGCCGGTGTGCACGACCGAGCTGGGCGCGGTCGCCGCGCTGAAGCCCGAGTTCGACGCGCGCAACGTCAAGGTCGTCGGCCTGTCGGTCGATCCGCTCGACAGCCATGAACGCTGGGCGGCGGATATCGCCGAGACGCAAGGGCACGCGCTCAACTTCCCGCTGATCGCCGATGCCGACCGCAGCGTGTCGACCTTGCTCGACCTGATCCATCCAGCTGCGTCCGACACGACGACGGTGCGCACGGTGCTGGTGATCGATCCGCACAAGAAGCTGCGCCTGACCCTCACCTATCCCGCCTCGACCGGCCGCAATTTCGCCGAGATCCTGCGCACGATCGACAGCCTGCACCTGACCGATCGCCACAAGGTCGCGACGCCGGCGAACTGGCGGCAGGGCGAGGACGTCATCATCCTGCCGGCGGTCGACGACGCCGCGGCGCGCGCGCTGTTCCCGGACGGCTGGACGACTGCCAAGCCCTATCTGCGCACGGTCAAGCAACCGGCATGACGGCGCGGGATCGAAAACGGCACCCGAAAAGGCGTGGCGCGGCGATCGAAATCCCGACCGTGCTCGTCGCGGCGGCGATCTATGGCGGCTGGCTGGCGGCGACCTTCTGGCATGCGGCGATCCCCGCGCCGCTGCTGGTGCCGGTCGGGGCGTGGCTGATCGCATGGCACGGCTCGCTCCAGCACGAGACGATCCACGGCCACCCGACGCGCTCGCACCTGGTCAACACCGCCATCGGCTTCCCGCCGCTGTCGCTCTGGCTGCCGTACGCGCTCTATCGCCGCAGCCACATCGCGCATCATCGCAGCCCCGCGATCACCGACCCGGCGCTAGACCCCGAATCGCGCTATGTCGTGCGTGGCGGCGGCATCGCCGCGCTGGCTGCACGCGCACAGGCGACGTTGCTCGGGCGCCTGCTGCTCGGTCCGCCGCTCGCAGTCGCGGCGCTGTTCGGCGAGGAGCTGGCGCGCGTGACGCGCGCGCCGCGTGCCGTCGCGCGCGACTGGCTTCCGCATCTCGCCGGCGTGGCAATGATGATCGGGTGGCTCGGCTGGGTGGGGTTGGACGTGGGCCGGTATCTCCTGCTGTTCGTCTATCCCGGCATGGCGCTGACGCTGTTGCGGTCCTTCGCGGAGCACCGCGCCGATCTCGCGGTGCCGGGCCGCGCCGCGACGGTCGAGCGCGGCGGGCTGCTGGGCCTGCTGTATCTCAACAACAATCTCCACGCCGCGCATCACGACCGGCCCGACCTCGCCTGGTATCGCTTGCCCGCCTATCACCGGCATTACCGCGCCCGGCTGACCATCGGGGGGATGCCGGCCTATCGCGGCTATGGCGCGATCGTCCGGCGCTTCGTGCTGCGGCGGCACCATGTGCTGGTCCATCCGGCGCATGACGGTGCGCGGGGTTGAGCAAGGCGGTCGCCTCGCTCGGCATGTACGATCACCCGGCGCAGCACGCCGCGAACGACCGGCTGTGGGCGGAGATCGCGCGGCGGCTCGGCGCGCGCGGCATCGCGGCGCCGGCCGCGCTCGATCGCTCGCGTCCGGTCGAGGCGATCTGGCGCGACCCGCATTTGCTGCTCGGCCAGGCGTGCGGTTATCCGCTGGTCAGCGATCCCGCGCTTGCGCTCCGCGTCGTCGGCGTGCCCGTCTACGACGCGCCCGATTGCGGCGCGGGCGAGCATGTCAGCTACATCGTCGGCCGGCAGGGCGACGGCGCGGCGACGCTGGCCGACTATCGCGGACGCCGCGCCGCGATCAACGCGCGCCACTCGAACAGCGGGTACAATCTGTTGCGCGCCGCGGTCGCCCCGCTGGCGCGCGACGGCAGATTCTTCGGCGCGGTGGTGGAGACGGGCGCGCACCGCGCCAGCATCGCGGCGGTGCTTGGCGGCGAGGCCGACATCGCGGCGATCGACGCGCTTACCTATGCCGCGCTGCGCCGTTTCGAGCCGGATGCGATCGCCGGGTTGCGCATCGTCGACCGCACCGCGTCGTCGGCGACGTTGCCGTTCGTCACCGCGCGGTCGACGAGCATCGAGACGGTCGCCGCCTTGCGCATGGCGCTGGCCGACGCGGCCACCGACCCGGCGCTGGGCGAGGCGCGCGACGCGCTCTTTCTCGGCCATGTCATCCCGGGCGGGGTGGAGCGCTACGCGTCCGTCCGCGCGATCGAGATCGCGGCGATCGCGTCCGGCTATCCGGTCCTGCGATAGCGGACCCCGCACGATCGCGCGTGCCGAACGGGCACCCGATCGCTATAGCCCCGGCCATGCTCCGTATCGCCGACCTGCGCCTGCCGCTCCACCATGCCGACGAGGAACTGGCCGCCGCGATCCGCAAGCGGCTGCGCATAAGCCCCCGCGATCTGGTGCGCTACGCCGTCGCCAGGCGCGCGCACGACGCGCGCGACAAGACCGATATCCAGTTGGTCTATTCGATCGACGCGACGCTGCGCGACGAGGCCGCCGTCCTCGCACGCTGCAGGAAGGACCGGCACGTCCAGCGCACGCCCGACACCAGCTACCGTTTCGTCGCCAAGGTCGCGGACTATCGCGGGCCGCGTCCGGTGGTGGTGGGGACCGGGCCGTGCGGCCTGTTCGCCGGGCTGATCCTCGCGCAGATGGGGTTCCGCCCGATCATCCTCGATCGCGGCAAGGTCGTGCGCGAGCGGACCAGGGACACCTGGGCCCTGTGGCGCGGGAGCGTGCTCGAGCCCGAAAGCAACGCGCAGTTCGGCGAGGGCGGCGCGGGCACCTTTTCCGACGGCAAGCTCTACAGCCGGATCAAGGAGCCGCGCCATCTCGACCGCAAGGTGCTGATCGAGTTCGTGCGCGCGGGCGCCCCGCCCGAGATATTGACAGAGGCGCACCCGCATATCGGCACCTTCCGCCTGGTGACGATGGTCGAGAACATGCGCGCGAGCGTCGAGGCGCTGGGCGGCGAATACCGCTTCGGCACGCGCGTCGACGGGCTCGACGTGGCGACCGACGCGCGCGGCGCGCGGCGCGTGCGCGGGTTGCACCTCCACGGCGCTGCGGTGGGGGGCGCGTATCTGGAAGCCGAGCAAGTCGTGCTCGCGATCGGGCACAGCGCGCGCGACACGTTCCACATGCTGCACGCGGCGGGCGTGCAGATCGAGGCCAAGCCATTCTCGATCGGCGTGCGGATCGAGCATCCGCAATCGTGGATCGACGATGCGCGCTTCGGCCCCAATGCCGGCAACCCGATCCTGGGGGCGGCCGAATATCACCTCTCGCATCACGCCGGGAACGGCCGCACCGCCTACAGCTTCTGCATGTGCCCGGGCGGCACCGTCGTCGCGGCGACGTCGGAAATCGGGTGCGTCGCGACCAACGGCATGAGCCAATATTCGCGCAACGAGCGCAACGCCAATTCCGGGATGGTCGTCGCGGTCGACCCGGCGCGCGACTATCCCGACGGGCCGCTCGCCGGCATCGCCTTGCAGCGCGAGATCGAGCAGCGCGCGTTCGTCGCGGGCGGCTCGACGTACAACGCGCCCGCGCAATTGCTCGGCGATTTCATTGCCGGACGCGCCTCGACCAAGCTTGGCAGCGTGACGCCGTCCTACCGTCCCGGCGTGACGATGACCGATCTCGCCTCGTGCCTGCCCGAATTCGCGGTGACCGCGATGCGCGAGGCGCTGGTGCGGTTCGGCCGCGAAATCCCGGGCTACGATCACTCCGACGCGGTGCTGACCGGAGTCGAGACGCGCACGTCGTCGCCGGTGCGGATCACGCGCGGCGCGGACTTTCAGAGCCTCGACACCGCCGGCCTGTTTCCGGCGGGCGAAGGGGCGGGCTATGCCGGGGGGATCCTCTCGGCGGCGGTGGACGGCATCAAGGCCGCCGAAGCCGTCGCCGCGCGCCTTCTGGCTTAGCAGGGACCGCCCTTCGGTTCGGCAGTCTTGCCCGCAAGATTTTCCCACAAAGACCGTCACCCCGGATTCGTTCCGGGGTCCACGGTGCCGCGAACTCGGCGATCATGATATCGTGCGGGTAGAACGCGGCTTGGTGGACCCCGGAACGAGCCCGGGGTGACGGAAAGAAGGTATTTCGACAAGCTCGCCCCAAGACGGTGAGGCGACGCGCAGGACCCGTCAGCGGCAGCGCACCTGCGAATTGTTCTGGTCGACGCTCTTGCCCAGCACGCCGCCGGCGATCGCGCCGAGCAAGGTGCCGACGCCGGCCGAATGACCGCCGGCGATGACGTTGCCGAGCACGCCGCCCCCGATCGCGCCGACGATCAGGCCGGTCGTGCCGTCGTTGCGCTTGCAATAATATTGTCCGTCGCTGCCGCGATAGACGCGGTCGCTGCTGGACAGCACGCGCTCCTGATAGCGCGAGTCGCTGCGATAATAACGCGACGGATCGTACCCCGCCTCGTCGCGGTCGTCATAGGGGGAGCGCTGGGAGTTATAAGAATCGGGGTAGCCGCCGCGCGGGTCGCGATAGCCGCGCGAGCGCGCCTGCTGATAGCGGTCGAACTCGCCGCGGAAGATGCTCAGCTCGTTGTCGAAGCGCTGCTGCGCCTGCTGGAAGCGCTGGTCGTCGGCTTGGTTCTGCGCGACCGCCGGGGTCGCGACCGCGAGGCAGGAACCGGCGACGAGCATCGCGATGCGGGGGAAACGGGTCATCGAAAACTCTCCATGATGTTACGGTTCCCCAACGATGCACCCGCCGATTCGTTGCGGCAACCCTCAGCCGATCGCCGCGAGGACCCCCCGCCACGCCGCGATCTCGGCATCGAACCGCTCCGTCACCGTCAAGCGGCCGGCCGCCCGGGCCGCGAGATCGACCTCGACCGACCCACGCCATTCGACCGTCGCATTGCCCGACAGCCGCACCATCCCGTCCGCGCCCGCCGCGCCGCGCACCATGCCGCCGCGATTGAACAGCGCGACCTCGCGGTCGAACGCGCAGCGACCGGTCAGGCACGCGGCATGGGTCGAGGCGGCCATCGCGCTGCCGCAACTGTCGGTCAGCCCGACGCCGCGCTCGACCGTGCGCACGAACAGGCTGCGCTCGCCGCGGACCTCGACGAACGAGACGTTGGCGCGGTTGGGCAGCCAGCCGGGCGCGGCCTCGCATCGCGCGCCGAGCGCGACCAGTTCGGCCTCGTCGATGCGGTCGACGAAGGTAACGAGATGCGGATTGGGGATCGCGACGGCGGTGAAGGCGCGGTCGCTGCGCAAGGCCGGAATCGGCGTGTCCACCACGCGCGCCGCGCCGATCGTCATCGGCCAGTGCGTCACGTCGAGATCGACCGGCCCGGCCAGCTCGCGGATCGTCGTCACGCCGGGCGCAAGGTCGGGATCGCGCCACACCTGCGCGCTCGACGTCTTCAGCCGCACCGCCGCATGGTCGATCCCCAGCGCCTCGAATCCCGCGCGCGCGACGCAGCGCAAGCCGTTGAGGCACGTCTCCGCCTCGCTACCGTCCGCGTTGAACATGCGCATGCCGAAGGCGTGGCGGTCGTCACCGGCGGTCAGCAGCAGCAAGCCGTCGCCGCCGACCGGCCCGGCGCGGTCGGCCAGCGCCACCGCGACGCGCGCCCAGTCCGCATCGCCGAGCGCCAGCGCGCGCGCGTCGATCAAGGGAAAGTCGTTTCCCGACCCATGGCATTTGACGAACTCGAACCGCATCGTCGCGCCATAGCGGCTTCGCCCGCGTTGCGCGACCACGCTTTGCCCGGCTCGCGCTCGTACGCGGCAAAAGTCACAAGAGTCGCACCATCGGCGATGCTTTCACCGCAACCCGTAATGATCGCCCAGCCGGTCGAGCGCCAGCGTCAGCACCACCCGCCCGCTGCGTTGCGGCCAGCCGAGCGCCTTTTCCGCGACCGGCAGCCCCTCGCCCGCGCAGACCACGCGCCACAGCACGTCGTTGAGCCCGCGCCCGACCGCCGCCGTCGCCGCGTCGAACCGCCGCTTCGCCGAGATCTGCGCCAGCGTCGGATCGAGCCCCGCCGCGCCGCCGTCGACTCGCGCGGCCCAGTGCATCGTCACGCGCGGGCCGAGTGCCGCCATCTCGTAATCGACGCGCAGCCGCTCGCCCGCCTCGAACTGGCGCGCACCGACCAACCCGCGCGAGCGCAGCCAGCCGAGCGGCGATTCGGCCAGATTGACCGTGACGCGCCGCTGCGTGCGGGTGGCGGTCCCCACGGTCACGCCGCGCGCGTCGAGTCCGCGTTCCACCAGGTCGCGCATCTTTTCCTCCCGATTTCGTGTCACCGGGCCGTTGCCATGACGGCGCCTTTGTAGGACAGAGGAAAACCGATCTGGTTAGGAGGGACGATGATCACGGCCATTCGCGAAGTACGCCGCGCCAAGGGCATGACGCTCGACGACGTCGCGCGGGCGTGCGTGCCGCCGACCACGGCGCAGACGATCGGGCGGCTGGAAACCGGCACGCGGACCGTCTCGGTCGGCTGGCTCAACCGCATCGCCGGGGCGCTCGGCGTGCGCGCGGCCGATCTCGTCACCTTGCCCGACCGCGCCGACATCGCCGTCGCCGCCGTGCTCGACACCGGCGGCGCGCACGCGCCCAGACGCACCGCGACGATCGTGCCGCCATCGGCCGCGCCGGACCATGTCGCGGTGGCGGTGCAGGCGGGCATCGGCGATTACCGCGCGGGCGACGAGATCTGGTGCGCGCGGCTCGCACCCGACCGCTTCGCCAGCGCGCTCAACCGCGACGTGCTGGTGCCGCGCCCGGCGGGGCGTTTCGTGTTCGGCCGGCTGATCGGGCGCGAGGACGGCAAGCTCCACCTCCTGCCGCTCGGCCCCGGCGCGCGCCAGCAAGTCGTCGCCGAGCCGGCCTGGATCGCCACCGCCGTGACGCTGGTGCGCAGCCTGTGATCCGGGCGTTCGTCCTGGCCGCCCTGTTCGCGCCGCAAGCGACCGACGCGCCCGCGCCGACGACCCCGGCGACGTCGGTGACGGCCGCCCGCGTGATCGCGACCTATCCGCACGACACCGCGGCTTTCACCGAGGGCCTGCTGATCGACCACGGCGCGCTGTACGAAAGCACGGGCCGCGAGCGCCGTTCCGACATCCGCCGCGTCGATCTCGAGACCGGGCGCGTGCTCGCTCGCGTGAAGTTGCCGCCGGGCCTGTTCGGCGAGGGCATCGTCGCGTGGCAGCATCACCTGTTCAGCGTCACCTGGCATGGCGGGCAGGGGTTCCGCTGGTCGCTGCCGGGGCTGAAGCGCACCGGCGGCTTTCGCTATGCCGGCGAAGGCTGGGCGATGACCGATGATGGGCGCGACCTCATCCTGTCGGACGGCACGCCGGTGCTGCGCTTCCTCGATCCCGCGACGCAGCAGGTGGTGCGGCGGCTGACCGTGACGCTCGACGGGCGCCCGCTCGAACGGCTCAACGAACTCGAATATGTCGGTGGCGAGTTGCTCGCGAACATCTGGATGACGCGCTGGATCGCGCGCATCGATCCGGTGTCGGGCAAGGTGATCGGCCTGATCGACCTGTCGCCGCTGATCGATCAGGTCGCCCTGAACGATCCCGACTCGGTGCCGAACGGGATCGCGTACGACCGGACGGCGCGGAAGCTGTACGTGACGGGGAAGAACTGGCCGAGCTTGTTCGAGATCGCGCTGCCCAACGTTCGGGGAGGACCGCCGCCGTTCGCCCTGAGCTTGTCGAAGGGCGTTTCTTCTTCCTCAGCGCGGTAAGCGGAACGGTCCTGGGGTTGGCCCGGCGCCGCAAGCAGATAGCGCCGCGGCAAAGCCGCGTCGTCGAACGGCGCTGCGGGCGCCGCCGGCCGGTCGCGCCTTTTTTCACGCGCCGTAGCTTCGCTATGTCCCGTTCGGCGCGACTGGTGGGCGATGACGGGCTCGAACCGCCGACATTCTCGGTGTAAACGAGACGCTCTACCAACTGAGCTAATCGCCC
>CAXTJX010000004.1:0-77301 GCA_964244765.1 uncultured Sphingomonas sp. | reverse complement strand
GGCCGCGTTCGACGCGCTCGGCATCGTCACGCCCGACCGCCACGCCCCGCCCGAATCGGGCACGATCGCGCGCTCGGCCTCGGGCGCGCTGGAGATCGTGCCGTGGGTGCGCGTGGTGAATCTGGCGCGCGCGCTGGAGGAAATCGCCGAGGCCGGCTTCTGGCGCGTCGGGCTGACCGGCGAGGCGACGCAGACGCTGGTCCAGGCGATGGGCACGCAGCGCGTCGCCCTGGTGCTCGGCGCCGAGGGAGAGGGCATGCGGCAGAACACCGCCGCGCATTGCGACCAGCTTGCGCGCCTGCCGATCTCGCACAAGGTCGAGAGCCTCAACGTGTCGAACGCCGCGGCGATCGCGCTGTACGCGGCGGCGTCGCGGTAGCGGGGATGGCGTGCGGACCGCCGCGAAGACGACGGCAGAGCCGCAACCGGACGGGTTTACCTTCGGCTACCCGCCGGCCGTGGGTCCGCACAAACTATTACTTTGCGGGGTGCCCCGTGCCGGGCGCTGCGGCGGAGCCGCACCGGCGCCATCGCCGCGCCGACGCGCCTGCGTCCGTCAGTCCTCCGCGGCGATCGTGACCTTCAGCCCGTCCAGCGCGTCGGTGATCGTTACCTGGCACGACAGGCGCGAGGTCTCGGTGCGGTTGCTCGACGAATCGAGCAGATCGTCCTCATCCTCGCTCAACGGCGGCAGTTCGGCCGCAAACGCCGGGTCGACATGGACATGGCATGTCGCGCACGAACAGCAACCGCCGCACAGCGCCAGCAACTCGTCGATGCCGGCGTCGCGGATCGCCTCCATCACCGAAAGGCCTGCGTCGGTCATGATCTCGCGTTCTTCCCCTTCGCGGGTCACGACGATAAGCTTGGGCACGGGCGTTCCTTTCAACAGCGACTTGCCGCCCGCCATGCCGCCAGTCGCGGCCCCGATCAAGGCTAAGTGAACGATGGGCCTGACCGCCGACCAGTTGAACACCGCGCTCGACGCGCTCGCGGCGCACGAACCCGCCTTTGCCGCGGCGCTCGGCCGCGTGGGCTATCCCGCGCCGCGGATCAACGCGCGCGGCCACGCCACGCTGCTGCGCACGATCATCGGCCAGCAAGTCAGCACCAAGTCCGCGCAAAGCGTGTGGAACAAGCTGGAGGGCATCGTCGGCGATCTGACCGACCCGGGCAACATCACCCGCGCGACCGACGCGCAACTGCGCGACGCCGGCCTGTCGCGGCAGAAAGCGGGCTATGCGCGCAGCCTCGCCGGGCAGGTGACCAGCGGCGACCTCGATCTCGCGCGCCTGCCCGAGGATGACGAGGCGGCGATCGCCAAGCTGGTCGCGGTCAAGGGCATCGGCCGCTGGTCGGCGGAAATCTATCTGCTGTTCGCCGAAGGACGCCCCGATATCTGGCCGGCGGGCGATCTGGCGGTGCAGATCGAGATCGGCCGCATCCTGGGCCACGAAACGCGCCCGAGCGAGAAACAGGTGCGGGAACTGGCCGAGGGCTGGCGTCCGCACCGCGGCGCGGCGGCGGTCTTTGCATGGCACCATTATCAAAGCGACATGGCGGTGATTTGAGCGCGCCGTTAGCCTCGCCGCCTTCGCGGGAGAGGTGCGCAGACTTTGGGTCGTGTTCTTCACGGGGCCCTGGTCGCAGCGGCGAGGGTCTTCTATCGGACGCCGGACAAAGGCCCTCCCCCACCCCTCCCCGCGGCGGCGGGAGGGAGAAAGAAGGAAGAGATCGTGGCACAATGGAAACTCGGCATCATCGGCGGCTCCGGCCTGTATGCGATCGATGCGTTGCGCAACCCCGAATGGCGGCGCGTCGACACGCCGTGGGGGGCGCCGTCCGACGACTTGCTGTTCGGGTCGATCGGCGAGGTCGACCTCGTGTTCCTGCCGCGGCACGGGCGCGGGCACCGAATCAGCCCGTCCGGATTGAACTTCCGCGCCAATATCGACGCGCTGAAACGGTCGGGCTGTACCGATATCGTCGCGATCTCCTCGATCGGAAGCTTGCGCGAGGCGTTGCCGCCGGGGCATTTCGTCGTGGTCGACCAGTTCATCGACCGGACGGTGGCGCGCGCCTCGAGCTTCTTCGGCACCGGCATGGTCGCGCACGTCTCGATGGCGGAGCCGGTGTGCCCGCGCCTGTCCGCCTTCGCGGCGCAGGCGGTGGCGGCGGCGGGCGGCTCGGTGACCAAGGGCGCGACCTATCTCGCGATGGAGGGGCCGCAATTCTCCAGCCGCGCGGAAAGCGTGCTGTACCGCGCCTGGGGCGCCGACGTGATCGGCATGACGGCGATGCCCGAGGCCAAGCTGGCGCGCGAGGCGGAGCTGCCCTACGCGCTGATCGGGATGGTCACCGATTACGATTGCTGGCGCGAGGAAGCCGCGTTCGTCGAGGTGGCGGACGTCATCAGGCAGATGGGCGCGAACGGCGAGATCGCGCGGGGGGCGGTCGCAGCGCTGGTCGCGGCGCTCCCGGCGGCGCGGACGCCGTCCCCGCTCGACACGGTGCTGGATCACGCGCTGATCACCGCGCCGGAAGCGCGCGATCCGGCGGTGTTGGCGACGCTCGACGCGGTGGCCGGGCGCGTGCTGAAGTAAGCGCCGCAGGCACTCCCTTCCTTCTTCGTGTCTTTGTGTCTTCGTGCGCAAAAATTTTTCGCACAAAGCCACGAAGCGGTTACGCCGCTGGCAGTCATTTTCCGTTCGCGTCTTTGCGCGAAGACGGTTTTGAAGCGGCTTCGCCGAAGAAGATCAAGTCAGCGCCACGATCCGTTCGGCTTCTGCCAGATGGAGCCGTTCGACCATTTCGCCGTCTACCCGAATCGCCCCCCTCCCCGCATTTTCCGGCAACGCATAGGCGGCGATGACCGCGTTCGCCCATGCCACGCGCCCCGGCGACGGCGCGAAGGCGCGGTTGGCAGGGGCGATCTGCGCGGGGTGGATCAGCGTCTTGCCGTCGAAGCCGAACGCCGCGCCTTGCGCGCACTCCGCCGCCAGCGCGGGCGTGTCGGCCAGCACGTTCGACACGCCGTCGAGCGCGATCAGGCCGTGCGCGCGCGCCGCCGTCACGATCGCGACGAGGTGCGGCAGCAGCGGCAGGCGATCCGCCCCCGGCGTGCAGCGCATCTCCTTGGCAAGGTCGTTCGGGCCGACGATCAGGCACGCCAGCCCCGGCGCGGCGGCGATCGCGGGCAGCGCCAGCAGTGCCGCGCACGTCTCGATCATCGCCCAGACCGGCACCTCGCCGATCACCGCGCGCCCCGCCGCGACATGATCCGGGCGGGAGACCTTGGGCAACAGCACCGCATCGAACCCCGCGCCGACGGCGGCGGCAAGGTCCGCCATGGCCCACTCGGTGTCGGACGCATTGACGCGCAGCACCAGCGCGCGCCTGCCGAACCCGCCCTCGCGCGCCGCCGCGACCGCCTGCGCCCGCGCCGCCGCCTTGGCCGCGGGCGCGACCGAATCCTCGAGGTCGAGGATCACCGCATCGCAATCGAGCCCGCGCGCCTTTTCGATCGCGCGCGCGTTCGCGGCGGGCATGAACAAGGCGCTGCGCATCGTCATCATGTCCTACCAGCCGATCGAGAAGCCGAGATGCAGGGTACGCGGTCGCAGCGGCGTCGTCTGCTGGCGCGCGAACAGCGTCGTCGGGTTGCCGAGCGCGAAACGATTGGCGGTCGCGTCGAGCAGATTGTCGCCCGCCAGCATCACCTCGGCATTGCGACGATGCCAGCCGATCCGCGCACCGAACGTCGCATATTGGCCCTGGCTGACATCGAGCAGGTCGCCCGTGCCGAGCACCGAGCGACCGACATACTTGCCCGACACGCCCGCGCTGAAGAGGGAGGACGCGCCATGCGCCCAACGATAGGACAGGCCGAGCGTACCGGCGAACGGGGGCGTCTCGGGCAGGCGCCGATTGGCGCGCACCGAGGACATGGCAAGCGGCCCCTCGACGACATTGTGCGTGTAGAGGAACGCGAAGCCGGCATGCAGCCCGGGGATCGGCGCCCAGTCGCCGGTCGCCTCCAGCCCGACGATGTCGGCATTGCCGATATTGGCGGTGAACGGCTGGCCGCGGCGATTATACAGGTCGGCCTGAATGTCGCGCCAATGCGCATAGGACAGCGCCATCGTCAGGTCGAGGCCGGTGGCGCCGGTGCGTTGCTTGCGCACGCCGACCTCGCCCACCAGGATCGAGTCGGAAACGAAATCCGCCACGCGCCCCAGGCCCGATGCCACGGCCAGGCCGCCGGTGCGATAGCCCGTCTGGAACCGCGCGAACAAGGCGGTCCGCGTGGCCACCAGCCACGACACCGCCAGCGTCGGATCGACACGCCGCGTCGCGCGGCCCCGGATGAAGCCGTCGTTGCGCGGCCGGGCCGACGGTTCGCCATCGGTCCGCGCGGTGGTGGCGCGGGCGCCGGCGGTGATCGACAAGCGCGCCGTGACCGGCCAGGTCGCCTCGCCGAACGCCGAAAAACTGTCGGCCATGTTGGTCACGCCGATGATCTCGACCGGATTGCCGGGCGGCCCCAGCGTGCGCGACTGGATGTCGCGGTCGTGCAGGAAGGACCCGCCGACGACCCAGCCGATCCTGCCGGGCACCGCGCGCGACAGGCGTATCTCCTGCACGATCAGCTCGTTCGACTGGTCGTTGGTATAGGCGGTCGGGCCCATGCTGCCGATCGCGCCCGTCGCATCGAACGTGTCGCTGGTGTTGAGATCGACGAAGCCGCCGGCCGACAGCAGCTCCAGCCCGCTTTCCCACCGCTTGCGCACGACGGCGCGCAACAGCTTGATATCGCTGCCGTACGGCTGGGCAAGGCGCGAGCGGCGGGCGAGCGGCCCGACGGCGGTTTCGGCATATTGCGCATCCGCCGCGTCGATCCGTTGCGCCAGCGCCCCGATCTCGACGGCCCAGCCGTCGCCGGGATCGACCGCCAGCGCGACCCGGCCGCCGACCGTATCGGTGCGGTTGATGTCGGACTTCCGCCGCCATCTGTCGTCGACGAACCCGCCGTCGCGCTCGCGGTAGCCGACGACGCGCAGGCCCGCGCGGCCGCGCAGGATCGGCAAATTCGCCATCGCCGCCCCATCGAAGCCGGGCTCGCCGCCGTTCGTCGTCGTGCCGCCGACGCTCAGCGCGCCGCTATAACGCTCGACGTCGACCGGGTTCGGCGTCAGGCGAATGATCCCGCCGATCGCGCCGGCGCCGTACAGCGTGCCTTGCGGTCCTTCGAGCACCTCGACGCTTTTCATGTCGTAGAGGTTGAGGCTCGGTTCCGGCCCGGCATAGCCGAGCGGCACCTCGTCGAAATACAGGCTCGCGGTGGATTGCGTGGCGCCGTTGAAGCTGCTGTCGGCGATGCCGCGAATGAAGATCTTGTTGCGCCCGACACCCAGTTCCGTGTTTTGCAGCACCGGCGTGTGGCGCGCGACATCGTCGAGGTCGATCGGCCGGCCGGACAGCGTTCCGGGGGCGAACCCGCCGACCAGGATCGCGCTGCCGGGAAAGCGCAGCAGCGTCGATTTCTGCTTGCTCGCGGTCACGATGATATCGCCGCTGCTCGCCGCTTCCACCGGCCGGCGGGGCACGGGGCGCGGCCGTGCGGGGGGACGCGCGCGGACGATGCGGTAGCCCGTCCCGTCCACCGGCACCGCGCGATAGCCGGTGTCCGCGAGCAGGCGATGCAGCGCCTCGCGCGGCGACATCCGCCCGGCGAGCCCCTTCACGCGGACTTGCCCGAGCCCGCTTTCGGTACTGATGATGTCGGTGCCGCTTTGCCGCGCCAGCGCGGTCAGCGCGCGGTCGAGCGTGTCGGCGAGGATAGCGATGCGCGGTTCGTCGGCCAGGGCGGCGCCGGGGATAGCGGCTGCGATCAGGAAAGCGACCAGCCGTCGCCACACGCATCTATCTGGGCGAGATGATCCACCGCTCGCCATCTTTACGCGACTCAGCCCCAACCAGCGCGGCGATGTGCGGGATGTCCCGCTCGGCCGTCCCCGCGAGCCGGACCATGCCGGTAAAGGGCCGCCGCGACAAGGCCGGGTCGATGCTGAGCCGTACCCCTTCGAGACGCAGGAGCGAGGCGGCGAGGCGGCCGAACGGCTCGCCGGTGAAGACAAGGCTGCCGCTGCGCCAGGCGCCGATCTTGGCCACGTCGATGCGGCCGACCGTGACGCTGCCACGGTCCTCGCGCGCGGTGATCGCCGCCCCCGCGCGCAGCGTCACCGCCTCGCGCTTGGGCTGGAACAGCACCGAACCCTCGGCGACCTGGACATCGAGCCGCGCGCCGTCGCGCTCGACATTGAACACGGTGCCCATGTCCTGCACGACGAGGCCGCCCGACCGGACGGTGAACGGATCGCGCGGATCGTGGCGGACGTGGAACGTCGCCTCGCCCGTCTCAAGCGTCGCGACGCGCGGATCGGCATGATCGAGCCTCAACCGCGTCGCCCCGTTGAGCTCGATCCGCGTGCCGTCGGCCAGCGCGATGTCGCGGCGCTGACCGGGCTTGGTCTGGACCGTATAGGGATCGCCGCCGACCCCGGACAGGCCCGCCGTCAGCGTCGGCGCGACGACGAAGGCCAGGCTCGCCGCGGCCGCCACGGCGATGCCGCCCGCCGCCCATCGCCGGACGCGGCGGGCCGGCGCGGGCACGACCGGCAGACGCGGCGACGGCGCGGCGGCCGCCGGGAACAGGTCGGCGCGGTCGGACAGCAACGCCAGGTCGAGCGCGACGGCGTCGAACGCCCGCGCATGCGCCGGGTCCGCTTCCAGCCATTCGACGAACGCGCGCCAGTCGGCATCGCCCATCTCGCGCTGGCGCAGATGCCAGTCGATGGCGCTGTCGACGATAATGGCGGCGTCACTGGCCAAGTCGCGCTGTCCCTTCGCCTGATAGACGATGCGGTTCTTCCAAATCCGCCTCGGCCGTCACTCTATAGGCGGAAATCTCCCTGACGGCACGCCGCAACAGCTTCTCGACGCCGCTGACGGTCATGCCGAGCCGCTCGGCGATCTGTTTCTGCGGCAGTTGCTCGACGCGGTACAGGCGCAGCGCGGCGCTCATCCGCTCCGGCATCGCCGCGAGCGCGCCTTCGACGCGCGCCAGCCGCTCGCGGGCGAGCAGGGCACGCTCGATCGTCGGCTGTTCCGCGGCGCCCGGCTGCACGTCCAGCCACGCCGTGTCGCGGGCGCCGCCGCGCATCGCCGCGATGCGCCGGTCGGCGGCGAGGTTGGACGCCATGCGGTAGAGATAGGCCGCGGGCTGCGCGACCGGATCGGTGCCCGGCACCTGATCGAGCTTCAGCCACATATCCTGCAACGCATCCTCCGCGTCCGCGCGATTGCCGAGCCGCGCCGTCAGCAGGCGCAGCAGCATCGCCTGTTCGGCCAGGAAGACCGCCTTGAGGCCGGCGTCGGTCACGGAATCGAACTGGGTTGCCGCATCGCTTGCGTGTAGAGCGCCGAACGGGCGCGCTCGCAAGACCATGATTCAGGTGGTGGCGGCCTCAGGCGAAGCGCGGCGCCGCGTGGAACTGGCGCTCGCGGATCCGGTCGCTGGTCAGGCGGCGCGCGGCGAGGCGGCGGCCGAGAAAATCGTAGAAGAACCAGTCGCGCGCCGGTCGCGGCGTGACATGGTACAGGAGGCGCTCGAGCAGCGTCCAGCGGATCGATTCGCGGTCGCGCTCGCGCGGCGACGGCGCGCACCACAAGCCGTCGCCATAAGCCAGCGTGCCGAGCTTGCCGACGCGGTGCATGATCTCGTGATCCTCCAGCACATAGCTCCACCGGACGGCGTCGAACTGCCCGGCGCGGCGCAGGATGGCGGTGCGGAACACCTGCCCCGCGCCGCCGGTATGGCATTGCCCCGGCAGCAGCGCGGCGGCGCGCAGGATGCGCGCGGCGGCCTGGACATGATCCTGCGCCGTCGCGTCGGGCGCGACGAAATACGCACCGCCCGCCGCCGCGCCGGTGCGGTCGAGCAAGCGCCAGGCCGCGCGCAGATAGTGCGGCGGATAGAGCGTGTCCGCGTCGCAGGTCGCGACATAGCGCGTGTGCGTGCGCTCCACGCCGGCCCGCAGCGCACTGACCTTGCCCGGAAACCGCTCGGTCAGCAGCGTGAAGGGCAGGCCGAGCCGGCGGCAGGTCGCCGCGGCGAGGTCGGCGCTGCCGTCGGTCGAGCCGTTGTCGATCAGGATCAAGTCGAACGGCACGTCCTGCGCGGCGAGGCTCGCGAGCGTGCCGCCCAGGAAGTCGCGCTCGTTGAAGAACGGGATCAGTACGGTCCAGTCGCTCGGCACGCCCGGGGTGAAGACCGGGCCCCAGGGCGAGTCCCAGCCCTGATACTTCTCTGCATCGAGCAACATACGTCTATCCTGCGGGGCCATTCGCGGCGTTAAAGGGGTGAGGAAAGCGCGCGGGATACTCGTACGGGTCGCGCTCGATCCGCCACGGAACGGCCACCCCCCGGCAAGCCGTATCCGCTGCCGGACCACGCAGCGCGGGCATCGCTACCCGTGAACGGGGATGTGGACGGCGTCGGCAAACGATATCTCCTCGCTGACACGACGACGCCGCCGCCCGAAAACCGGACGGACGCAGAAAATTACGGAACTTTTTTTCAGGTGGTACGTGCGAGTTCGCGCATGGTGCCGGAACTTGCCGGATCCATCGGGCACATGCCCGCCGATCGAACGGACCCGCCTTCATCGACCGGTCCAGAGGCTGCGGGCGAATACACGCCGGTGCAGCGTTTACGCTTCCCCGTGCCGGTCGGCGTCGCGGGGATCGGGCGCGCGTCGAAAGATGTACGCGGCGCTCGAAAAAAAAGCCGGCCCGTCGCGGCCGGAAAGGATGACGGTGCAAGTGAACGGCGGGTGCGCGCCTATTCCAACGCTGCCAGGATCGCGCGGCCATAGGCCGTTTTCACGAACATCCGACCGCGCTCGGCGGCCTGCTCGCGCGTGATGAAGCCCTGCATGAAAGCGATTTCCTCGAGGCAGGCGATCTGAATGCCCTGCCTGTTCTGGATCGTGCGCACGAACTCGCTCGCTTCGAGCAGACTGTCGTGGGTGCCGGTGTCGAGCCAGGCATAGCCGCGCCCCATCTGCTCGACGAACAGCGTGCCTGCCTCCATATATAGTCGGTTGAGGTCGGTGATCTCATATTCGCCACGAGCCGACTTTTTCAGGTCGCGCGCGTAATCGACCACACGATTGTCGTAGAAATAAAGGCCGGTCACCGCGCAGTTGGACCGTGGCTTCGCCGGCTTCTCTTCCAGACTGATCGCACGGCCCGTGCCGTCGAGTTCGACCACGCCGTAACGCTCGGGGTCGTCGACGCGGTAGCTGAAGACGGTGGCGCCTTCGGTCCGCCCCACGGCATTGGCGAGCAGGTCGGTCAGATGCGCGCCGAAGAACAGATTGTCGCCCAGCACCAGCGCCACCGAATCGTCGCCGATGAAGTCGCGGCCGATCGTGAACGCCTGGGCGAGACCCTCCGGCGCCGGCTGCTCCGCGAAGCGGATGGCGAGGCCGTACGCCGATCCGTCGCCGAACAGGCTGCGATAATTCTGGAGGAATTCGGGGCTCGAGATGATCAGAATGTCGCGGATGCCCGCCAGCATCAGTACCGACAGCGGATAATAGATCATCGGCTTGTCGTAGACCGGCAGCAACTGCTTGTTCACCGCGAGCGTCGCCGGGTGAAGCCGCGTGCCCGAGCCGCCGGCGAGAATGATGCCCTTCATGCTGGTCCGATCAGTTCGTCTAGAATGTCGTCGAGCGCGCTTTGCCACGGTCGCGGAATGATGCCATAGGCGTCGCGTATCGCCGCATGGTCAAGCAGCGAATTGGCCGGCCGCCGCGCCGGGGTCGGATAGTCGCTGGTCGCGATCGCTTCCACCGCGGGAGCGGGGCCGCCGCGCTTGGCCGCACCGTCGAAGACCGCGCGCGCGAACGCGCACCATGTCGTCGCGCCGGCATTGCTGAAGTGAAAGGTGCCGGTCGGCGCGGCGGGGTCGCCGGCGAGGCGCATCGCGATCGTCGCGAGCGCGGCGGCGAGGTCGGCGGCGGCGGTCGGGCTGCCATGCTGATCGTCGACGACGCGCAGCGACGGCCGTTCGGCCCCGACGCGCAGCATCGTCTTGACGAAGTTGGCGCCGTGCGCGCTGACCACCCAGGCGGTGCGGACGATCGCGTGGCGCGGCGTGCCGGTGCGCACCGCCAGCTCGCCGCCGAGCTTGGAGGCGCCGTACACGCCGAGCGGGTTGACCGGATCGTGCACGTCCCAGGCGCCGTCGCGGCTGCCGTCGAAGACGTAGTCGGTCGACACCTGCACGAGCGGGATGTCGGCGGCGCGGCACGCGGCGGCGAAGGCGGCGGGGGCGAGCGCGTTGACCGCCCAGGCGGTCACGACATCGTCTTGCGCCTTGTCGACCGCGGTATAGGCGCCGGCACTGATCACCGCCGCCCAGGGCCGTTCGGCGACCTTGGCGGCGATCGCGGCGGTGTCGCGCAAGTCGAGATCGTCGATATCGACCGCGACCAGTTCCCAGCCGTCCGGCCACGGGTAGCGTTTCAGCTCGGTGCCGAGCTGGCCGTTGCCGCCGGTCGCGAGGATCCGCTTCACGCGGCGATCCCGCGGCGAGCGACCGCCTGGCGCTCGTCGACGATCGCGCGCCACCATGCCTCGTTGGCGAGATACCAGGCGACGGTCTTCTCGATCCCCGTCTCGAACGTTTCCCGCGGCGTCCAGCCGAGCTCGTCGCGGATCCGGCTGGCGTCGATCGCGTACCGCTTGTCGTGGCCGGGGCGGTCGGCGACATAGCCGATCTGCGCCGTATAGCTGCGGCCGTCGCCGCGCGGGCGCAGGCGGTCGAGGATCGCGCAGACGGCGTGCACGACCTCGATGTTCTGCTTTTCGTTGTTTCCGCCGACATTGTAGGTGCGCCCGGGAGCGCCCCGCTCGAACGCCGCCTGCAAGGCGCGGACGTGATCTTCGACGTAGAGCCAGTCGCGGACCTGGTCGCCCGTGCCGTAGACCGGCAGCGTCTCGCCGGCGAGCGCGCGGACGATCATCAGCGGGATCAGCTTTTCCGGAAAATGGAACGGGCCGTAATTGTTCGAGCAATTGGTGACGATCACCGGCAGGCCGTAGGTATGGCCCCAAGCGCTGACGAGATGATCCGACCCCGCCTTCGACGCCGAATAAGGCGAACGCGGGTCGTACGGCGTGTCTTCGGTGAACAGGCCGGTGTCGCCGAGCGAGCCATAGACCTCGTCGGTCGAGATATGGTGGAAGCGGAACGCCGCGCGTTTCGCCTCGGCCAGCGTCTGCCAGTAGGCGCGCGCCTCGCTCAGCATCGTGAAGGTGCCGACGATGTTGGTCGCGATGAACGCGTCCGGGCCATCGATCGAGCGGTCGACATGGCTTTCGGCGGCAAGGTGGGTGATGACGTCCGGACCGAAATCGGCGATCGCGGCGCGGATCGCCGGGGCGTCGCAGATGTCGGCCTGGAGAAAGCGGTAGCGCGGGTCTTGCGCGACCGCTTCGACCGTCGACAGCGTTCCCGCATAGGTCAGCTTGTCGACGTTCAGCACTTCATGAGCGGTATTGGCGATCAGATGCCGCACCAGCGCCGAGCCGATGAAGCCGGCGCCGCCGGTGACGAGAATGCGCATGGGTTCGGACCTCAATCGAGCGGCGTCAACGGACGGCCGTCATAAACGAAGGGCGAGACGAAATCGGCGAGCGACGGGAGCGCCGCGTCCTTCGCCGACAGTTCCGGCACCGTCCCGGCCGGGATCGGCCAGTCGATCCCGATCGCCGGATCGTCCCAGCGGACGCCGCCATCGCAGGCGGGTGCGTAGAGATCGGAACATTTGTACATGACTTCGCAGGTCGGCTCGAGCGTCAGGAAAGCGTGCGCGAATCCGATCGGCACGAACAGTTGATGCCCGTTCTCGGCCGACAATTCGGCGCCGACCCACTCACCATAGCTCGGCGAACCGGCGCGCAGGTCGACCGCGACGTCGAAGATGCGGCCGCGCGTGCAGCGTACCAGCTTGTCCTGCCCATGCGGCGGCGTCTGGAAATGGAGGCCGCGCAGCGTGTGGCACGGTTCCGACAGCGAATGATTGTCCTGCACGAAGGTCACGTCGATGCCCTGCCGGGCGAAGGTCGAGCGGTTATAGACTTCGGTAAACCACCCGCGCGCATCGCCGAAGCGGACGGGCTTGACGAGCTGAACGGGGTTCGCGTGCATGGGAGTGCCTTAAAGCCTGCCCCCACTCGAGGCAACTAGCCGCGCCCGCCCGCTCCGTTCCAATTTGACGCGCGGAGCGTGTCGGTATCGCGAACGAAATTGCCGCCGCGCCATTACCTGGTTCGCAATAGGCCGACACGAGAAAAGGGGGCCGACACGAGAGGCGGCCTGACACGAACGGGTGCCTGACATGAAACAAGAGGCAGCCCGACGCGAAAGGGGCTGCCGGTCGAATGACCGGCAGCCCCCCAACATGGTCGATCGACTGACCTCAGGCGTAAGCGAGCTTGACCTTGCGGCGCGTGCGAAGCGTGGCGCCGACGGCACCAAAGCCCATGATCATCATGCCCCACGTCGCCGGCTCGGGAACGACCGCCGAAATGGTGAAGGCACCGTTGTAATCGA
Source organism: uncultured Sphingomonas sp. (assembly GCA_964244765.1). Taxonomy (GTDB): domain Bacteria; phylum Pseudomonadota; class Alphaproteobacteria; order Sphingomonadales; family Sphingomonadaceae; genus Sphingomonas. The sequence continues at coordinate 64,613 of CAXTJX010000004.1, read as the reverse complement.
AGCCCGAACCCGGGTTCAAGGTCGAATTGTACGCGGTGTTGGTCGACGAGAACTTGCCCACGGTGTTCGACAAGGTGCGCGTCCAGCTGAAATCTTCCAGCAGATACTCGCCGCTGGCGAACGTGACCGGGCTGCCGGTCGGGATGAAGATGAACGTGCTGGGCGTGTAGATGCCGGTGAGCGTCCCGGTCGCCAGACCTTCGGCCAGCTTGACCGTCAAGACGTAGGCCGGATCCGAATTAGGCGCGATCTGCGGCGTGCCGCGCGGCGGCTTCGGCGTGTTGGTCGGGAAACCGTCGCCACTGATGGAATAGTCGTAATTGTCGTTTACCGCACCGGTCAGCAAGGAACCCGAGAAATTGTCGTTAGGGTTCAGCACCGTGCCGGTCGGACGCTGCAGGAACACCGTATAGAAGCTGTTGACGGTCGTATCCCACACGGTCGAGTTGACAGTCCCCGTGACCGCGACCGACGTGATCGTCGGTGCGGCAAATGCCGGAGCGGCAAGAGCAATGGCCGCCGAGGCCCCTAGCAGTCTGATGATGGTACGCATAACAATCCCCTTTTGGAAAATAGCCGGTTGTGCTGTGCGGAAATACAGCTTGATTCGCATTTCGGTGATAGCCCGATACGGCCCTATGTGAAAGTGAATAAATCGTTCATTTTTCCTGCCGTCCCATTATAAAACAGGTGCGGCCCGGTAATACGGATCGCCGTCGCCATCGCCAACCTGATCGCCGACAGCAACCCGGCTTTTCGTCTTGGGAAATGCGGGCACCTTGCACACCACGATCGAATTCGCCATTAACCAGCAGGTCGAATAATAAAAGGAGGGGAGTGACCATGATGCAATCTCCCTTCACATGGCTGGCGCTGATGGTGTTCTCCGGATTGGTGGCGCTCATGCTGCAACGCTCCGTCGCCGCGAAGCCGGTGGACAAATTGTGGTTGTACGCGCCGCCGGCGATAGGCTGCGCGGTCGTGGATTATCTCGGAAATCGCGGTTTCGTCGTATTGCCGATCATCGGCCTCATCTTGATCGTCCTGTACGTGTTGCTGGTGCTGCGGCCGGCCATGACGGGCTGAGACGCGCGGCGTTTCCAATCCCGGACCGGGCCGGACGGATCTGACCTCGATCCAGCCCATCGGACCCCGGGACCGGACGATTCAGTCGAGCGCGACCGAATCCCCGGAAATCGTCACCGGGCCCAGCCGCGACAGCAGATTTTGCCCTAGCAGCGAAACCTTGAGACCGTGATGGACGACGGCGGCGTCGACGCCGTCGATCGTGCGTCCGGCAACCCGGACGCGGTCGAGCGTGACGCGATCGATCGTCGAGGGGCCGGCGGCGGTCTCCATCGTCGAGACGGCGCGATCGCTGCCCGATGCACCCCCGGGCACCAAGCCCGCGCGCACGGCGTCGGCCGGCGTCAACACCACCATGTTGGCGCCCGTGTCGAGCAGAAAGCGGACTTTCGCGCCGTTCACCCGGGCGGTCACGTAGAACAGACCGTCGCGATCCCGCCGATACCGGTGGTGCTTGCCGATCCGGACGGTGCTTTCGCCGGTCAGGTCTCCGACCGGAGCGATCAGGGCCGTCGCCGCTTGCGCGGCCGGCAGCCGGCCCGGCAAGCGGATCGATTCGGTGCTTACCGCAGCGATGCCCAACGAAAGCGGCGCGACGCACAGGACTTTGAGCCACATCATGGCGCGACCATCGCGCGGCGAGCTTCAAGATACGGTGCGTGAGGTTGGTTATCGCGCCATTAGCCCTGACGCGCTCCTAGCCCCGATGCGCGCCGGCGAGTCGGGCCAGGCGACGCCGCCGTAGCCATTGGACGATTCCCCCCAATCCGACCAGGAATCCGGCGACGCCGAATTCGCTGGCCCAAACGATATAGGGCCAGCGCATTACCTCGGCACTGCTGAACAGGACATAATGAGTCGGCAGCACTTCGAACCCGGCATAGCGGTACAGCCGAACCAGTTCGCCGGGCAGTCCGTTCTTTTTCAGGATGCCGCGGCGCACGTCGGTGCCGGCCGGCGTCGCGCCGTCCGTCGGGGCAAGCTCCACGAAATAGCGCACGGTCGTGTGATCGGCGCCGTTTTCGACCATCGGAGCGAAGCGGACGTCACGGCCGAACACCCAGAGTTGTTCGTTGAACGCGGAAGTCCTGTCGTACAGGATGGAACCGGCGATCTCGGTCGCCCCTTCCACCGGGGCCGCCGGTATCGCGACGTTGGCGGTGATGCGCTGCACCGGGGGGGCCGCGCTCGGCAGCAACAGCAGCAGCAGCAGCGCGACCGCCGCCGCCACAAAGCAGCCGAGCGCGACCCACCAGAGCAGCCGCAGGAAACGCGTGGCATCGCGCAGCGCGCGCGCCAACGTCGCCGCGGGCGCCGCTTCCTGCGCAGACGCGGCGCGCTTGCGTCGCAGCGTCAGCAGAAACGGCAGCGGGGCGAGCAGCAGCACGAACAGCAAGAACGTCAGCAGCGGCAGGTAGACACCGAATTCGTTGAACTGCCATTCGGCGCACAGCGCGACGATCCCCGCATAGCTTCCTGATTGCCATGTGAAGAATGCGACGATCAGGACGATCCATAGCGGCAGGAAGATTTTCGGCCAGCGTCGTCGCGAGCGAATTGGGAAATTCCCTTAAATCAAACACGTATGCTTTTCAGCAATGCGCTTTTACCATAAGCGTTCGTGTCGCGATGTCAAAGCGGGAGGCGCGCCCGGGTATCAAGGTGCGCGGCAGCGCGCCGGAACGCGTCTCCGTCAGGTGTCGGCACATGCTACGTCGCCGACGACGATGCGGCTAGCGTCACGCATTTCCTGCATGGCACGGTTCGTGCGGCGCTTGAATCTGCGCGAGAAGAATCGCCGCGCTATGTCGACCGCGGGACGGCCGCCTGCACGACGCACATGGTCGACATGCGATGCGACGAACACGACATCGGACACGGGCTCGCCAGGATCGAGTTCCTTAGCGGAGCAGGAGCGCGACCCCGCCGATCACGCTCCACAGGACCGTGACGGAACCGAGCAGTATCGCCAAGCGAACGCGTGCGGGCAGCAACGTCTCGTCGGGTCGGGGCGTCGCGAACGACTGGACCAGCCGCTCGTGCAGGATGCGCGCAGGCGATTCGGCCCAGGCGGCGGTGGTGCCGTCGATCGTCACGATGCTCGGCTGCACGGCCTCCATCGCCGGAAGGTGCAGTTCCATGGTGGTGACGGGGGTGGTGACGGGTTTGATCGCGGGCATCGGCATGGCGGTCTCCTGCCATCGCAATGCCATTCAGTGATGACCAAAAGGTAAAGCCAAAAGGTAAAGCCAAAAGGTAAAGCCAAAAGGTAAAGATTGCCGGGCCGGCGACGTCCCGCTCAGAACAGCCAGGTGTTCCACTGCGCGACCGGAACCCAGTCGTTCCCGCGCGGCTGCAACGCATAGGTCGTTCCCCAATGGTCGCTTCGCACGGTGATGTAGGCGATGTCCTTCGCCACGACCGGGTCGGACAGCTTGAACTCGGGGCCGCAGGAAGAAGACCAGCGGATCAGCGGCCACCAGCGCGCCTGGGCGCGGGGCACGCCCAGTCCGTCCCCCATATCCACCGCAACCGATTCTCCCGTTCGCGCGAGCTTGGCGGCGGCGTCGTTCAGACGTCGCTGGGCGAAGAAGCCAAGCGTTGCCGTCGTGTCGCCCGGGTCGGCAAGCAGCGGTTGATCGCCGCCGAACGTATCGTGATACATCTGGGTATTGGAAAGTTTCATGCCGGATCGCAGCGGGGCGACGCGATGCCATGCCAGCGGACGGCGCGACGGCGCCGGCGCGACCGCCATCGTCGCGAAGATCGCCAGCGGCTTCCCGTTGGTGACGTTGTCGACGCAGATCGACCGCCCGTCCTCGGTCAGCAGGCGCAAGATCGCGCGTACCGTCATCTGCGCGTCCGTCAGCGGCTCGGGCGGCGCCGTCGCACACCCCGACATGCTCGCCAGGGCGGTCGACAGGATCAACGCCCTGGCCGCGCTCCGGGTGACGCGTCGGTCAATCGACATGGCGTGGCGGCATGATCCGGGACTTTCCTACTAGCAGGCAGATCGCCGGCGGTTAACCCTAAACCGTCCTCGCCGGGGATTCTAGCGCTTCAAAACATTGGCATTTCCCGGGCCGCGTGGTATATTCCGGCATGGCCACCAGCGATCCTGATTTTTTGCGCGGCAGCGAACGGAATGCGCGGGCACTGATTCTATCGGTGATCGGTGCGTTCGTGCTGACTGCCGCGCTCGGTTCGAAAAATACCCGCGCGGTCTTCATCACGGATGGCGGCGGCAAGGCGTTCGCCGCCACCGTCGCTCCTGACGATGCCTTTTCCCTGATCGCGCCGTTGCGCCGCCGTATCGCGAATATTCTGTCCGACTTGGGTTCCGGCGACAGGCCTGGAGATAACGTCTTCGTGTATTCGCCTGAGGGTGGCGCGGTCTCGCCGCCGCGGGGCGATGCCGGCGGGCTGGGCATCCCTGCCGCACCGTCGGCGAACGACGTGGCAGCCCCCCCGGCGGATGCGTCGAGCGAGGGACTTCCGGGCGATGCCGTCAATCCGGGGAGCCCGAGCGCGGCCGGTCCGCCGATCGGGCCGATCGGCGCGCCCCCGAATGCGGTTCCTGGCTCGCCGCCCTCGACTCCGACCGTGCCGCCGGTATCGCCTCCCGTAACGGCAGTGCCGGAACCGGCGACCTGGGGCATGCTGTTGCTCGGATTTCTCGCCATCGGCACCGCGGCGCGACGCAGGACGTCCGGCGCGCCGATCCCGGGCGCGGTTGCGTTCTAGGGCGGATCGACCTCCAGTTTCGGCAGTTTCGCCCGCAAGGACCGTCGCCCGGGACTCGTTCGGTGATTGTCCTGTTCGGACAGGATCGCGCCTGTCCTTCCGCGAAAGCGGGAACCCGGGGTTACGCGAGACACCGCTTGCGGCTCCCGCCGGGCCCCCGCTTTCGTGGGGGAATGGAGGCGTATGTGTTCGAGCGGGATAAGCCCCGCCCTCGTGCGGGGTCCACCGTGCCGCGAACTCGGCGATCCGCCCCGGGATCGGATTTATGCAAGCCGGTCGAGCAAATCGATATACTTGGCCCGCATGTTCCCGTATCCCGTCTAACGCAATCTTCAGACAGTCCGCTCTACGAGTGTAGCGCCGCGCTGTGGGGAGCGATTCGTTATGTCGTTGTCCTTCGTGACGGACTGTGTGCTGCTTCGTGGCGGTTTCGATGACGGGGTCGGCGCCGCGATGGATGCCGACGGGGGCTGGTGGAATACGTGAATTTCAGCCAGCCCGTCCGCCCTGTGGAGATTTCCGGCAAAGGCAATGCGATCGCGTTTCACAAGGAACGGTTGCGCAGCCTGCTGTATCTTGGCCTGCTGCTGTCCGATTGTGCCGCGATCCGGGCCGGCTTCTCGGTCGGTGCCGCCATTCGGCCATTGCAGTGGCTTTCCCCGTTCGGGCTTGAGCTAGGCTGGATCCTGATGCCGATCCACATCGCGGTGACGGTGCGGACCGGTGCGATCTCGCTCGAAACGTTGAAGCGACCCAGTGAATCGCTGCGCCGTGCCGCCGCCACGTTGCTCGTTTCGACCAGTATCGTCACGTTGATCCTGTTCCTGCAATTTGCCGGACTATTGGTCTCGCGCGTCGCTTTCTGCGCGGCGATCCTGAGCACGCTGTTCTTCATCTTCCTGTTCCGGTTGGTGTTTCACGCCTGTTTCGTCGCCCCGTTGCGAGGCGGTCTCGTCGCCGAGTTGCTGATCGTCGACGGCGTGCCCGTGCCGACGGGTGCGCGCCACGTCTTCGACGCCGCGGCGGCGTCCTTCACGCCCGACCTCGGCAATCCCGAAATGCTGTCCCGTCTGGCGCATCTGGTCGAATCGTACGACCGGGTGGTCGTCACGACGGTGGAAGAAAAGCGCTACGCCTGGGCGCATATGCTGAAGGCGTTCAACGTCCTCGGCGAGGTGCTGCTCGATCAGGGGCATGCGCTGGGTGCGATCGGCATTTCACGGTATCACGGCAGCGACACGGTGGTCGTCGCGCGCGGACCGATGTCGCTGATCAATCGCGTGAAGAAGCGGGCGATGGACGTGACGCTCGCGAGCGGTGCGACGATCGCGGTGCTCCCCTTGCTCGTGCTGATCGCGGTCGCGATCAAGCTCGACAGTCCGGGGCCGGTGTTTTTCCGGCAAGTCCGTATCGGCCGCGGCAATCGACCGTTCCGCATCGTAAAGTTCCGCAGCATGTATACGAAGGCGGAAGACGCCAGAGGTCAACGCTCGACCTCCTACGGCGACGACCGGATCACCCGGGTGGGCCGGATCATCCGCATGACCAGCCTCGACGAGCTGCCGCAGTTGATCAACGTGATAAAGGGCGAGATGAGCATCGTCGGGCCGCGTCCCCACGCGCTCGGGTCGCTGGCCGGCGACAAATTGTTCTGGGAAGTCACGCAACGCTATTGGTTGCGCCATATGCTCAAGCCCGGGATCACCGGCCTCGCGCAGATTCGGGGATTTCGCGGGGCGACGCACGAACAATCGGACCTGGAGAACCGCCTGCAATCGGACCTCGAATATATCGAGGGCTGGCGTCTGTGGCGGGACTTCACGATCATCATCAACACGCTGCGGGTAATCGTGCACCCCCGCGCCTACTGAGCCTGTGGTGCGGTCGCCGTCCCGGGCGCGGACCCGCGACGATATCCATCGGTCTCGCGGGGCAAGCCGACGATCATCGGCGCGGAGCGCGGCCTCAGGCGCGTTCTTCCGACTTGCGGCATCCCCGCGATGGCGAAGCAGGGCCCGGCGAGCGCCAGCGCGATCGTCGGCCAGGTCAGGTTGCGGTCGCCGATCGAGGTCGCCGCGATCGCGACCATCACCGGCACGATGATCGCCAGCGGAACCTCCGCCGGATTGCCGCCGGGCACGGAAAGCTTGCGATAGCGCAACGCACCGACGATCGGCAGCGACCAGATCACCACCCACACGACGAACCAGGGGATGCCCGCCGTCATCGCGATGAAGAGATGGCCGTTGACGAAATCGACGATGTGCTGGCCCTGCACCATATCCTGAAGATTGGCGACCAGCACGTTCTGGTCCTGCCCCAGCAGCGGGTGGGCCCAGACCTGCTCCATGCCACGCGTGAGCAGACGCTGGCGATATTCGGCCGTGCCGACAGAGGCGCCGCCGCTGCCGAGTGTCTCCGCCAGCTTCGATTGCGTACCGAGCGCCGGTATCACGACATATTGAACGGCGGCGGCGATCGCGACGAATATCGCGGTTCGCGCCACCCAGCCGCGATAGGCCAGTATCGCGGCCAAGCCGATCGCCGCGCCGAGCCAGGCGCCGCGCGATTGCGTCGCGACCAGGCCGACGACATCGGTCGCGACGATCAGCCAGAACCAGCCCGGTCGAAATCTCGACTTCAAATACGGCATCGTCATCAGGACGGCCGCGAAGAAGATGCCGGCGACACTGTAATCGAGGATCGGACCGCCGGTTCGGATCCGCCCGCCCCGCATCATCATGGTCGCGCTCCCCAGTTCCAACGGGATGTGCAGCGCGTCCTTGAAGCTTTGGTACAGCACCCAATGCCGCAGCGTCTCGAACACGGCCACGATCGACGACATGGTCGCCGCCAGCGCGAGCCGCAGCAAGCTCAGGTCTAGATCCGCGCGAGACGACACCCCCCGCGAGACGAGCAGATACGGCCCGACAAAACCGAGAACCGTGCCCAATGTCGTACGGAGAATGCTCGTCGCGCTCACGTCGCGGCCCTGAATATAGGCGAACATCAGGATCAGCAGCACCGCCGCCACGTCGTACAGGGGCCGCGTCACGGTCTTTTTCGGCCGTCCCACGAGCATGCCGATCGCCGCCCCCAGGTTCATCGACGCGACGGCGGTCCATGGCAGCAGATAGACGCCGCCGGCGCTCAACTGCCGCACCAGCACCGGCGTCATCGGCAGCATCAGCAGATAGATCGAGCTGAGTTCCGCGCGCGACCGCGAGTTGAAGGCAACCGCGACCGTGAGGTAGGCGTAATAGACGTAGAGCTGTCCCGACAGCAAGGCGACCGCGGGGGTGAGCAGGGTCAGCCCCACCGCCTTGCCGCTGACCACGCGGCGATGCTCTGGGGACAAGGCGAACCGATAGAGTGCAAGCCCGATGACGAGCAGCACCTCGATCGCCACCAGCGTCTTGACATGTTGCAGCATCGTGCCCCTTTCGCATCATCATCGCCGCCGGTGGCGTGATCGCGAGCGTCGGCGCATACCGAAGTCCGGCGCGGATCGAAACCCTCGGGCGTGGCTAATGCACGATTCTATGGTAACCGGGCCGCAAGGAGACGATCGTGATGCGACCAAGGCGATGGACACTGCCGGCGATGCTCGGCTGCCTGCTGCTCGCGTTCGGTATCGGCTATGCCGCCGTCATCGCGCATGCTCCCGCCGCCACCGGCGCGCCGCCAGTCACCGGAACGGGCGTCGAAACGGGCGCCGTGCCGCCGACACAGCTCGGCATGAACCTCGGCAATCCCAATTACTGGTCGTCGGAATGGGCGTTCGACGACATCGTCCAGTCGACCACCGGGCTGTGGCTGATGACGCCGGACGGCCGCTGGGTGCCGATGGTCGATCAGGTGAAGACCGATGCGACCGGGCATCCGGTCGACGTGCCCGCCGGCACGCGGCTGATCGTCATCGTCCAGCAGGGGTCGCCGCGGCTGCCGGTCGGCAGCTATGCGTGCACCATCTCCAAGGGATGGTCGATCCGTCCCTTCGGCGGATGGCAGACGAGCGGCCCGGGCACGTCTTTCCGCATGAAGGTTTACGACTTTCCCGCCAACAACAATCTTGCGCTGTTCCTGACCGCGACGGCGGATCATGCCGATCTGACGCACTTGTCCTGCCCCTCGGCCGATGGCGGAGGCCGCCTGTTCAACCCGGCCTTCCTCGCCGACAACAAGCCCTTCGGCGTGCTGCGCTTCATGGACTGGACGAAGACCAACGGCGCACCGCGCCGCGACTGGAGCGCGCGGCCGACACCCGCTTTCTTCAGCCAGGCCGGGGGCGTCGCGTTCGAGCACATCTTCGCCCTGGCCAACGAACTTCACGTCGATCCGTGGATCAACCTGCCGTTCGATGCGAGTCCCGATTATTATCGCGCCCTCGCCTTGTACGCGCGCGACCATCTCGACAAGAAGCAGCGCGTCTATGTCGAGCTGTCGAACGAGGTCTGGAATACCGCGTTCCAGCAGGGCAAGGACGCGGCGACGCGCGGCGCCGCCGCCTATCCCGGCATTCCGCCGTCGCAGGCCAGCGATTTCTATTATGCCGACCGCGTGCGCGCCGCGATGAAGATCTGGAGCGAGGTGTTCGCGGGCCAGGAAAAGCGGCTGGTGCGCGTGCTCGCCTCGCAGGCGGTGAACCCGCGCCGCGCCGAACAGGCCTTGTCGCACGAGGAGACGTGGCGCTCGGTCGACGCGCTCGCCACCGCGCCCTATTTCGGCACGACGGCATCGGAAATCCCGGCGGCGGCGGGCGCGGCGCGAATCGATGCGATCTTCGCGCGCGGCCCGCAACTGGTCGACACGGCGATCGGCTATGCGCGCGCGGCGAAGGCGGTCGCGCACGCCCACGGCTTGCGCTACGTCGCGTATGAAGGCGGGCCGGGCTTCATGTCGTACCGTCCCGAGTTTCGCGAAGACATGCTCGCCGTCAACAAGGACCCGCGCATGTACGATCTGTACACGCTGTTCCTGCGGCGGTGGCGTGCCGAGATCGGCGATCTGCTCGTCGTTTACGATTCGGTATCGACCCCGAGCGTAGGCGGGAATTGGGGCCATCGGCTCTATACCGGCCAGCCGCTGGACCAGGCGCCCAAGGCACGCGCGCTCGCCGAGTTCGCGATTCGCTAGACGGACGGGACGTGCTGCGGCAAGCACCGGTCGCCGGGCGCGGCCATGCGCGCGGCGGCGGCCATGATGAAGGACAGGCTATGGCGGGCGCTCGCCGACACATCCTGCTGATGACGGCGACGATCACGCCGGAGAATTCGCCCGAGCTGGCGCGGGTCGATCCGGCGACGCGCCTCGCCGATTACCACGCCGCGCTCGCTTTCTATCTCGGGCTGGTCGGCGCCGCGATCGACGGCATCGTCTTCGTCGAGAATTCCGACAGCGACATCGCCAGCCTGCGCGCGCTGGCCGCCGCATCGCCGCACGGCGACGCGGTCGAGTTCATCGCCAATTACGGGCAGTTCCGCTATCCGGGGCGGGACCGGTCGTACGGCGAATTCAAGCTGCTCGACCACGCCATGGCGACGTCCCGCATGATCGCGGCGGCGGGCGAGGACGCGATCGTATGGAAGATCACCGGCCGCTACCAGGTGCGCAACCTGGCGCGGATGATCCGGCAGGCGCCGCGCCACTTCGATCTGTACTGCGACATGCGCGACCGCCCGGTGCGCTGGATGGACCTGCGGCTCATGGCGTGGACGCGGCACGGATATCGCGAGGTCTTCGCAGGCATCACCGACACCTTGCCGACCGAGCCGCGCGAGCCGGTGATGCGCGACTATGTCCCGACGCGCGCCGGCCGCGCGCGGATCGTCCCGCGCTATCGCACCGAACCGCTCGTCGCAGGCGTCCGGGGATGGGACAATCGCGCCTATGACAAGGGGAGTGCGATGCTGAAATTCTATGTCAGGGCCATATCGCGGCGCACTCTGCCCTTCCTGTGGATTTGAGCCGTCGATGATCGCCGGGGGGTGCGCTTGACGAGTCCGTTCGCCATCCTGGCCGCGCTGGTCGCGATCGGCCTTGCGTACGGCGTGGCGACGCTCGCGGGTTCGCTGCTTGCGGCACGCGGCTTTCCCGTCCCGCCGGCGGACCGCCGCATCGGCTGCATCGACGGACTGCGCGGGTATCTGGCGATCTCCGTCCTGTCATACCATACGATCATCTGGATCAGGCTGATCTTCTACGGCATACCCTGGACGGCACCGCCGACGCCGGTGTTCAGCCAGCTCGGCGCGGGCGCGGTCGGCCTGTTCTTCATGATTACCGGCCTGGTCTTCTACCCGCGTGTCCTGAAGGGCTGGAAACGGACCAACTGGGTCGCCGTCTATATCACGCGCCTGTTCCGCATCATGCCGATGATCCTGGTCTCGGTGGCGGCGGTAAGCGCGATCAGCATCCTGCGCGCGCCCGTCGTCATGATCGGATTGAACACCGTCGCCCATCTTCTGAAATGGCTGACGACGATCTCCGAGCCGCCGCTGTTCGGCTATGTGAACAGCGCGATGGTCAATGGCGGGGTCTTGTGGTCGCTTCGCTACGAATGGCTGTTCTACCTGCTGATCCTGCCGGCCTGCGCGATGGCTGCCGATGCCGCGGCGAAGCGGGTCGGGACATGGGTTCTCCCGCTCGCGTTTCTCGTGCTGGCCGGGCTGGCGCGCGTCGCTTTCCACGGCCATGCCTGGACGCAATACCTGCCGCTCTTCTTCGTGGGGATGCTGGCGTACGAGATCCAGGCACGGCCGCGCCTGCGCGCCATCATGCGGCACAGGGCCATCGGGCTGTCGGCGACGCTCGGGCTCGTCCTCGCCGTGGCGCTGGTCGCGACGCCGTACGGTGCCGCGCTGCCGTTGTTCGCGTACTTCTTCTGCACCGTCGCCTGCGGGAACGATCTTGGCGGGGTGCTGCGAACCAGGGGCGCGCTGGTATTGGGGGAGTGTTCCTACGGCATCTACCTGGTCCACGCGATCTTCCTCAGCCTGCTGTTCACCGAAGGCGCCTGGATGGTCCGTCTGGTCGATCCTGATTATCTGCCCTTGCTGATCTTCCCCGCCGCGGCCCTTGTCGTGACGCTGTGTTCGGCGGCGAACTACCGGCTGATCGAACGCCCCATGATCGCCTTGGGTCAGCGCCTGAGCCGGGCCTGGACACATCGCGGTGCGCGCGTGACGGCTCTCGAATCGGAGATCGCACCGTGACGGTCGCGCCAACCGGCGCGGCGCAGGCGCAGGACGGGGTGCCCGCGCCCGACCTCCCGCCGCCGCCCCGCCCGCATTTGCGCTACCTCGACGGATTGCGCGGGATCGCGATCCTGATGGTGTTGACGATCCACACCGCGCAGCTCGTCGCCGGCCTGTCGCAGCCGGTGCGCGACGTCACTTTCTATGGCGTACGCGGCGTGCAGCTGTTCTTCATCGTCAGCGGCCTGACGCTGACGATCAACTATGCCGACAGACCGTTCCACGCGCTCAATTTCGCGGCGCGGCGCTATTTCCGCATCGCGCCGATGTTCTATGCCGGCGCCGCGCTCTACCTGCTCCTCGTCGCGACGACGGCGATCCCGCTGTCGACGCGCGACGCATCCGCGCTCGATATCGCGGCCACCTTCCTGTTCCTGCACGGCTGGCTGCCGAGCGCGATCAACACCGTGGTCCCGGGCGGCTGGAGCATCGCGGCCGAGGCGATGTTCTACGTGGTGTTCCCCGCGTTCCTGCTGTTGGCGCGGCGACGGCGCGCGATGCTCGCGTTCGTCTTCGCGAGCTATCTTGTCGCGGGTGCGACCAGCCTGCTGCTGCGCAGGACCGTGCCGGGTCCCGGCGGGACGTCGATGGCGCTGTATTTCTGGGTGGTGCAATTGCCCGCCTTTGCCGGCGGGATGTGGATCGCGACGCTCGCGCCGCGCGGCGGCACGCGGCGGCTCGGCATCGTCGCGCTGGTGCTGGGCATCGTCGGCATGATCGTCGACAGCCAGTTGCGCGGACGGTCGAACCTGCTGGTCGCGATCGCGCTGCTGACGCTGGTGACCTGGGCCGCGGGGATCGCCCGTCCCGCCATCCTCGAGGGTCGCGTGCTGCCGCTGATCGGGCAGATCAGCTTCAGCCTCTACATCGTGCAGTTCGCGGTGCTCGCCGCGCTCCACCCGCTGGCCACCGCCATCGAACGGGCGATCGGGCCGATCGGTGCCCTGGGGGCGACCTTCGTCCTTGCGCTCGGGATCGGCGGAGCGATCTCCTACTGCACCTATCGCTTGGTCGAGCTGCCGATGGTCAGGGCGACGCGACGCGTCGGCCTCGCGCGATGACGCCGCCGACGCCCGGTGCCGACGATCCCACGCGTGCGGCGGGCGAGCCGGTCCACCGGCGGCTGCGCATGCTCGACGGATGGCGCGCGATCAGCATCCTGGCGGTGCTGGCCGGGCACATGCTGCCGCTCGGGCCGGCGCGCTGGGGCGTGAACGGGCCGGTCGCCGCCAACGGCATGGCGATCTTCTTCACCTTGTCGGGCTTCCTGATCGTCAGCATCCTGCACCGCGATCCCGATATCGGATCGTTCCTGATCCGCCGCTGCGCGCGCATCGTGCCGCTGGCGTGGACGGCGATCGTCGTCGCGCTCGCGATCAAGGGCGCGGGGGTCGACGTCTGGGCGGCGAACCTGCTGTTCTACGCCAATCTGCCGCCGTTCCGGCTGATCGACTGGGCGTCGCATTACTGGAGCCTCGATCTGGAAATGCAGTTCTATGCCGCGATCGCGCTGGTCGTGCTGGCGCTCGGGCGCGGCGGGCTGCGGCTGCTGCTGCCGGCGGCGATCGTGGCGACCGGGCTGCGCATCGCGACCGGGACCGAGATCTCGATCGTCACCTGGCTGCGCATCGACGAAATCCTCGCCGGCGGCCTGCTGGCGCTGGTCGTCCACGGGGATGAGCGGGGCCAGGCCCGCCGCGCGCTGGCGCGACTGCCGTTCTGGCCGGTCGCGCTGCTGGCGCTGCTGTCCACCCGCCCGGAATTCCCGTGGCTGAACTATGCCCGGCCCTATCTCACCGCGACGACGGTCGGGATCACGATCGTCCGGCCGATCGCCGGCCTGTCGCGGCTGCTGGAATCGCGCGCCGCCGCCTATGTCGCGCGGGTCTCGTACGCGGTGTACATCATCCATCACTTCACGCTGTTCGGCTGGCTGGGATCGGGCGAGGGCCTCGTCAAATACGCCAAGCGCCCGCTCTGTTTCGCGATCACCTTCGCGCTCGCGCATGTGTCCACCTTCCATGTCGAGAACAGGTTCATCGAGTGGAGCCACCGCGTGACGGGCAGGCGGCGCGAGACACGCTGAGCCGGCGACGCAGGCGTCAGAGCTCGCGCAGCTCGGCATGAACCGTCGAGGGAATGGTCAGCTTGCGCGCCGTGCGGGTTTCGCGGATGGCCAGCGCGGTCTGGTTTTCCTTGAGCGTGGGAAAGGTCCGGTAGAACAGCCGCCCCAGCCGCTTGCGCAGGGAGCCGTCCTGGACCGTCTCGCCGATCGAGAAGTAATAATGCTCCTGCAGGCGAAAGCCCATCGGCTCGAGCAGCCGCTTTACCTCGGCCATGGTATATTCGCGCCAGTGGCCGTTGGCGATCATCACGCTGGCGGGATCGAGCTGTTCGTAGAATTCGTCGACCGACACGCCGGGGGCCTTGCCGCGCAGGATCAGCAAGCGGTTCTTGGCGCGCGCGAAATTCGGCAGCGAGAGGTAGAACAGCCCGCCCGGCTTCAGCACGCGGTTGATTTCCTTGATCAGCGGCAGCGGGTTGAAGTTCAGATGCTCCAGCACTTCGCACATCACCAGCACGTCGAACGATTCGTCCTCGAACGGCAGCCGGAAATCCTCCAGCCGCACGCCCTTGGTAGCAATGCCGTGCCGGGCGTAACGCGTCACTTGTTCGGGCAATTCGATATATTCCGCGATGTCGGCCGCGGTCACGGCATAGCCCAGACTGCTCAGCGCCATGCACACGGCGCCGAAGAACGCGCCGATTTCCAGTACCTTGACCTCCCCTTCCGGCGGCCGCACCCGCATGATGTCGCGCACCGTGCGAACATATTCGTGACGATGATCCCGCAGATAATGCGACGGCCCGGCCGCACTGGCCGCTTCCTCGCTCACCACCAGATCGAAGTTGGCGAGCTCCGCGATCGCCGCGTCGACTGCCTTTACCGCGTCCATTGTCGTCCCCCGTTTCCACCCTGCCGGCCAGCCCCGTGCCGCCCGGCCTTACGCCCGTCCGCCGTGCCGTGGTGCCGCGCGGCAACGGGCCGGCGGGTCAACCACGATGAACCAGACCGCGAAACTTTCGCGCCGCCGACCAGCTTCGATTATAAAGATAATTCGCAAAGTTTTCGTGTGTTGTGAAGCGGGCCGCGGCCGTTCCGTCAGGAGCGTCCGGCACGGCCGTGCCGTGGTTCGAGACCCGCGCGAAGACGCGCCGGGTTTCGGCGAGATAGGCATAGCCGAAATGCCGGTCCGGCTCGAGATAGGCACCCTCCGCCCATTCGTTCCAGGCATTGATGAAGACGATGCGCTCGCCCGCCGGCGCTTCCATCGCGTAGCGCGCCGCCGCTTCGAGCCAGCCGCCATACAACGCCGGTGTGGAACCGTAGAAACTCGTTCCGCGCCGCGGCTTGCGCGCTTCATTGTCCCAATCGGGGCACACGCCGGGCAGGAAGCGATAGTCCTTGCGCATGCTCTCGACCGCCGCGGCCGCCGTCGCGGCATAGCTCTTGGCCGCCCCGCGGAACATCGGGTCCAGTCGCCGGACATGGGCCGATCCGCCCCCGCGAAAATGCTTGTGCGGCGCGAACCCGGCCGTCGCGTCGAAGCCCCAGGGCTGCGGATCGGTGCCGTCGAACGCTTCGGACATGACGACATAAGGATCGGAAAGGCCATGCCGGACGAACACGTCGCGCCAGCGCTCGACGGTCGCGGCGGCGTCGGGCAGCAGCGACGGGCGATAGACCATGATCAACGGACGATCGCCGACCCTTATATAACGTGGATCGGAAACGGCGGGGATCAGCGACTCGGCATAGGCGATGTCGGCCGCAGGACTGTAATCCTGGTGCAGCAGGATATGGTTCTCGCTGCCGTCCCAACGGCGCGACCAGCTCTCGTTCGCCCAGTTCAGGCAGAAGCGCAGATCGATCTGCGGGTTGGCGAGGATGAGGTCGAGCGGCGTCTCCAGCACGCGCTGCCCGTTGAACCAGTAATTGTGGATGCAGAAGCCGTAGATTCCGCCCCGTCGTGCGAGATCGGCCTGCTGTTCCAGGACCGCGACCGATCGGAGATCGTAGAACCCGAGGTCGAGCGGCAGGCGCGGCTGGTAATGACCGACATAGCGCGGGAGCGCCTTGGTCGCGTTGGTCCATTCGGTGAAGCCGCGACCCCAGGCCTGGTCGTTGATCGGGATCGGGTGGAATTGCGGGAGGTAATAGGCGATGAACCGCAACGGATAGTCCGCCGGCGGCGTGGCCGGCAGCGCGTCCGCGCTTTCGAAAAAAGGTCCGCGATCGGTGTTGAAGTGATACTGGTCGGCAAGGGTCACCACGAACGACAGACTCCCATGTGCCCGATTCGAGCTCGGCCGTTTAATACACCGTGTCTTGTGGAAATATGAAACCGACACGGTATCGTGATACACCGATATCCGGATGAGATGCAGCGGGGAAGCGTGCGATGTACACGACGGACGAAGCGGCGGGAGGACTTGTTGCCTCGCCGGTCAATGCGCTGCGCTATGACGGCCAGAGCGACGACCCGCACGAGGTCGCCGGCATTTTCCGCACGCTGATGCCGAGCGGCAAGCGCGTGCTGGATGTCGGGTGCGGCACGGGCTCGGTCACGCTGATCGCCAATCGCGACAAGGGCAATGCGGTCACCGCGGTCGAGCCCGACGCGGCGCGTTGCGCACTGGCGCGATCCCGCGGCCTGGACGTCCACAACGGCGTGCTGTCGCACGACTTCATCCGGGAACATGGGCCGTTCGACGTGGTCATGTCGTCGGATGTCATCGAACACATGGTCGATCCGGCACAGGCGATCGAGCTTTTCGCCGCGGCCGTGAAGCCGGGCGGGCTGATCATCCTGTCCGTGCCCAACGTCGCGCATTGGTCGGTGCGCGGCAACCTGCTGCGCGGCCGCTTCGATTATGTCGAATCGGGAATCATGGATGCCACGCACCTGCGCTGGTTCACGCGCGATTCGCTCGTCTCGATGATGAACCGGCTCGGCCTCGACGTCGTCGCCGTCCAGGCGACCGCCGGGTTCGATATCGCGACGTACCGGCACCGGCTGCTGCGCTGGATGCCGCGACGCGTGAAGCGTGGGGTCATCCGAAGCGGCCTTCGCCTGTGGCCGACCTTGTTCGGCGTCCAGCATGTCGTCGCCGCGCGCGTCAGGTAGCAGGCGGCGGCGATCACGCGCGCATTCTATCAGGTCCGCGCCAGGTCCGGCCGTTCCTCGGATCGCGGATATTCGCTTACCCACTCGGCGGCCACGCTCTCCCAGGTGAAGCGCTTCTCGGCGATCTCCCGCGCGTGCGTCGCCAGCGCGTTGGCCCGCCCGGGATCGAGCGCCAGCGCGTCGAGCGCGGCGGCGATCGCGCGGACGACATGGTCGCGCGACGAAGGCTCGATCAGGATCGCCGACGCCGCGTCCGCCAGCATGACCGGCCCGCCCCATTCGAGGCAGATCACCGGCAGGCCCGCCATCATCGCTTCCTGCACGACGATGCCGTTCGCCTCGGCGAGGCTCGGCACGACATAGCCGCGATACTCCGCCATCCGGCCGATCAGCGCGTCGTGGCTTTGCATCCAGCCGAGAAAGCGCACCTTGTCGGTCACGCCGAGTTGTTCGGCGAGGCGCATCAGTTGCGGCCCGTACACCCCGTCGCCATAGACGTCGAACACGATCGGCTGGGTGACGTGGCACAGCGCCTCGATCGTCAACTGCACGCCCTTGTGCGGCACCAGCCGCCCGCTGGTCATGAAGCGCGTGTTGACCCCTTCGTGACGCACCGGCGGGTGCGCGGCGAACTTTTCCGAAATCCCCGAATCGACGACGTCGCGCATCGAGGAGGCGGGGCAGCCGGCCCATTCCAGCGACTGGCGCGTGCGGTCGCCGCCGGATACCAGCACGCGCCGGAAATGGCGCTTGTCGCCCGCGATCGTGCCCAGCACGCGCTGCGCCAGATGATGGAAGATACGGCCGACCTGGTGCTTGAACGGCTCCGCCCGGCGGAACGCCGGCGGATAGTAGATGTTGCCGGTCACCGGCCCGATGATATTGACGGCGTCCTTGACCGGAAAGCGCAGCAGGATCGGCGAGACCGGGCAGAGATAATGGAACACCGCGTCCGGATAACGCGCCATCATCCGTTTCACGGGCCGGCGCGCATAATAAAAGAAGAAGCTCGCCAGCACCGGACGGAGCGCGACGCTGTTCCACACCGCCACCTGATCGAACGAATCCTCGACGATGATCGCATCGACGTCGGGGAAATCCGTCGCCATCACCGGCGCGCTGCGGCGATGGGTGATCACCGACACCGCTTCGCCCCCCGCGACCAGATGGCGCAGGAACTGGTAAGCCTTGATCGCTTCGCCGCCCATCTGCTCGGAGATGTTCGGCGTCACGATGACGATTCTGCGGCCTAGACCCACAAGATGCCCTTCCCGGTCGGCAATGTGCGAGCGATGCTGTTGCCGTGCGCACGCGACGCTGTCGACTTCATTCTGCAATGCAGCATGGATGGCGCGTCGGTCAGCATCGGTCCGGTTCCGCTTGCCGCCGGCTGGCCGAGGTGGCGGCGGGAATACCCCATACGGTCTCGCCCGCGGCGACGTCCTCCAGCACGACGGCATTGGCGCCGATCCGCGCGCCCCGGGAAAGCCGGACGCGGCCGAGCACGACCGCCCCCGCGCCCAATTCCACGTCTTCCTCCAGGATCGGCGCGGCGGTCAGGTCGCGCAGATGGCGCAAACCCAGCGTGCAGCCCTGGCGGATGATGCAGCGGTCGCCGATCTCGCAGGCGCCGTGCACGACGATCGCGCCCTGATGCTCGATGACCACGCCCTGCCCCACCTTTACGGTGTACGGAAGTTCGATGCCGTAACGATTGCGGCAATGCCGAAACATCAGGCGATAGAGCAGGCTGAACGGCGCGCGCAGCGGCTTCGGACGGACGCCCATCCGCCACACGCCGAAGCGGTGCACCGCCACCGCGCGGAAGCCGGGCTTGCTCCAGTCGCACCCATGCGCGCGCCAGTCGTCGGCGATCTGCCGAAACAGTCCCTCGCTCATGCCGCTTCCTTATATTCCATGATGGGCGAGGCGCGGCCCGTGCTGCGCGCCAGCCAGTAGCGCACGGCGCCGATCGTCTGCGCCGGTTTGGCGAGCATCAGGAACACCGCCAGCGTCACCGCCTCCCGCGCCGGGCGGCGGCGGCGTTCGCGCAAGGCGAGCCGCGCAAGCTGTACCAACGGCAGCGACAGGACCGCCAACCCGGCCACCAGCCCGGCCGCCGCCGCGCCCAGCACCGCCAGCAGCGGGATCGCGCCGCCCCAGAACAGCACGCCGCGCAGCCGCCGCGGATAATCCTGCAACGCCACCCCCTTGTGGCGACCGGCAAGCTCCGCATAAGCGTGACCGGATCGCTCCGCGCGCCGCCACCATTGGCGAAAACGGTAGATCGCCGCGTCGTGCAACGTCATCTCGACGGGCAGGCATTCGATTTTCCAGCCGCGCGCGCGCAGCCGGATCGCGAGATCGGGCTCCTCCCCCGCGATCATCTCGGCGGGATAGCCGCCCGCCGCGTCGAGCGCCGCCACGCGCAGCATCACGTCGCCGCCGAAAAAACGCGCCGGCCCGGCGGGGACCGCCCATTCCACGTCGCACAGCCAATTGTACCGGCTCGCCCCCGGTGCGACTTCGCGCCTCCGGCCGAACACCGCCGCGAGATCCGGGTCCTGCGCGAGCGCCGCGCGCCCCTGCGCGAGCCAGCCGGGCTGGACCCTGCAATCGCCGTCGACGAACTGCACGAACGGCACGTCGCCGTCCAACGCGACGCGCCCGGCGTTGCGCGCGCGCGCGGCGGTGAACGGCACGCTCATGTCGAGCCGCACGACCCGTGCGCCAAGCGCCGCCGCCGCCGCGACGCTGTCGTCGCTCGATCCGGAGTCGACATAGACGATCGTCGGGCCGCGCTCGATCGAGCCAAGGCAGCGTATCAGGCGCTCGCCTTCGTTGCGGCCGATCACGACGATGCCGAGATCGCTCATCGCGGCACCGCCATCCAGGCCGGACGATCGTGCGGCAAGTCGCCGATCCGCGGCACCGCCGGCGCGCGATCGGACGGGGCCGGCCACATCCCATGATCGATCAGATCGCTGGCGCTGCGCAGCGGACCGCTTTCCGGCCGCGGCATCAGAAGTTGCCGTACGCGCCAGCACGCATGACCGGCCAGCCACGCGACGCCCGCCAGCACGGCATAGCCCCGTCCCCGCGCCAGCGCGAAATAGCGGCGGCGCGATTCGTACCAGTATCGCGGCATCGGCCGTGCGTGCGGCATGCCCGATGCGGGATCGCGGATATTGGTCGCCGCGCCGCCATCGTGCACGACCCGCGCGAGCGGTTCGTGCCAGATCGACCAGCCGTGCCGCCGCAGCCGGCGCATCAGGTCGGTTTCCTCGAAATACAGGAAGAAGCCTTCGTCGAACAGGCCGGACCCTTGCAGCGCGGCGGTGCGCAGCATCACCGCGGCCCCCGTCACCCACGGCACTTCCGACGCGATGTCGGAATCGATGCTGGTCGGGGGCATGAGCAACAGCCGCTCCAGCAGGTGCGTCCGCGCGCCGCGACAGAATTCGCCACGGATGGACGGAAAACGAAAGGCCGAGGATTGCGCGCTGTCGTCCTCATGGATCAGCAGCGCGCCGACGGCACCCGCCCGCGGCTCGCGCTCGAGCAAGGCGGCCAACGCCTCCAGCGCGCCGGGGCGGACGCGGGCATCGGGATTGATCAGAGCGATCGCATCGGGCAGCGGTCCGCTCCGCTCCAGCGCCGCGATCGCCTGGTTGTTGGCGAAGGCGAAACCGCCGTTTACCGCGAGCGGCAACAGGGTGACCCAGTCGAGATCCGCGACACCCGCCGCGATCTGTTCCACCGATCCGTCGCCCGATCCGCCATCGACCAGGACAACGCGCAGACCGGGAAACGCGGTGCGCGCGGCGTCCAGCGCGCGCACGCATTTGATCGCCAGCACCGGCGTGCGATAATTCACGATGATGACCGCAACGGTGTCCATCGGCGCAGCATCTCACAAAAGGGCGAAGCGGTGTCCAGTTAAATAAGGCCGTTTCTGGAGGGGCATACCGGTCATTGTTTTCTTGCGTACACCGGCGTTCCTTGTCAAAGCCCTAGCAGTGTCGCCGATCTGCGGACCAAAGTCTGACATGCCGTCACCCGTGACATCCGACGCGCCCGCTATCCTGTACGTCGCCGCGCGCTTGCCCACGCTGTCCGAAACCTTCGTGTACCGCGAGTTGCTCGGACTGCGCGCCAGGGGCCTGACGGTGGTGGGAGCGAGCGTCCATCGGCCGCAGGGGCTGGGCGACGACCCGGCGCTGGCGGCGCTCGCGCGCGACGCGCTGGTCATCTACGACATCCGTACGGTGCTGGCGCTGCCGGCGGCACTCTTGCGCCATCCTCGCCTGGCGATGGCGGGCCTGGTCGACGCCGCCACCGTCGATCATCCATCGCTGCGCAGCCGGCTGAA
Source organism: uncultured Sphingomonas sp. (assembly GCA_964244765.1). Classification (GTDB taxonomy): domain Bacteria; phylum Pseudomonadota; class Alphaproteobacteria; order Sphingomonadales; family Sphingomonadaceae; genus Sphingomonas. Next base: position 42,966 of record CAXTJX010000004.1, on the reverse strand, counting down.
GCACGGCGCGCAGGCGCTGCTGGGCATCGCCGCCGGCGCGCGTCTGCGCGGCAAGGGGATAGGCGCGGTCCACGCGCACATGGCGAACGTGCCCGCGACGCTGGCGCTGTACATCGCGCGCGCGCTCGGTGCGCGCTACAGCTTCACCGGCCACGCCGCCGACTTGTTCGTGCAGCGCGCCGGCCTCGCCTTCAAGCTGCGCAACGCCGATTTCGTCGCCTGTATCAGCCACTGGCACCGCGATTTCTACGCCGGACTGGCGCCCTTGCCGGCCGGCCGGCGACCGCTCGTCCGCTGCTCGGTGGCGATTCCCGCAACGGTCCATCCCGAAGGAACCGAGATCGTCACCGTGGCGCGCCTCGTCGCCAAGAAGGGGGTCGATCTGCTGATCGAGGCCTATGCCGCCGCCGCCCCGGCCGGATGGCGACTGCGCATCATCGGCGACGGGCCGGAGCGCGCGTCGCTCGAACGGCGGGTGGCGGAAAAGGGACTGGCGGATCGCATCGTCTTCGACGGCGCGCAGCCGCATGCCGCCTGCCTCGCCGCCATCGCGCGGTGCGGGATGTTCGTGCTCGCCTGTCGCACCGCCGCCAATCACGATCGCGACGGGATTCCGGTCGTGCTGATGGAAGCGATGGCGGCCGGCCGGCCGGCCGTGGCGGGCGATCTGCCGACGATCCGCGAACTGATCGTCGACGGCGAGACCGGCCTGTTGACTCAGCCCGACGACGTGGCGGCGCTCGCCGAGCGGATCGCCCGCCTTGCCGCCGACGCCGATCTGCGCCGCGCATTGGGGGCGGCGGGCCGCGCGTTCGTCGCCGCCGAATTCGCCGACGACGTGAACCTCGACCGCCTCGTCGCCGCCTTTGACGGCGGTGCCGCCGCATGACCCCTCGCCTGGAATTCATCGGCCTCGACTTCGATGCCATGTCGCAGGACGCGGTCGAACGCTGGCTGGCGGGGCGCGAGGCGGACAGCGCCTATGCCTATATAGTCACCCCCAATGTCGATCATGCCGTACGGCTGGCAAAGGCCCCCGCGACCGTGCGCGAGGCCTATGCGCAGGCCGATCTCTGCCTGTGCGACAGCCGCGTGCTCGCCCGGCTGGCGCGGATGTCGGGGGTCTCGCTACCGGTCGTGCCGGGCAGCGACCTGGTCGCCGCGCTGTTCGCCCATGTCCTACGGCCGGCCGATCGCGTCTGCCTGGTCGGCGGGAGCGCGGCGGATGCCGACGCGCTGCGCGCGTTGCACCCCGGGCTCGACATCGTGCAGCACCGCCCGCCGATGGGCTTGCGTAGCAACGCCGCCGCGCTGCGCGAAGCGGTCGATTTCGCGGCGGCCGCCGCGGCGCGCGTGACGCTGCTCGCCTTGGGATCGCCGCAGCAGGAATTGCTCGCCCACGCCCTCGCTCGATCGCCGGACGCACGCGGCACGGCGTTGTGCATCGGCGCATCGGTCGATTTCCTGGTCGGCACGCAGCAGCGCGCGCCGCGGCCGATGCGCCGGCTCGGCATCGAATGGGCGTGGCGGCTGGCGACCGACCCACGCCGCCTCGCCCGCCGCTATCTGATCGAGGGGCCGGCCATCTTCCCGATGGTCTGGCGCTGGCGTCGCGCGCGGGCGCGGCATGGCTCATGAGGAGCGCCGACCGCCGCCCGGTGATCGTCCACCTCGCGATCGACGTGAACACGCCGGAACGTCCGCGCACCACCAGCGCGATCGAATGGTTCGTCGAGGCGCTCGACGAGTTCGACAATATCGTCATCGCCTATCAGCGCCGCGAGCGTCCGGTATCCGCGCCGGTCGAGCACGCAGCGCCCGGCTACCGTCTCTTCCACTTCCCGTTCTTCGGACTGCGCTACGGCATCGGACTGCTCGGCTCGATGCGCCGTGCCGCGCATCGCACCATCGCGCTGCTCGAGCGCGAGGGCATTCGCCCGGACCTGATCCATGCGCACAAGCTGACCTTCGAGGGCCTTGCCGGCTGGTATGTCGCGCGCCATTTCGGCGTCCCCTTGTTCGTGTCGCTGCGCGGGGAGGTCGAGACGAAGATCTTCCGCCTGAAACCGCGTCTGCGTGGCCTGCTGCGCCGGATCTGTGCCGACGCCGAACGCCTCTATTTCGTCTCCGCCTGGTTTCGCGACGAGTTCCACCGCCATGTGCCCGCGCAGCCCGCGAAGGAACGGCTGCTGCCCAACATCGTGCGCAACATCTCGCCCCGCATCGACGCCGATGGCGGGGGCGACCGCTTGGTGTCGGTCCTCAACCTCGATACCTGGCGGCGCAAGGGCTTGCGCTGGTTGCTCGACGGGCTCGCGCGGGCGGTGGCGGAGGACCCCGCGATCCGGCTCGACATCGTCGGCGGGGGCAGCCCCGCCTCGACCAGACGGGTCCAGGCGATGATCGCCCGGCGCCACCTGAGCGCGGCCGTGACGCTGGTCGGCGCGGTGCCGAACGATGCGCTGCTCGATCGCCTGCCGCGCTACCGCGCGTTGCTGCTGCCCAGCCTCAACGAGACGTTCGGCATGGTCTATGTCGAGGCCCTTTTCGCAGGGTTGCCGGTGCTGTTCACGCGCGGCACGGCGATCGACGGCTATCTCGACGGGCTGGACATCGCGCGCACCACCGTACCCCGCGACGCGGGCGACATCGCCGCGGCCATCCTCGATCTCTGGCGGGAGGCCCCGCGACTAAGCCGCAACATCGCCGCCGCGGCACCGCGCTTGTTCGAGACGTTCGATCCGGCCGGCACGCTTGCGCGCTACCGCGCCGACGTCCGCGCGGCTACGCGTCAGGAATAATACGCATCGTATTTACGCTGCGCCCAATAGCCGAAGCCGTAATCGTCTCCACCCAGCGAACTGCGATAACGATTCAGCACCGTGCCCAGGCACGGCGCCGGGCGCAACATCTCGATCGCATCGCGCACTTGCCGTGCCGTCGTCCTGCCTTCCTCGACGACCAGCAGATAGGCGTCGATGTGTTGCAGGACGATCGACGCGTCGTCATTGGCGAAGGCGGGGGGCAAGTCGCACAGACACAGATACTGCTCGTCGAGCGCGCGCATCGCCTGTACCAGCAGCTTCATCCGGCTGCCCGCCAGCAGTTCGGCGGAACTGGTGTCGGACGGCGCGGAGGGGAAGATCGTCAGGCCGCTATTGTGGATATTGCGCGCGACCGCATCGAGCGAGGCGGTGTCCCCCGCAAGATAGCTTTCGATCCCGACGCCTTCCGGCAAGCCGAACCGTTTGGCCACGGATCCGCGGCGAAGATCGAGATCGAACAACAGGGTACGCTGCCGCGGAATACGCGACAGCGAAGCGGCCAGGTTGCTCGCGATGAAGGTCTTGCCGACCCCGGGCGTCGCCGAGGTGACGCCGATGATCTTCCAGTCGCGCACCTTGGCGATCTTGAGCACTTGCGCGCGCAGCAGGTTGAACGGTCGCGACCGGCGGTCCCGGCTGTCGAAGCCGAATACGCCGCGCTTCGACGCATCGCCCAGCTCGATCGTTTCGGCAAGATCGGGCGAGGTGAGGATCGCGTCCAGCGAAAGGTCATGGTTGATGACGTCTGGATTCCAGGAAGTGGACATGGCTGGAGAAAATCCTGTCTGAGCCGTCAGGCGAGTTCGGGGGCGGCGCGCTTGCGCCACCACCGGCGCGGACGACGCTTGCGCAAGGCGCCGCCCTTGCTGGACAAGGTGGGCACGACGGCGAGCGGCGGCTCTCCGACGATGTGAGTCAGTTGTCCCACACTACGGACCGGCCGAAGGATGAGTTCCGTCAGCAGTGCCAGCACCAGACCGATGGCGAGACCGCCGACGATGCCGCCGGCGATGAACAGCGGGCGATTGGGCGACGAGGGCCGATCCGGCGTGACCGGCGGCTCGATCAGCGTCAAGCGCTCGCCGCGCTGCTGATCGACGAGCTTCGACATCGAGCGCGCCGTCAGCAGATTGGCGGAGACCTTGGCCAGATTGGCACGGATGCCGTCGGCCTTCGCCTGCAATTGCGAAACCTGCTGCACCACGGCCGGGCCGCGTGCCTGCGCCGCGATCATCGCGGCGGCGCGCGACTGCTCGAGGTTGCGCTGCTGCGAAAGCCGTGCGATCGCCGTGTTGTTGGCGGCGATCTGCTGCTGGAGCAGCGACGACAAGCCCTTCTGCTGGAAGGTCTGGGCGGAAGATCGCACGGTCGCTAGCCGCTTTTCGGCCATCTTCACATCCGGATGATCGTCCGAATAGATCGCCTTGACGGCGGCAAGCTGGTTTTCGGCCGCGACCACGTTCGGGTCGCGTTCGATCGCGGTGCTCGACTGCGACGCGAGCGTCGCGTTCTCGCGCTGGAGGTTTGCGATCTGGCTCGAATAATCGATCCCGGAGCCGCTGCCGATCATGCCGACATTGGCCGACGACAGCGCCGCCCCGTTCACCCCGGTGATGCGGTTGATCTGCGCTTCGATATCCGTCACCTGCGACTGCAAGTTCTGCTCTTGGTCCTGCAGGAAGTTGACGTTGGTTTCGGCCTGGTCGCGCGTCGAGGTCGTCTCCAGCTTCATCAGCCGATCCACGAAGGTCTGCGCCACCAGTTGCGCCTGCGCCGGCCGGCTGTAATCGAACGACAAGGAGAAGGCGATCGACCCGTTATTGCCGCGCGGCGCGCGTTGGATATCGGCATCGACCGCGGTGATCGCGGTCGCATCGCGCATCTCGTCGACCAGCTTGGACAAGGGCTCCGCGCGGCTCGACGCATTGTACAGGTCGTGCGTCTGGATCAGATCGACCAGATCGGGGCGGCTGAGGATCTGCTGGCGGATCTTGGCGATGCGCCGGTCGATCGGGTCCTCGTCGGGCGCACCGGTCACGCCGCCCGGCAGATCCTGCGATTCGACCAGCATGACCGCGCTCGACCGGTACGTCCGCGGCAGCAGATAGGCGGCGGCGATGCCCGCGATCGCCAGCAGCACCGCCGGCACGACGATGAGCCAGCGGCGTTGCCAGAGGATGATGGGAAGGCTGGCCAGCAGACCGCCGGAAGAGTCGGCGGGGTCGGACGCACCCGACGCATAATCGTTCATCGAAACCTTCCAAAGTGATAGGACACGCCCAGTTGGCCGCCATAGTCCGCCGACCGACCGAAGCCGTCCCCGAAGATCTGGCGATAGCGCAGCGAGGCGATCAGCCGCAGTCGCTCCAATATCTGTCGACTGTAACTCGGCGACACCGTCAGATATTGGTTCTGGACGTTGGTGAGCGTCCGCAGCCCGCCCTCCTTGACGTAGCTGGCGGCGAGGCCGAGACCCGCCCGCTCGCTCAGCCGCAGTCGCCAGTCCAGCCCCGCCGACGTGACATATTGCGATCCGTTGAACCCCGTAGCCCGCGCCGCGCGCGACGCGGTCAGGCACATATGGCTGGCCTCGCCCTCGCGGCACAGGCTGAGATTGCCGGACAACGAAGTGCGGTTCGTCGAGCCCGGCGCGGTGTCGTTGACGAACGACACGCCCAGCGCACCTTGCGCGCTCCAATGCTGGCTGAGACGCGTCGAGCCGGTCGCCTGTACCGAATAGACATTGGTGTCGCCGCGCAGGCCCGAATATTCGTACCGCGACGCCGACCCCTGGACGCCCAGGCTGGTGAAGGCCGATAGCTGTCGCGAATAAGCAAGCGAGCCGCCGAACCCGTTATAATTGCTCGTCGCGAAATTGCGGTAACGCGCGAAATCCCCGAACGCGCTGGCCGACACGCTGTCGCGCGCCGACAGCGCGGCCGACAGACCGCCCGTCGCATAAAGCGACCGGCGCCGCTCGCGCGTGCCGAACAGGCCGATATCGTTTATCACGCCGCCGGTATCGACGGTGCCGATGCCGGTGTCGGGCGTGCCCCCGGCGGTCGATCCGGTCCCGGTCGTCCCGCCGGTCCCGCCGGTTCCGGTCGTCCCCCCGTCGATGAACGATCCGGAACCGGACGCGAAATCGGCATAGGAGCCGAGGATCGCGCTGGACAGATCGACGCGGGCAAACGTGCTCAACGTCGCGGAGGGGCGGCCGCGATAGCCGAGCGACCCGCGGTAACTGTCGGTGGTGGGATAACGGCTGAAATATTGGTCGACATGCGCCGTCGCCGATGCCGTGAAAGTGCTATGCTCGCGCACCAGTTCGATTTGCGGCGTGACGTCGACCGAGACGGAACCCGTTCCGGTGCTGCCGTTGACTTGCGAAAACGGATTGTTCGAATAGCCGCCGGTCGCCGCGACATCCAGCGATACGCGCGGCGCTTCCTGCGCCCGCGCGACGACCGGTATCGCCAGAAGTGCCGGAATCGTCAGGAAATGACGACACATCCTCACGGCACGATCACCGTGTCGCCACTTTCGAGCTGCGGCAGCCCGGCCAGGTCGCGCCCGCTGGGATTTCCCTTCAGCACGTCGGTCAAGCGCACGCGCAGCACGACCAGGCCGGTGCCGGACTTGCGCAGGATGCGGACGTTGGAGACATCGGCGAAATCGGCGGGTCCGCCCGCCAGCGCCAGCGCCTCGAGGACGTTTACGTAGCGGCCCGGAGTGAACGCGCCCGGCGCTCGCACCTTGCCGGCAATCGAGATCTGGAAACCGATGGCGTTGCGCACCGATACCGTGACCTGCGGCACCGCGTCGCGATATTGCCCCCGCAGGCCGAGCGTCACTTCCTTCTCGATCTCGGACGGCAGCTTGTTGAGCGCATCGACGCGACCGACCAGCGGGAAGGAAAAGGTGCCGTCGGGCAGCACCTTCAGCGTGCGTTGCAGGCGCTCTTCGCCCCACACGTAGATTTCGAGTTCGTCGCCCGGGTTGACCCGGTACGCCCGCGGCTGCGACGATGGAACGACATCGCCTGCCTGTGCGTGCAAGGGCGCCGGCATCGACACGGAAATAAGAACGCCGCAAAGGGCGCCAATCGCTGCAAGCCGCATATACCTGTTCTCCAACCCCGGTCGCGCCTTACGCGGGGTTACGCCATGTTGCTAGACCAAAGTGCGTTAACATGTTCCCATGGCGGCACGACCTTTCCATTTCGCGACGAACCGGTTAGCCAATGATGCGGATGGCGCGCGCCATCATCATGCAGATAATATGCGGCGGTCCATGAACAGGCGATCCTTCAGTTTCCCGCAGGCGGCGCTCGGCACGGTCATGCTCCTGCTTCTGCTTCTGCAAGGTTGCTCGTCGAGCGACCAGAAGGCGGCGGCCGACGTGACCATCGCCGAGAGCGCGCTGAACCAGGGCCGATTGAACCTCGCGCAGCAATATATCCGGCGCGCTCTCCAGCAGCGCGACGACGTCAGCGATTATTGGTTGCTGCTCGCGCATATCTCGCTCGCGATGAACGACAGCGCCGGCGCGTTCGATGCGTATCGCACCGTGCTGACGCTCGACAAGGGCAATCAGGAGGCCTTGTCCGCGCTGTGCCAGATCGCCCTGTCGAGCAACGATGCCGACCGCGCGGAACAATATGCCGACCAGCTCGCCTTGCTCGACCCGGCCAACCTCCTGCCGCCGACCGTCAAGGCCGGCATCGCGATGCAGCATAACGACCGGGGTGCCGCCGAGCGCGGGCTGGACGAGGTCCTGAAGAAGCAACCGGGTTTCATCCCCGCGCTGATCCTGCGAAGCAAATTGCTGATCTTGCAGGATCGCTACGCCGACGCCGCCAGGACGCTCGAGGAATCGTTGAAGGCGCCCGGCGATCCCGACACCCGCCTGGGCGCGCTGAAGGACCTGTACGTCAAGACCAGGGATCGCGACGGCTATCGCCGGACGATGGTGCGGCTTGCCGCTGCCAAGCCCGACGACCCGTCCCGACAGCTCGACTATGCGGATCTGCTGTACGACGAGGGACAGCGCGACGCGGCCGATGCGCTGGTGCGGCGCGTCGCTTCCCTCAAGCCGGACGACATCGGGATCGCGTCGTCCATCGTCGATTTGTGGTTGAAGCACCGCGACGCCCTTCCCGCCGACGCGGTCGTCGGTCATGCCGCCGGCGCGTCGCGTGAGATCAAGGCGGCCCATGCGCACTATGCCGACGAGATCGGCCGCCCGGATCTGGCGCTGAAGATCCTCGGACCGGAGACGGCGGCCGGAAAGCCAGACGAAGGCACGTCGGACGCCAAGGTCGCCTACGCCTATGCGATCGGGCTGCGCGGCGACAAGGTCGCGGCGATGGCGCAGATCGACGCGGTCCTGGCGGCGGACCCCTCCCACCCGCGCGCGCTGATCGCCCGCGCCCGCCTGGGCAACGATGTGCTGGCGGCCGTCGAGGATGCCCGCAAGGTCGTCTCGGACGACGATTCGAATATCATCGCGCGTCTCACGCTGGCGGATCTGCTGTTGCGGCACGGCGAGCCCGTGCTCGCCGAAAACACGCTGCGCGCGGGGCTGGCCAGTGCAAGGGGCGACCCGCGCATCGCGCTGCGGCTCGTCCGCTTGCTGCGCGCGCAGGGGCGCCGGGATTCGGCGGCCGCGGTGCTGACGGACTTCGCCCGCGACAACCCGTTCAGCCTCCAGGCCGCGCAACTTCGCTAGGGCGGAGCGACCTTCATCCTCCCTGGTGGGCCTTATCCCCGGAGCTTTCCGTCACCCCGGACTCGTTCCGGGGTCCACCAAGCGGCTTCGACCCGGATGATATCGTAATCGCCGAGGTCGCGGCACGGTGGACCCCGGAACGAGTCCGGGTGACGACTGTGTGGAAAATCTGCGGAAAAACTGCCGAAACTCAAGGCCGATCCGCCCTGGGGCGGATCGGCCTTGAGTTCTTGTCGAAGGGAAAACTCGGGTTAGCGGAGTAGGTAAGGTCGATTTCGCCCTAGCCACGCAGCGACCGGGCGACGGGCCCGCCGCACCACCCGACAGGCACCACCCGCCAGGCACCATCCGACAGGGCAACGTCAGTTGGCCGCGGGGCTGGGCTTGCTCTTGGGTGGCGCGAAGCCTGCCTCGTAATCGATCTTGGCGCTCGCGCGTTCGCTTTTCACTTGATCGGCCATCGCCTTTTCGAGCGCCTGGCGGCGCAGCAACGCGGTCGCGGCGGGCCGTGCCTGGTCCGGCGTGACGGGAACGGCCTCGGCCGCGCGGATCACGCTGGCGATGATCTGGCCGTTCTGCGGGATCAGGAAGGGCTCTCCGGCGGGAAGCGCGGCGATCTGCTTCGCGACGGCCGGCGGCAACGATCCGGTATCCATGCCGTTGTGTCCGGTCTGGAACTGGATGCCCGCCGCGCTCAGGGCGGCCTTGACGTCGTCCATCGTCTTCGCGGCGCGCAACTTCTGCGGCAATCCCGGGTCCTTGTTCGGCGTGAACACGAGCTGGTCGAGCTGATACCGCTTGCGCGCGCCGAACAGCGTGGCGTTCTCCGCGGCGAACGTGTCGGCCGCCGCGGCGGTCGGCAACGGCAGGCTCTTGCCGGTCTTGTTCGCCAGCAAATCGATCAGAACGCCGTCCTGCGTCCGCTGGATCTGCGCAAGATAGGCGGGCGACTGGTCGAGGCCTTCCTTCTTGGCCTTGGCCACGAGCAGCTTGCGGTCGATCACGCGTTGCAGCAACTGCGCCATGACGACTTTCTTGTCGGCGCTCGGCGGGATCGTCGCCCCGTTGAGCTCGCCATTGAGCTCCTGCTGCGTGATCTCCTGCCCGTTGACGATCGCGACGACTTGCCCGCCAACCTTCTTGGCGCACCCGCCGGCGACCAACGCCAGCGCCAGCGCGCCTGTCAACATCGTTGCCTTCGCAATCATCCGCCTCTTCCCCATCTCGCCACCCGGTTCGTCATACCTCTTACCGGGCGATGCTTAAGTTTCTGCCAACAAGTACTTGTCGCATCCGCAGGTTGACCGCCCTGTAAAGATCATGGGTGAACCCGTCAAACAGCGCCCGCATGTCGCCCGGCGCAGTCGACGACATCCTGACCAGTACGCCATCCGGGATGATCCCTGCGAAATTCTCCAAGATTACAGCGACTTTCTGCTCCGACCATTTGGTCGGGAAGTGTTCTCCCTGTCGCGTCCAGTAGACGAGCTGCTCGCGCCGCACGTCCGATTCCGCGACGATGTAGCGCGCCGGCACCAAAACGCCGTTCGCGACGGGAATGGCGTGCGGCTGGTTGAGCGCGAGGCGATAGCCGCTGGCCGGATAGCAGACTTCCGGCCGATGCACTTGCAGCGTCCCGTCCTGCGCGCCGCTATAGGCGATCAGCAGCATGACGCTCGCGCCGTCGTCGCGCGAATAGGTGCGCGTGACGAGCTGGCTGTAGATCTTGTCGCGCAACTGGTCCTGCGGCGGCAGCACCAGACCGCTCGCCGACTCGAAACGCCACCGGCCGAAGGCTTGCGGCACGAGGTCCTCGAGCTTGGCATTGCCCAGCAATTTCTCGATGCGGCGCGGCTTGAGCGCAAACCCCGCCACCGCCGAGGCCAGAAACGCGCCGCCGACGATCGCCTGGCGGCGCGTCGGCCGCAACGGTTCGGCCCGCTCGGCGTTACGGCCGATCCAGATTTCCTCGTTCACGCCTTGGTCCTATCGCTTAGGCGACGCTCGATCGGTCGCGCGAGTTCGTCGATCAGGAAAATGCCGAGCAGCGCGATGAGGAACATCATCATGCCGGCGAATTCGTGGAAGAAGCCCTGACCCGCCGCTTCCCCCGAATAATAAGTGATCAATAGCAGCAGCAGCACCCGCACCAGATTGGCGAGGACCGCCACCGGGAAGATGCACGCCACCAGCAGCAACATGTACGGCAGGTTCGAACTGTGGCGGATATAGGTGTAGAACAGGCCGAGCGCGGTCAGGCTGATCAGCGAGTTGAGGCCCGCACAGGCGGCGGCGACGAGCATTTCATATTGCCCGATCTGGATCGTCACGCCCGACCCCGCGACCGGATAGCCGAGCGCGTGCAGGATATCCACCGCACCCGACGAGATGCCGATCTTGAGCGGCTGCGTCACGATCGCGAACAGCGTATCGGGCGGCGGAAAGGTGAACAGCAGATAGACCAGCGGGAACCAGATCCGGCCGAGCGCCGCCCGGCCCCAGAGCATGTACGCCGCGGTCAGCAGCGTCGCATACATCGCCGCGCCCTCGATCTCGATGATGTCGGCGACGCGCGAGAAGATATAGACCGGCAGCAGCACGGCGAGCAGGATCGCGGTGACCGCCAGCGAGCCCGGCCGTGCCACGGCGCGCATCGACGCCCATTGCCGGGTGATGAGCCATACCCCCGTCGCCAGCACGAGCGGCCCGTGGGCACCTTGTTCGGTGGACCAGCTCTGCTGCGCGACATGCGCCATGGTCGGCGCGGCGAGCGCCACGGCGCCGATCGCGAGAAGCGGCGCGACGGACATGCCGGTCCCAAGACCGCGGACCCAGCCCAATGACGATACCCTATCCACGCGCTCGCTCAACCCTTCGAAAAATCGTTTACGCCAACCACAGGCCGGCAACCCGGGGTGCCGCCCTTGAAACGCCGTACCGTCATGCCATGACCCTACCCGCTGGAACATGAACGATACCGATTAACATTTTCCGCCCGACCGCGCCGGTGCCGGCCCAGTTCGCGCGCGCCGCCGCGACCTCGCGATTACGGCTCATATCCCGCCATTCGCGCGACCACCTTGGCGTCGGCAAGCAAGTCCTTGGGTTTCGGCTTGTTATGCTGCGTCACCCGCTGCATCCGCCACAGATGATAGGGATTGTACGACAGCGTGCAGATCGTCGTCGGGATCGGCAGCCGCCTGGCCCATTTGCGCCGGGCGTAGCGATAGGCGAGCGTGTAGCCGCCGGCCAGCGAATCGAGCGGCCGGTTGTTGTGGACCACGGGCAGTTCGACCGCATAAGCCGACCGGCCGGCCGCCAGCGCGGATTGCACCATGTCCGTCCCGTACAAATGGAAATGCGGCAGCGCCTCGTCGAAGCGATAGTCGGGCCGGCGCTTCAGGATCAGGACGATCTCGTCGAGCGAGACGACCGTCGTCGGGTCGAAACCGGCGGCGCCGATCTCCTGTCCGAGATTGACGTCCCAGATCCGCCCGACATGACGCCCGTCCTGCCGGACACCGTAGGACCCCGCCACCTCCCAACGGTCGTCGCGTCGTTCGAGATCGTTGAGCCGCGCGACCGCGCGCGCCAGCCACCCGATCGGAAAATAGATGTCCTGGTGCGCGAAGATGCAGATCGGCTGCCCGGTCCGCCGCAAACCCTCGTTATAGGCGCCGGCCATCGTCGTCGCGCCTTCGACGACGACGACTTGCAAGGCCCCGTCGATCACGTCGGGCGACCGCATCACGCACGCGTCGAAGATCGCACGGTCGTTGACCGCGCAAATGACGACGAAATCCGCCGCAACATACTCTCGCATCGCCGTTCCGCTCGCCATCCCCGCGCCCCGCTCTACCGCCGGATCGCGATACCGGCAAGCCATCGCAACCAAATCGAAGGACCGTCATGCCATGCGGCCGGCATCGCCCGCGTGACTTGCGGATCCGCCGAGTCTAAGAGTCCGTTTAGAAACTCGCTGAGGAGCGAGTTTCGAGCAGTGCCGGCCCGCTCCCCCTCCCGGCCACCCCTTCAGGTTACGCTGTGGGTGGCCGGGGGGGGAGCGGGCCGGCACCGCTCGAACTGTGCCTTCAGCACATTTCCAGACAGACCCCAAGGGTCCCGAAAAGCAGGAGCATCGACGTGTCGGTCCGGAAATCCTTGGCATGGGCGCTGTCCGGGCAGGCTTCGAGCTTCCTGCTGACGCTCACGGGATCGATCCTGCTGGCGCGTCTGCTGTCGCCGCGCGAGATGGGGATCTACGCCGTCGCCAACGCGACGGTCGGGGTGTTGTCGATCATCGGCGCCGCGGGGATAAGTGCGTTCGTCATCCGCGAGACCGAGATGCCGGCCCGCCGCCTCGCCTCCGCCTTCACGCTCAACACGATGCTGTGCCTGCTGATCGCCACGCTGATCTTCGGGTCCAGCGCCTGGGCCGCGCACTTCATGAAGGAGCCCGGCGTCGAGCGGATCCTGCGCCACGTCGCGATCATTCCGCTGATTTCGATCTTCGACTTCCGCCCGTCCGCGATGATGCAGCGCGACATGCGGTTTCGGCAGACCGCGATCATCGCCACCACCGCCGCGCTGCTGACGTCGGGCACGCAGGTCGGGCTCGCCTTTGCCGGGTTCAGCTACATGAGCATGGCCTATGCGTCGATCACGGGCGCGGCGTTCGTGGCACTGGCCGACAACATCGTCGGCCGCCGCTATGTCGGCTTTGCGCTCTCGCTGTCGGACTGGCGCCGGATCAGCGCGTTCGGGTTGCGCATGCTGACCATCAGCGGCGTCGCCAACCTGGCGCAGCGCGCGTCCGAGATCATCCTGGGGCGGCTGCTGGGCGTGTCGGCGCTGGGCCTTTATTCGCGTGCCTCGAACATCGCCAATCTCATCTTCTTCCAGGTCTACGGCACCGCCACGCGCTTCACCTTCACCAAGCTGTCGAAGGATCACCGCGAGACCGGCTCGGTCACCGATACCTTCCTGATCAGCCTGGAGATGATCATCTCGTTCATGTGGCCGATGATGATCGGGATGGCGATCCTGTCGGGGCCTGTGATCGAGATCCTGTACGGTCCGAAATGGATCGGCGCGGCGCCGGTGCTGTCGCTGCTGATGATCGCGCAGTTCTTCATCCTCGCCTTCGGCATGAACTGGGAATTGTTCGTGATCCATGACGAGATCAAGCGCCAGACCCGCTTCGAGCTGATCCGCGCGGCCTTCGGCACCGCCGCCTTCGCGATCGGCTGCGCGTTCTCGATCGCGGCGGCGGCGCTCGGCCGGATCGTCGAGGCGCTGTTCGGTCTCGTGCTCTACCTGCCGCACATGAGCCGGCTGTCCGGCGCGAGCGTCAACCGCATCGCCGGGGTCTATGCGCGGAGCCTGGCGCTGACGGCGGCGGCGACGTTTCCGGCGCTGGTCCTGATGATGTCGTCGGGCTGGTCGCCGCATGTCAACAGGGTGCTGCTCGCCGGGTCGATCGCGCTCGGCGTCGGCGCGTGGCTGGCGACGCTGTTCCTGATCGACCATGCGCTGACGCGGGAGATCCGCAAGATACTGGCGCTCCTGATGCCGAACCGCTTCGACCGCGCCACCGCCACCGCAGCCGCGGCAGCCGCCTCGGCAGCGGCCGCCGAGCCGCCGGTCCGTCCGGCATGACATCGTCGCTGTCGCGCGCGCTCGTTCGGTATTCGGCAAGACATGACGATTAGACCGTGCCGCGAATCACTGATAATCCCGCGCGCGCCGGGCGCGCGCGGGATGTCGCCGTCCATCTGGGGAACGAGAGATGCAAACCGTTTATGACTGGCTCACCGTGGCCGTGTTCGCCGGCCTGGTCGTGCTGTTCCTGCAACGGTCCTCGCGCGAGGAACTGACCGATCACCTCTGGCAGTATCTTCCCCCCGCGCTCGGGTGCGGCCTGGCCAATTATCTCGGCAATGAGGGCCATGATCTCGCCGCGGTCGTCACGCTGGTCGCGGTCGGCGCCTATATCTATTACGTGCTCAAGCCGTATCGCATGCCGGGCGCCTGAGCGTCCGTTCGGAAACGCGCCAAGGGACTGGTTTCATGCGGTGCCGGCCCGCTCCCCCTCCCGGCCACCCACAGCGTATCCTGAAGGGGTGGCCGGGAGGGGAGCGGGCCGGCACCGCGAAAGGTGCCGCAGCACCTTTCCAAACGGACTCTGAGCGCCGGCCTCACGCCATCGCCGGCGCCATCAGCCCGGCCAGCACGTTGTAACCGGCGTCGATCATGTGAATGCCGTCCGTGTTGAAATTCGGCGTATAGGGCGCCGCGTTCGGGCACGCACCCTCGACGCCGATACTCGTATTGGTGTGGACCGGGACAAGCATGTCGGCGTGCGCGGCGTATCCGGCCACCAGATCGGCATTGTAGGTCGCCCGCCCCGCTACGTTGTCCACCGGGTCGGCCGCGTCGGTGCTGGTGGCGAGGAACAGCTTCGTCACCCCGCCCGCCGCGCGGCGATTGTCGCAATAGGCGAAGGTGCGCGCGGACGGTGACGGCGCGCTCTGGTTGCGCTGATTGTACCATTCGAAGAAAGCGAGGTGCACCGGCACCCCGACGATGCCCTGGATCGGGTCGACATCGCTCAGTGCCTCGGTGTCCAGCACATAGCTGCCGGACGTCACGGCCGCCCCGACATGGCCGAGGTTGGTCCAGGTCCCGAACGGCCAGCCGTTGATCGCCGCGACGCGCGCCGGATAGCTGTTCAGCGGCGCGCTGGCCGCCAGGCCGTTGGTCAGGCTGTCGCCGTGGAACACCCGGAACGGCTGGCCAGCCCAGGGATAGGGGGCCGCATATCTGTCGCGCGCCCATTTCTCGAGCTGCATCATCTCGGACGCCGACAGCGCCCGGTTCCACACGATCACGTCGTAGATCTCGGCCTTGGCGTCGGTCGAGGGCGTCGCCGTGCTGCCGCCGATGCAGACGGCATGGCCCGCGGTGCTTTTCACCACGCCCTGATTGTTGATGCAGGTGCCGTTGATGAAGACGCGCCCGACCGTCGTGTCCGGCTTGCCCGCGCTGTAGCCGATCGTCGAGAGGCCGGTGCCGGTATACGGCACGCGCTGCAATCCCGACCCGTACAGGCCCGCGGTCGTGAGGTTGGCCTGAAGGTTGTAGCCCGTGCTCGACGACGCGGTGAACAGGAAGCCGAAGCTGGTCGCCTGGGCGTTGCGATAGACGACGAAGCTGGTGTTGATCCCGCTCTGGCACGCGGTCGCCACGGCGTTGCTCGCACCGGCGTCGAGCACTTGCGCGCCGCCGAACAGCACGTACGGCTTCCCGCCCGCGCCGCCGGTACGATATTTCGGCTGCGCCGCCGGGGTCGCCTGCGTCGCGGCGAGCGCCCCGACGCTGTCGGTCCAGCCGGCCAGCGCGCTGTTGTCGGCCTGGGCCGGGATGTCGTCCGCCGACCAGCGGGCGATGATCGCGGCGGCCTGCGGCAAGGCCGACGCGACGACCGCGACGACTTGCGCCCGCGCCGACAGGACCGCGCAGCGCGTATGGATGAACCCGGCCATCAATCGCGCAACACTTCGAGCGCGACCGTGAAGGTCTCGGCGCTGGCCGGCGTATACGCGCTCCGCGCCTCGATCAGCGCGTAGATCGCGCGCGAGCCGGCGGCCGCGTCGAACAGCATGTCGCTCCCGACCATCGGCACCGCGACTCCCTTGGACCCGTCGCGAAATACCCGGTCGAGCGTCACGTCGGCATGGCCGAAATGGATCGCGGCGAGGCCGTTGACGCTGAACGCGCCATTGTCGCCATTGGCCACCCCCGCGCTCGCGGTGGGATCGTTGCGGAACAGGTGGACGCGGAACACTTCCGTGCCGGCGAGCGCGAGATGCGTGGTCGACAGCCGCACCCGGCGGATCAGCCCGGTGCCGGCGTTGATGCGCGCGGCGAGCAGCGCGATCGGCAGGACGCTGCCGGCGGCGGTGCTGTTGGCGACGAGATCGCCGACGGCATAGACGAGCGTGTCCGCCGGGCGCGTCAGCGTCCCCGTCACCACCGCGCTTTCGCCGCCGACCTTGCCGACATGCGCCTCGCCCGCCGCCAGGGCGGGGGCGGAAAGCGCCGCCAGGTCCTCCGTCGCCAGCGCGACCGGGCGCGAGGCGGCGGCGGCGGCCCGGCCGTTCGGGTTGGGCGCCTCGATCTGCTGGGTCGCGCCGCTGGCGTCTTTTATGGCGATCTGGGTCATGTCAGCAATCCTCGGTCACCAGCGCGAGCGTCGCGCCGGTCAGGGTGGAAGAAAAGTCGAACCCGCGCGGCCGCGGCGGCAGGGGTGCCGCGCGCCGGACGCGGCGCGCGACGGCGCGAATCGCCAGGCCGAGCGGCATCAGGCGAGCGCCACGATGTCGGCGGCGGTAGTGCCGGTCGCGCGGACGTGGCTGGCGCGCACGTCGATCGTCTGTCCGGAGGCGACGTTGCGGAACACGACGTCGCCGGTCGCGCCCGTCCCGCGCAACGTCACGTCGCCGCCGGTGCCGACGTACAGCGCCTTGGGCACCACGCTCAGCGGGTCCGTATCGTTCGGCACCACCGCGAACGGCACGCGCGATGGGCCGGATGCGTTGTCGGCCTGTAGCGCAAAGGGATCGTTCGCCATGTCTGTCCTCCTCGGATCGCGTCGCTCGCCCGCGACTCGTTACGCGTTCGTGTTATGTTCTTTACGGGCATGTAGGACAGCGCTTTTTCGGCCCGCCGGAAAACTGCCGGAAAAAGCGGCGATCGCGCCAACGGTTAAGCAGCGCTTTACCTAATTGTCGGAAAGACATGGCGAACCCGCCAACCGGAGTCTCCCCGGCCCATGAAACTCCCGCACGCCCTCGAGCATCGCCTCGCCGACGCCTTTCCGCCCGATCCCGACGACGCGGTCGATCCCGATTCGGGCGTCCGCGCGCTGGCCGAACTGCTGTCGATCCACCATCTGTCGGTCGATCCCGCGCAGTTGCGCCACGATCTCGGCCAGCCCGATCCGCTGACCGCGCGCGACGTCGTCCGGCTGGCCCGGCGGCAGGCCGGCGTGCGCGCGCGCCAGGTCAACGTCGCGCCCGGCCGCCTGTCGCACCAGCCGCTGCCCGCGCTCGCCAACGGCCCCGAGGGCTGGTTCATCCTCGGCCGCCTGGTCGAGGACGGCGTGCTCATCCAGCGTCCCGGCAAGCCGCTCGAAAAGATCGACCGCGCCGGGCTCGACGCGATCTGGTCGGGCGAGACGGTGCTCGTCACCATCCGCGCCGCCGCCGCCGCCGGCCCGCGCCAGTTCGACCTGAGCTGGTTCATCCCGCAGATCGTGCGCTATCGCCGGCTGATCGGCGAGGTACTGCTCATCACCGGCGTCATCAACATCCTCGGCCTCGCCTCGCCGCTGCTGTTCCAGAACGTCATCGACAAGGTGCTGGCGCACAACGCGCTGTCGACGCTCAACGTCCTCGCCTTCGCCTTCGTGGCGATCGCGGTATGGGAGACGGTGTTCGGCTGGATCCGCACGCGCCTCTATGCCGAGACCAGCCAGAAGATCGACGTCGAGCTCGGCGCCCGCGCGTTCCGCCACCTGCTCGGCCTGCCGCTCGCCTATTTCGAGCAGCGCCGCGTCGGCGATACCGTGACGCGCATCCGCCAGCTCGAGACGATCCGCGAATTCCTCACCACCGCCTCGCTCACCGTGCTGGTCGATCCGCTGTTCACGGTCATCTTCATGGTCGCGATGATCCTCTATTCGCCGCCGCTGTTCGCGATCGTCGCGGTCAGCCTGGTCGGCTATGTTCTCGTCTCGCTCACCGTGACGCGGCCCCTGCGCGCGCGCATCGCCGAGAAGTTCGAGCGCGGCGCAGCGAGCAACGCACTGCTGGTCGAGAGCGTCACCGGCATCCAGACCGTCAAGGCCTCCGCCGTCGAGCCGCAGTGGCAGGACAATTGGGAGCGCCAGCTCGCCGCCTACAGCGCGTCGTCGCTGCGTGTCACCAACCTCAACACGACCGGCAGCCAGGCGGTCGAATTGATCTCCAAGCTGAGCTTCGCCGCGATCCTGTTCTTCGGCGCGAAACTGGTGATCGGCGGCGCGCTGACCGTCGGCGGCCTGGTCGCCTTCAACATGTTCGCGCAGCGCGTGTCGGGCCCGGTCATCCGCATGGCCCAGATCTGGCAGGATTTCCAGCAGGTGCGCATCTCGGTCGAGCGGCTCGGCGACGTGCTCAACCATCCGGTCGAGCGCCAGGCCAATTCGAGCGTCGAGATGCCGACGATGCGCGGCGCGATCCGCTTCGAGGACGTCCGCTTCCGCTACGGGCCGGACGCCGCGCCCGCGATCGACGGCGTCACGCTCGACGTCGCCGCCGGCACCTCGATCGGCATCGTCGGCTCGTCGGGTTCGGGCAAGTCGACCCTGACCAAGCTGCTCCAGCGCCTCTACGTCGCCGAGAGCGGGCGCGTCGTCGTCGACGGCATGGACGTCGCGCAGGCCGACCCGGTGTGGCTGCGCCGGCAGATCGGCGTCGTGCTCCAGGAGAACCTGCTGTTCAACCGCACGATCCGCGAGAACATCGCGCTCGCCAGCCCGGCGATGCCGTTCGACCGCGTGATGCGCGCGGCGCAGCTCGCCGGCGCACACGACTTCATCCTGCAACAGCCGCAAGGCTATGACACGCCGGTCGTCGAACGCGGCGTCAACCTGTCCGGCGGCCAGCGCCAGCGCATCGCCATCGCCCGCGCGCTCGTCACCAACCCGCGCATCCTCATCCTCGACGAGGCGACCTCCGCGCTCGACGCGGAAAGCGAGGAGATCATCCGCCGCAACCTCAAGCAGATCATGCAGGGGCGCACCGTGCTGATCATCGCCCACCGCCTCTCCGCCGTGCGCGACTGCGACAGCATCGTCGCGATGGAAAAGGGCCGCATCGTCGAGGAAGGCACGCACGATCAACTGCTCGCGCTCGGCGGTCGCTATGCCGAACTGCACCACCGCCAGGCCGGAACGCCGCTGTCAGGATATGGGGACCTCGCCGCATGAACGCGCTGACCACCAACTGGTCGATCGTAAAGGCCTCGCTCGCCAACGAGCGCCAGCTCGCGCACGGCCGGCTGCGGATCGACGACGCGGCCTTCCTCCCCGCCGCGCTCGAAGTGATCGAGCGCCCGGTGTCGCCGACCGCGCGGCTGACCGGCAAGGTGCTGCTCGTCGGCTTCGTCGTGCTGGCCGGCTGGCTCGCGCTCGGCAAGACCGACATCATCGCCTCCGCCGCCGGACGCCTCGTCCCGACTGGCCAGGTCCAGCTCGTCCAGCCGGCCGAGGCCGGGGTCGTCCGCCGCATCCTGGTGCATGACGGCGACCGCGTGACCAAGGGGCAAGTGCTCGTCCTGCTCGATCCGACCGTCTCCGGCGCCGAAGCCGCACAAGCGAGCAAGGCGTACGAGACCGCCGCGTTCGAGGTCGCGCGCGACCGCGCGGTGATCGACGCGCTCGGCGGGGCCGGGCTCGACTTCGTGCCCCCTCCCGGCGCCGACGCCGCGACCGCGCAGACGCAGCGCGCGCTCGCTTATGCCAAGCTCGCCGACGTGCGGGCGACGATCCGCGCCGCCGACGCCGGTGGCTCGATCGCGCAGGCCGACATCGTCTCGGCGCGCGCGCAGGTCGCGCGGCTCGACCAGTCGCTGCCGCTGCTCGACCAGCAGATCGCGGCCAACGAATCGCTGCTCGAAAAGGGCTATGTGTCGAAGCTGAAGGTGCTGGAAATGCGCCGCCAGCGCATCGCCGAGGCGGGCGACCGCGAGGTCGCGCGCGCCGCGATCGCGCGGGCCGCGGCGCAGGCCGGGGGCGCCGCCAGCACCGTCGCGAAATCGCGCGCCGACGTCCGCGCGTCGCTGTACGAGGAACTGGTCAAGGCGACCGCGGAGATGCGGCTGCGCGGCGAGGAGATGGTCAAGGCGCGACAGCGTTCCGGCTTCCAGGCGCTGCGCGCGCCGGTCACCGGCATCGTCGGGCAAGTGTCGGTCCACACCGAGGGCGGCGTGGTCGAGGCGACCAAGCCGATCATGACCGTGGTCCCCTCCGACGGAAAGATGATCGCCGAGGTCAAGCTGCTCAACCGCGACGCGGGCTTCGTCTCGCCGGGGCAGAAGGTCGCGGTCAAGCTCGATGCGTTCCCCTTCTCGCGCTACGGCACCGTCCCGGGCCGCGTGGTCGGCGTCAGCCCCGATGCGGTGGCGGACGACAAGCTCGGCCTCGTCTACGTCGTCCGCGTCGCGCTCGACCGTGCCCGCATCGATCGCGGCGACCGCACCGTCGCGCTGACGCCGGGCATGATGGCGACCGCCGACATCGTCACCGGTCGCCGCAGCTTCCTCAGCTACCTCACCAGCCCGATCGACGAAGCGCGCAGCGATTCGCTGCACGAACGGTGAGCGCGCCGCCCGGGCCGCCGCGGCCCGGACGGGCTCACGCCAGCCGCAGCGCCCGCACGCGCTGCACGAACCACTCGGCCGACTGGCTCGCGATCACCGCGTCATAGGCCCGCTCGACGATCCGCCGGCGTTCGTCCGCCTGCGCGAGATAGCGCGCGCAGATTTCGGGCAGATCGGCATAGTCCCACCGCACCGGCACGTACGTCACGCCGGGAACGAAGATGTCGGGCGCGGTCTCGACGTGCGCCATGTCGGGCTTCACCAGCAGGCACCCGCACAGGATCGCCTCGAAATCGCGCCAGCAGATCTCGCCATAGCCGAACGGGCTGACGCAGATCGTGCTCGACAGCATCTCGTCATAATATTCCTGCTGCCCGACCCGGTTGCGCGGCACGAGCACGGTCATGTCCGACGCCATCGCCTCCAGCGCCGTGGCGACCGGATTGCGCAAAGCGTAGATCCACGATTCGGGCGCGGTATAGGCACGGCTGCACACGTCGACCGGGCGCGGCGCGGCGCCCGGCCGCGGCATGCGCCGGGCAAGCGCGGCGATCTTGTCGTCGAGCCCGATGTTCCAGCCGACCGCGACCTTGTCGGCGAGCGCGCGCTCCAGCGGCGGCGTGGCCGGGAACGGGTTGTCGGCGAACGACAGCCCGGTCGTCCGCGCGACATGGTCGGTCAGGTTGGTCTTGCCGATCCGCGCCACGCCATAGTCGGCGCGGTCGCGATAGGCGTGCTTCTTGACGTAGCCGTCGCACAAGGCGATCAGCTCGGGCCACAGCACGTTGAGGTCGTCGTCGCCGTCGAAATAGACCAGGCGCGTCGCGCTGCCATCGATGCCCTCGCGCAGTTTCCGGGCGACGCCGAGCACCGCGGCCTTGTCCGCCATGAACGAGCATTTCAGCCCGATCACGTCGTACCGCCTGAGCGCGGCCGGCGACAGGCGCTCGCCCTGCGCGACGCCCATGAAGCGCGCGACCAGCCCGAGCGTCCGCCGCAGCGCACCGGCGTGGCGGGCGAACGGCGCAAGCTGCTGCTCGCTGGTATAGACCGCGCCGTCGCTCAGCAGCAGCAGGCGCACCGCACGCCTGCCGCGCAGCGCGGTCGCCAGCAGCGCCGCGCGGTAGCGCAGCGGCGCGCTCTTGCGGTGGACGAGCCGCCCCGCCCGGCGCAGCAAGTCAGCCGCCATCGGCCGCGCCCGCGTCCGCGTCGGCGCCGCCGAACTGCCGGTTGAACGTCATCAGCGCCTGCGCGACGACCTGGTCCATGTTGTAATAGCGGTACGTCGCGAGCCGCCCGACGAACGTCACCCCCGGCTCGGCCAGCGCCAGCGCCTCGTATCGCTTGAACAGCGCCTGGTTCTCCTCGCGCGGGATCGGGTAATACGGGTCGCCCTCGGCGGTCGGGAATTCGTAGGTGATGCTCGTGGCGGGCGCTTCCTGCCCGGTCATGTGCTTGTATTCGGTGATCCTCGTATAGGGCACCGCCTCGTCGGGATAGTTCACCACGGCCACCGGCTGGAACCGTTCCGCCGCGATCGTCTCGTGCTGGAAGCGCAGCGAGCGGTACGGCAGCTTGCCGTGGCGATGATCGAAATATTCGTCGATCGGCCCGGTGAACACCAGCCGGCCGTACCGCACCCGCTCCCGCACTTCGGCGAAATCCACGCCGAGCATCACCGTGATGGCGGGGTGGTCGAGCATGCGCTCGAACATCGCGGTATAGCCGTCGCGCGGCATCGCCTGGAAACGGTCGCCGAAATAGCGGTCGTCGGTGCTGGTCCGCGTCGGCACGCGCGCCGTCACCGCCTTGTCGAGCTCGGACGGATCGAGCCCCCATTGCTTGCGCGTATAGCCGCGGAAGAACCAGCGGTAGAGCTCCTCGCCGACCGCGGCGACCACGACGTCGCGCGACGTGCGGATGTCCGCGACCGGCTCCGCGCGCGCGGCGAGGAAGGCGGCGGCATCCTCCTCGGTCTCCAGCCCGGCATCGTACAGCGCGTTGAGCGTGGTGCGGTTGATCGGGATCGGCACGCGCTTGCCGTTCACCTCCGCCAGCACGCGGTGCTCGTACGGCCGCCACTGCGTGAAGCGCGAGAGATAGTCGACCACGTCCGCCGAATTGGTGTGGAAGATGTGCGGCCCGTATTGGTGGATCAGCACGCCGGCCGCATCGAGATGGTCGTAGGCGTTGCCCGCGACATGCGGGCGCCGGTCGATCACCAGCACGCGCATGCCCGCCGCCTCGGCCATGCGCCGCGCCATCACCGACCCGGCGAACCCGGCCCCGACGATCAGCGCGTCATACCCCGCCGGGTCCGCCGCATCGAGCCTGTCGAGTTTCTTCAAGCGTCGTCCCCCGCGCCATGCCGTCATGCGATCCGCGCCGATATCATCGCTTACCCACCTTGCAAAGGCGCGAACGATCGACATAAGGCGGCACCCGGGTGTGTCCACCGGAAAGGCGTCTCGCGCGATGATTTCGATGCTGCCGCTCGCCGCCCGCCTGCGCGCGCGGCTGCGCGCCGTCCCGCCGCTGAGCGACGCCGCCGACGAGACCGCGATCTGGTCGCCGGCCACCACCACCGTCGAACGGCCGATCATCCAGTTGCCCGACGAGGTCGACCGCATCGTCGCGTTCAACCGCACCGTCACGCGCGAGCATTTCCTCGAACGCACCCGGCTGATCGAGCGGACGCATCCGCCGACGATCGCGCGGCGCTACCGGGACGCGACGATCGCGTTCGGGACGGTCTATGCCGGGCACTCGTTCGACACCGTCTACCAGACCAAGCGTCGCCTCGGCTGGAGCGGCACGCCCGACGCGCTGCACGACCGCCTGCTCGCCACCGCCTGGACGTCGGAGCAATATTTCGGCCACTGGCTGCTCGACGGATTGAGCGCGGAACTGCTCGCCGCCGAGCAGGGCCACCGCGCGCTCGGCCTCGCGCGCGCGCCGTGGTTGCAGGAACCGCAATACCGCGCACTCGCCGGCATGACGCTGGAACGCACCGCGCTGGCGCGGGTCCGCGACCTGTGGCTGGTCGACGATCGCCCGATGAACCAGGGACGGATCGATCGCCTGCGCGAGCTGCGCCGGCGGGTGCGCGCCGGCGCGCGGGGCGGGCCGGCGGCGACCGCGCCGGTGTTCCTGCGCCGCGTCGGCGGCGCGAAGCGTCCGCTGCTCAACCAGGACGCGGTCGCCGACGATCTGGCGCGGCGCGGCTTCACCGTGCTCACCCCGGAACGCGAAAGCGTCGGCGCGCTGGTGTCGGCGCTGCACGGCGCGCGCCTGGTCGTGTCGGTCGAGGGATCGGCGCTCTGTCATGCCGTCGCGGCGATGGCCGATGGCGGCACGCTGCTGGCGATCCAGCCGCCGCGGCGCGTCGACTGGATCCAGAAGGTGTGGGCGGACGCCGCCGGCCTGCGGCTGGCGCAGACCGTGGCGGACGATCGCGGCGAGGGCTTCGAGATCGGCACCGATCGCCTGCTGCGCCTGTGCGACCTGATCGACCGGACCGCCTTGACCTGATCCCCGCCGGTCGCGCCCGCCCCGGAGCGGAATCGAGCTTCATCCTCCTTGGTGGGCCTTCCCCCCTTCTTCCGTCACCCCGGACTTGTTCCGGGGTCCACCATGCCGCGAACTCCGCGATCACCTTGCTATTCGAGTCAAAAGCCGCTTGGTGGACCCCGGAACAAGTCCGGGTGGCGGGAAACGTCACGGGTACGGCGCACCGAGGAGGATAAATGTAATCCGCCCTACCGCGCCGCGCCGCCATCGGCCGCGAGCGCGCGCGCGAACAGCGGCGCCAGGCGCGCGGCATAGCGTTCGGTGACATGCCCGTGATCGGCGAACACGGCGCGTCCGTCCTGCACGAAGGCGCACCGTGCCCGATCGCACGACGCTCGATCGACCCGCACCACCGATACCCGCGGCTGCTTGGCAAGCTCGTCGAGCGCGGCCAGGACATTGGCATATTCCGCCAGATAGGCATCCCGCGTCACGCCGGTCGGGGTGCGGATGCCGCCGTTGAAGGCGAGATCGCGCGCGGCGACGCTGGCGAGATTGTAGCCGGGCAGCGCGATCGGCCCGACGATGACGACCGCCTTGCCGTTCGCGCGCAACCCCGCGACCAGCGCGCGCAGCCGGCGGATCGCATCCCGGTAACGCTCGTCGGGGCGCGGCGTCCGTCCCAGCCGGGCACCCGCCTCGTCGCGATATTGCGGCCAGTTCTGCGCCAGGATCACGGTCCTGGCCGGCAGCGTGACGATCTGCGCATAATTGCCGCGCTGGATCGCGCCGCAACCCGGGTCGGCGGCGTCGGACAGTACCGGCGCGCAGCCATTGGCATCGACCAGCAGCCCGCGGCGCTTGCCCAGCGCCGCCGCCAGCGCCGGCCCGTACATCTGCGCATGGCTGTCGCCCCACAGCACCACGTCCGCATCGGCCGGGTCGCGGCTCGGCAAGCCGATCGGGCAGGCGTAGAAGCCGCCGAACGGCAGCAGGGTGGTGACGGGGCAGCGCCAGTCCTCGCCCTCCTGCTCGTTCAACGCGACGATCGCCGCGGGGAACCGCGCCGGATAGCCCTTGCCGCCGACGATCGCCATGCCGGCCCCCGCCAACGCGACGATGCCGGCCAGCGACAGGCCCCATACCGCGGTGTCGCCGAAGCCGCGCCGCGCCGGGCGCTCCACGAAGCGCCAGGACAGGATGGCGAGGACGAACGCCGCCGCCAGCGCCGCCGCCGCCTCGACGCTGCTCAGCGGCCGCACCGCGACGTACCGGGCGAAGGCGAGGACCGGCCAGTGCCACAGATAGAGCGAATAGGAGACGAGCCCGACGAAGCGCATCGGCCTGATGCCGAGCGCGGTGCCGAGCGCGTGCGGGCCGCCCTGCCCCGCCCAGATCACCAGCGCGGAACCGAGCACCGGCGGCACCGCGCCCCATCCGGGAAACGGCGTTGCCGGGGTATAGGCGAAGATCGGCGCGACGATCGCGCACAGTCCGATGGCGGCGACGACGCTGCGCGCCGGCGGACTGCCGATCCGCGGGATCGCCCCGGTCGCCAGGATCGATCCGATCAGCAATTCCCACGCGCGCGTCGGCGCGAGGTAGAAGGCCAGCACGCCCTTGAGATGCCCCATGCTGAAGACGCACGCGGCGAACGAGGCGATGGCGAGCGCCGCGAACAGCAGCGCCAGCCAGCGCCGCGGCAAGCGCCGGCACAGCCGCACGATCACCGGGAAGACGATGTAGAACTGCTCCTCCACCCCCAGCGACCAGGTGTGCAGCAGCGGCCACAGCTCGGTCTCGGTCGCGAAATAGCCCGCTTGCCGCCAGAACCAGATGTTCGAGCCGAACAGCAGCGCCGCCGTCGCGCTGTTCGCCAGCGACACCAGGTCGTGCGGCAGCATGATCCACAGGCCGGCCGCGAGGACCGCCGCGACGAGCGCGAACAGCGCCGGCAGGATCCGCCGCGCGCGGCGCTGATAGAAGGACACGATCGACGAATCGTCCAGCAGGATCGTGGTGATCAGGAATCCCGAGATCACGAAGAAGACGTCGACGCCGACGAAGCCGCCGGTGAACGCGCCGAGCTGGGCATGGAACAGCAGCACCGCGACGACCGCGATGGCGCGCAGGCCGTCGATATCGCCGCGATAGGAAATCGCCTTGTGCTCGCCCGTCACGTCGTCCGTTCCCCCGATCCTTGCGCGGTCATAAGCGGTGCGACTCGCGCTCACAAGCCGTCGTCATGCTGCGGCGCAGCGCGGCGAAATATCTTTTCGCAACGAGCTGGTTATCGGTTCGTCAAGCATGCTTTTACACGAGAATCGAAGGCCTTGCCGACCAAAATACGCCTGCCATTCACGAAGGAAGCAGCATGTCCGCCACGAGTTCGATCGGCACCAACCTCGCCGCGATCAATTACTGGAGCACCGAATTTCCGTTCATCGACCGGGTCAAGAGCGCGGGCGCCTGGGTGCCCGCGAACGCAGCGGGGGGCATGACCGTGCCGGTCGCGCTCGACGCCAACGGCTATCCGACCGCGATCCCCACCGGCGCGACCATCCTCTACACCATGATCCCGCTCGACCCGCCATCGGCCGGCACGACCAACATCTACGAGCTGACCTATACCGGCACCGCCACCTTCCGCATCCAGGGGGCGACGATCATCAGTTCGGCGCCGGGCAAGATCGTGTTCAAATACACCGGCACGAGCAGCATGGATCAGCTTATCGTCAACAGCATCAACAGCGCCGATCCGCTGTCGTCGCTCCATATCGTGCGCCAGGATCAGGTCGCCGACTTCAACGCCGGCAAGATCTTCAATCCGGCGTTGCTCGACAAGCTTTCGGCGTTCGACACGCTACGCTTCATGGACTGGGGCAACATCAACAATTCGACGATCGAATCCTGGTCGAACCGTACGACGATGAACAGCATGTCGTGGTCGCTCAGCAACGTCAACGGCAGCGTTCCGATCGAGGCGATGGTGCAGCTCGCCAATGAAACGCACAAGAACATGTGGCTGAACGTGCCGACGCGGGCGGACGACAATTACGTCACGCAAATGCTGCAATACGTCAAGGATCACCTCGATCCCACGCTCAAGGTCAATCTCGAATATTCCAACGAGATGTGGAACTGGGGCTTTCAGCAGACCCGCTATGCCCGCGACATGGCGAACAGCCTGTGGGGCACCGACGTCAATGGCGACGGCGTCATCGATCCGAACAGCTCGGCCGAGGCCGCGCCCGGCGGGTTCGAGCAATATTACGGCTATCGCTCGGCGCAGATCGCCGCCATCGCCAAGCAGGTGTTCGGCGCGTCCGCCGCCACGCAACTGGACGTCGTGCTGGGCGTCCAGACCGTTTATGCCGGCCTCGAACGTTATATCTTCGCCGGGGTCGCCCGCGCCGGCCTCGGGACGGTGGCATCGCTGTTCGGCGATTATGCGGTCACGACATACTTCGGTGGCGACTTGTCCGGCGGTACGGCGTCGGATCGCGCCAAGATCCTCTCCTGGGCAAGATCGGGCGCGGTCGGCATGGACGCCGCGTTTCACGAACTGGAGTTCGGCGGCTCGCTCGACACGTCGGGGTCGCTCGCCTGGGTGGCGCAATTCTATACGTATCAGGCATCGGTAGCCCGGCAAAACGGCCTGAAGCTCGTCGCCTATGAAGGCGGCCTGGGCTTGACCGCATCCGGATTTTCGGCGGCCGACCAGCCGACCGTCCTGGCCTTCTTCACCGCGCTCGAGAACGATCCGCGCATGGCCACGCTCTATGCCAAGATGATCTCCGATTTCTCGGCGGCGGGCGGCACGTTGCTCAACGCCTATACCGATGCGCAGTTCGACCGGGCAGCCGGCAATTACGGCACGCTCAAGTCGATCTACGATACGACGAGCCCGGCCTATGAGGCGCTGAAGGCGGCGCAGATCCTCGCCGCGCGAGGTGCGCCCGCCCCCGTCTTGACGCCCGTCCCGACGACGCCGGCCGCGGCCACGCCGGCAAACCCCACGCCGGCAAACCCCACGCCGGTCGCCAACCAGACCTCGAACGCGAACTACAATTTCAATTCGACCGACACCGCGATCACCTATGCCGGCACCGCGATGTTCACGGCGAACGGCAACGCGCTCGACAATGTCATCACCGGCGGCAATGCGGGGAACCGCTTGTCCGGCGGCAGCGGCAGGGATCTGCTTACCGGCGGCACGGGCGCGGACTATCTCGACGGCGGCGTCGGGGTGGACACCATGATCGGCAAGGGCGGCAACGACACCTACATCGTCGACAATGCCGGCGACATCGTGACGGAGGCGGCCGGCGAGGGCGTCGACGAGGTCCGCACGACGCTCGCCGCTTATGCGCTCGGCGCGAATGTCGAGAACCTCACCTATACCGGCACGACCGCCTTCACCGGCACCGGCAACGCGCTCGCCAACGTCATCACCGGCGGTGCGGGCAACGACACGCTGTACGGCAATGACGGCGACGACACGCTGGTCGGCGGGGCCGGCAACGACCTGCTCGACGGCGGCACCGGCAAGGACACGATGTCGGGCGGCCTCGGCAACGACAGCTATGTCGTCGATGATGCCGGCGATGTCGTGACCGAACTTGCCGGCCAGGGCACCGACGAGATCCGTACCTCGCTCGCGACCTATGCGCTCGGCGCCAATCTCGAAAACCTCAGCTATACCGGCACCGCGAAGTTCACCGGCACCGGCAACGCCCTCGCCAACGTGCTGACCGCCGGAAATGGCGGCAGCGTGCTCTACGGCGGCGATGGCAACGACACGCTCAACGGCGGCAGCGGTATCGACTGGCTCGACGGCGGCACCGGCGCGGACAAGCTGATCGGCGGCGGCGGCAACGATACCTATATCGTCGACAATGCCGGCGATGTCGTCACCGAGGGGGTGAACGGCGGAACGGACGAAGTCCGCACCACGCTGTCGCTTTATGGCCTCACCGCCAATGTCGAAAACCTGACCTTTACCGGCAGCGGGGCGTTCACCGGCGGCGGCAACGCGCTCGCCAACGTCATCACCGGCGGCGCCGGGGTCAATCGCCTCTACGGCAACGAAGGCAACGACACGCTGATCGGCGGTGCGAGCAACGATCAGCTCGACGGCGGCGCCGGCGCGGATCTGATGACCGGCGGGGCCGGCGACGACAGCTATTACGTCGACAATCCCGGCGACGTCATCGTGGAAAAAGCCGGGGGCGGCACCGACAGCGTGTTCGCCACCGCCAGTTACACGCTGGGCGCGAACGTCGAGCATCTGAGGTTGATGGGAACCGGCGCGATCGACGGCACGGGCAACGACCTCGCCAACAATCTGGTCGGCAACGCGGCCGCGAACCGCCTGTCCGGCGCGGGCGGCAACGACCTTATCATGGCCGGCGACGGCGACGACCGGCTCGACGGCGGCAGCGGCGACGACACGCTGATGGGCGAAGGCGGCAACGACTACATCCTTGGCGGGACGGGCAACGACCTGCTGAACGGCGGTGCCGGCAACGACACGCTGGTCGGCGGTGCAGGTGCTGACTCGCTGACCGGCGGTGCGGGTGCCGACCGGTTCGTGTTCGGCCCCGGCGACCTGGCCGTGTCGGCGACGCTGAGCGACAAGATCCTCGATTTCAGTCGCGCCGACGGCGACAAGATCGACCTGACCGGATATGACGCGAACACCGCCACGGCGGCCCGGGATGCCTTCCGCTTCATCGGCACCGGCGCCTTCACCAGACATGCCGGGGAATTGCGGATCGACACGTCAGGCTATTACGCGGTCGTATCCGGCGACCTGAACGGCGATGGCGTCGCCGACTTCGCGTTGAACGTCTCGAAGGGATCGGGCGCGCTGATCACGTCGGACTTCATCCTCTAGGAGGGATCGACCTTCGATCTGGCCGTGTCGCCTGCGGATTTCCCACACAGCCGTCATCCCGGACTCGTTCCAGGGTGACGGTTGTGCCGCGAACTCGGTAATCATACTATTCGGGTGGAAAGCCGCCTGGTGGACCCCGGAACAAGCCTGTCCTGAGCTTGTCGAAGGGTCCGGGGTGACGGAAAGCTCTGGGGAACCAACTGGAATCCCGATCGATTTCTGGTTTAGCATGGGCTGACGGATCGCAGGCGGACGACGACAACCGTTCAGGACGCGCCGTAAAATCCGCGATACCAGTGAGCGAACCGGCCCAGCCCCTCCGCCAGCATCACCTTCGGGCGGTAGCCGGTCAGCGCGTGGAGCCGCGATACGTCGGCGTGGGTGGCGGTGACGTCCCCCGGCTGCATCGGCCGCATCACCTTGACGGCGGTCCGTCCGATCGCCGCCTCCAGCGTCTCGATCATCTCCATCAGCCCGACCGGACGGCTGTCGCCGATGTTGAGCACGCGGTGCCCGCCGCGCGGCGGGGGATGGTCGAGCGCGCCGAGGATGCCGTCGACGATATCGTCGACATAGGTGAAGTCGCGCGTCATCTTCCCCTCGCCGAACACCTCGATCGTCTCGCCCCGCAGGATTTTCCGGGTGAAGGAGAAATACGCCATGTCGGGCCGCCCCCACGGGCCGTAGACGGTGAAGAAGCGCAAGCCCGTCTGCGGGAACCCGTAGAGCGCGGCATAGCTGTGGCTCATCAACTCGCACGCGCGCTTGGTCGCGGCGTAGAGCGAGACCGGGCTCGCCGCCGGTTCGTCCTCGGTGAAGCCCGCCCCGCCGATCGGCTTGTCGCCGTACACCGAACTGGACGAGGCGTAGACGAGATGCTCGAACCCGGGCGCATGGCGGCACGCCTCCAGCACCGCCAGGTGCCCGGCGAGGTTGGACCGTTCATAGGCGAACGGGTTTTCGAGGCTGTAGCGCACGCCCGCCTGCGCCGCGAGGTGGATCACGCGGACGATGGCATGGTCGCGCACGATCGCGGCCATCGCCGGCGCATCGGCGATATCCAGGCGGCGGAAGGCGAAGCCCGGCCGTCCCGTCAGCGTCGCCAGCCGCGCTTCCTTGAGCGCGACGTCGTAATAGTCGTTGACGATGTCCACGCCGATCACGCGCACGCCAGCGTCGAGCAGGCGCGTGGCGACGGCATGGCCGATGAACCCGGCGGCGCCCGTGACGAGGATGGGTGGCGACATGCCGGTTCCTTACGACGCCGACCGGCCGATGCGCCAGCCCGCCGTGCCGATTTCGTGAAGGCCGCCCCGCTCCGCCCATCCCGCCGCGGCGCGCGGTCGTTCGATTTCGGGTCGCCGCGCTATTCGTGGACGGCGGGAACGTAAAGATTATTGGACAATTGTAGCAGGGCGGTCGAAGAGGACGGACCGGGAATAAGTATGCAGCGGAAGAGGAACGGGATGATGCGATCTGGATCGACGATTCGTTTTGGTCGATTGGCGCTGTGCGTGGCGGTGTCCGCGCTGGCGCTTTCGGCCTGTGCCAAGAAGGCGGAGGACGCGGATAGCGATACGACGACAACCACCGCCACGACCACGACGACCACCAACACCGCCACCGCCGCGGCGCCCGCGGCAGCGGCGGCGCCGGCCGCCGACAACACCGACACGATCGCCGGCGTGAAGCTCGCCAGCTACACCGGCGACGCGGCGAAGGGCAAAACCGATTTCATCACCTGCCAGACCTGCCATGATCCCGCCGTCAACAAGATCGGCCCGCATCTGGGCGGCGTGGTCGGGCGCAAGGCGGGCAGCATCGCCGATTTCAGCTATTCCGCCGCCAACAAGGATAGCGGCATCACCTGGACGCCGGACAAGCTGTTCCAATATCTCGAGGCACCGCAGCGCGTCGTTCCCGGCACCAAGATGACCTTTGCCGGCTGGCCGACCGACCCGCAGAAACGCGCCGACGTGATCGCCTATCTCGAAACGCTGAAATAGCCTCTGGAATCGGGCCGGGTCACCCTCGCCGGCGCAAGTCGGCGAGGTGCACCGGGAAGGACAACAGCAGCGGCAGCGCGATCCAGCGCCAGTCGAGCCCGGTCAGCGCGGCGCGCAACGCCGCCAGCATCAATGCCCCCGGGCCGAGACGCAGCAGCGCGTCCGCGACACGCCATCCCTTGCGCAGCGTCAGCCAGCCGAGTTCGGCCGCGATCACCGCGAGCACGATATCGACGGCATGACCGCTGGCGAACAGTCGGACCATGAACCCGCTCAGCACCATGACCCGCTCAGGAAAACGGTCCGTTCAGACGGACGATCGTCATGTTGAGATAGCCGGCGAACGTCACCCAGGACAGATACGGCAGCAGCAGCGCCGCGCCGGTCATCGACCGCCGCCAGATCATCACGATCAGCGCCGCGACCGACAGCCACAGGCCGAGCACTTCGACCACCGCCCAGTCGGGCCGGTGCAGCCGGAAGAACAACAGGCTCCACAAGATGTCGAGGAAACCGTTGAGCGCGAACAGGCCGATCAGCCACTCGCGCTCGCGCCAGGTCGGCATGGCGAGCCAGCCGGTGACCCCGGCCAGCGCGGTGAAGGCATAGATCGTCGTCCAGGCGACGCCGTATGCCGCGTCCGCCGGAGCCCAGCGCGGCTGGACGAGGCCGTGATACCACGGCCCTATCTCGGTGATCGTCATGCCGACCAGCGCGACCAGCGTCGCCACGGCGGCGGCGATCACGATCGGAAACAGCCAGGCGCGGCTCATGCGGGATGCGGCCCCATCAACCGCGACGGCCGGGGTGCAGCGGGCATTGGCGCAAGGCAGGAAGCGAGGAGCGGCGCGATGCCAGGATATCGCGAGCGACGCGCGACGCCGCCCTGCGCCAGAACCCGCTCGCCGGTACGGGTCCCATCAAAGTAATACTTCGATGGGTGCCAACGACGGGTCCCATCAAAGTAATACTTCGATGGGTGCCCACGGGTCCTATCAACGTCATATGTTGACGGTTGCCCGCGAACCGGTCGCCCTGTCATGCCCGCCGGCAAATGCCGTCCCCTTCGCGTTGCCCCTGCCCCTGCCCCGTGCCGGGGTCCACCGTGCCGCGACCGTCGTACATCGCGCGTCTTGCCCACCGCCAGGCAGCTTGGCGGACCCCGCCACGGGGCAGGGGCGACGGTCGGAAGAGTCGCGAATCGGGCGACCGTTTCAAGCTCGATCCGTCTCGGTTCAGGCCGTTTGCAGCAGATGACGCATGTCCTTCGCGAAAATGCGCAGATAGGCGAGCGGTCTGGCATAGACGAGGCGCTTGTTCATATAAGCGGGCCAGATCAGATGCTGCACGTCGCGGTCCTCGCACATCGCCACGAAGCGCTCGCGCCGACGATCGTCGCGATACCAGAAATGCTGCATGATCCCAAGAATCCAGAACACCCGCCCATGCGCGCGCAGGAAAGCGCGCCGCGCCTGGCCGAGCGCGCGCGGATTGCCCGTGGCGAGGAACGCGGCCACCGCCGCCGCCGCGCCCTGCCCCGCCACCATTGCGTAATAGATGCCCTCGCCCGAGGCCGGCGCGACCACGCCGGCGGCGTCGCCGGTCACCAGCACGTCGCGGTCATTGTCCCATTTGCGCAACGGCTTGAGCGGGATCGGAGCGCCTTCGCGGCGGATCGTCTCGCAGTCGCTCAGTCCTTCGCGCAGCCGCAGCCGGCCGACCGCCTCGCGCAGCCCGAAGCCCTTGTTGGCGCTGCCGACGCCGACGCTCGCAGTGTCGCCGTGCGGGAACACCCAGGCATAGAAATCCGGCGACAGCGCCGCCTGGTAGAACACGTCGCAGCGCCCGCGGTCGAACGCGGGGTCGGTGCGCGCGGGCGACCGGATCACTTCGTGATAGGCGAACACGCACGGCATGTTTTCCGCGCCGGCGAGCGTGGCGCGCGCGACGCGCGACCGCGCGCCGTCCGCGCCGATCACGCAGCGCGCGGCGACGCGCCGTTCCGGGCCGCCGCGCGCGTCGCTATAGACCACGATCACGCCGCCCTCTGCATCGCGGTCGATCCGGTCGAAGGTGCCGGTGCGGCGGTCGGCGCCCGCCGCCGCCGCGCGGGCGCGGAGCCATTCGTCGAACACTTCGCGATCGACCATGCCGACAAAACCGTCGCCCCCGTCGCGGTCCACCGGCATGTCGACCGCAGTGTCGGACGGCGCGATCATCCGCGCCGACACCGCCCGCCCGACGATCAGGTGATCGGGAATGGCGAAATCCTCGATCAGCCGTGGCGGGATCGCGCCGCCGCACGGCTTGATCCGCCCCGCCCGGTCGAGCAGCAGCACGCGGCGGCCGGCCGCGGCGAGATCGGTCGCGGCGGTCGCGCCCGACGGCCCGCCCCCCACGACCACGCAGTCGTAAATCGTGTCCGCCGGAGTCGTGTCCGCCGGGGTCGTGTCGGCCGGGGTCGTGTCGGCATCGGTCATGCCGGCTCGCCGACGGTCAGCGGCATCGCCGCCGCGCGCGCGGGCGACCGTACCGCGAGCGACGCGGCGGCGAGGAACAGCAGCGCCTCGGCCCCGAACACGATCGTGAAGGTCTCCGGCGTCGAGCCGATCACCGCGCGCCCGACATCGACGCCGACCGCGCCGATCAGCCCGCCGAGCCCGAACGCGCTCGCCTGTGCCGCACCCCACACGCCCATGCGGATGCCCTCGCGCCCGCCCGCTTGCCCGGCGCCGCCCGCGCCCGCCAGGCTCATCATCGCGCCGATCGCGGCGACCGCGAACACGCCGTTGGCGACGCCGAGCGCGAAGATGTTGGCGGCCAGCGGCCAGGCCGGGCCGACTCGCGCCGCCATCGCCAGACCCGCCAGCGCCAGCGCCGAGCCCAGGCTCCCGCCGACGATCCAGCGCCGCATGCCCCCCGCGCCGCGCCCGGAGCCGCTCGCAAAAGCGGGAGCGCGGCCGGCGATGCCGACCACGATCATCCCAAGCAACACGCCGCCATGCTGCGTGCCGGACAGTTCGGTCGATTGTCCGGGGGTGAAGCCGAACAGCAAGCCGGCGAACGGCTCCAGGATCAGGTCCTGCATCGAATAGGCCAGCATCGACAGGAACACGAAGACGGTGAAGCGCCGCGCCACCGGGTCGGCCAGCATCTCGCGCAACGCCGTACCGAACGCGGGGGGCGGACCGGCAGGCGCGGCCCTCGGCGTCGGCGACGGACGTCCCTCGACGCCCCACACGCCCAGCATCGCGACGAGGAACGCGCCCCCGGCAACGCCGCTCGACACCACCGCCAGCCGCGTCAGCGAGAACGGATCGATCAGCCGCCCCGCCACATTAGCCGTCACGACGATCCCCGCGACCATCATGATCCAAGTGATCGAGGCCGCCGCCCCGCGCCGTTCGGGCGCGACCCGCGTCGCGAGCAGCGCCAGCAGCGAGGTGCCCGCCGCGCCGACGCCCGCGCCGATCATCGCGAAGGCGAGAATGGCGAGCCCATAGCCCCAGGCCGACCGCGCGGCGAGCAGGCCCAGCGCATCCACCGCCAGCAGCGCGCCGAGCGCGAGCGTGCCCATGCCGAACACGATCCACGGCGTCCGCCGCCGCCCGCGATCCGACCCGTGGCCCCATACCGGCCGCGATAGCTGTACCGCGTAATGCCACGCGACCAATCCGGCGGGCAGTGCCGCGGGCAGCGCATATTCGACCACCATCACGCGGTTGAGCAGCGAGGTCGCCAGCATCACGATCGCCCCGATCGCGCTTTGCACCAGCCCCAGCCGGACGATGCCGAACCAGCCGAGCGGCGCGGCGGCGTTGCTCGCGCTCACAGCCCCGCCACCCCGCCCAGCCCGAAGGCGGCGGCGAGCATGCCGAAGACGTAGAGCGTCGTGCCGGTGGCGTTGTACCACGGCGTATGCGCGCGCGGATCGCTGAGCAGCCGCCGCATCAGGACGATCTGCCCGAGCAGCAGCGCCGCGACCATGCCGGCGACGAGGCGATGGCCCCACCACGCCAGCAAGCCGACGACCACGATCTGCGGCGCGGCCATCACCGCGCAGGCAAGCCGCGCGGCCGGGCCGACGCCGAGCACGACCGGCAGCGAACGCAGACCGGTCGCGCGATCGCCCTCGACCGCCTTGAAATCGTTGAGCGTCATGATGCCGTGCGCGCCGAAGCTGTACAGCGCGAGGATGAGGAGAACGGGCGCGGCCGGCAAAGCACCCGCCATCACGCTCGCGCCGGTAAACCATGTCAGCCCCTCGTAGGTGAGCGCGACCACCGCCGGGCCCCAGACGCCGCTGACCTTGAAACGGAACGGCGGCGCGCTGTAGCCCCACGCGCACAGCAGGGCGATGCAGGTCGCGCCCAGCACCCACGGCCCCGTCGCCCAGGCGACCAGCAGCGACAGCGTCGTGCCGATGCACGCGATCCACAGGCCCCAGCGCCCGGCGATCCGGCCCGACGGGATCGGCCGGTTCGGCTCGTTGATCGCATCGACATGCCGGTCGAACCAGTCGTTGACCGCCTGGCTCGTCCCGCACACCAGCGGGCCGACCAGCAGCACGCCCGCGATCAGGAAGGCCCAGCGATCGGCCAGCGCGACGCCCGACGATACCACGCCGCACATGAATGCCCAGATCGGGGGAAACCAGGTGACCGGCTTGAGCAGTTCGAGCACGTCGCGAAAGGCGGGGCGGGGCGCCGGGAGCGGCGTCGGGATACCGGGGGCGCTCGAACGATCCATGACCCGAGGCTATGCTTGACGCCGAAGGGCGTCAAACCAAATTGACGCTTGGCACGGAAGCAATGCGGTCAGTTGTCGCCCGACACGAGATTGCCGAGGCCATGGCGATGCAGCTTCGAATAGAGGCTCTGGCGGCTGACGCCGAGAATCTCCGCCGCCGAGGCGCGATTGTCCGAGGTGTAGACCAGCGCCGCCTCGATGCAGAGCCGTTCGATCAGGTCGGTACTTTCGCGCACGATCTCCTTGAGCGACATGCGGCCGACCAGCTCGGTCAATTGCCCGACCGAGCGCGGCACGTCGCCCGGGCCGGCCGGTGTCGCGCGCAGGCGGCGCCCGACGTTGCGGATGGTGAAGCCGTAGCAATCGCCATTGCCCATCGGCGCGACGACGCCCGACAGCTCGATCTCCTCCTGCGCGCCCGCCGCGCCGCGCAGGATGGTGGCGACGTTGCGGACCGAGCCATGCTCGCGCAATTGCCCGACGATCAGTTCCAGGTCGATCCCGGGCCGGCCGAGCCAGCCGCCTAGCCCCGCGCCGACGACGCGGTCGATCGACGGCATCTCGGTCAGCTCGACGAACGCCGCGTTGGCGGTGAGCACGTTGAGGTCGCGATCGACCAGCACGAAGGCATCGGGCATGCGCTCGACGACCTCGCCCAGCGTCGCGTCGAACTGGTGGCCGGGCGCGATGCCGTCGGCGGGTTCGATGCGGACGATCAGCAGCGGCGTGCGCGCCTGGCGGAACAGCCGCGCCGAGATCTTGGCATCGCCGCGCCGGTCGCTCAGGCGCAGCGTGACCGGCGGCAAATCGTCGGCCGCTTCCGCCGCACCGAGGTGAGCGACGAAATCGTCGCGGTGTTCGTCCACGACGACGCTGCTCACCGGATTGCCGATCAGCGCGCCATCGCTGGCGTCGAGCAGGCGGTGCGCGGCGGGGTTGGCTTCGCGGATCCGGCGCGTCTCGGCATCGACGATCAGCACCGGCTCGGACGCCATGTCGAACAACAGGCGATAGCGCGTCTCGGCCTGGCGCAGCCGGATGTAATCGCGCTCCAGCGATTGCTGCGTCTGGAGCAGGCGCTGCTGCACCACCGCCGCGCCGCGCATGTCGCGGCCGATCGCGATCAGGCGGCCATTCTCGCCGGTGCGGTCGCCCAGCGCCATGACCAGATAGCGCACCGGCACGTCGCCGCCCGCCGCGGGATGATTGACCTGACGCCAGCGCGCCGGCGCATCGGTCGCCGCCGCCGCCAGCATCTCGACCACCTTGGGCCGGCTTTCCACGGTCATCGTATCGGCCCAGGCTTCACCGACCCAATCGGCGAACCCATGATTGGCAAGGTCGCCCTGCGACACCGCGGCGTCGAGGATCGTGCCGTCCCCGGACAGGATGAAGGTTACGTCGCCGACCGCCGACAACAACGATGCCGCGACGCCGGCGGAAAGCGACTCCGGCATGGCGCCGGGCGTTGCGAAGGCCGTTTTCCGGGAAGTGGCGATAGGCTTGTTCATCGACGAGCGATGCGCTCCACATCAGACAGACTATGACGCCGCAGCCTCCCATTCGCGTTCGCGGACGAGTTTCCCGGCGACCTGCAGCGCGAGCTTCGCATCCCGCGCCGTACCGTCGGCACCGACGTGCGCCGCAAGATCGGGATCAGCGCTGAAAATCCTGCCCCCGACCATCACGCAAACCCGCGGATTTCGTGAAACGTTCCGCAGTGCGGCAATCATCGACGCCAACGTCGCGATATGGCAGTCACAACTGATCGTCAATCCGATCATGTCGAACCAGTCGTCGGCGGCGCGCTTCATCAGATCGGCGGTTTCGACCTCGCTCATCCGGTCGGTGATCCAGCCGTCGCGCCGGAACAGTTCGTCGATCACGACGGTGCCGAAATTATGCTGGTCGCCCGGCATCGTCACGAACAGCGCGCGGTGGCCGCCGGCGGCGGGCAAGCGGTCGGCCGGCAGGCGAGTAGCGATTTCGTGGACCACTTCCTGCAGGCGCCACAGGCCCATCGTCACATCGACGAAATCGCAGCGGTCATCTTCCCAGAATTCGCCGAGCAGCCGCGCGGTCGGCGCGAGCAGATCGACCATCACCGTGTCGAACGGCACGCCGCGCGCGAGGATCGTCTCGATATAAGCGAGCAACGCATCCGCCTCGACCTGCATGACCAGCGGGGCGAACGCCGCGATCTCCGCCGCATCGACGCCGCGATCGCCGATCACCGGCGCGACCGCCGGCGTCGCGGGGGCATGCGCGACCATCAGGCGGGGAATGATCTCGCTTTCGATCAGCGCCGACAGCGATTGTTCGTAATCGGTATCGACATGGACGCGGAAGGCGGCGAGCCTGTCGGCATCCCCGGCGAAAGGTCGATCGGACCGGTCGCGACCGAACGATGGCGCATACCCCCGAGATTGGATCATTGACACCATTACCGGGTCTCCCAACCAGGTCGACAGTTTCGCAAGCCGCCCGCCGGCAATGATTTCTTCATTATCCCGCGACTCGCAGCCTATGCCCGTTCGTTTGCCCTGACAACCATAATAACGATGCCGCAGTGCGGTATGTGTCAATATTTTTGGACGTCAGATTTAGTTGACACTTCCGGACGCATCGGCCTAGTCTTTCCGTCACGATAACGGGCAGGCGGGACAGCGATGCGGTCGAACGACCCTTCCTTCGCAGAGAGGCAAAGCGGCGGGACCGCCCCGCTCTACACGCCCGAAGAACGCCGCCGCCGCGACTCGTCGCCGTGGACGCTGGTGCAAGGCGTGCTCGCACCGGTCCAGTTCCTGATCTTCCTCGTCAGCCTGGCGCTGGTGCTGCATTATCTGGCGACCGGGACGGGCGCCGCCGCGGCGACCGCCTCGATCGTGGTCAAGACCTGCGCGCTCTACGCGATCATGCTCACCGGCTCGATCTGGGAGAAGCAGGTGTTCGGCAAATGGCTGTTCGTCCCCGCCTTCTTCTGGGAGGACGTGTTCAGCATGCTCGTGCTGGCGCTGCACACCGCCTATCTGGTGGCGCTGGCCGGCGGCCATGGCACCGAGCGCGGGCGGATGCTGCTCGCGCTGGCCGCCTATGCCAGCTACGCGATCAACGCGACGCAGTTCCTGCTGAAGCTGCGCGCGGCGCGGCTGCAATCGCCGCCCGCGCGCATGGCGGTGGCAGGATGACCCCGCCCCCCCTCGTTGCGGCGCCCGCCGCCCGGAACGGATCGGGGCTCGGCTGCGAATCGGCGCCCATCCTGCGCGAGCGGGGGCAGCGCGAGGTGTTCTGCGGGCTGACCGGCATCATGTGGCTGCATCGCAAGGTCCAGGACGCCTTCTTCCTCGTCGTCGGCTCGCGCACCTGCGCGCATCTGCTGCAATCGGCGGCGGGCGTGATGGTGTTCGCCGAACCCCGCTTCGGCACCGCGATCATCGAGGAGCGCGATCTCGCCGGCATGGCGGATTGCAACGAGGAACTCGACCGCGTGGTCGACCGGCTGCTCGCGCGGCGGCCCGACATCAAGCTGCTGTTCCTCGTCGGCTCCTGCCCGTCCGAAGTGATCAAGCTCGACCTGTCGCGCGCCGCCGCGCGGCTGTCGGTCAAGCATGCCGGCGTGACCAGGATCCTCAACTATTCGGGCTCTGGCATCGAGACGACCTTCACCGAGGGCGAGGACGCGTGCCTCGCCGCTTTGGTGCCCGACCTGCGCGCCGACACCTCGGACAAGCCGAGCTTGATGATCGTCGGCGCGCTGCCGGATGTGGTCGAGGACCAGTTCCTGCGGCTGTTCGCCGAACTCGGCATCGCCACCGTCCACTCGCTGCCCGCGCGCCGCGCGGACGCGATGCCGCCGGTCGGGCCGAACACGCGCTTCCTGCTCGCCCAGCCGTTTCTCGGCGAGACCGCGCGGGCGCTGGAGGATCGCGGCGCGGGGCGGCTCGATGCGCTGTTCCCGTTCGGCGCGGAAGGCACGACCGACTGGCTGCACGCCGCCGCGCAGGCGTTCGGCGTGGAGGAGATGCATTTCCGCCGGACGATCGCGCCGGGCCGCGAGCGGGCCAAGCGCGCGATCGAACATTCGCGCGGTCGGCTCGCGGGCAAGCGCATCACCTTCCTGCCCGATTCGCAGCTCGAAGTGCCGTTGGCGCGCTTCCTCGCGACCGAGCTGGGCATGGTCCCGGTCGAAGTCGGCACGCCCTATCTCCACCGCCGCCACCTCGCGCGGGAACTGGCGCTGCTGCCGGAGGGTACGCTGATCAGCGAAGGGCAGGACGTCGACAAGCAGATCGACCGCGTGCGCGCGGCGCAGCCGGACTTGACGGTGTGCGGCCTCGGCCTCGCCAATCCGCTGGAGGCGGAGGGCCTGACGACGAAATGGGCGATCGAGCTGGTGTTCTCGCCGATCCACGGCTTCGACCAGGCGGGCGACCTCGCCGAACTGTTCGCGCGACCGCTGCGGCGGCGCGACGTGCTGCGGGTATGAGGATGTCCGCCCGCGTCATCCCGGCGAAGGCCGGGATCTTTCGGACGGGCGCGGTCGCTCGCCACCATGCGACCCCAGCCTTCGCCGGGGTGACGGCCAGGGCGGGAGCCGGTCGATGCAACTGACCGTCTGGACCTATGAGGGCCCCCCTCACGTCGGCGCGATGCGGATCGCGACGGCGATGGAGGGCGTGCATTACGTGCTGCACGCGCCGCAGGGCGACACTTACGCCGACCTGCTGTTCACGATGATCGAGCGGCGCGGCAAGCGGCCGCCGGTCACCTACACCACCTTCCAGGCGCGCGACCTCGGCAAGGACACCGCCGAACTGTTCCAGCAAGCCGCGCGCGACGCCTATGCCCGCTTCCGGCCGCAGGCGATGCTGGTCGGCGCGTCGTGCACCGCCGAGCTGATCCAGGACGACCCCGCCGGCCTCGCCGACGCGATGCAGCTCCCCTGCCCGGTGATCGCGCTCGAACTGCCGAGCTATCAGCGCAAGGAGAATTGGGGGGCGAGCGAGACGTTCTACCAGTTGGTGCGCAAGCTCGCCGACAAGAGCGTGGCGCCGGCGGCAAGCGAAGGCCGCCGCCCGCGTGCCAACATCCTCGGCCCGACCGCGCTCGGCTTCCGCCACCGCGACGACGTGATCGAGATCAGCCGCCTGCTCGAAACGCTGGGTGTCGACGTCAATCTCGTCGCCCCGCTCGGCGCATCGCCGATGGACCTGAAGGCGATCGGCGCGGCGGATTTCAATATCCTGCTCTACCCGGAAATCGGCGACACGACGGTGCGCTGGCTGGAGCGGCAATTCGGGCAGAAAACCGTCCGCACCGTCCCGATCGGCCATGCCGCCACGCGCGAGTTGATCGCCGAGGTGGCGACGCTAGCTGGCGTCGATCCCGCCGCCGCCCTCGATACGTCGAACATGCCGTGGTGGAGCCGTTCGGTCGACTCGACCTATCTCACCGGCAAGCGCGTCTTCATCTTCGGCGACGCCACCCACGCCATCGCCGCCGCCCGCGTCGCGCGCGACGAGCTGGGCTTCGAGGTCGTCGGGCTCGGCTGCTACAATCGCGAATTCGCGCGTGACCTGCGCGACGCGGCCAAGCTGTACGGTGTCGAGCCGCTCATCACCGACGATTATCTGGAGGTCGAGGACGCGATCCAGAAGCTGCAACCCGAGCTGGTGCTCGGCACGCAGATGGAGCGCCACATCGCCAAGCGGCTGCGTATCCCCTGCGCCGTCATCTCCGCCCCCGTCCACGTCCAGGATTTCCCCGCGCGCTATTCGCCGCAGATGGGGTTCGAGGGCGCGAACGTGCTGTTCGACACCTGGGT
>CAXTJX010000003.1:0-102670 GCA_964244765.1 uncultured Sphingomonas sp. | reverse complement strand
GTCGTGAAGGCGCAGATCCACGCCGGCGGGCGCGGCAAGGGCAAGTTCAAGGAACTGGGCCCGGATGCCAAGGGCGGCGTGCGGCTCGCCAAGACCGCCGACGAAGTGCGCGCGGCGGCGGCCGACATGCTCGGCAACACGCTGGTGACGGTGCAGACCGGCGAGCAGGGCAAGCAAGTCAACCGCCTGTACGTGACCGACGGCGTCGACATCGCCCGGGAATTCTACCTAGCCCTGCTCGTCAACCGCGCGACCGGCCGCGTCTCGATGGTCGCCTCGACCGAGGGCGGCATGGACATCGAGACCGTCGCGCACGACACGCCCGAGAAGATCCACAGCGTGGACATCGACACCGCGACCGGCTTCATGCCGCATCACGGCCGCGCGGTGGCGGCGGCGCTCGAATTGAGCGGCGATCTGGCGAAGCAGGCCGCGCACGTCGCGGAGAAGCTGTACGACGCCTTTCTCGGCACCGATGCCGAACAGATCGAGATCAACCCGCTGGCCGTGACGGATGACGGGCAACTGCTGGTGCTCGACGCCAAGGTGGCGTTCGACGGCAACGCGATGTTCCGCCACAAGGACTTGCTGGACCTGCGCGACACGACCGAAGAGGACCCGGCCGAGCTGGAGGCGTCGAAATACGACCTCGCCTATATCAAGCTCGACGGCGACATCGGCTGCATGGTCAACGGCGCGGGCCTCGCGATGGCGACGATGGACATCATCAAGCTGAACGGCATGTTCCCGGCGAACTTCCTCGACGTCGGCGGCGGCGCATCGAAGGAGAAGGTGACGGCGGCGTTCAAGATCATCCTCGCCGACCCCAACGTGAAGGGCATCCTGGTCAACATCTTCGGCGGCATCATGAAGTGCGACATCATCGCCGACGGCATCGTCGCGGCGGCGAAGGAAGTGAATTTGTCGGTGCCGCTGGTCGTTCGCCTGGAGGGAACAAATGTCGAGGCCGGAAAGGCGATTTTGGCCGGTTCGGGCCTGGCGATCGTCCCCGCCAACGACTTGGGCGATGCCGCGCAGAAGATCGTCGCGGAAGTGAAGAAGGCGGCATAGCAACGCGGAAGGAATGCGGCATGACCGCCGAGATTGAAAACCTGATGGTCGAACATCTCAAACGTTTCCAAACGACGCTAGATCGCATGGAACGTACCTTGGATGAACAGACCGGTCGCCTTGCGAACTTGGAAGGCGGCCAAGCGGCGATCGTCCAGCATTTGGCGCATTTCTCGGCCTCCGACGCTGCCCAGCAGGTCGCGATCGACAATATCAATTTACGCCTGAACCGGATCGAACGCCGGCTCGAACCGGCAAGCTGAACGTTTCCTGCCCGGATCGATTCAGACAATGGAGCGCACTGCAATGAAGGTACTGGTCCCGGTCAAGCGCGTGCTTGACTACAACGTGAAGCCCCGCGTGAAGGCGGACGGGACGGGGGTCGACC
This sequence comes from uncultured Sphingomonas sp., assembly GCA_964244765.1. Lineage (GTDB taxonomy): Bacteria > Pseudomonadota > Alphaproteobacteria > Sphingomonadales > Sphingomonadaceae > Sphingomonas. Next base: position 101,211 of record CAXTJX010000003.1, on the reverse strand, counting down.
TCGCCAACGTCAAGATGAGCATGAACCCGTTCGACGAGATCGCGGTCGAGGAAGCGATCCGCCTGAAGGACCCAAGTCGTGGAGGCGTGACCGAAATCGTGGTGGTCTCGATCGGCGAGCAGAAGGCGCAGGAAACGCTGCGCACCGCGCTCGCCATGGGGGCCGACCGCGCGATCCTGATCGTCAGCGAGGAGAAGGTCGAACCACTCGGCGTCGCCAAATTGCTCAAGGCGATCGTCGCCGAGGAGAAGCCCGATCTGGTGATCCTCGGCAAGCAGGCGATCGACGACGACAACAACCAGACCGGCCAGATGCTCGCCGGGCTGCTCGGCGTGGGCCAGGCGACGTTCGCGTCGAAGGTCGAGCTGACCGCCGACAGCGTCACCGTGACGCGCGAAGTCGATGGCGGGTCGGAGACCGAGACGCTCAAGCTGCCGGCGATCATCACCACCGACCTGCGCCTCAACGAGCCGCGCTACGCGTCGCTGCCCAACATCATGAAGGCCAAGTCCAAGCCGCTCGCGCAGAAGACACCGGCCGATTACGGCGTCGACGTCTCGCCGCGCCTGACCACGCTCACGGTGGTCGAGCCGCCCAAGCGCTCGGCCGGGGTAAAGGTCGCCGATGTCGATGAACTGGTGGCGAAGCTCAAGGCGATGGGCGTCGCCAAATAGCGTGCCAGGCACAAATTCCGTTTGTGCCGAGCGACGTCGAAGCACAGGTTTGCGATAGGCCCTTCGACTTTGCTCAGGGCGAACGGATTGATAGGATGAGACGATGAAAACACTGGTCTGGGTCGAACATGACGGCGCCTCCGTGAAGGACGCCACCCTCTCCACCGTCACCGCCGCGTCGAAACTCGGCGAGGTGCATCTGCTGGTCGCCGGGCAAGGCGTCGGATCGGTCGCCGAGGCGGCGACGAAGATCGCCGGCGTCGGCAAGGTCCATGTCGCCGACGATGCGGCCTATGCCCATGCGCTGGCCGAGAATGTCGCGCCTTTGGTCGCCAGGCTGATGGAAACGCACGACGCTTTCCTCGTGCCCGCGACCACCAACGGCAAGAACATCGCGCCGCGCGTCGCCGCCTTGCTCGACGTGATGCAGATCAGCGACATCCTCTCGGTCGAGAGCGAGGACACCTTCACCCGCCCGATCTATGCCGGCAACGCCATCGCCACGGTGCAGACGAAGGATGCCAAGAAGGTCATCTCGGTCCGCGGCACCGCGTTCGAGAAGGCCGCGACCGAGGGCGGATCGGGGACGATCGAAGCCGTCGCCGCGACCGGCGATGCCGGCGTCTCGACCTATGTCGGCTCGGAAATCGCCAAGTCGGAGCGGCCGGAACTGACGTCTGCGAAGATCATCGTCTCGGGCGGCCGTGCGCTCGGGTCGAGCGAACAGTTCCACAGCGTGATCGACCCGCTCGCCGACAAGCTCGGCGCGGGCGTCGGCGCATCGCGCGCGGCCGTGGATGCCGGGTACGCGCCCAACGACTATCAGGTCGGCCAGACCGGCAAGATCGTCGCGCCTGAAGTCTATGTCGCGGTCGGCATCTCCGGCGCGATCCAGCATCTCGCCGGCATGAAGGACTCAAAGACCATCATCGCGATCAACAAGGACGAGGACGCCCCGATCTTCCAGGTCGCCGACCTCGGGCTGGTCGGCGATCTGTTCAAGCTGGTGCCGGAGTTGACCGGGAAGCTCTGACGCCGGCACGCGTGCCGACGCTCGACATCGACGGGGCGGTGCGGCTGGATCGTGCCGCCTGTCGATCCTGCCGGACCTGCACGAGATGCGCGCGGCTTGCCGCAGGATCGGGGCGGGGCGGCGGCGGCGTGATATTGCCGCGTTGCACGCGATGCTCGGACTCGCTGGCGTTTTTGGCGACCTCACCGCGGTTCACCCACGGTCACGGCATGCGCGCGGTCGGGCGCCGTTGTTCGACAAGATGCCCGACACCAAACGGCGTGATGGCGCGCTGCGGCACGGCACGGCACGATCTCGTGCCGTGCCGACGCGGGGAGGACCGCACGACATGCTCGACGGCTTCGTCGAGCGCCCGACCATGGATCGGCGCCGGCATCGCCGTTCGGTTCAAAAGCCGCCCAGGAAACCTGCGACGTTCGCGCCGAGCGCATCGACCGCATAGCCGCCCTCCATCGCGATCACGGTTGGCCAGCCGCACGCCGCGATGTCGCGCGCCAATACGGCGTAATCGGCGGTGGTCAGCTTGAAGTGCGAAATCGGATCGTCCTCCCACGTATCCGCGCCGAAACTGACGACCAGCAGGTCGGGTGCGAACCGGGCGATCGCTTCCAGCGCGATCGCCTGCGCACGGCGGAACGGCTCCAGTGCTGCGCCTTGCGGTAGCGGCAGGTTGAGCGTCGTGCCGTGCCCAGCATCCTCGCCCACCTCGTCGGCATGGCCCCAATAAAAGGGGTAATCGGTCGCCGGGTCGGCGTGGATGCTCGCGTAGAACACGTCCGCCCGCGCGAGGAAGATGTCTTGCGTACCGTTGCCGTGGTGATAATCCACGTCGAGGATCGCCACGCTGGCGCAGCCGGCATCGCGCGCGGCTTGCGCCGCGATGGCGGCGGTGTTGAGGTAGCAATAACCGCCGAGATAGTCCGCGCCGGCATGGTGTCCCGGCGGACGGCACAAGGCGAAGGCGGCGCGGTCTCCGGCCAGCACGGCATGCGTTGCGGCAAGGACGCCTTGCGCGCTCCAATAAGCCGCGCCCCATGTCTCGGCGGTCAGCGGGGTCGAGGCGTCGAAGCTGTAGCGCCCGATCAGCCCGTCGATCCGGTCGAGCCGCAGCGGCCGCCGCCCGACCACCGGCCAGACATAGCCCGTCGCATCGCCCGGCCGTCCCGCCGCCGCCCATCGGCCCGGCGCGTCGCGCAGGAAGGCGAGATAGTCGGCGGCGTGCACCGCGCGGATCGGCGCGTCGCCGTGGTCGGCGGGCTCCGCCGCGCCGCCGATCGCGCGCAGGATCGTTTCGGCACGCGCGGGTGTCTCGGCATAAGCGGTGAATCCGCCATTGTGGAGTTCGCGCGCCGGGGCGTGGTGCAACTGGCGGGGCGAGAAGAAGCTACGCATCCGCCGCTCCCGCCGGTGCCCATCGCAGGACGACGAACCCCGCCACCGCCGAGAGGATCGATCCGGCCAGCACGCCGATCTTGACCGCATCCCGCGTCGCCGGGTCGGCAAAGGCGAGCCCGCCGATGAACAGGCTCATGGTGAAGCCGATGCCGCACAGCACGGCGACGCCGTAGACCTGCGTCCACGTCGCGCCGCCCGGTCGCGCCGCCAGCCCGAACGCGACCGCGAGCCGGATGCCGCCGAACACGCCCGCCTGCTTGCCCAGGAACAACGCCAGCGCCACGCCGATCACGACCGGTTGCAGCAGCGTCGCCGCGCTCGTGCCGGCCAACGCGACGCCGGCATTGGCGAAGCCGAACAGCGGCACGATCCCGAACGCGACCCACGGCGACAGGCCGTGTTCCAGCCGGTGCAGCGGCGACGCCTGCTCGTCGGCGCGGATCGGCATGGCGAGCGCGGCGGCGACGCCCGCCACCGTCGCGTGCACGCCCGACAGCAGTACCAGCACCCATAAGGCGGCGGCGGCGAGCAGATACGGCCACAGCCGCGCCACGCCGAGCCGGTTCATCGCGACCATTGCCGCCAGCACCGCGGCCGCGCCGCCCAGCGCGCGCCAGTCGAACCCGTGCCCGTAGAACAAGGCGATGATCGCGACCGCGCCGACATCGTCGACGATCGCGACCGTGGCGAGGAACAGCTTCAGCGCCGGCGGCACGCGCGGCCCGGCGAGCGCGAGGATACCGATGGCGAAGGCGATGTCGGTCGCGGCGGGGATCGCCCAGCCGCGCAGCAACGCGGCGCGCGCGCCCGTCACCGCCAGATACAGCAGGGCCGGCACGATCATCCCGCCCACCGCGGCGATCACCGGCAAGCGGCGGTCGGCCGGATCGGCCAGTTCGCCGCCGACCAACTCGCGCTTGATCTCCAGCCCGACGAGCAGGAAGAACAGGGCCATCAAGCCATCGTTGATCCACAGGTGCACCGTCATCGCGCCGATCGCGGGCGCGATGGTCGGCCCGACGGCGTGGCGCAGCAGGCGGAAATACGCGTCCGCGAGCGGCGAGTTCGCCATCGCCATCGCCAGCACGGCGGCGGCGATCAGCACGATGCCGCCGGCGGCTTCGCTCGACAGGAACCGCTGAAGAAGGGCCGAGCCCGGCTGGCGAGGAGCGGTCATGCCGCGACTCTATCGCCGGTTGGCGCACGCGCCAACCGGAACAGCGATCCCTGCCACGAATCGGCGCCCGGCAACGCCCAGCGCCCGAGCAGATCGTGCCGTCCCGCCCCGACATGGCTGTGGATCAGCACGACCTCCGTCACGTCCCATGCGACCGGTGCCACGGCCGCCTCGAACGGCTGCCCTTTGCGATAGCCGAGCGTCAGATGCGGGCTGAAACGATATCCGTTGCGCCCGGCGATTCCCGCGCCGCCACGCTGCCGTACGATCTCGTCGCGGAGCGCTTGGAGAGCGGGCACCTGGTGACCCGGCCGCAGCGCGATCGATCCCGTGCTGCCGACGACCCGATCCAGCACGATCGAAAACGGGTCGGCCGCGAGCGCGTCGCCGACATCGCGCATCCGCTTCGCCAGATCACGATCGAACGCGGAAATGTCGTCCAGCAAGTCGAGCGTGACATGCATATGCTCGGCCCGCAGCACGCCGCGCCCGGCGTCGAACCAGTGCGCCGCCTGCGTCATTTGCCGCGCCAGCGCGAGCGGCGGACGCAAGGCGAAGAACAGCCGGTGGCAGAGGACGGAAGAGTGGAACATGGCATTTTCCGAGTCGGGCGATACGTTTGTTCTTACTATGTTCCAAGCTACTTTGTCGACTCGAACATCACCGCGCCAGTGCCTCGGCGATCAGCGTGCGCGTGTTGGCGATGCCGTAGAGCGCGATGAAACTGCCCATGCGCGGGCCTTGGCCGGAACCGAGCAGCGTCTCGTACAGCGCCTTGAACCAGTCGCGCAGTGTCTCGAAGCCGCCGCTCTTGCCGATCTCGTAGACGATGTTCTGGATGTCCTCCGCGCTCGCGCCCTCGGGCAGGGCGGCCAGTTCCGCGTCGAGCCGGTCGAGCGCGGCGCGTTCGCCTCCCGCCGGCGCGCGCCTGACCAGGGCCGGCGCGACGAAATCGCGGCCATAAGCGAGCGCATGGTCGATCAGGCGGTCGAGGTCGGGATGGGCCGCGGGCGTCGCGTCGGGCAGGTAGTTGGCGAGATAGCCCCACACCTGCGGCTTGGTCGCCTCGCCCATCACGCCGACCAGATTGAGCAGCAGCCCGAACGTCACCGGCAGGGTGCCCGCCGGCGGCGCGCCGTCATGAATGTGATGCACCGGGTTGCCCAGTCGTTCCTTCACGTCCTGCGTCGGCCAGGCGGCGCGGAACTGCCAGTAATCGTCCACCGCGCGCGGGATGACGCCCATGTGCAGCGACTTGGCCTTTCTCGGCTCGCGGTAGATGTAGAAAGCGAGGCTCTCCTGCGGGCCATAGGTGAGCCATTCCTCCAGCCCGAGGCCGTTGCCCTTCGACTTGGAGATCTTCTCGCCCTTCTCGTCGAGGAACATCTCGTAATTGAAGCCTTCGGGCGGGCGCCCGCCGAGCACGCGCGCGATCTTCGAGGATTGCACGACCGAATCGATCAGGTCCTTGCCCGCCATTTCGTAATCGACGCCGAGCGCGACCCAGCGCATCGCCCAGTCGACCTTCCATTGCAGCTTGGCCCGGCCGCCCAGGACGCTCTGCTCGATGCGCTCGCCCTCGTCGTCGAACGCGATCAGGCCTGTCGCGGCATCGATCACCTCGACGGGGACTTGCAGCACGATGCCGGACTTGGGGCTGACCGGCAGCACCGGCGAATAGGTCGCCTGCCGCTCCTTGCGCAAGGTCGGCAGCATCACGTCCAGGATACCCCGATAGTGCCGCAGCACGCCCTTCAAGGCGTCGTCGAACCTGCCGCTCGCGTAATAGTCGGTCGAGGAGGCGAATTCGTACTCGAACCCGTACTCGTCGAGGAACCGCCGCAGCATCGCATTGTTGTGCGCGGCGAAGCTGTCGTGGCAGCCGAACGGATCGGGAATGCGCGTCAGCGGCTGGCCGAGATGCGCGGCCAGCATCGCCTTGTCGGGGACGTTGTCGGGCACCTTGCGCAAGCCGTCCATGTCGTCGCTGAACGCGATCAGCCGGGTCGGCGTGTCGCTCAGCGTGTGGAACGCCTGGCGCACCATCGTCGTGCGCAGCACTTCGGTGAAGGTGCCGATATGCGGCAGGCCCGAGGGGCCGTAGCCGGTCTCGAACAGCACCGGGCCGCTTTGCTTGCCGCCCGGATAGCGCTTGAGCAGCTTGCGCGCCTCTTCATAGGGCCACGCCTTGGAATCGAGGGCGGCGGAACGCAGCAGATCGGGGCGGAGGGCGTCGGTCATGATACGCTCGCGTTTGACGCTTTAGCGCAGCGAGCGCAAATGCTATGGTGCCGCCATGAACATGGCAGCCCCGCTTACCGAGCCGCAGCGCCTCAAGCTCCGGATCGAGGACTTCGAACTGCTCGACCGCGCGGGCGTGTTTGACGAATACAGGAAGGTCGAACTGATCGACGGGGTGATCGAGGTCATGAACGCGGAATTCAGGAAACATAACCGCGCCAAAAACGAGTTGACCTATCGCTTGCGGCGTGACCTCGAAGACCTCGGCTCGGCCTTCGAGGCGTTCAGCGAAAGCTCGCTGGCGTTGCCGTCCGAAAATCTGCCGCAACCCGACGTGATCGTCGCGCTGGGCGGCGCGGACGAGCGTTATTATGAAGTGCGCGATCTCGCGATCGTCATCGAGGTCGCCGATACGACCGTCGCCCGCGATCTCGGTGCGAAATGCGCGATGTACGCGGCGGAGGGCGTGCCGGAATATTGGGTCGTCGCGGTGCCGACCGGCGAGGTTCATCAGTTCTGGGCACCCGCGCGCGATGGTTTCGGCGAACGGCGGACGGTCGCGCTGGCGGGGCCGTTGGAAAGCGCGACGATGCCCGGACTCGCGATCGATGGAACGGGTATCCTCTAGCGTTGCCAATTCGTTCCGCCGACGCGATAGCGGCTGCGTGACCGCGCCGTTCCCCTATCCCGCGCTCCCCTATCCCGCGCTCCACGCCAGCCATGGCGGCATCTGGATCGCCGACGCGCCGGAGAACGGGGGGGCCACGCGGCCGATCGGGCGGGGCGAGGCGATCCGCATCGCGGCCGACACGCCGGTGATCCTGCTCAACGCACCATTGGTGGGGCAACGGCTGGGCCATGCCGAGCTGTCGGGGCTGGACGTGCTGGAGCTGTTCGCGTTCCTGTGCCCGGCGCGCTTCATGGTGCCGACTCCGCGCGGCCTCGCGCGTGTCGCCGATATCTCGCCGCCGCAGAGCGATGCCGAGGTCGCCGGTTTCCTGCGCGAGGCGACGGCGGCATTGCTCGGGATGATCGACGCCGACTGGCCCGAGCGCGAGGGCGCGTGGACCGCCGCGCAATCGCTGTTCCGGCTGCGCTGGACGTGGGCGCCGCTGCTGACGCAGCGCCTGGAGAAACCGGCGGTCGCCGAGCGCTGGCTGTATGCGAAGCTCGGCGAATGGTCCGAGGGCGCGCCGCGCCCGCCCCCGCGCACGGTGACGCTCGACCCGGAGGAGACGCAAGGCCGTCTCGCCGCGCTGACCGGCAGCGCCGCCGAGCAACGCCCGGGCCAGCGCGCCTATGCGCAGGCCGCGCGCGAGGCGTTCGGGCCGCGCATGGTGGCGGGGGCGCCCAATCTCGTGCTGGCCGAAGCGGGCACGGGCATCGGCAAGACGCTCGGCTATCTCGCGCCCGCCTCGCTATGGGCGGCGAAGGCGGGCGGCGCGGTGTGGGTGTCGACCTTCACCAAGGCGCTGCAACGCCAGCTCGGTCATGAAAGTGCAGCGGTATTCCCCGACGCGGCCGAGCGCCGCGCCAAGGTGGTGACGCGCAAGGGCCGCGAGAATTATTTGTGCCTGCTCAATCTGGAGGATGCGTTGCAAGGCGGGTTCGCCGGGCGCGCCGCGATCCTGGCGCAGCTCGTCGCGCGCTGGGCGGCGTATAGCGCCGACGGCGACATGGTCGGCGGCGATCTGCCCGGCTGGCTGGCGACGCTGTTCCGCCGCAACGGCGCCACCGCGCTGACCGACCGGCGCGGCGAATGCGTCTATGCCGGCTGCCCGCATTACCGCAAATGCTTTATCGAAAAGGCGGCGCGGGCAAGTGCCGAGGCCGATCTGGTGATCGCCAACCATGCGCTGGTGATGGTCAACGCCGCACGCGGGCGCGAGACGATGACGCGGCCGACGCGCTACGTGTTCGACGAGGGGCATCATCTGTTCGATGCGGCGGACGCGATGTTCTCGTGCCGCTTGACGGGTGCGGAGACGATCGAGCTGCGGCGCTGGGTGATCGGCCCCGAATCGGGCGGGCGCGGGCGGCGGCGGGGCCTGGCCGCGCGGCTGTCGGACGTCGCCAGCTATGACGAGGCGGGCGGCCGCGCGATCGCCGACGCGGTCGCGGCGGCACAGGCGCTGGCGAGTGACGGCTGGTTGCAGCGCCTCGGCGAGGGAGCCCCGTTCGGGCCGGTCGAGACGCTGCTCGCCGCGGTGCGCGGGCTCACCTATGCGCGCGCCGAGAAGGAAGGCGAGGCGGGCTATGGCCTCGAGACCGACCTGGCCGAGCCCGACCCGGCGCTGATCGAGGCGGCCGGCCCGGCGGCGGAAGCGCTCGACGCGCTGGTCCGGCCGCTGGTCGCGCTCGGGCGGCGGCTGGAGGCTGTGCTGGACGAGGGGCCGGACTGGATGGACGGGGCGGCGCGTGCCCGCATCGAGGGCGCGGTCGCCTCGCTCGGCTGGCGCGCGGAGACGGTCGCGGCGTGGCTGTCGCTGCTCGCGCGGATCGGCGGGCCTGTCGCTGGCGATTTCGTCGACTGGATGGCGGTCGACCGGGTCGAGGGGCGGGAATACGATGTCGGCCTGCACCGCCACTGGCTCGACCCGACCCGGCCGTTCGCCGAGACCGTGCTGAAACCGGCGCATGGCGCGCTCGTCACCTCCGCCACCTTGCGCGGCGGCGGCGGCTGGGAGGTGGCGGAGGCGCGCACCGGCGCGACGCACCTGCCGCGCGGCGCGAGCCGCTTCGAGGCGGCGTCACCGTTCGATTATGCCGCCCAGGCCGAGGTGCTGATCGTCACCGACGTCAAGCGCGGCGACATGGGCGCGCTCGCCAATGCCTATGCCCGGCTGGGCTGCGCCTCGGGCGGGGGCATGCTCGGGCTGTTCACCGCGATCCGGCGGCTGCGCGGCGTGCATGCGCGCATCGCCGACCGGTTCGCGCGCGAGGGGTTGCCGCTCTACGCGCAGCATGTCGACCCGATCGACACCGGCACGCTGGTCGACATCTTCCGCGACGATCCCGCCGCCTCGCTGCTCGGCACCGACGCGTTGCGCGACGGGGTCGACGTGCCGGGCCGTTCGCTGCGGCTCGTCGTGCTGGAGGGCGTGCCGTGGCCCAAGCCGACCGTGCTGCACGCCGCGCGGCGGCTCGCGGCCAGCGACGCGGAGGGCGGCGGCAGCGCCTATGACGACCGCATCGTGCGGGCGCGGCTGGCGCAGGCGTTCGGCCGGCTGATCCGCCGCGCCGACGATCGCGGTGCGTTCGTCCTGCTCTCCGCCGCGATGCCGTCGCGGCTGCTGACCGCCTTTCCGCCGGGCGTGACGATCCGCCGCGTAACGCTGGACGAAGCGGTGCTGCGCGCGGCGGCGCTTCCCTCGCCCGGGCAAATTGGGCATGAGGCGCGCGGGCCTGCGTGGACGGAGACCAACTCGTGAAGACGCTGACGCTGCTCCGCCATGCGAAATCGGGCTGGGACGATCCGCGCTCGCGCGATTTCGACCGCGCGCTGAACCCCAAGGGCAAGCGCGCGGCGGCGTTGGTCGGCGCGTATCTGCGCGGCGCCGGGCTGGAGTTCGACCATGTCGTCGCCTCGCCGGCGGTGCGCGTGGTCGAGACGCTCGCACAGGTCGCGGCCGGCTATGGCCGCACGCTCGCGCCGGTGTGGGACCGCCGCATCTATCTCGCCTCGGCGGTGATCCTGCTCGACTTGGTGCACGGCGTGCCCGCGGATGCCGGCCGCGTCCTGCTGGTCGGGCACAATCCGGGGCTGGAGGATCTGGCGATGCTGCTGGTGCCGCTGTCGGACGCACCGGCGCGGCTGGCGCTGGAAGAAAAATACCCGACCGCGACGATCGCCGAGCTGGCCTTCGAGGGCGAGTGGCGCGCGCTCGCCGCCGGCACCGCGCGCCTGACGCGCTTCGTCCGCCCGCGCGATCTCGATCCGACGCTGGGGCCGGACGCGGATTGAGGGCGCTTGTCGGGTCGTTCGTTCCCCCGCGAACGGGCAGGGCACGCAGCGTGTCGATCGTCATCCCGCGCTCCCGCTTTCGCGAGGCACCTGCAAAACCCAGCGTCATCCCGGACCCGTTCCGGGATCGACCGCGGCACGCCCTCCCGGCCGGTGGTGACGCCTAAAAATGGACCGCTCCGCTCCGCCTGATGGTGTCGGTATTCCTGTTCCGTCATTCCGCGCAGGCGGAGATCCATACTGGCTGGCCTTGACTCCTACCGGGGACGGTGAGGCTGATTCCCGCCCGCGCGGAAATGACGGATTGGTCAAACCAGATCATCCCGCGCTAACCCCCGCCGAGCAAGCCCTTCAACCCGGCCAGCGCCCCCGCCGGTTTCGCTTCGTCCTCGCCGATCACCCCGGCTTCGCGCAACGCCGCCGCCGCGTTCGGGCCGCGCGGGAACGGGTCGAGCGCCAGCGCCATCGTCTCCGCCGCCGCCTCGCCCAGGTCGATCGCCGATCCGTCATGCGGCATGGTGTCGAGCGCCTGCATGTCGAGTTCCACTTCCTCTTCGGCCGCCGCTTCCTGCCCGGTGACGAAGCGCAAAGCGACCTGCTCGTCGACCGTGACCGGCAGCGGCTCCGCCGTGACCGAGCACGCCTGCACCGCCGCCGCCGAGACGCGCCCGCGCGCGACGATCCCGGCGGCATCGCGGTTCACCCGGAACGTCGCGTCGAGCCGGTCGACCGACAGCAAGCCGAAGCGCACCGCCAGCGCCGCGCGCTCCGCCGCATCGGCGGCGATCGTCACGGTCCGTTCACCGGCGCCGATCGTGTCGAGTCGCTCCAGCCGCGAAAACTCGGGCCGCGAAGATTCGGGCCGCGAAGATTCGGGCCGTGAAGATTCGGGCCATGAAGATTCGGGGGCGCTCACGGCATCCGCCCGGCGATCAGCGCGTCGGCCGGCGTCGCCGCCAGCGCATCCCGCAGCGCCAGCAACGCCACCTCCACCTGCGCCAGCGCCGCCGCGCCCGGGCCCGCGCCGCGATAGAGGTTGCGCACCAGCGCGCCGCGCAGATCGTCGCCGCCCGCCGCGTGGCTCGCCAGTCCGTCGCGATACGCGCCGAGCCGCCCGCCGAGCATCCCCATCATCTTGCCGATATGCTTGCCCACGCCGACGTCGCCGACGCCCTGTTCGCGCAACTGGCCGTCCATGTCGGTGACGAAGCGCTCGGTCAGCCGGATGCTGGCGGCCGCCGCGCCGGGTTCGCCCTCGAGCCGCAGCAGCACCAGCGCCAGTACGGCGGCGACCATGTCGAAGCGCCCGTCGATCGTGTCGGGCACGCCGCCCGCTTCATACCAATGCGGCCGCCGCGCGCGGTCGATCACCGCCTCGTACAGCACCAGCGCGACCTCGTCGCGGTCGCGGCCCATCAGCGTTTGCAGCCAGCCCAAATCGTGTCGTCCCTTCGCGCCCTTGTTTGGCCGCCTTTCCCGGCATATTGAGGCTCCCGGCCCGCGATGCAATGCGCATCGCGGGGCTTTCGTGTCCGTGTGGAGAGTGTCGATGAGCTTGCAGTCCGTCCGCCAGATGACGGCTCCCGTCCTTCTCGCCGCCTGCGTGCTCGGCAGCGTCGCGTGCGTTCCGCTGAAATCGCACCAGGGCTATATCATCGATGCCGATCTGGTAAACTCGGTGCAGCCCGGCACCGACAATCGCCAGTCGGTGCTGGCGGTGCTCGGCAAGCCGACCTTCACGTCCGAATTCACGCAGGGCGACTGGTATTACGTGTCGCGCGAAACGCGCAATTACGCCTTCAACAATCCGCATGTGCGCGATCAGGTGACGCTGCGCATCAGCTTCGACGCGCGCGGCGTGGTGTCGGCGGTGCGCAAGTCGGGCGTCGAGCAAGTCGCCGCGATCAGCCCGACGAGCAAGACCACGCCGACGCTGGGCAAGAAGCGCAGCTTCTTCGACGAACTGTTCGGCAATATCGGCACGGTCGGCGCGATCGGCGGCGGCCAGGGTGGGCAGGACAATACCGGCGGCGGCCGCGACACGCCATAATCGATTCGTTTGGAAATGCGCTGAGGGTACATTTCGGCGGTGCCGGCCCGCTCCCCCTCCCGGCCACCCGTACAGAGTATCCTGGATGGGTGGCCGGGAGGGAGAGCGGGCCGGCACCGCCGAACCTGACGGAATCCTGACAGGATCGTTCGCGCGGCGTTCAGCCGGTCTTTGCGAAACCCTCCGCGTGGCCGGGCTTCCCCCCGGAGGGCCGGCCGGAAAATGGAGGATACAATGCGTAAACTCATCATCGCCGTGCTCTTGTCGGCGACGCTCGTTCCGGTCGCGGCGCAGGCGCAATCGAACGACGAACTGCGCCGCGACCGGCGCGATATCCGCCAGGAACAGCGCGACGTGCGCGACGCCTACCGCTCGGGCGACCCGCGCGCGATCCGTGACGAACGCCGCGGCGTGCGCGACGCGCGGCAGGAATATCGCGAGGATCTGCGCGACCGCGCCGACGATCGCAACCGCGCCTGGGCGCGCGACGACTGGCGCGGCTGGCGCGACCGCAACCCCGGCCGATACGATCGCGGCACTTGGCGCGCGCCGTTCCGCTACACCGCGTTCCGCCCCGGCGTGCGGATTTCGGCGGGCTATTACGGGCCGCGCTACATCATCGCCGATCCGTGGCGTTACCGTCTGCCGCGCCCGGCCTACGGCCAGCAATGGATCCGCCACTATGACGACGTGATCCTGGTGGATACAAGGCGCGGCCATGTCGTCCAGGTAATCCGCAACTTCTACCGCTGACATCGTTCGTCAGGCGCAGCGGCCGTCTCCCGCGGGGTGGGCGGCCGTTGTCGTGTCACCTGATCGTGAACAGCACCTGGTCGACGACATGTCCGGCGACATCGGTCAGCCGCAGGCGGTGGACGCCCGGCCCGGCGATGATCTGCGGCTGCGAATCGGCCGCGCCGATATCGGTCTTGTCGAGCCACAGCCGGTGCGCCGTCACCGCGCCCGACACGTCGATCGACAGGCGCTGGCGGTCGGGCGGAATGTCCGGGTCGATCGCATAGACGCTGCCCGACACCGGATTGACGATGCGGGGACGGCGCGATTCCTCGGGCGCGACCGCGATGCGGTTCTGCCCGGTGCCGGCGAGGAAATACTCTGCGCGCGGTTGCTCGATCGACTTCGCGAAAGTGATGGCGCGTTGCTCCACGCCCGCCGGGCGCGGCGGCGGGGCACCACGCTCGTCCGCGTTCAGCGCGAGCATGATGTCGCGCCACACCGGCGCCGCCCCGCTGACGCCGGAAACGGCGCGCATCGAATCGCCCTCGAGATTGCCGACCCAGACGGCAACGGTGTATTTCCGCGTGAAGCCGATGCACCAATTGTCGCGCAGCGCCTTGGACGTGCCCGTCTTCACCGCCGCCCAGAACGGCAGGCGCAGCGCCGAATCGAGTCCGAAGGTGGCGGCGCGGGCGTTGGGGTCGGCCATCATGTCGGCGACGATCCAGGCGGCTTGTGGCGTGGTGACGGGCCGCGGGGCCTCGCTCGGCGCGTCGGGCGTCAGCCGCAGCGGCGACCAGCGCCCGCCTTGCGCCAGGCTGCGATAGGCGTTCGCCTGTTCGAGCAGCGTCACCTCGGCCGAGCCCAATGCCAGCGAATAGCCGTAATAAGCGCCATCCTCGACCAGCCCGCGATAGCCGGTGTCCCACAGTCGGTCGCGGAACGGATCGACCCCGACCAGCAGCAGCGTGCGCACCGCCGGCACGTTGAGCGACCCTGCCAGCGCGGTGCGCGCCGAGACCGGGCCCTTGAAACCGCGATCGTAATTCTGCGGCACGTACAGCCCCGACGCGGTGTCGAGCTGCACCGGCGAATCGTCGAGGATCGAGGCGGGGGTGAGATAGCCTTTCTCGATCGCCTCGGCATAAAGGAAGGGTTTCAGCGTCGATCCCGCCTGGCGGTAGCTGTTCGCGCCGTCGACCGCGGGCGCGGTCGAGGCGCCGCCGATGCCGCCGACATAGGCCAGCACGTCGCCGCTGGCATTGTCGATCACCACCGCCGCCCCGTCACGCGCGCGCGCCCCGCCCAGGCCCTGCAACTGGCGCTTGAGCGCGACGATCGCCAGCGTCTGGATGCGGCGGTCGAGCGTCGTCATGATCCTCAGCCCCGGCGCGGTCAGCAGCCGGTCGGACAGATGCGGCGCGAGGCCGGGGTCGAGCGCGAGGCTGCGCGCCGGGCCGAGCATCGACGCCGCTTCGCCGGGAAAGCGCGCGCAATCCGCCTCGTGGCTCACCGCGCAGGCGCGGCGCGCGACGGCGGCGGGATCGGCCTGCGGATCGGGCAGCAGCGCCGCCAGCATCAGCGCATCGTCGTGCGCCAGCGCATCGGGCGTCTTGCCGAACAGGCCGAGCGCGGCCGCGCCGATGCCCTGCGCCTCGCCGCGAAAACCGGCGAGGTTGAGATAGGCCGCGAGGATCTGGTCCTTCGACCAGCCCGATTCGAGCGACCAGGCGGCGCGCATCTGGCGGATCTTCTCCCAGAAATGCCGCTTGCCCGGCGCGGCGAGATCGGGCGCGAGGAAACCGGCGACCTGCATCGACAGCGTGCTGGCGCCGCGCGCGCGTTCTCCTTGTGCCTTGTCGCGCAGGGCGCCGAGCAAGGCGAGCCAGTCGACGCCGCCATGAGCGAAGAAGCGCTTGTCCTCCACGCCGACGATCGTCTCGCGCGTCACCGGCGAGACATGGTCGAGCGGCGTCCAGGCGAGCCGCCGCACCTGGAAATCGATGCGCGCGCTGTCGATCAGCGTGCCGTTGCGGTCGTAGAGCCAGGCCTCGGACGGGCGCCACGCGGCGCGCACTTGCATGTAGCCGGGGAGCGGCGGGGGTAGCGTGGCATAGTCGATGGCGACGAAGGCGAGCAGGGCGAGGAGCAGGGTTGTGACGGTCAGGCCTTGGCGGGTGCGGAGCTTCGCCCACACTATTCCGCCCTTGACCTCGATCGCGGAAACGAGTGCTTGCATCCTTTCCCTGCCCCGGCAAAGGCCGGGGCCCAGGTGGGAAAGCCATTGTAAAAGCGTGTCACGCTTGGTCACGGAAGGCCTGCTACCAGGCCCCGGCCTTCGCCGGGGAAGGGTCAAGAGGAAAACGTCGCGTCAGCGCTGCGCCACCGTCATCGGCGCGACCGGCAGTTGCGCGCGGATCGCCGGGGAATACATCGCCTCGACGCGGCTCGGCGGCAAGCTGAACCGGCCCGCGCCGTTCAGGCGCAGCATGTACGACGCGCTGAACGCCCCGCGCGGCACCCAGCCGTAGAAGGCGCGCCAGCTATCGTTGCGGCGCTCGACATAGGCCGGGACGACGCCGACCTGAATATCCCAGAGCTTGCCGTCGGCACCCTGCGCCTGAAATTGCGTCCCCGGCCCCGCCGAGGCCTGACCCGCCAGGATCTGCGATTGCCCGCCGAGATCGCCGATGATGGTCGATCCCGCCGGGATCGGATCGTTGATCACCACCCAGTTGCGCTCGGCGCTGGCCTTGACGGTCAGCGTGACCCGGATGACGTCGCCGCGCGTGAGGACGCCTTTGGTCCGCGCCTGCACCACTTCGACGCGGCGCTGCATCTCGTAGCCGGCGAACAATGGCCTGGCCAGCGGCACGGCGGCCGAGACCGAGACGTTCGCCCAAGGGCCCGGGCCGTTGTGCGAGAGTTTCAAGGGCGTCAGCGTGGCGGGCAGCGGAAAGCTCGCGGTGCGCGCGGTGACGGCGAGCGGCCACACCTTGGCGATGCGCTGACCGCCCAGCCCGATCGTCGTCGCGCCGGTGATCGCGCTCGCCGGATACAGCGCGCCGAACTTGCGCGCGGCGATCGTACCCCAGGCATTGGCGGTGGTCGTGTCCCAGCGCCCGCGCGACTGGCGCAGCGCGACGCCGACCATCAGCTTGGCCGCTTCGTCGCCCCAGCCGGGCCGGCCGAGCGTGGCGATCACGGTCTTGATCGAGGCTTCGTCGCCCGACGACATCAGCCACCACGGCTGGTTGCCGCTGTCCGACAGATCGAGCCGCGTGCCTTCATAGACCAGCCGCGTGCGCAATTGCGCCTGTGCCGCCGCCTTCAAGGCGGGGCCGTTGGCAAGGCCGGGAAGGTGATCGAGCGCGACGAGGTAATCGGCGAGCATGGCGGTCGGCATTTCCCCGGCGGTCAGGCTCAACTGGCCGAGCATCGCCGGCGTCGCCGCCCCCGCGCGGGCGAGCGCGTTGAAGGCGTAGACGCGCTGCCAGCGGACATCGCCATAATCCTCGTGCCGCAAGCGCCCGTCGAGCACCGCCTTCAACCCCTCGATCATCTTCGCGCGCGGTCCTTCCGGGATGGTCAGCCCGGCGTCCGCGGTCATCGCCAGCACATAGGCGGTCAGCGCTTCCGACCCGGCCAGGTCGCCCGACGGCCAGTAGCGCAGCAAACCGTCATCGGCCTGATAGGCCGGGATGTCGCCGGCCAGCGCCTGCCACCGGCTGATGTCGCCCAGCGCCACCGCGCGCGACAGGCGCTGCTCGAAGCAATCGTACGGGTAAGCCGACATGAACGCGCGCACCCCGGCGAGTGGCGGCGCGAGCGTGTCGTCGAGCCGGATATCGACCGTGCCGCGCCCGGCGATCGCGCCCATCGGCGGCTGGACCTGGATGCTGGTGTCGGCGCCGACGCGCGCCAGCGTGCCGGCCCACACTTCGAGCGGATAGAGCGGCACGACCGCCTGGTCGGTGGTGATCCGGTCGACCGCCTTGCCGTCCGAGGACCTGGCGCTGACATGCCAGCGCAGCGAGTCGAGATTGGCCGGCGCGGTCAAGTTCCACGCGACCGGCACCGCGCCGCCCGCCGGGATCGTCACGGTCAGCGGCTTGCCGCGCGCGATGGCGGGGGTCAGGTCGACCGTCGCGGTCACCGTCATCGGCTTGGCCGAGCCGTTGCGCAGCGTGAAGGTCGAGGCGTAGAAATCGCCGGTGCGCACCAGCGGCGGGATGCCGGCGAAGATCGACAGGTCCTGCGCCGTCCGCACGCTCGCCATGCCGGTGCCGTAAAGCTGCGCGCCGTCGGTCGCGATCGCGACGAGCTTGAACGACGACAGCGCATCGGACAGCGTCACCGGAATACGCGCATGGCCGCCGGCATCGAGCGCGACGCGGCCCTTCCACAGGATGACGGGCTGGAAATTCTCGCGGTTGAGGCCGGAACCGTCGCCGCCGGCGCCGCCATCGCCACCCGCCTCGACCGCCTTCCTGCCGTAATGGCGCTTGCCGACGACTTGCGTCTGCGCGGTCGAGGTGAGGACGGAGAGCGGCCGTTCGCCCATCACCGCGGTCAGCACGTCCCAGCTATCGTTGGGCGCGAGTTGCAGCAGCGCCTCGTCGACCGCGGCGAAGGCGACATCGGCGGTGCGCGCGGGCTTGCCGTCGGGTCGCTTCACCTGCACGTCGACTTGCGCCACGTCGCGCGCGGCGTAGCGCTCGCGGTCGGCCGTGACCGCGACCTGCAATTTGTGCGCTTCCCAGCCGACCTTCACCTTGGCGATGCCGAGCCGGTAGCTCGGCTTGGCGAGATCGACCAGCGCGGTCGGCTCCTGTCCCTCGGGCGGCCCGCCGGCCAGCCCGACCGATTGCGCGATGCCGTGCAGCCATGTCCACACGCCGCTTTCGGTACGCCCGCGCACGACCATCACCGACACGAATACATCGGGCGCGTAGCTGCCCGGCATCTTCACCTCGACGACCGGATCGGTGCCGCTGAGGTCGGTGACGAAGCTCGACAGCACGCCTTCGCGCTCGACCGTGACGAGCGCGGTGGCTGCACGGAACGGCATGCGCACCTGAAAGCGCGCGACGTCGCCGGCCTGGTACTGCTGCCGCTCTGGCACGACGTCCATGCGGTCGCCATTGTCGCCGCCGAACCACCAGTCGTCATTGCCGGCGAGCCACACGCTCTGTGTCGCGCGGGCAACGTTCCCGGCCGCGTCCCTGGTCGTCGCGACCGCATGGACTTCGCCCGAGACGCCGGGGTCGAGCTGGCACGTCGCGAGGCCCTGCGCGTCGGTGGTCGCGGTGCAGGTCTGGGCGAGCTTCGTCGTCTTCATGCGATTGTCGTACGCGTAGAAGCCGCCGATCAACCGCCTGCGCGCGGTGAGGATCTGGCGGCTGTAGAGCGCGACCAAGACCTGCTGGTTGGCGCGCGGCTTGCCTTGCGTGTCGAGCGCGACGAAGCGCAGCCGCAGATCGTCCTGCTTCATCAGCCAGCCATCGGTCCTGACGCCGAGCTGCACCGCGCTGGGAAAGATCGGGATGCGTTTGGAGGCGGTCAGCACTTCGCCGTTGGCGTCCTGATAATCCATCTCGACCAGCATGTCGGTCACGCCGTCGAGCGTCTGCGGCACCGACACGGTCTGCTTGGCCGTCCCGTCACCGCCGAGCGTGGCGGGCAGCGTCTGGGTCGGCGGCAGCGGGGTCTGCTCCTCCTCGCCGTCGCCGTTGAGCGGGCGGATGCCCTCGGCGATCGCCTTGCCGCCGAAGGTATAGCCTTCGTAACCAGCGGGCGTGCCGTCATGGCCGAAATAGCCGATGCGCATGTCCACGGCCAAGTTCGAGGCACCGCCGCCCGACAGATACCCCGCGAACAGGTCGAGCGGGAGCGTCGTCGGGCGCACCGCGGCATCCTTCGGGCCGGTCACGGTCGCGCGCATCGTCGGGAGCTTGTATTCGTCGACCTTGAAGCTCTGGCCGGTGGCGATGGTGCGGCCGCCCGCGATCACCGACAAGTCGTAATCGCCCATCGGCGCGCCCTTGGGGGCGGTCCATTCGTTCTCGCCGAAGCCGGTCGCGTCGACGCTCAGCGGCAAGTTGAATTGCGTGTCCGAACCGCGATGCTGGAGCCGCAGCGTGCCGGACACGGCGGGGACGAGGCCGAAGCCGTCCGCGACGGCCACGCGCAGGATATGCTTCATGTGGATCGTCTCGCCTTGGCGGACGAGCGCGCGGTCGAACACCGTATGCAGCGTCTCGCCCGGCGCGGAATAACCGTAGGGCAAGTCGAAATCGGACGGGCCGATGCCGCTGCCCCAGGTCGTCAGCGTGAAGCTGAAATCGTCGCCCGACCGCGCCGAGATCATCAGCGGCGCGCTGTATTTGCAATCGCCGCCATAGGTTTCGGGCTCGGGCAGGCCGGCGGGCGCGTAGACCGCACCGCTGGCGTCGGTCGTGCCGTGCGCGAGCGATCGGCCGGTGCAGCTATCGGTGATGCGCACCTCGGCATTGGCGACGGGCTTGCCGGTGTCGAGCGCCGTCACCCAGGCAAGGCTCCTCGCGCGGCCCCATTTGAAATGGACCGCCATGTTGGTGACGAGCGCCGCCGTCGCGACATAGCGCGGCGCCTTGCGCCCGAGCAGCGCCTGGCCGAGCATCGGGCTGGCCAGCTCGACCACGTAGAAGCCGGGCTTGGCGCTAGCCCCGCCGACGGGCACGCCGACGACCTCGAAATCCCTGCCCTTGCCGGGCAAGCCGATCTTGAGCGCGGTGCCTTGCCCGCCGAGGATCGATTTCGAGCCGGTGTCGTTGATCCGCACTTTCTCCTTGCCGCTTCTCTCCTCGTGATCGGCGTCGTCATCGGCATGGCTCACGGTGCGCAGCCACGCGGCGATCTTGCCGTCCGACCCGTCGACGCGCAGCGCCTGGCCGTCGATCGCGAGGTTCGCGCCTTGCAGCGCCGGTTCGACATTGCGCACCGTCACCGGCAGCACGCCGCCCTGCTTCGATTCGAGGATGCCGAACGCGGCGGCGAACTTGACCAGCGGCGGCGCGGCATCGAAGCGTAGGTCGAGCGGGAAGCGCTCGGCATTGGCGAGCGGGCGGCCGCTTTCGTCCTTCATGCCGGCGGGCAGGATCAGCTTGGCGGTCTGCTGTTCCGGCAACGGGCTCTTGAAGCCGACCTCGGACACCGTCGCCTGCGTCTTGACGTCGCCCTTGCCTGCGCCGTCGTCGTCGCCGACGATCCGCGGCGCCAGCAACGTGCCGTCGGCGGTGCGGATGCGGATCTGCCTCGCCAGATCGGTCGAGAGTGGTGCTGTGAACCGTACCCATGCCTTTTCGACCGGATTGCACCCGGCGGCGGCATTCACGCGGCTGCACTCGAAGCGCGCGGTGAACGGCTTGCGCACGGTATAGTCGAACCGCTGGTCGGCGCCGGCGGTCTTGCCCCCGGTTCCGGCAATGCCTGCGCCCCAGACGAGCGCCACATCGGCGCCCGGCGGCAGCGGGCGGCGGCATTTCAGCGCGGTGACGCCGGCATAGGCCTTTGCCCGGTCGGCGGGGGCGGGGATCGCGGCGGGCAAGCCGCCACTCTCCAGAAAGCTGCGCACGTTCCAGTTATCGGTGCCGATCTCGCCCAGCACCTTGCCGGGCAGGTCGGCCGGCAGCACGTCGACCGGGATCTTCTCGCCGATGCCCTTGACCGCGCAATAGGCGTTGGCCGCGACCGAGGCCGGGGTCGCCGGCAAGTTCGCCGCGACGAGGAAGGTCTGGTCCTCCTCGATCTCGCTGTCATACCGGCTCGGCAGCACCGCGCGCGCCACCGGGCCGCCGGCATCGACCTTGAATTCCTGCTGCCCGGCGACGGCATAGCCCGACACGCTCTTGAGGCCGCTGCGGACCTTGAACTGGCAGGCAGTGCCGCCCGGCAAGCCGGTCGCGAAATCATATACGAAAGTCTGCGGGTCGACCCAGCGGCCTTGCCCGGCGACCGCGCAGGTCACGTCGAACGGCGACGCGGCGCGGGGATCGCCGAGCGGCACCATCGGCTGGTTGAAGCGGGCGGTGAAACGTTCGATCGCACCGTCCCCAATGCCCGGCGTGGCGAGCACGATCTGCGGGCTGGCATCGCCGAACGCCGCGAACGGCACCACGGCCAGAGCAAGCAACGCCATGCGGAACGCCAGCTTCATCGAACTCTCCCGAGAGTCGTTTATTCGGCTATAATGCGATGAGCCGTGCCGGTCCAGCGACGAATGGAGGCCTGTCTATAATCCTTGATAGCGTGCCGCACCTGGCCGACACTGTCCAGATCGACTCGCACGACGTCGACAGGGGCGCTCGACATGGGGGCAGATTGGGTTATTGCCGCGCTTGATGCGATCGAGCGCGAGACTGTGCTGTTCGCCGGCGTCGGCTTCCTGCTGGGCGGGATCGACGATCTCGCGGTGGATGTCGTCTGGGTCTGGCAGCGCCTGACCCGGCCGCGCCAAGCGTCCGCGACGCTCGACGATCTCGCGCGAGCGCCGCCGCGGCGGATCGCGGTGTTCGTCGCGGCGTGGGACGAGGCGGCGGTGATCGGCGCGATGCTGCGCGCCAGCCTCGCACGCTTCGACCATCCCGATTACCGCATCTATGTCGGCACCTATCCCAACGACCGCGACACCATCGCGGCGGTGGCCGAGGTGGCGGCCGAAGATACGCGCGTGCGGCTGGTGATCGGTGATCGCGACGGATCGACGACCAAGGCCGACAATCTCAACACGGTGTGGCGCGCGCTATGTCGCGACGAGGCCCGCGAGGGCGGGCACGTGGCGGCGGTCGTGCTGCACGATGCCGAGGATGTCGTCCATCCCGGCGAACTGCACCTGTTCGACGCGCTGATCGGCGGTTGCGCGGTGGTGCAGCTGCCGGTGCTGCCGCTGATCGATCGCGGCGCACGGCTGGTGTCGGGGCATTACGCCGACGAATTCGCCGAAGCGCACGGCAAGTCGCTGGTGGTGCGCCAGGCGCTTGGCGCGGGGCTGCCGCTGGCGGGGGTCGGCTGCGCGATCGAGCGCGGGATGCTGGAGCGCATCGCGCGGCAGCGCGGCGGCGATCCGTTCGACGCCGAGTCGCTGACCGAGGATTACGAACTGGGCCTGCGGATCGCGGGCCTGGGCGGGCGCGGCGTGCTGGCGCGCGTGCGCGAACGGCCGGGCGGGCCGCTGGTGGCGGTGCGGGCCTATTTCCCCGCGACGCTCGATGCCGCCGTCCGGCAGAAGGCGCGGTGGATGACCGGCATCGCGCTTGCCGGGTGGGACCGGATCGGCTGGAGCCGCGCGCACGACTGGCGCGACCACTGGATGCGGATGCGCGACCGGCGCGCGCCGATGGCGGTACTGGTGCTGGCGGCGGCCTATGTCGCGCTGGTCGCTTGGGGCGCGTCGGGCCTGGCGCACTGGCTGTCGCGCGGCACCGCGCTGGCGATGCCGCGCGCGGTCGTCGCGTTGCTGCGCGTCAACGGTGCGCTGCTGGCATGGCGGCTGGCGGCGCGCGCGGCGTTCACCGCCCGGGCCTATGGCTGGCGCGAGGCATGGTGGTCGCTGCCGCGCGCGTTCGTCGGCAATCTCGTCGCGTTGCTCGCCGCGCGCCGGGCGATGACCGCCTATGTCCGTTCGTTGCGCGGCACCGCGCTGATCTGGGACAAGACACGCCACGTCTTTCCCGAGGATGTCGCGAAGGTCGAGTGGTGACGGCACAAGCGCGCGGCAAGCCGTTGCGCTTCCTCGGCCTGGTGGCGACCGGCTGGATCGGCTTGCGCGTGTTTCTGTTATGGCCGCAGATCGAATCGCCGGCGGATGTGCTGCGGGCGATCGCTCCGGTCTCGCTGGCGGTCGCCCACTTCGCGCCGTCGGCGTTTTTCGTCCGCGTGCGGCGCCCGCCGCTGCGCCATGGCGACCCCATCGCCGGCCTGCCGCGGGCAAGGGCGGTGCGTCCGCGTCGAGCGCCCGATCCGGCGCCCGATCCGGCCCCCGATCCGGCCAAGGTGGCGCTCGCGCTGCTCGGGCTGGTGCGCCACGACGATCCGCAGCCGGCCGACGACGGTGCGTCTGTGCTGCCCGGCCTGCCGCGTTTGCCTTACCGCGACGAAGACGGGCGCCGGCCCGCGCGCTGGTCGGGCAGTTTCTGGCTGGTCGCGCGCGGCGGATCGGGCCTCGTGCCGGGGACGCTCGGCGGTCAACTCGGCGGATCGCAAGCGGGCGCGCGGCTGGCCTATACGGTCGACCGCAAGTGGCGTGTCGCCGTGGCCGCGCGCGTGACGTCGCCGCTCGGTCCGGGCTTGCGCGAGGCCGCGCTCGGCGTGGAATGGCAACCGACCGACCTTCCGCTGCGGCTCGTCGCCGAACAACGCTTCGCACTGGACGGCGGCAGGAGCGGCCCGGCCATCGGCGTGGTCGGCGGCTTCGGTCCGTTCGGCGTGCGCCTGGGGTTCCGGCTGGAAGGCTATGGTCAGGCCGGCGTGATCCACCGCAGCGATACCGAGGGCTATGCCGACGGTGCCGTGCGTGTCGCCCATACGCTCGCGACGATCGGCCCGGCGCGGATCGATCTCGGCGCGGGCGCGTGGGGCGCGGCGCAGCGCGGCGCCGACCGTCTGGATGTCGGGCCATCGCTCGGCGTCACGCTGCCGCTCGGCCGGGAGCCGGTGCGGCTCGCGCTCGACTGGCGGCAGCGCGTGGCGGGGAACGCCTATCCCGGTTCGGGCCCCGCGCTGACGCTGGGGGCGGATTTCTGAGAGTCCTTTCGAAAGGCGCTAAGGAGCGCGTTTCGGAGCGGTGCCGGCCAGTACCGGGTGAACAGCGCACCGCGCTGTTCAGGTCATGTCGGGGGCATGACCGACCCGGTACTCCTCCTCCCGGCCACCCCACAGCGTATCTGGAATAGGTGGCAGGGAGGGGGGAGCGGGCCGGCACCGCTCGAATGTGCCCTCGGCACATTTCCAACCGGACCCTGACAGCGCGCTTTGCCTGAGCGCCGCGAGCGGTTAACGCTTGGCGGCAATGGACATCTACCTGCCCATCGCCAATCTCTCGGTCAATGCGCTGGTCATCGTGCTGCTCGGCGGCGGGGTCGGGCTGCTCTCCGGCATGTTCGGGGTCGGCGGCGGGTTCCTCACCACGCCGCTGCTGATCGTCTACGGCATCCCGCCGACCGTCGCCGCCGCTTCCGCCGCGAGCCAGGTGACGGGCGCGAGCGTCTCGGGCGTGTTCGCGCATGTCCGGCGCAAGGGGGTGGATTTCAAGATGGGCGGGGTGCTGGTCGCGGGCGGGCTGGTCGGCTCGCTGTTCGGCGGGTGGATCTTCCGCCTGCTGCAGGCGAGCGGGCAGATCGATACCGTCATCGCCATCGTCTATGTCGTGCTGCTCGGCTCGATCGGCGGCCTGATGGCGTGCGAAGCGTGGGGTGCGATCTCGCGGGAGCGACGTGGCGCGGCGCCGCGCGCGCGCAAGCGTCGCCATCATCCGCTGGTCGCGGCGCTGCCGCTGCGGACGCGCTTCTACCGTTCGGGTCTCTACATCTCGCCGCTCGCGCCGCTGCTGCTCGGCTTCTTCGTCGGCATCCTGACGATCCTGCTCGGCGTCGGCGGCGGGTTCGTCCTGGTGCCGGCGATGCTCTATCTGCTCGGCATGACGACGCAGGTGGTGGTCGGCACCTCGCTGTTCCAGACGCTGTTCGTCACCGCCATGGCGACGATGGTGCACGCGACGACGACCAAGGCGGTCGACATCGTGCTGGCGGCGCTGCTGCTGCTCGGCTCGGTCGCGGGCGCGCAAGTCGGCGCGCGGCTGGCGAGCAAGGTGAAGCCCGAATATCTGCGGCTGGCGCTGGCGGTCATCGTGCTGCTGGTGGCGGGGCGCATCGCGCTCGGCCTGGGCTGGCGGCCCGACGCGATCTATTCGGTCGAACTGTCGTGAGGCATGGGTCGGCAAGGCGGCACCGGCCCGCTCTCCCACCCCGCCACCCACAGCATATCCTGAAGGGGGGGCGGGATGGGGCCGCCCCGCAAGGTAATACTTTGCGGGGGCCCCGTGGGGTAGCGGGCCGGTGCCGCCTTGCCGATGCAAGAACCTGGCTCGCGCTGGCCCTCGCGCCGCTGCTGATGGGGCAAGGTCAGCCGGGGGGCCGTCCCGCCGCCAAGCCCGTGCTCGTCCCCGACGTGTCGCAGCGCGACATCGAGATCCAGTACAGCTTCACCGGCGCCAACCTGCTGCTGTTCGGCGCGATCCTCTACCCGCAAGGGCGCTTGCCCGACGACGACAAGCCGACCGACATCGTCGTGGTGGTCAAGGGCCCGGTCCAGTCGATCCTGGTGCGCGAGAAACGGAAGCTCGGCGGGTTGATCTGGGTCAACGCCAGTCGCCTGCGCTATCGCTCCGCGCCGAGTTTCTACGCGCTGGCCTCGTCCCAGCCGATCGCCCGGATGCTCGATGCGCGGACACGGGCGATCTACGAACTGGGCCTGTCGAGCCTGCAATTGTCGCCCGCCTCCAACGCGCCCTTGCCCGAGCAGGACCGCTTCGCGCGCGGGCTGGTCGAGCTGAAGGCGCGCGCGGGCCTGTATGTCGAGGCACCGGGCGCGGTCGAGATCACCGACGGCGTACTATACCGCGCGCGCGTGCAGATCCCCGCGCGCGTGCCGGTCGGGCGGTTCACCGCCGAGACCTTCCTGATCCGCGACGGCCGCGTGCTGGCGGCGGCGACGCGCGACATCGAGATCCGCAAGTCGGGCTTCGAACGCTTCGTCGCGCGCTTGGCCGACCGGCACGCGATCCTGTACGGCCTGATCGCGGTGGCCCTGTCGGTACTGTTCGGCTGGACCGCGGGGCAGATCGCGCGGCGGTTTTGAGCGGTGCCGGCCCGCGACAGGACACCGCCGCGCCGACGATACGCAATCTTTACCGCTGTCGGGCATGAAGATGCCGTAACTAGAGCGGGGGCGCGTACAGATGACCGAAATGCAGGGCGCTCAGGCCTTCGCCCAGTCGTCGCCATTGGCCGTGCCGCCGACCTGCGTCGGCATCGTGTTCGACATTGCCGGGTCGAGCAGCATGGTGATGCTCGACCCGTCCGCGCTCGATACCACCGCGTGCCATGCCGACCCGGTCGTCGCCAGCGCGGGGTCGGTCGGCAGCCAGATCAAGATGCGCGTCGGCGGCGCGTGGCTGATCGCCAATATCCGCTCGCTGAAGCTGGTCGACGGGCGTGACGGTTCGGGTACGGGCAGGGCCGGCAAGGACATGATCGCCGCGCAGATCGATTTCCTCGGCGAGGGCGACGAGGAACGGCTCACCGGCAAGCTCTACAAGTTCCGCCGCGGCGTGACGCGCTATCCGACGCCGGGCTGCCCGGTGTTCCCGGTCTCCACCGCCGACCTCAACCAGATCTACGCCGCCGACGACCGCGCGCATATCGAGATCGGCAACGTCTATCCGACCAGGGACGTGCGCGCCGCGCTCTATGTCGATGCGATGCTGGGCAAGCATTTCGCGCTGCTCGGCAGCACCGGCACCGGCAAATCGACCAGCGCCGCGTTGATCCTCCACCGCATCTGCGATCTCGCGCCGCAGGGCCATATCGTGATGATCGATCCGCACGGCGAATATGCCGCCGCGTTCAAGGGCAACGGCGCGATCTACGACGTGTCGAACCTGCAGATGCCGTACTGGCTGATGAATTTCGAGGAACATTGCGAGGTGTTCGTCACGTCCTCCGGTTCCGAACGGCAGATCGACGCCGACATCCTCGCCAAATGCCTGTTGATGGCGCGCGCCAAGGGGCGGCTGGGGCAGGAGATCGCCAAGCTCACGGTCGATGCGCCGGTGCCCTATCTGCTCAGCGACCTGACCAACCTCATCGGCCTCGAAATGGGCAAGATGGACCGCGCGGGGGACACCGCGCCGTATCTGCGGCTCAAGACCAAGATCGACGAGATCAAGGCCGATCCGCGCTACGGCTTCATGTTCTCCGGCATGCTCGTCGCCGACACGATGGCGGCGTTCCTCAAGCGCATCTTCCGCCTGCCCGGCGACGGCAAGCCGATCTCGATCATCGACGTGTCGGGCGTGCCGTCCGAAATCACCTCGGTGGTGGTGGCGGTGCTCAGCCGGATGGTGTTCGACTTCGCGATCTGGTCGCGCGGCGAGCCGCAGCGCCCGATCCTGCTCGTCTGCGAGGAGGCGCATCGCTACATTCCCGCCGGGAACGACGACGGGTCGAGCGTCGGGCGGATCCTCAGCCGCATCGCCAAGGAAGGCCGCAAATACGGCGTCTCGCTCGGCCTCATCACGCAGCGTCCGTCCGATCTGGCCGAGGGCGTGCTGTCGCAATGCGGCACGATCATCGCGATGCGGCTCAACAACGACCGCGACCAGGCGTTCGTCCGCGCGGCGATGCCGGAGGGCGCGCGCGGCTTCCTCGATTCCATCCCCGCCCTGCGCAATCGCGAGTGCATCATCTGCGGCGAGGGCGTCGCCATCCCGATCCGCGTATTGTTCGACCCGCTGGACGAAGCGAAGCGCCCGGCATCCGACGATCCGCTCTTCTCGAAGCTGTGGCGCGAAACGGGCGGCGAGGACGAGATCATCGCGCGGACACTGAAGCGCTGGCGATCGCAGGGGCGGTGACGGGGCGTCCTTCGGCGCAGGCCGGCCTGCCAAGCGCGATCCTCACGGACTGAAATACGCTGCGCTCCGGTGCGCGACGATCACCCTTTTCGACTCGGCCTGAACCGAAGGACGACCCGTCACCCGTTCGGCACGAACGGACGAAGGAAGCCGGAGCGGGGCTACTTCCCCGCCTTCACCGCCAGCAAGCTCGCGACCTTCGCCTTGAACGCGCGCAATTGCTCGCCCGTCAGCGTGGCGATGCTGGAGAAGGAGAAGCCGCGCGGGTTCACCGCGACGCCGTTGCGCAGCACTTCCCAATGCAGATGCGGGCCGGTCGACAGGCCGCTATTGCCCGAATAGGCGATCACTTCGCCGCGCGAGACGTGCTGGCCCGGCCGCGTGGCGAAGCGGCTGAGATGGCCGTAATGCGTCTCGATGCCGCCGCCATGCACCAGCTTGATGAAATTGCCGTAGCCGCCGCTGCGCCCGGCATAGGTGATCGTGCCGTCGGCGGGGGCGTGGATCGGCGTGCCCCACGGCGTGCCGATATCGATGCCCTTGTGCATCCGGGTGAAGCCGAGCAGCGGGTGGAAGCGCATGCCGAAGCTGGAAGTGATCCGCGCCATCGACACCGGCATGGTGAACACGCCCTGCCGCTCGGCCTGGCCGGTCGCTTCATACCAGGTGCCGTCCTTCCACTGGACGAGCTGCGTCTTCCGGCCGCCATGATCGAGCCCGGCGAACAGCAGATTGCCGAGCTGCACCTCGCCCGTCGCCGCGCGCTTGCGCTCGACCACCAGGTCGTAGCCGTCGCGCGCGCCGACCCGGCCGATCGGGAACTTGCCGTTGATCGCCTTGATATAGGCCTCGACCGCCTTGACCGGCACGCCGGCGGCACGCACCGCGCGGTACAGGCCGGCACCGACCAGCCCCTGGATGCGCAGCGGCGTATGGTCGATCGCGATCGCCTGCCTGGTCAGCACGAGTGTGTCGCCGGCCCGCTTCAGCGAGAGTTCCAGGTCGAAGCGCGCGCGCAGCGACATCGCCTCCAGCGGGCGCGCGACGCTCTTGTCGGGGCGCCGCCCCAGCGTCATCGGGATCTGCGTGCCGGGCTTGAGCTCGCCCAGGGGCGCCGCGGCGGAGATCAAGGCGACCGCGTCCTGCGCGTCGCGTTCGGAAACGCCGGCCCGCGTCAGCATGTCGCCGAAGCTGCCGCCGTGGCCGACCGTCGCGGTGCGTTCCTCGATCGGGCGTTCGGGCGCTTCGGCCAGTGGCACGACCAGGTCGTTCGCCGCCATGTGCCGCCCGGTATCGGCGCCCCATGCCAGCGGGGCGATCGCCTGCGCGCGCGCTTCGTCGCGGTCCTGCCCGGCCAAGGCCGCCGGCATCGTGCCGAGCACGGGTTTGGCGATCGGCGGGGCGATCGCGATCGCGGCGGCGCACAAGGCGGCGCAGGTCGCCGCGCCGCGCCACCAGTCGCGCGAGCCGATGCGCGATCCGAGATCGGGCACCCAGTCGATCTTGAGCGCGGCGGCGCGCAGTTTCTCGAAGGCGGTGAGTTCCGGGACCGGCACGATCGCGCGGCCGAACGACCGGGTGGCGGTGCCGCCCGCCTGATCCAGCCCGTGGTCGTTACGCAAGAACAAGGCGGTATGCCCCCAATTCCGACTGCGCTGCCAGTTTCCCGCCCGCAGCCCGGGCCGCATGACTGTGGCGGGCAAATCCTAAAGTCAAATTAACCGCCGTGCCGGCGCACAACCGGCACGGTGAAGCGTTCGGTTGCTGCGGCAGGGAGAGGAACCGCTGGAAAGCTAGGTTTTGCTGGTGGCTAGCGATCCGTCCGGCGCGTATTTTTCCGCGCCGGCCGGTTGCGCGGCCGGTCGCGGCACGCGATGTTGGCCAAGTCATGCACCGACGCGACGAACCCGCGGTTACGGCGGTCCTGGGACCGACCAACACCGGCAAGACCCATCTCGCGGTCGAGCGGATGTGCGGCCATTCGAGCGGCATGATCGGTTTCCCGCTGCGGTTGCTTGCGCGCGAAGTGTATGACCGCGTCGTCACGCTGAAGGGCGCCGGTCGCGTCGCGCTGATCACCGGCGAGGAGAAGATCGTCCCCAGGGACGCGCGCTGGTTCCTGTGTACCGCGGAATCGATGCCGGTGGACAAGGATCTGGCGTTCGTCGCGCTGGACGAGGCGCAGCTCGGCGCGGACGCCGAGCGCGGCCACGTCTTCACCGACCGCATCCTGCGCGCACGCGGGCGGGAAGAGACGATGCTGCTCGGCTCGGAAGCGCTGCGGCCGATGCTCAAGGCGCTCGTCCCCGGCGTCGAGATCGTCAACCGCCCGCGTTTCTCCACGCTCAGCTATGCCGGCGCGAAGAAGATCAGCCGCTTGCCCAAGCGCTCGGCGATCGTCGCGTTCAGCGCCGAGGAAGTCTATGCCGTGGCGGAGATGCTGCGGCGGCTTCGGGGGGGCGCGGCGGTGGTGATGGGGGCGCTGTCCCCGCGCACCCGCAACGCGCAGGTCGCGATGTTCCAAGCGGGCGAGGTCGACTATCTCGTGGCTACCGATGCGATCGGCATGGGGCTCAACATGGACGTCAGCCATGTCGCCTTTGCCGGCCTCAACAAGTTCGACGGCCATCGCCAGCGCCGCCTCACGGTCGCGGAGATGGCGCAGATCGCCGGGCGTGCCGGGCGGCATCAGCGCGACGGCACGTTCGGCGCGCTGGTCGAGGAGGGGCCGGGCGCGTTCACGCCGGAAGAGGTGCTGGCGATCGAGGAACACCGGTTCCCGCCGCTCGAGCATCTCTACTGGCGCGACGGCGAGCCGGATTTCTCCAGCGTCGACGCGTTGATCGGCAGTCTCGAACGGCGCCCGGGCCACCGCGCCCTGCGCGCCGCGCCGCAGTCGGTCGATCTCGCCGTGCTCAAGCGCCTGGCCGAGGAACCCGGCGTGCGCGACCGCGCGCGCTCGCCGGCGATGGTCGCGCGGCTGTGGGCGGCGTGCGGCCTGCCCGATTTCCGCAAGGTGGGCGTCGATCCGCATACCCGCTTCGTCGCGCGGCTGTTCGGCTATCTCGGCGATGGCGACGGCCATGTCCCGCACGACTGGTTCGCCGCCGAGATCGCCCGGCTCGACAACGTCGCGGGCGATGTCGAGACGCTGGCCGGGCGGATCGCGGCGGCGCGGAGCTGGTCGTACATCGCCAACCGCGCCGACTGGCTGGCGGACCCCGAGCATTGGGGACGCCGCGCGGGCGCGGTCGAGGAACGGCTGTCCGATGCGCTCCACGCCAGCCTGACGCAGCGCTTCGTCGACAAGCGCACCACGCTGCTGATGCGCCAGATCGGGGCCGACCCGCGCGCGCTGCCGGTGGTGATCGGGCCGGAGGGCGCGGTGATGGTCGAGGATCATGCGATCGGCCGGCTCGACGGCTTCCGCTTCGTCGTGGCGAGCGATGCGCGCGCCGCCGACAAGCGCCTGCTGCTCGCCGCCGCCGAGCGCCGGCTGGGCGACGAGCGCGCGCGGCGTGGCGCTGCCTTGGCCGAAGCGGCGGACGCGGACCTGTCGCTGTCGGCCGAGCCCGGTGCCGTGCCGGCGCTCCTGTGGCGCGCGCTCGCGGTGGCGACGCTCGGCCCGGGGCCCAGCGTGCTGCGGCCGCGCGTGCTGCTCGACCGGGCGCTCGATTGCCTGCCGGTCGACTTGCGCGCGAAGATCGCGGCGCGGCTGCGGGACTGGCTCCAGCGCCAGTTGCAAAGCGCGGTGCCCGGCCTCGTCCTGCTCGATTCGGTGCAGCGCGACCCCGCCGCCAGCGCGGCCTCGCGCGCCATCGCCGCCGCCTTGGTCGCGCAGGGCGGGATGGTGGCGCGCAGCGAGGTGGCGACGGCGGTCGATGCGCTGGGTCCCGTCGCGCGGAAAGCGTTCCGCGGCGCGGGGGTGACGATCGGCGCGCTCGACCTGTTCGATGCGCGCTTGCTCAAGGCGGGCCCGGCGCGGTGGCGGCGCGCGTTGCTCGCCGCGCGGCTGGGCACGACGGTGGCGGCGGCCCCGCGCGACGGAGCAAGCGTGCTCGATCGCGCGACCCCGGGCGCGACGCTCGACCACGGCTTTCGCCCCGTCGCCGCGCAGGCGGTGCGGATCGACCTGATCGAGCGCATCGCCCGCGCCGCGCACGATGCCCGGCAGGAGGGCGCGCGCGGAGCGGCCGGCCGCCAGCCGTTCGCGCTCGATCCGGCGCTGGCGCTGTCGATGGGGTTGACGCGTCCCACGCTGGAACGGCTGATGGCGGGCTTCGGCTTCCGTGCCGCGCCGGGCGAGGGCGACGCCGTGCGCTGGACGTGGCGGGGGCGCCCGCCGGTCAAGGCCGTGGCGCCGCCCCGCGACAACGCGTTCGCCGCCCTGGCGAGCCTGGCGCCGCCCGATTGTGCGCTCGGCTGACGGCACGATGCGGCTCGACCGCTTCCTGTGGTTCGCGCGGATCGTCAAGACGCGCGGCCTCGCCCGGGAACTGGCCGCGAGCGGGCATCTCCGCCTCGACGGCCGCGCGGTGGACAAGCCGGCGAGTGCGGTGCGCATCGGTTGCGTCCTCGCTTTCGCCGCCCCCGGCGGTCGCGTGCGCGTGTTGCGGATCGCCGCGCTTCCGACACGGCGCGGCCCGCCGCAGGAGGCGCGTGTCTGCTATGAAGACCTGTTGCTTGAGAACGTCTCGCCGCAGTCTGCGGGAGAGTGACGCAAAGATTGACGGGCGCGGCGCTCGGGCATAGCAGCGGGCGGCAAGTTGCTCCGGGAGTGTTCCAATGACCTACGTCGTCACCGATGCCTGCATCAAGTGCAAGTATATGGACTGCGTCGAGGTATGCCCGGTCGATTGCTTTTACGAAGGCGAGAACATGCTCGTCATCAACCCCAGCGAATGCATCGATTGCGGCGTGTGCGAGCCGGAATGCCCGGCCGAGGCGATCCTGCCCGATACCGAGAGCGGGCTCGAACGGTGGCTTGAGCTCAACAACACCTTCTCGTCGCAATGGCCCAACGTCACGCGCAACGCCGGCCAGACTCCGGCGGACGCCGACGCGCACAAGGGCGAAGAGGGGAAGTACGACAAGTATTTCTCGGCGGAAGCGGGGCAAGGCGATTGATGACGGGCGCAGGTGATGACGGGCGCAGGGGCGGGGCGGCATGGTCGCACGGCCCCGGTGCTCGCGTAGCGAGCAGCGCCCGGCTCGGACGGCGGGTCGGCAAGGCCTAACCCGGCCGACGGCTTTGCCGGCGGCGTGCTGGCGGTTTCACGTCAGGCTGGCAATTTTATTACGACTCTGTTAAACGGGGTTGGACGGAAGCGCCATCGCACGCGTTTTCGACACGGAGACGTATAACACCACACCCCCCGCACGCGTCCGTGCAGCCATGGCTGCCATGGAGGCGTTGTCCTTTACGGGAACCGGTCCACAGAAAGGTCCTACGGAATGGCTGCCAAGGCGCTGTCCTTCGACGTCGGCGATTATGTCGTTTACCCCAAGCACGGCGTCGGCCGTGTGATCGAGCTCCAGCGGCAGGAAATCGCCGGGATGCAGCTCGAACTCTATGTCCTCCGGTTCGAGAAGGAGCGCATGACGCTTCGCGTGCCGACCAACAAGGCCGAAAGCGTCGGCATGCGCAAATTGTCCTCGGACAAGACGCTGCGCGAGGCGCTCGACACGCTGACCGGCAAGCCGCGCGTCAAGCGCACGATGTGGTCCAGGCGTGCGCAGGAATATGAAGCGAAGATCAATTCGGGCGACCTGGTGTCGATCGCCGAAGTGGTGCGCGACCTGTTCCGCGCCGAGGACCAGCCCGAGCAGAGCTATTCCGAGCGGCAGATCTTCGAAGCGGCGACCAGCCGCCTCGCGCGCGAACTCGCCGCGATGGAGCAAGTCGACGAGCCGACCGCGCAGGAGAAGATCCTCGACATCCTGCGCAAGGCCGCCGCGATCCACAACAAGGACAAGGCGCCGGCCTGATCCTGCTTGCGGCCATGATGGGAGGGGGGCGGCTGGCGACGGCCGCCCTTGTTCGTTCGGGGTGCGTCTGCCTGACGGACGGGCTCGGGCGAGGTCGATCTCGGCAAGCGCGCGAAGTGTTCGACCAGCAGGATGGGGCCCGGGCATGGTGACGTGCGGCGGGTGGCGTCCAGGGCGCGTCATTCCCGCGCGCACGAAATCGCGCTTCTGCGCGGGGGTGTCGGGACAAGCGATCGGGTAACGCCGTTTCTTCCCAGGGCTTGCCCGGCGCAGCGATAACGGCGATGCCCGGCGGATGAAGCGCCTCGCCCTTGCCTTTGCGCTCCTGCTCCTGACCGTCCCCGCGTCGGCGGCGGATCGTGGCTATGTCGTTACCGATTTCGACCGGATTCGCGTCGACGGGCCGTTCGAGGTGCACGTCGCGACGCGCGGCGCGCCGTTGGCGCGGGCGAGCGGGCCGACCGGCGCGAGCGACGGGCTCGACATCCGCGTCGAGGGGACCACGCTGATCGTCCGCGCCGGGCCGCGCGGGTGGGAGGCGCTGCCCGGGCCCGGGTCGCCGGCCGCGCCGGTCGTCACGCTGCGCACGCAGAATCTGCGCGGGGCGACCGTCATCGGCGGCGGCAAGGTGGAGATCGTCGGCCCGGTGCGCGGCCAGCGCGTCGATCTGCAAGTGACCGGCAGCGACTCGCTCGCCGTGCCCGGCCTCGACGCCGACCAGCTCGACGCGACCTTGCTCGGCGACGGCGCGATGACGCTCGGCGGCCGCGCGGGGCGGGCGCGGCTGTCGACCAGCGGCGCCGGTGCGGTGCTGGCAAGCGCGTTGGTCGCCGACGACCTGATCGTGCGGCTCGACGGGACGGGCAGCATCGTCGCCACCGCGCGCTACACCGCCGACGTCACCACCACCGGCGTCGGCGCGGCGACGGTGTACGGCAAGGCGGCGTGCACGGTGAAGGCGGTGGCGGGCGGCCCGGTCGTCTGCGGCAAGCGCGCCGCGGCTAGATGAGCCCGAGCGCGGCGAGCTTGCCCAGCAGCGCCGCCGGGATCGCATCGCCCGACACGACCCCGGCGCCGAGATCGGCCGGGACATCGGCGCCGTCGAGATAGCGCCAGCCCTGGTGCGCGCGCTTGGGGCGGCCCTCGGTCAGCACCAGATGCGGGTCGATATGGATCGCGACGCGACCGCCCTCGGCCTCGCCGAAGCGCAGGATCGGCGATCGCGCGACCAGGGTGTGCTTGATGATCCAGAACAACGACCCACCCGCGATCGCTTTCGGGCCGACGATCTCCTCGTGCCGCTTCGGCAGATAGCGCGTCGTCAGGGACACCGGCCCGGCCTCGGCGCGCTGCGACAGGCGATCGGCGAGATGGTCGAGGCTGGTCGCGCCGAACGCGACTTTGGTGAGGTGGAGCGGCATGCTCTCCAAATGGGGCGGCGCGGCTTACCCGCCAAGGCCGAACAGCGTCGCCAGGCCGAGGAACGAGAAGAAGCCCATCACGTCGGTCATCATCGTCACGAACACCGCCGAGGATACCGCCGGGTCCACATCGAGCCGGTCGAGCGTCACCGGGATCAGCACGCCCGCCAGGCCGGCGATCAGATTGTTGATGACCATCGCCATCGCGATGACGATCGCGAGATCGGCGTTGTGGAAGAAGAGCAGCGTGCCGCACCCGATCAACACGCCGAGCATGACGCCGTTGGCCGCGGCGATGGTGAGTTCGCGGCCGATCATGCGCTGCGTGTTGGAGCTGGTAAGCTGATTGGTGGCCAGCGCGCGCACCACCACGGCCAGCGTCTGCGTGCCGGCATTGCCGCCCATGCCCGACACGATCGGCATCAGCACCGCGAGCAGCGCGAATCTCGCAATCTCGCCCTGGAACAGCCCGACCACCGACGCGGCGAGCATCGCGGTGCCGAGATTGACCACCAGCCAGGTGATGCGCGTGCGCACGGTCAGCGCGATCGGCTCGTTGATGTCGCCGTCGCCCGCGCCCGACAGGCGCAGGATGTCCTCGCCGGCTTCCTCGGAGATGATGTGGACGATGTCGTCGACCGTGATCATGCCGACCAGCCGCCCGACCGGATCGACCACCGCGGCCGAGATCAGCGCATATTTCTGGAAGCGGAGCGCGACCTCTTCCTGGTCCATGTCGATCGGGATCAGCGTCTGTTCGCGTTTCATCACATCGGCCATCGCGATGCCGTGCGGGGTGCGCAGGATCCACGACAACTGGCAGGTGCCGACCGGCTTGTGCGCCGGATCGACGACGAAGATCTCCCAGAAATCGGTGGTCAGCTCGTCATGCCCGCGCAGATAATCGAGCACGTCGCCGACCGACCAATGTTCCGGCACCGCGATCAGCTCGCGCTGCATCAGGCGGCCGGCGGATTCCTCGGGATAGCGCAGCGCTTCCTCGATCGCGGCGCGGTCGTCCGGGTCGAGCGCGCGGAGCACTTCGCGCTGATCGGCGGGCTCCATGTCCTCGATGATCGCGACGGCATCGTCGGTGTCGAGTTCGGAGGCGATGTCGGCGACCTGCACCGCCGACAGCGAATCGATCAGATCCTCGCGGACGTAATCGTTCATCTCGGCCAGCACGTCGCCGTCGAGCAGGTCGGTGATCGCGGTGGCGAGGCCGGCGCGGTCCTCGGGCGGGGTCAGTTCGAACAGATCGGCGATATCGGCGGGGTGGAGCGGCTCGACCAGCGCGCGCGCCGCCGCGGGGTCGCCCGCCTCGACCGCGTCGAGCACGGCGCGGACGAAGTCGGGCTTGAGCCGGTCGTCCTCATCGAGCTGGGTGGTGTCGGCGTCGGTCTCGGGAAGCTCGGTCTCGCTCATCATGGACCTCCCTGCCTGCCCTGTAATACCCTGTCGTGCGCGGGGTCTAGCGCCGCGCCGCGCCAAAGCCAATCGCGTGATTTGCCAGCCCGCCGCGCGGTCGCTAGGGCGGCGCATCCCCCATCCCAGGAGCCCACAATGGCCGATCTTCCCGAAACCCTGACGCTGACCCTCGACCCCGGCCCCGGCAATGGCGAGGGCGGCGATGTCGTGATCAAGCTGCGCGGCGACCTGGCGCCCGGTCACGTCGCACGCATCGTCGAGCTGGCCAAGGACGGCTTCTACGACGGCGTCGTGTTCCACCGCGTCATCCCCGGCTTCATGGCGCAGGGCGGCGATCCCACCGGCACCGGCATGCACGGGTCGGACAAGCCCGATCTCGCGCAGGAATTCTCCAAGGAACCGCATGTCCGCGGGGTCTGCTCGATGGCGCGCGCGCAGAGCCCCAACTCGGCGAACAGCCAGTTCTTCATCTGCCTCGACGACGCCCGCTTCCTCGACGGGCAATATACCGTGTGGGGCGAAGTGACGTCGGGCATGGAGCATGTCGACGCGCTGCCCAAGGGCGAGCCGCCGCGCGCGCCCGGCAAGATTTCGAAGGCAAGCGCCGCCTGATACCGTGGAACCGTGCTCCCGCCTCCGCGAGGCCTCAGCAAACGCTCGTCGTCATCCCGGGCTCGTTCCGGGATCCACCGTGCCGCACCCTCCCGGCCGCCGATGGTGCACGGGCGGTGGATGCCGGAACGGGTCCGGCATGACGGCAGGATGACGTGCTTGCAGATTCCCGCAAAGGCCTTGCCTTCGCAGGAGAACGGGCTGGTTCGGGGACCGGCCGCTGGGGCGTGACCGGACCCTGCTGAACCAGCGTCATCGCCGTTCGGGCGCCCGCTGCGGGAACCCATCGAAGCATTACTTTGATGGCACCCTGCGCGGCGGGGCGCTTTTGACGCGATGCGGCGTTGCTCGTCGGTCACGATGCTTCGGCATCGCTCCCTCCTCGCGCCTTGCATCGCGCCAACATCACCGCCGTGCCGATGATCCAGCAGGGCCCGGTCACGCTCTAAAGCACCCGGCGGATCTGAACGTACAGATACTGCCCGCGCCGTGTCGTACGGTCCTCGCGATAGCGCACCGTGGCGAGGTTGCGCGGGCCGGCATAGATGTCGCGCAGCCCTTGCGTGCGGGCGTCGAGCACATTGCCGAGATCGATGCGCAAGCTCAGCCGGTCCGACGGCTTCCACTGCGCATAGATGCTGACGAACGGATCGTAGCGCGCGACGCGCACCTCGGCGGTGCGATAGCTGCGGAAGCGGTTGGCGTTGCAGCCATGCTCGAACCCGAACGCATAGCGCCCGCCCTTCACGTCCTGGTTGAACCGCACGTCGCAATCGAACGGAATCTGCTGGGACAGCGGGCGGCGCTCGCCGGTCAGCGGGTCGGTGACGCGCGACCACGACCACGTCCCGTTCAGCCTGAGCAGGCCGTCCTTCAAGCCCAGCCGGTCGAACGGCAGCGTCAGCGTGACTTGCGCCAGATCCGACGTGCCGTCGCCGATATTGCCGACCGCGTCGATCCCGCCGGCGAGCGGGATCGAATCCACCACATCGACCAGCGCGCTGTGCCGCGCGGTCAACTCCAGCACGCCCTTCTTCCAGAAGCGGCGCTCGTACACCGCCTCGACGACCGTCGCGCGTTGCGGGCGTAGATCGGCATTGCCGCCGATGACGTTGCCCAGCGAGATTTCGCTGGAGGCGGCGAAATCGCTGAAATCGAGCTGACCGACTTCCTTTTCCACGCGCAGCCGCACCTGGTTGCCCGCGCCGGGCGACCAGGTCAATTGCAGGCGCGGCTTGGGATAGACGAAGGAGCGTGCCTTGCTGGTGTCGCCGGTCTCGTCGATCCGCGACAGCTCGACGCGCATCTCGCCCTCGACGGTCAGCTTGGGCGCGGGATGCCACGTCGCGCGGGCGAAACCCTCGCCGCGCAGTTCGGTCACCGCTATGCCGGCATTGGGCAGTGGCACGGCGACACCGTCCTGGGTATAGCTGCTGACGCTCTTGAGGAAATTGTACGCGACCTCGCCGCCCCCCTCCAGCGACAGCCGGTCGCTCGCGCGGAACAGATTGGTCGCGCGCACGACGCTTTCGCCGCTGGTCGTCGCGCTGGTGAAGACCGATTCGCGCCCCGCGCTGTCGGAGGCGCCGCTATAGTCGACATGGCCGAGCCGTTGCAGTCCGGTCAGCTCGAACGTGGCGCG
This sequence comes from uncultured Sphingomonas sp., assembly GCA_964244765.1. Classification (GTDB taxonomy): domain Bacteria; phylum Pseudomonadota; class Alphaproteobacteria; order Sphingomonadales; family Sphingomonadaceae; genus Sphingomonas. The sequence goes on along the minus strand of CAXTJX010000003.1, from coordinate 62,177 downwards.
CGGCCCCGGCGCGCGGGTCCAGGTGAAGCCCAGTTCGCCGGTGGGGTTGCGGCTGTGCTCGTCGGTGAATTCGTCGGCACCGCTGCCCGACTCGACCGTGACCGCCTGTACGTCGTGACGCTGCGTGTAGTCGAACACCGCATTGGCGTGCAGCTTGCCGCCCCATAACGGCCGCTGGATCGCGCCGCGCGCATCCATGGTCTGGTAATGGTCGACCAGGTCGAGCCCGGCATCCTGGATCCGCGCGCCGGACGCGTCGGTGCGGGTACGGCGGCCTTGCGCGGTGTCGCCGGTGCGGTCGGTGGTCGCGGAAAGCGACGCCTCGGTCTGCCGCTCGCCCTCGCGGCGCGTATAGGAGCCCTTGAGGAAGGGGCCGAAAAAACCGTCGCGATAGGCGTAGAAATTCGGCTCGAGCACGAACTGCGCCTTGGGCATCGGTTTCAGCACGACATTGGCGACGACCGCGCGGCCGCGCATGTCGATGCCGGGCGCGGCGCCGCGGATCAGCTCGATCCGGTCGACGCTGGCGGCGGCGATGCGCGCCAGGATCAGGTCGAGCGTGTCGCTTTTCGACGACGGCCGCGCGCCGTCGACCAGCACGTTGCCGGCCGTGCCCGCCAGCCCGCGCGTATCCTGCGCACCGATGTCGAGCGTGAAGCCGGGCAACCGCGCGATCATGTCGAACGCGGTATCGGGTTTCGAGCCGGCGAAGAAGGCGGCGGGATAGACCAGCACGCCCTGCTCCCTCGCGCCCTGCTCTTTCGCGTCCTGCCCCGGCGTGCCTTGCCCCGTCGCGGTCGTCCGGGGGCTGTCGGCGGGCGGTCGTGCCGGGGGCGCGGCCATCTGCGCCTCCCCGGACGCGGGCCAGCCACACAATAACACGACGCCGCCGACCGCGACCGTACGCCGCATTACCACGCCCCTACCCCATAAAGCGGCATTGCTCGCAGATTCAACCGATTCGGTCGAGCCGGATTTGGCGTGAACGGGGCGTAAGTCTCGATACTATGGCACTTTGGCGACACTATGCGTGACGCGTGTTCAGCCCATCAGACGCTCGGATCGGCGATGGTCGCGATCAGCCAGTCGTGGAACAGCTTGACCGGGCGCTGCGCCAGGGCGCGCGGGCGGCAGGCGAACCAGTAGCTGTACGGGCTTTCCACCGCGATATCGAACAGCCGCACCAGCCGCTCGTCGCGCGCATCCTCGAAATGGCTTTCATGCATGAAGGCGATGCCCAGCCCCTGCGCCGCCGCCTCGAGCATCAGCGCGCCCGAATCGAAATGGTCGATCGCCAGCGGTTCGAGATCGGCCAGCCCCGCCGCCGCGCGCCACGCGCTGAACGTATCGGGCATGTCGCGATGGACCAGCGCGGTCAGGCCCGCAAGCTGCTCGGGCAGGGTGATCGGCTTGGGCCCCTGGATCAGCGCGCGCGCGCCGATGACATAGACCTGGTTGCGGTCGAGCCGCCTGGCGTAGAGCGCCGGGTCGATCTCGCGCGCCAGCGCGATCACCGCGTCCAGCCCCTCGCCGAGCCGCGCGAGATTGTGGCCGGCGGTGTCGATGTCCAGATGCAGCTCGGGATGCTTCCGGCGCAATTCGCCGAGGCGCGGGAACAGCCTCTGCGAGGCGAACAGCGGCAGGATGCCGAGGCGCAGGCGCAACACGTCGGTCGTGCTCGTCATCACCTCGACCGCGTCGGACAATTGGTCGAGCGCGGGGGCGATCTGGGCGAGCAGGCGCTCGCCATCGGCGTTGAGCACGACCGCCTGATGCCGCCGCTCGAACAACGGCCGCCCGATGAAGCGTTCGAGCGCCTGGATCCGCCGGCTGAGCGCGGGCGGCGACAGCGCGAGTTCCTGCGACGCGGCCTTGATCGAGCCGGTGCGGGCGACCTGGACGAACGCCTCGATCGCGGTGAGCGGCGGCAATCTACGCATCCTGACTCGCCTCCCGTACGAGCGCGGTACAGCATTGTGCGCTGCACCAAAATACCGATGGATCGAAAGCTATCATTTCCGGGAGGGCAAAGGAAAGCAGCGATTGCAGAATACGCAATCGCGAGAGGTTCTTTCGCACTTGCAACATAACCGGCGGCGCGGCACATAGGGCGTGCCTTTCAGGCATCCTCTCCTAAAACTTTCACGGCCGATCCTTCGGGGTCGGCCTTTTTTTGTGCGTTTTCCGTGTGCCAGGCGAACCGGCGGGCGGCTCTCTCGTATTCGCGGAACCGGCTTCCTATCTCGCGCGCTCAACCAGCGGTTTTTTGCGGGAAGGACATGAGATGGCGGACGCCGAGGCGCCGGTTCGCAAGGTGCAGGTCGCCAATGCGCGGCCGGAGGATAGCGGGCGCGGTCTGGCGCATGTGCCGCGCGCGCTGCTCGCCGCGCTCGGCCTGGGCGAAGGCGACGTGATCGAGATCGTCGGCAAATCGTCCACGCCGGCGCGCGCCGTCGCGCCGTATGCCGAGGATGAGGGGCTGGAGATCATCCGCATCGACGGCCTGCAACGCGCCAATGCCGGGGTCGGCTCGGGCGATTTCGTCGAAGTGCGCAAGGTCGAATCGAAGCCCGCCACGCGCGTCGTGTTCGCGCCCGCGCAGCAGAACCTGCGGTTGCAGGGCTCCTCGCACGCGCTCAAGCGCACCTTTTTCGGGCGGCCGCTGACGCAAGGCGACGTCGTCGCCACCGCCGGGCAGCAGCGCGTCGACAACATGCCGCCCGGCGTGCAGAACATGCTGCGCGCGCCGGCCTATGCGTTGCAGGAAATCCGCCTCGCCGTCATCTCGACCACGCCCAAGGGCGTCGTCCATGTCGACGAGACCACCGAGATCGAGTTGCGCTCCGACTATGAGGAGCCCAAGGAAGCGCGCCGCGCCGACGTGACCTATGACGATATCGGCGGGATGGGTCCGACGATCGACCAGTTGCGCGAGATGGTCGAACTCCCCTTGCGCTATCCCGAACTGTTCCAGCGGCTCGGCGTCGATCCGCCCAAGGGCGTGCTGCTGCACGGCCCGCCCGGCACCGGCAAGACGCGGCTCGCGCGCGCGGTCGCCAACGAATCGGCTGCGGAATTCTTCCTGATCAACGGCCCCGAGATCATGGGCTCGGCCTACGGCGAATCGGAAGGCAAATTGCGCCAAGTGTTCGAGGAAGCGGCCAAGGCCGCGCCGTCGATCGTGTTCATCGACGAGATCGATTCGATCGCGCCCAAGCGCGGCCAAGTGTCGGGCGAGGCGGAGAAACGCCTCGTCGCGCAATTGCTGACGCTGATGGACGGGCTGGAGGCGCGCGCCAACGTCGTGGTGATCGCCGCGACCAACCGCCCCGAGGCGATCGACGAGGCGCTGCGCCGGCCCGGCCGGTTCGACCGCGAGATCGTCGTCGGCGTGCCCGACGAGCGCGGGCGGCGCGAGATCCTCGGCATCCACACGCGCGGCATGCCGCTCGGCGACCGCGTCGATCTCGACGAACTGGCGCGCACCACCTACGGTTTCGTCGGGGCCGACCTCGCCGCGCTTGCCCGGGAAGCGGCGATCGAGGCGGTGCGCAAGATCATGCCGCGGCTCGACCTGTCGAGCGGGACGATCCCGCCCGAGGTGCTCGATTCGCTGGCGGTGACGCGCGAGGATTTCCTCGATGCGCTGAAGCGCGTCCAGCCGTCGGCGATGCGCGAGGTGATGGTCGAGGCGCCGCGCGTGCGGTGGGACGATGTCGGCGGGCTGGACGATGCGCAGATGCGGCTCAAGGAAGGCGTCGAGCTGCCGCTCAAGGACCCTGACGCGTTCCGCCGGCTCGGCATTCGCCCCGCCAAGGGGTTCCTGCTCTACGGCCCGCCCGGCACCGGCAAGACGTTGCTGGCCAAAGCGGTCGCGCGCGAGGCGCAGGCCAATTTCATCGCGACCAAGTCGAGCGACCTGCTGAGCAAATGGTATGGCGAGAGCGAGCAGCAGATCGCCAAGCTGTTCGCGCGCGCGCGGCAAGTGGCGCCGTGCGTGATCTTCATCGACGAACTCGATTCGCTCGTCCCCGCGCGCGGCGGCGGGCAGGGCGAGCCGCAAGTCACCGAGCGCGTCGTCAACACCATCCTCGCCGAGATGGACGGGCTGGAGGAACTGCAATCGGTGGTCGTGATCGGCGCGACCAACCGGCCGAACCTGATCGACCCGGCGCTGCTGCGGCCGGGCCGGTTCGACGAACTGATCTATGTCGGCGTGCCGGACCGCGCGGGGCGGGCGCGCATCCTGCGCATCCAGACCGGCAAGATGCCGCTCGCCGACGATGTCGATCTCGAGGTGCTGGCGGGGCGCACCGACCGTTTCACCGGTGCCGACCTGGAGGATCTGGTGCGCCGCGCCGGCCTCACCGCGCTGCGCCAGTCGCTCGGCATCGACCGGGTGACCATGTCCCATTTCGAGACGGCGCTGGGCGAATCGCGCGCGTCGGTCACGCCCGAGCTGGAACGCGAATATGAGGCGATGAAGGCGCGGTTGAAGCAGGACGCCGTCTCGCTCCAGCCGATCGGTTTCGTCACGCCGGGGCAATTGCGCGCCCGCGCCGGAGACGGCTGACCTGTCAGGTCGCTTTCGGAAAGCGGCTGCCTCAGAGCGTGACCGGACCCTGCTGAACCAGCGTCATCGCCCTTCGTTCGGGCGCCCGCTGCGGGAACCCATCGAAGTATTACTTTGATGGAATCCTGCGCGGCGGTGATGTGACGCGATGCGGCGTTGCTCGTCGGTCACGATGCTTCGGCATCGCTCCCTCCTCGCGCCTTGCATCGCGCCAACATCACCGCCGTGCCGATGATCCGACAAGGCCTGGTCACGCTCTAGCGCTCCGGCCGCAAGCTCGCCCAGGCATAGCCGAACAGCACCAGCATCGCGGCGCCCGCCGTCAGATACGGCAGCGAGTGCTGCATCTGGTACAGCCCGACGCCGATCGACGGGCCGAGCACGAACGCCGCGCCGTTGACCGAGGTGACCTTGCCCGCGACCGAGCCTTGCGCCGCCTGGCCGACCGCGAGCGACGCGCCGGCGGTGAAGGCGGGTCGGGTGAAGCCGAACCCGACGCTCGCCAGCGCATAGGCCGTGGCGATGCCGTACAGCGACGTCGCCAGGCCCGTCAGCGCGCAGCCGGCCGCCGCGACGACCAGCCCCGTCAGCATCATCGCGCGCGGGCGCAGATCGAGGTTGGGGATGATGCCCCATTGTACCAGCAGCGCCGCGCCCGCACCCATCATCAGCACGATGCCGGTCGGCTGCAAGGCGAGCGCGGGCGCGACGTGCAGCCGGTCGATGACGAGAAAGCCGATCGCCTGTCCGGTCATCGCCTGTCCGGTCATCGCCTGGCCGTGGCCGCCGACCAGCCCGGCGATCATCCAGCCGCGCACGCGCGGGTCGGTATAGGCGACCTGTTCGCCATGCGATTCGGTGGCGGCGGCGATGCTCGCGCCCGAGCTTTGTCCGCCGATCGAGGGATAGGCGGTGGCGGCACCCTGAAAATCGCCCGGCGGTGGCGAAAATCGCCCGGCGGTGGCGAAAATCGCCCGGCGGCGGCCTGCCCGCCTCTCGCGTCAGGTCGTCGGGCAGCATCCGCCGCACCGCGATCCACACGCCCACGCCGAACAAGGCGAACAGGAAGGCCGGTCCGGCCAGCCCGATCTCGACCGCGCCGATCGAGCCGAGGATCAGATACGGCGCGATCGCCGGGCCCAGGATCGTGCCCAGCCCGAAGGCCGAGCCGAGCAGCGTCAGCGCCCTGGTCCGCTCGGCGCGGGTGGTGTTGCCCGCGACCAGCGCCTGGACGGCGGGCGGGGCCGCCGCGCCGAACACGCCGTAGATCAGCCGCCCGCCGATGAAGCAGACGAACGCCGCCGTCCCGCCGATCCAGCCGTTGATTCCGGCGGCGAGGAACATGCCGCACACGCCCAGCGACACCGCGAAGCCGCCGATGCCGAGCAGGATCATCGCGCGCCGGCCATGCCGGTCGGATCGCTTCGCCCAGAACGGGGCGGCGATCACCCATAGCAGGGCCGACACCGAAAAGGCGGCGGCGACCGCGCCGTCGGCGACGTTTAGCGAGCGCCCGAGCGCCGGCAGCACCGATTGCAGCGCGGTGTTGCCCGCCGCGATCGTCAGCATCACGACGAACAGCAGCGCGAAATCGCGATCGAATCGTGCGGGGATGCGCGCGTTCGGCATCGGCCCGGATTACGGGCTTGTGCCCGTCGCGCAAGGCGGCCGTGCAACACTCGCCTTGAAACTTCGTTACGGCTTTGCGACGGAGTGTCGCCGCACCCGGTACGAGGATTTTGCAGTGACCCTATCGACGACCGCCGCCCGTGCCCAGCGTCGCCGTGCAGCGGGTGTGCCGTCTCCCTGGGGCATGTTCGTGAAAGGCTTTCTCAAGCATCCGGTGATGGTCGGCTCGATCGTGCCGTCGTCGGGCAAGCTGATCGAGCGGATGCTCGCGCCGGTCGATTGGCGCGCGACCAGGCTGTTCGTCGAATACGGCCCCGGCGTCGGCACCTTCTGCCGCGACGTGCTCGACCGGCTGGCGCCCGACGCGCGCTACATCGCGATCGACACCAATCCCGATTTCATCCGCTACCTGCGCCACGACATCACCGATCCGCGCTTCGCCGCGGTGCACGGCTCGGCCACCGACGTGCGCGAGATCATCGCCGCGCATGGCCATGAGCGCGCCGACTATATCCTCTCGGGCCTGCCCTTCTCGACGCTGCCGCCCGGCATCGGCGACGCGATCGGCCGCGCGACCGCCGCGGCGCTTAGCCCGGGCGGCGCGTTCCTGGTCTATCAATTCTCGCCCAAATGCCGCGATTTCTTCGCGCCGTATCTGCCGCGCATCGACCATGCGATGGAATGGTGGAACGTGCCCCCCGCGCAGCTCTACTGGGCGTGGAAGGACGACGCGGCCGCGTAGCCCGCATCCTCCCCTAGCGACCGTGCCGCTCCGGCCCGAAATTGAGCGTCTTGGTCACATTGTAATCCAGCACCGTCATCACGAAGAACGCCGCCGCCTGCTTGGTCCGCGTCCATAGCCCCGTCCGCGCCTTGTACAGCTCCGGCGTGATCCGCTCCGACTGCGCGACCTCGCCGTCGACATAGGCGCGGACGTGCGCGGCGAATGCGGCATCCTCGATCCGCAGCATCATCTCGAGATTCAGGAACAGGCTGCGAATGTCGTAATTGGCCGATCCGAGATAGACGGTGTCGCCGATCAGGAACAGCTTGGTGTGCAGCTTGGTCGGCTGATATTCGTAGATCTGCACGCGTTTGCGCAGCAGCCCGGCATAGGTGAAGCGCGACGCCCAGATCGCCGCGCCATGATCGTTCTTCGACGCCAGCACGATCCGCACGCGCCCGCGCAGGCCCGCCGCGTCGAGCCGGCGCAGCATCCCGGGATTGGGCGCGAAATAGGCGGAGATCAGATCGACCTGGCGGGCCGCCTCCAGGTCGCGCTTCACCGCGCGGGCCCAGGGCGACAGCCGCCGCGTCGGGCCGCCGAACAGCCAGCGCACCGTGCCGTCCGGCTCGCTCCACGCGTGCAGCGCGCGGCGCAGCGAGCGCAACGGCGGCCGGGGCTGCTTCGCCCAGGCCGACAGTGCGTCGAAATAGCCGGTGATGCGGTGCGCGGCGGGCCCCTCCACCAGCAGCCCGAGGTCGCGCCACGCCTGCTCGGACGGGGTGCCGAAATAGCTGTCCTGCACGTTGAACCCGCCGATGATCGCGCGCGCGCCGTCCTCGCCGTCCGCCAGCGCCAGTTTCTGGTGGTTGCGCAGCAGATAGCGCCGGCCCCAGCGCGGCACGAAGCGGCAGACCGTGACCCCGGCATCGCGCAGCGGCGTGAAGAAATCGTGCGCTTCCGCCGCTTCGCTGCCCATGCCGTCGACGATCAGCGAGACGGTCACGCCGCGCCCCGCCGCGCGGATCATCGCCGCGCGCACCTGCTCCCCCGCCGCGTCGTCGACATAGATATAATAGATGATGCGCAGCGTGGCGCGCGCGCCGTCGATCAGCGCGATCAGCGCGTCGAGCCGGCGCGGCCCGGTGTCGAGCATCGTCAGCCGGTTGCCCGCGACGGTGAAGCTGGGTTGCGCGGGCGGGCTGTCCATCGCGCTGTGTCTGACGAGCGCCGCGACATTGCGCAAGGCGTGGCGGTCCGGCGCGGTGGCGGCGGGCACGGGTTACCACTTTCGCCGTCCGCCGGAATGGTGCTACCACGCGCGTGCCGCCCGGGTCTGAACAGCCTTGGTGGCGCACATGCGTGCTGAACACGGGTCCGCTCTGTCGGGCGGCCCGCAGAATATAAGACCCGCAAGGGGAATATGCGGGGCGCGCTACCCCGTGTTCGCGCGTGTTCAACCCCCGGCTCGCGCCGGGAACACGGGGCGTCAATGCGATTTCACGAGACGGCGGCCGTGCGTGCGGCCGCATGGGTGTTGCTGGGCGCTGCGCTGGCGGTCGTCTTGCTGTATGCCTATCGCACCTGGCGCCAGACATGGGTCGTGCCCGCCGCCGATCCGGCGTGGCTCGCACAGGCGCAGCAACAGGCGTCGCGTTCCCGGCGCATGCGCGGTGCCGTGGTTTTCCTCGGCGACAGTCTGACCGCCGGACTGACCACCTCGAACATCGCGGCGCGAACCGAGAATTTCGGGATACCCGGCGATACGATCGAGGGGATGCGGCGTCGGATCGCGCTGTACGATCTGCGCGGCGCGCGCGCGATCGTCGTCCAGATCGGCATCAACAACTGGCCGCTGGATCGCCTGGCCGGCATCGCCGACAGATATCGCCGTCTGCTGGACGGCCTTCCCGCCGCCGTGCCGGTGGTCGTGCTGTCGCTGACGCCGGTCGATCATGGAGTGGCGCCGGCGTTCGACGCGCGCGGTTACCTTGCCGCGCTCGGGCCGGCGAACCGGCGGATCGAAGCGGCGTGCCGGCGGCGGCCGCGCTGCGTGTTCGTCGATATCGCGCGCGGTTTGCGGGGGCCGCGCGGCGCGCTACAGCCAGGGTTCGACGTGGGGGACGGCATGCATCTGTCGAGCAGCGGTTATCGCGTGTGGGAGCGTGCCCTGTCCGTTGCGCTGTCCGTTGCCCTGCCGCCTGCCCTGCCGCCTGCCCTGCCGCCGTCACGCGCCCCGCCCGCGCGATGAGGCAAGCCGGCGGTTTCCTTGACTCTGCGGGCTCTCCCGCCTAGATCGCCGCCTTTACGACATTCGTCGAATCAGCAAGGAAGCCGTTCATGGCGCGCGTCACCGTCGAAGATTGCGTCGACAAGATTCCAAACCGCTTCGATCTCGTCCTGTTCGCGGCACAGCGCGCGCGGCAGATTTCGGGCGGTGCCGAACTGCTGCTCGACCGCGACCGCGACAAGAACCCCGTCGTCGCGCTGCGCGAGATCGCCGACGAGCTGGTCCATCCGGCGCACTTGCAGGAATCGGTCGTATCGGGTCTGCAACGCGTACAGGTCGACGAGGACGACGTCGCCGATGCGGTCGGCTCGCTGGCGGCATCGGCCGAGGCGCTGCGCTTGACGGCTGCCGCGCCGCCGCGCAACCAGAATCTCGGGGCTGATTACGAGGGCTAAGCCCGAAGCTGACGGCAACGTCGTTAGCGGAAGATAAGCCGGAGGCCGGCGGGAGGACGAGCTTGTCCTCGCTCCGCCCAGCCGACATGGCGTTGCCACGGCACGCTGCTGTCCTACATCGATAAACTTGTATTAGAAGCAGCTTTGCTTTTTGAACGCATGAATATTTCATCGCAACGCTACGAAACGATGCGTTTTGGCATAACCTTAGCCTAACTTTCCGCCTGGCGACCCTTGAAACCTTGAGCGACGACGTACCATTCGCTCGACGCCTTGCGCGACGCCGGCGGCTTGGCGTGCTTCACGCTTGCGAAATTGCGCTTCATCTCCGCCACCAGCGCGGTATCCGCGCCGCCCGCGAACACCTTGCCGACGAACGCGCCGCCCGGCGCCAGCACGTCGATCGCGAAGGCGAGCGCCGCCTCGACCAGCCCCATCGTGCGGAGCGCATCGGTCTGCGGATGGCCGACGGTGTTGGCCGCCATGTCCGACAGCACGAGATCGGGCGCGCCGTCGAGCGCGGCGGTCAGCCGCTCCGGCGCGGCGTCGGCCATGAAATCGAGCTGGAGGATCGTCACGCCCTCGATCGGATCGACCGGCAGCAGATCGATGCCGACGATTGCCGCCTTTGGCACCATGCGGCGCACGACTTGCGCCCAGCCGCCCGGCGCGATGCCGAGATCGACCACGCGGCGTTTGCCCTTGAGAAACGCGAAGCGCTCGTCCAGTTCGGTCAGCTTGTAGGCGGCGCGGCTGCGATAGCCGTCGGCCTTGGCGCGCTTGACGTACGGGTCGTTCAACTGCCGCTCGAGCCAGCGCGTCGATTGCGCGGTGCGCTTGCGCGCGGTCTTCACGCGCACCCGCAGGCCGCCCCCATCGCGGCTCACGCGACAAACCCAAGGCCGTCGCGGCTCACGCGACAAACCCAAGGCCGTCGCGGCTCACGATGCGCTTCCCATCAAGCGTCTGAGGATGCCCTCGCGAATGCCGCGATCGGCGATGCCGAGCCGTTCCGCCGGCCACAGATCCATGATCGTCTCGAGGATCGCGCAGCCGGCGACGACCAGATCGGCGCGCTCGGTGCCGATGCACGGCAAGTGCGCGCGCTCGCGCAAATCCATCGCGGCGAGATCGGCGCTGATCCGGCGCATCTCGCTTGCGGGGACGATCAGCCCGTCGATCCGCGCGCGGTCGTACTGCGTCAGGCCGAGATGCACGCTGGCGAGCGTCGTCACGGTGCCCGACGTGCCGAGCAGGCGCGGCACCTTTACCCCTTGCGGCAAGCGCGCGGCGAAGCCGGCCATGCTTTCCGCCACCAAGGCGCGCATCCGTGCATAGGAGTCCGCGCGCCCTTCCGGGCCGCCATCGTGCCCCGGCGGGCCGTGGCCGGCGCTTTCGGTCAGCGACACCACGCCCCACGGCGCGCTGTGCCAGTCGAGCACCGTCGGGCTCCCGCCGCGCGTATCGACCAGCACCAGTTCGGTCGAGCCGCCGCCGATGTCGAACACCAGCGCCGGGTCGTCGCCCGGCTCGATCAGCGCGTGGCAGCCGAGCACGGCGAGCCGCGCCTCCTCCTCGGCGGTGATGATGTCGAGCAGGATGCCGGTCTCGGCATAGGCCCGCGCGATGAACTCGGCGCCGTTGGTCGCGCGCCGGCACGCCTCGGTCGCGACCGCGCGCGACAGCGTGACGTTGCGGCGCTTGAGCTTGTCGGCGCAGATCTTCAGCGCGGCGATGGTCCGGTCGATCGCCGCGTCGCTGAGGCGGCCGGAACCCGCCAGCCCTTCGCCGAGCCGGACGATCCGCGAAAAGGCATCGACCACGGTAAAGCCCTCGCCTTGCGGCCGCGCGATCAGCAGCCGGCAATTGTTGGTGCCGAGATCGAGCGCGGCAAAATGGCGCGGCTCGCGCGCACGCGCGGCGTGATGGCCATTGACGGGGGAGGCGCCCTTCTCACCGGGCTGCGCCGAACGAGCAGGGCTGGCCTGCCGGTACGGCATTTCGGGCGAACGATCCGCCATGCCGTGTCACTCGCTTGTTCTGTTCTGCCGTCGCGGCGCGCGGGAGCACGCGCCGTTCGGTGCTTGGAGACGACGCTAGCGCAACCCCCGCCACGCGGCAAGCGACCTGCGCCGATCGCCCGCGTCGGTTGACACTCGGCGAGCCCCCCCCTAGATCGCGGCGCGGCCCACGGTCCGTGCTGATGCCCCGTCGTCTAATGGTAAGACTGCGGTTTCTGATACCGCCTATTGAGGTTCGAATCCTCACGGGGCATCCAGCCGCATCCGTGCCCCGGGGGACCTGCCGCCCGGCCGGTCGTGCGATCCGCATCCGTCGCGTGGCGAAACCGCTTTGTCCGGAAAATTTTTCAAATAGAGAAGGATAGTGCGGATACGCACAAGTCGCGTCGTCTTTGGGATGGTGCCTGGCGGGGGGAAGACGTGGCTGAGTTTCGATTGCCGATCGCGCCCGCGCTCGGGCAGGCGCTGCCGGGCGGACGGCGTCGGCGCTCGGCCCTGGCGATCTCGATCGTCGATGCGCGCGGCGCTTCACGCCGATGAGCTTGCCCGCGCTCACTGTCGCGTTGCTGATGATCGGCGATCCGTCGGGAGCGGACGAGGTCGCGCTTGCCGCGCCGCTCATGGTCGCGATCGCCGCGCCGGCGGACGATACGGTGCCCGCGCCGGTCGCCGTGCCCGAGCCGAGCCTGGCTTCCGATACCGAACCGCAGGCGCAATCGGGGTCGGCATCCGCGCAGGAGCAGGACGAGGAGATCGTCGTCACCGGGCGCAAGCACGATCCCGGCGACCCGCTCGAAGGGATCAACGTCGAGAGCTTCAAGGTGACGCAGGCGATCGACGAGGCCATCATCCGGCCGACCGCGCTGGCCTATCAGCGCACGCTCCCCGCGCCTTTGCGCGACGGCATCCGCAATTTCCTCAACAATCTGCGCGAGCCGGTGACGTTCCTCAACAACCTGCTCCAGGTCAAGGTCGGCCGGGCCGCCAGGACGTTCGGGCGGTTCGCGGTCAATTCCACGGTCGGCATCGGCGGGCTGGTCGATGTCGCCAGGCGCAAGCCGTTCCGGATCGAGCGCACGGTCAACGGCTTCGCCAACACGCTGGGCTATTACGGCGTGAAGACCGGCGCCTTCTTCTATCTGCCGATCGTCGGGCCGACGACGGTGCGCGATCTCGTCGGGACGACGGTCGATCGATTCGTCCTGCCGTTCGCGGTGGGCAAGCCGTTCGACAATCCGGCGTTCACGATTCCGGCCGGCGTGTTCGGCACGATCGACAATCGCGCGCAGTTCGACGAGACGGTGCAGGCGCTGCATCATGACACGCCCGACGCCTATGTCGCGACGCGCGAATTCTATCTCGCGCGCCGCCGCGCCGAGATTGACGAGTTGCACGGCAAGGGCCGCCGCGTGATCCGTCCCACGCCCGGATCGGTCAAGCCGCAGGTGCTCGAACCGGCCCGGTAGCGTATCGCTCCGTCCGCCGCGCTGGTCGAGGCGCGGGAATGCGGGCATAAGCGGGCGTGTGACGGGAGGTCGAGTGGCGGACGGCGAGACGACAGGTATCGGCGACCCGCCGCCGCGCCGCGTGCGCCGCCGCTATGCCGTCGTTGCCGCCGCGCTCGCGCTGCTCCTGCTGGCGCTGGCCGCCGCGTGGCTGTCGCGCAAGCCCGTCGCCGCGCATGTCATCGCCGATTATCTGCGCGCGCGGGGCGTGGCGGCGCGGTACGAGGTGGCCAGGATCGGCCTGCGCACGCAGCGGCTGACCGATGTGCGGATCGGCGACCCGGCGCGGCCCGACTTGGTCGCGGACTGGGTCGAGGTCGATACCAGCCTGTGGTTTTCCGGCGCGAGCGTCACCGCGATCCGCGTCGGGCACGCGCGACTGCGCGCCCGGCTGGCCGATGGCAAGCTGTCGTTCGGCGCGATCGACCGGTTGCTTCCCGCGCCTTCGGGCAAGCCCTTCGCGCTGCCCGCAATCCGCGCCGGGATCGGCGATGCGCGGATCGCGCTGGCGACGCCGCAGGGTGACGTGGCGCTCGCGGTGGCGGGGGCGGGGCGGCTCGACGACGGTTTCACCGGGACGCTCGGCATGACGGCGGCGCGGCTCGATCTAGGTGGCTGCCGGATCGACGGCGCGGCGGCGGCATTGCAGGTTCGCATCGTCGCGGCCCGGCCCGGTCTGACCGGGCCGGTCGCGGTGCGCCGCGCGGCGTGCGATGGCGCGACGGTGACGCAGGCGCGGGCGGATCTGTCGGTGGAACTGGGCACCGGGCTGGACCGGTGGACGGGGACCGCGCGCCTCGCCGTGGCGGCGGGCGCTGGGCCCGGTGCGCAGGTCCGCGCGTTGTCCGGCCCGGTCGCGTTCGCCGGCTCGGCCGCCGCTACGGCGGGGACGGTCGACCTGCGCACCGGCGCGTTCTCGGCCGGCATCGTGTCGGCCCGGGGCGGCGCGCTGGCGGGAAAGTATCGTTATGCGAACGGCGGCCTCGCCTTTGACGGGACGCTGCGCGCCACGCACGCCGCGCTGCCGCCGCCGATGCTTGCCTGGCTCGACCCGCTGCGATCGGCGGGCGCGGGGACGCCGCTGGGCCCGCTCGTCGCGCAGGCGATCGCGGCGCTCCGCGCGGCCGGCCGCTCGGTCGATCTGGACGCGCGGGGTTCGGCGATCGTGCAGGGCGCGCGCGGGCAAGTCGTGCTGTCGCGGCTCGGTCTCGCCTCGGCATCGGGCGTGCGCGCGACCTTCGCCGGGGCGGGCGGCATCGCCTATCGCTGGCCCGGCGGCTTGCGGATCGCGGGCTATGCGACGCTGGCGGGCGGCGGCTTGCCGAGCGCGCAAGTGCATCTGGCGCAGGACGGTCCGGGCGTGCCGTTGACCGGCCGCGCGGTGATCGCGCCATACGTCGCCGGGGCATCCCGCCTGACGCTGTCGCCGGTCGATTTCAACGTGAGCGCCACGGGCGCAATGCGCGTGACGACGCGCGCGCGCCTGTCCGGCCCGCTCGGCGCTGGCCGGGTCGAGGCGCTCGCCTTGCCGCTGTCCGCGCTATGGGACGGCGCGTCGCGGCTGACCGTCAACCCCGGCTGCGCGCCGCTGGGCTTTGACCGGCTGCGTGTGTCCGGGCTTGATCTGCGCCGCTCGGCGGTGACGCTGTGCCCGCTCGACGGCGGGCTGGTCCGGCTGGAACGCGGCGCGGTGCGCGGCGGGGGAACGATCGGGCCGGTGCGGCTTGGCGGCACGCTCGGCGCGTCGCCGGTCGATCTGGTCGGCCGTGGCGCCGCGCTGCGGCTGGCCGACCGGCGCTTCTCGGTCGCGGGGCTGGGCGTGCGGCTCGGCACGCCGGAGCGGATGACGCGGCTCGATGTCGCGACGCTGGCCGGTGGTTTCACGGCGCGGGGAGCGGTAGGCACCTTCGCCGGCGCGGGCGGTCAGATCGGCAACGTGCCGCTGCTGCTGTCCGCCGCCGAGGGACGCTGGGGCGTCGCAGGCGGGATCTTGTCGCTCGACGGGGCGCTGACGGTGGCCGATGCCGCGGCCGATCCGCGCTTCACGCCGCTTGCCGCGCGCGGCGTCGCGCTGACGCTGGCGAACGGACGGATCGCCGCGACGGGCACGCTGGTCGAGCCGAGCCGGGGGGTGACGGTCGCCCGGGTGGCGATCGCGCACGATCTCGGCGCGGGAGCGGGCCATGCCGATCTGACCGTGCCGGGCATCGCGTTCGGCGCGCATTTCCAGCCCGACCAGCTCACCCGCCTGACTTATGGCGTGATCGCCAATGTCGCCGGCACGGTCAATGGTGAAGGCCATATCCGCTGGACGCCGCAGGGCGTGACCAGCGACGGGGTATTCCGCACCGCCGGGACCGATCTCGCCGCCGCGTTCGGCCCGGTGACGGGCATCGCCGGGGAAATCCGCTTCACCGATCTGCTCGCGCTGCAAAGCGCGCCCGGCCAGATCGCGACGATCAGGACGCTCAACCCCGGCGTGCCGGTCAATGACGGGACGATCCGCTATCAACTGCTGCCGAACGCGCGGATCGCGGTCGAGCAGGGGCGCTGGCCGTTTGCCGGCGGCACGCTGACGCTGGAACCGACGACGCTCGATTTCGGCGAGGCGCGGGAACGGCGCATGACCTTCCGGGTGGCGGGCATGCAGGCCGACCAGTTCCTCCAGCAGTTCGACTTCAAGAATCTCAACGCGACCGGCGTGTTCGACGGTGCCTTGCCGATGGTGTTCGATGCGCGCGGCGGGCGGATCGAGGGCGGGCATCTGGTGGTGCGGCCCGGCGGCGGGACGATCGCCTATGTCGGCGAGGTGACGCAGAAGGATGTCGGTTTCTGGGGCAATTTCGCGTTCCAGGCGCTGAAGTCGCTGAAGTATCGCGATCTCGACATCGTGATGAACGGGCCGCTGGCGGGGGAAGTGATTACCGAGGTGCGCTTCGCCGGGATCGGCCAGGGCGCGGGCGCCAAGCGCAACTTCCTGTTCGACCGGCTGCAACGGCTGCCGATCGTGTTCAACGTGCGGATCAAGGCGCCCTTCCGCCAATTGATCGATTCGGCGCAGAGCTTCTACGACCCGCGCCGCCTGATCGAACGCAATCTGCCGCAATTGCTGGAAGAACAGAACAAGCGATCCGCGCCGCCGGCCCAACCCGTTCAGCCCTCCGACAGCAGGACCGTGCCATGACAGCTTTTGGGACCGAAACAGCATTGACGCGTGAGAAGGATCGACCGACCAACGGCGCGATGAGACGGATGATGGCAGTGGCTGCGCTGGCGGCAAGTTTGGCGAATACGGCCTGCGTCAACGTGACCGCGCCCGACAAGCCGATCGTCATCAACCTCAACATCAGCGTCACGCAGGAAGTCGTCTACCGTCTCGACGGGCAGGCCAAGAGTTTGATCCAGGCGAATCCGGGGATTTTCTGATGAAACGCACGTTCAAGGTTTCGATCGCCGCTCTGGTGCTGCTCGGCACATCGACCGCCGCGCTCGCGCAGCGCGACCCGGCCTATCAGGCGGCGCGCTCGGCCGGCCAGGTCGGCGAGCAGCCCGACGGCTATCTCGGCGTGGTCGGCGCGGGCAGCGCCGCGGTGCGCGCGCTGGTCAACAACATCAACATCCAGCGCAAGGCCGCCTATACCCAGCAAAGCGCGCAGGCCGGCGCGACGGTCGACCAGTTCGCCGTGACCAGCGGCTGCAACCTGATCGCCAAGACCGCGCCGGGCGAGAAGTACAAGGCGCCCGACGGTAGCTGGAAGACGCGCACGGCCGCCCCGCCGGAGCGGATCGCAAGCTGCATCTGAGACGGTGCTCGCCGGGCTTGCCCCGGGCGGCGGCCCCGCCAAGTGATGGCGCCGCCGCTCACGTCGCTTCGGCGAGCGCCGCCTTGGCCGTCGTGCCGGTCCAGTCCGTGCCCCCGGTCGTGCGCCACACTTCATGGCCGGTCGAATCGAACAGGATGCTCATCGGCAGGCTGGCATTGTAGGTGACGCTCAGCATCACGTTCTTGTCGAGATAGGGCTGGAGCCGGGCGAACTTGCGTTTCGCGAAGAAGGCGGCGACGGTCGGCCGGTCCTTGTCCTGGCTGATCGCGGCGACGACGATGTCCGCCGCCGCCGCGTCGAGCGTCGGCATTTCCCGGACGCACGGCCCGCACCACGTCGCCCACAGATTGACCAGCACCGGCTTGCCCTCGAAGCGGGCGAGCGTCGTCGGCGTGCCGTCGGGCGCCTCGAAGGTGACGGCGGGCGCGGCCTCGCCCTTGTGGGAGCGGTCCAGCGTCGCGGTCTCGCCCGGCGCGGCGGCGGGGGACGGCGGCGCCACCGTCGCTTGCTCGTTCGACGAGACTTGCCTATCGCACCCGGGCAGCAGGCTCATGGGCAGACCGAGCAGCAGGACCGGAGCGATCGGCGAGAACGTGGACAGTGAACGAAAGGACATGGCGGGCGCATCCAATGCGATGTGGGGCGGGCGCTTCGCCGAAGGGCCGGCGGCGGTCATGCGTGCGATAAATGCCTCGATCCCGTTCGACAAGCGTCTCTGGCGGCAGGATATCGCCGGCTCCAGGGCGCATGTCGCGATGCTGGGCGCGACCGGCATCGTCTCGGCCGAGGACGCCGCGACGATTTCGGCCGGCCTCGACACCGTCGCCGCGCACTATGCCGCCGAGGGTGTGGTCGAAGACTTGGCGCTGGAAGACATCCACATGCAGACCGAATCGCGGCTGGCCGAGGCGATCGGCCCGGTCGCCGGGCGGCTGCACACCGCGCGCTCGCGCAACGACCAAGTGGCGACCGATTTCAAGCTATGGGTGCGCGAGGCGATCGACGAGGTCGACGCGGCGTTGCGGGCGTTCCAGGCCGCGCTGCTGGCGCGCGCGGAGGAGCATGCCGGCAGCGTGATGCCCGGCTTCACACATCTGCAAAGCGCGCAGCCGGTGACGCTCGGCCATCATCTGCTGGCGTATCACGAGATGATCGCGCGCGACCGCAGCCGCTTCGCCGATGCGCGGGCGCGGATGAACCTGTCGCCGCTCGGCTCGGCGGCGCTGGCGGGGACCGGCTTCCCGATCGACCGCGAGATGACCGCGACGGCGCTCGGCTTCGACGGGCCGACGCGCAACTCGCTCGACGCCGTGTCCGACCGCGATTTCGCGATCGACTATCTGACGGCGGCGGCGCAGTGCGCGCTGCACCTGTCGCGCCTGGCCGAGGAAGTCGTGCTGTGGGCGTCGCAGCCGTTCGGCTTCGTCGCCTTGAGCGACCAATGGTCGACCGGCAGCTCGATCATGCCGCAGAAGCGCAACCCCGATGCGGCCGAGCTGGTGCGCGGCCATGCCGGGCGCATCCTCGGCTGCCTGACGGCGCTGATGGTGACGATGAAGGGCCTGCCGCTGGCCTATTCCAAGGACATGCAGGACGACAAGCCGCCGGTGTTCGAGGCGCACGACCTGCTCGCGCTCGGCATCGCGGCGATGACCGGGATGATCGACAGCGCGACCTTCCGCACCGACCGGATGCGGGCGTTGGCCGAGGCGGGGTTCGCCACCGCGACCGACCTCGCCGACTGGCTGGTGCGCGAGGCGGGCGTGCCGTTCCGCGAGGCGCACCACGTCACGGGCCAGGCGGTCGCGCGCGCGGAAGCGCTCGGCGTGCCGCTCGACGCGGTGCCGCTCGCCGATCTGCGAGCGATCGACGCGCGGATCGACACGCGCGTGTACGACGTGCTGTCGGTCGATGCGTCGGTCGCCAGCCGCACGAGCTTCGGCGGCACCGCGCCGGTGCGGGTGCGCGCGGCGATCGCGGCGGCGCGGGAAGGATTGACGCCATGAAGCGCCTCGCGATCGTGTCCGCCCTGCTGCTCCTCGCCGCGTGCGGTGCCGCGTCGAACCTGAAGCCGGCCAAGGGCGACTCGCTCCCGGTCGCGCCGTACGGCGCCAGGGCGACGCCGACGCCGGCCGACTTGCTCAAGGCGAGCAACCAGGCCCGCCCCGAACGCAGCGACGAGCTGTTGCAGAATTCGCAGGAGCGGCGCGACGACGAGTTCAGCCTGCCCCCGTCCCATTGATCGCAGGCTGACACGATGGACCATTTTTCGCTGATCCGTGGCGCGATGCACTGCGAAGGGGTGCCGCTGTCGGTGATCGCCGAACAGGTCGGCACGCCGGTCTATGTCTATTCGACCGCGACCTTCGAGCGCCACGCGCGCGTCTTCCGCGAGGGGCTGGCGCAAGCGGGCGACGTGCATCTGGCCTATGCGATCAAGGCCAACCCCAACCTCGCGGTGCTGCGCGTGCTGGCCAATGCCGGCTACGGCGCCGACGTGGTGTCGGGCGGCGAGCTGGCGCGTGCGCTGGCGGCGGGGATTCCGGCGACGGACGTGGTATTTTCGGGCGTCGGCAAGACGGAGGGCGAGCTGGCGGCGGCGCTGGACGTCGGGCTCGGCCAGTTCAACCTGGAACTGGAGGAGGAAGGCGTCGTGCTCGCGGGGCTCGCCGCCGCCCGGGGCATGACGGCCGATGCGGTGTTGCGCGTGAACCCCGATGTCGATGCCGGCACGCATGCCAAGATCTCGACCGGCAAGCGCGAGAACAAGTTCGGCGTGGCGGTGGACCAAGCCCCGGCGATCTTCGCGCGGCTGGCGGCGTTGCAAGGCATCGCGATGCGCGGCGTGGCGATCCATATCGGCAGCCAGTTGGGCGACCTCGCCCCGCTGGAGGCGGCGTACCGGCGGGTCGGCGATCTCGTGGCCGAAATCCGCGCGATGGGCTTGCCGGTCGAGCGCGTCGATCTCGGTGGCGGGCTGGGCGTGCCGTACCGCGCCGGCGACGTCTTCCCCAGCCCGGCGGAGCTTGGCGCGATGGTCGCGCGGGTGACGCGCGACTGGGGCGTGACGCTGATGTTCGAGCCGGGGCGCGTGATCGCAGGCAATGCCGGCGTGCTGCTGACCAGGGTGATCTGGGTCAAGCCCGGCGTGACCGACCCCTATGTCATCGTCGATGCCGCGATGAACGATCTGGCGCGGCCCGCGCTGTACGACGCGTGGCACGATTTCGCCGCGGTCCGCCCGACCGGCGCGCGCATGACCGCCAACATCGCCGGGCCGGTGTGCGAAAGCGGCGACACCTTCGCCATGGGTCGCGACATCGATGCGGTGCAGCGCGGCGATCTCGCGGTGTTCCGCACCGCCGGCGCGTATGGCGCGACGATGGCCTCGACCTATAACAGCCGCGCGCTGGTGCCCGAGGTGCTGGTCGATGGCGACCGCTTCGCCGTGGTCGCCGACCGCATCCAGCCCGAGACGATCCTCGCCGCCGAGCGGCTGCCGGAATGGCTGCCGAGGAACCCGTCGGCGTGACGCTGCATAGCCTGCCGCTCTACGTGCGGTTGGCTGGGCGGCCGGTGATCCTGCTCGGCGATGGCGAAGGGGGGGGCAGAGGCGGCGGCGAGGCGGCGGCGGCGAAGCGGCGGCTGCTGGAGCGCGCCGGCGCGACGATCGTCGGCGAGGACGCGTCGGCGGCGCTCGCCATCGTCGCGCTCGACGACGATGCGGCCGCACTGGCGGCGATCGCCCGGCTCAAGGCACGCGGCGTGCTGGTCAACGCGGTCGACCGGCCCGACAGTTGCGATTTCACGCTGCCCGCGATCGTCGACCGCAGCCCGGTGATCGTCGCGATCGGCACCGGCGGGGCATCGGCGGGGCTGGCGGCGGCGTTGCGGCAGCGGCTGGAGGCGTTGCTGCCGGCCAGTCTCGGCCCGCTCGCCGAACGGCTGCACGCGCTGCGCGCGGCGATCCGGCTGGCCTTGCCGGGGCTCGACGATCGGCGGCGGGCGCTCGGTGCCGCCTTTGCCGAGGGCGGCGCGCTCGATCCGCTCGTGGCGGTGCCGGACGCGGTCGGGTCGTGGCTCGCCACGCCCGGCACGCCGCCCGCCCGGCTGGTCGTGCTGACGCTGCGATCGGCCGATCCCGACGATCTGACGCTGCGCGACGCCCGCGCGCTCGCGCTGGCCGACCGCGTCTATCACCGTGCCGACGCGCCGCCCGCGATCCTCGACCGCGCCCGCGCCGATGCGCTACGCATCGTCTCGGACGATCCGCCGCTTGCGCGCGAGCCGGGCCTGACGATCTGGGTGGAGGGGGCATGAGCGGCTTTGCCTATCGCGTGGCGGACGGGAAAGCCGAGCGGATCGAGATCGCGACAGCGTGCGGCGCGACCGGGGATCTGGTGTGGGTGCATCTGACCACCACCAACGAGGAAGCGCAGGCGTGGCTGAGCGGCACGGCGCAATTGCCGGGCTATATCGTCGACGCGCTGATCACCACCGAATCGCGCCCGCGCTGCGACGCGCTCGACAAGGGCGCGTTCCTCAATCTGCGCGGCCGCTCCGACGAGGCGATGACGACGTCCGATCCGCTGGCCTCGATCCGCATCTGGGCGGAGGCCGGGCGAGTCGTGTCGGTGACCAGGCGGGCGCTGACGGCGATGAACGATGTCGTGACCGCGATCGAGCGCGGGCAGATCAAGGATCCCGGCGACCTGATCGCCGAATTCGCCAGCGCGATCACCGAGCAACTCGACCCGGAAGTCGCCGAGCTCGGCGATCTGCTCGACGATTGCGAGGAAGGACTCACCGCCGACAGGGTGTTCGAACTGCGGCGCGGCGTCACCAGGGTGCGGGTCGCCGCGATCGGTTACCGCCGCTTCCTCCAGCCGCAGCGCGCCGCGCTGGAAAAGCTCGCCGCGCTGCCGTGCGACTGGCTGCACGACGACGACCGGGTGCATCTCAATGCCGCCGCCGACCGCGCGGCGCGCATGGCCGAGGAGCTGGAAGCGATTCGCGAGCGATCCGCGCTGATGCACGAGGCGCTGACCGACCTGCGCGCCGAACAGATCGATTCGCGCGCGTTGCTGATCTCGATCGTCGCGTTGATCTTCCTGCCGCTGACCTTTCTCACCGGGCTGTACGGCATGAACGTCAAGGGGCTCCCTTATGCCGAGGAGCCGTGGGCGTTCGACGCGATCGGCGGAGTCTGCATCGCGATCGCGGTGGCGATCGTCGGCTATTTCAGCGTGCGGCGCTGGTTCGGATAAGGACGATCAGGCTTTCAGCCGTTCCATCTGGTCGTTGAGCGACTGGAGCGAGGCGACGAGGCGCTGGCGGTCGGCGCGGGTCGCGGCGAGTTCGGTCCTGGTCTCGCCCAGTTCGATCGCGCGCGCGGCGATCCGCGCGTCGAGCGCGGCGTTGGAGCGCTTCAGCTCGGCGATGCGGCGCGAGCGCGCCAGCACGCGGGCGATGCGCGCGGCGAGCACGTCGAAATCGAACGGCTTGGCGACATGGTCGTCGGCGCCCGCCGCCAGCGCCTCGACCGCGGCGGCCGGATCGCTGCGCCCGGTCAGCATGATGACGGGAAGATCGAGCGTGTCGCGGCTGCCGCGGATCTCGCGCAGGACATGGATGCCGGACAGGCGCGGCATCACCATGTCGAGCAGGACGAGATCGAAGCCGCGCGCGGCGATCAGGTCGAGCGCTTCCGCACCATTGTCGCTCAGCGCGGTGAGATAGCCGAGCTGCGCCAGCCGCCGGCCGATCACGCCGAGATTGGTGCGGCTGTCATCCACTGCCAGGATCGTCCCCATCACGCGTCCGCGCGAAAGCTGGTCGGACGGGAGCAGATCGAGGGCGGGCAGTTCGGGCATCGGTGCGGTCTCTCGCAAGGGTATGGGAAAACAAGGGGCTGGGGAAAGAATGTAGGCGCGGGGCGTCAGGATCTAGTTAACGCGGCGGAAAGATCGTCAGGCCGCACGGGCGGTGCGCCAGGCCTGGCCGATCTCGTCGAGGGTGTCGGCGACATCGCGGAACGGGTGCGGATCGCTGCCGATCGCCGCCTGTACGACGGTGTGGCGCGCGCCCGCATACAGCTTGGCGAGCGCCGGGGCGACGGTGCCGCCCGCGTCGAAATCGAGCCCGGCCTCCAGCGCGAACAGGATCGCGGTGGCGCGCGTCACCTTGTCGCTCTTCATCGCGGGGTTGCCGTTCTCCGCCGCCCACGCCGCGCCGCGCAGCGCGCGGATCGCCTCGTCATAGAGCAACTGGACGAGCCCCGGCCCGTCGGCCGCCCCGGCGGTCTGCCCGGCGAGTTCGATCTGGCGATAGGTCGCCTCGGGATCGCGGCCGAGCGACGTGGCGTAAGCGGCGGTCAAGAGCCGCTCCTGTTCCACTGGTCGATCTGGTTCTGCAGCGCGGTCTGCGACGCCTTGTACGCGGCGATCTTCGCGTCGGAGGCGGCATATTGCCGGGTCAGCCGCTGCTGATAGGCGGTGGTGTCGGTCGCGACCTTCGCTTCGTCGTCGGTGACCTTGGCCTTGGCCGCGGTGTAGAGCGCCGTCGAGCCGACAAAGCCGATATGTTCGACTTGGCCGTTGACGACGACCGACTGATCGACCGCCTTGGTCGCGATCGCGTCGAGCGCGGCGGACAGGCCGCCGCCGGTGGCGCCGGTGCCGTCGGCGAACAGCGCCTCGACCGCGTCGGGATTGCGGACCAGCGCCGCGCTCAGCGCCGACGAATCGACGCTCAGCGTGCCGTCCTTGCTGGTCGAGACGCCGATCGAGGCGAGGTTGGTCGGTGCGCCGTCGGCCGCCCCGGTGCTCAGCGTCGTCAGTGTCAGGCCGCGCAAGGCGCGCAGCAGCCCGGCCGCGTTGTAATCGCCTTTCAGCGGACCCGTCGCCTTGTCGGTCTCGGTCGTCAGGTCGGCGAGGAAGGAATTGTAGGTGGTGACGAAGTCGTTGACCCCCTGGATCAGCACATCGCTCGGCGTCGTGCTGCCGAGCGTCACCGGCCTGCCCACCGCTGCGCCGGTCAGGTTGAGCTGGACGCCGTCGACCAGATCCTTGACGGTGTTGGTCGCGCGTTCGACCGCGACGCCGTCGAGCTTCATTTGCGCGTTGAGCGCGGCGCTGCCGATGGTGGTCGCGCTTTGGCCGACGCCGATATCGAGCGCGGCGAGGGCGCTGCTGTCGCCGCTCAGTGTAAATGCCTGGGCGCTGCCGGTCGCGCCCTTCAGCGTCAGCCGGGCGGTGCCGTCGGCATCGGTGACGATGCTGGCGGCGATGCCGGCGGTGGCGGCGTTGATCGCCGCGGCGATGCCGTCGAGCGTCTGGTGGCTGCTGTCGATCGCGATGGTGACGGGCGTGCCCGCGCCTGCGGTGAAGCCGGTCATCGCGCCGTTCGACACCGTGGCGGTGCCGAAGGTGAGCGTGAGGTTGCCGGTGCCGACCGTTGCGGCGCGGCCGGAAAAGGAGGTGGCGCTGGTCGCGACCTGGGCGGTGGCGAGCCGGTCGACCTCGACCGAGGCGGCGAGGCCGGACAGCTTGGCGCCGGGCAGCGCGCGCGCGGTCAGCACGCTGCTGTCGGACGAGGTCGGCTGCGTCGTCAGGCTGCCGCCCTTGACCAGCGACTTCAGCGCCGCGTTGAAGCTGGTGATCCCGCTCTGGATCTTGGCGACCGAGGAGATCTGCGCGGTGACGGCGGTGTCCTGCCTGGTCAGCGCGGCATTCCTGGCGGCGAACTGCGCCTGCACCAGCGACGCGACCAGCGACGCGGTGTCGACGCCCGAGCCCGCGCCGAGCGAGGTCAGGATCGAGGAGCCCGATACGGTGCTGGTGCTGGTGGTCGCGGTGGTCGTCACCATGGCATGTGTCCCGGTACAAAACGCATGCTGTTAAACGGCGGAAACGGGCACATGTTTAGGCT
The DNA here is from genome assembly GCA_964244765.1 of uncultured Sphingomonas sp. GTDB lineage: Bacteria > Pseudomonadota > Alphaproteobacteria > Sphingomonadales > Sphingomonadaceae > Sphingomonas. The sequence continues at coordinate 37,287 of CAXTJX010000003.1, read as the reverse complement.
TCCTTCACGCCGTTTTCGTCGAAGCGCGCGCTCGGCGGCACCAGCACCGGTGGCGGCAGCGGCGCCGATGCGGATTGCGGCGTGCCGCCCGCTTGCGTGTTGAGGCCGAACACGAAGGCGAGGATCGTCGCCAGCGCGACGTAAAGGTCGTCGCGCACCTCCTGCCCCTCGCGGCTGGTGTAATAGACCGCGCGGGCGAGCGAGGGATATTCGAGCACCGGCACGCTGGCCTCCGCGCCCAGCTCGCGGATGGCGAGCGCGACCACGCCGCGCCCCCTGGCGACGACGACGGGGACCTGGTCCGACGTCCGGTCGTAGCGTAGCGCGACGGCGAAATGCGTCGGGTTGGTGAGGATGACATGCGCCTCGCCGACGCGCTCGCGCATGCTGCGCTTGGCCATGTCGCGCTGGCGCTGGCGCATCGCGCTTTTGGCCTCGGGCGAGCCTTCGCTTTCCTTGTTCTCGTCCTTGATCGCCTGTTTCGACATGCGCAGCTTGGCGATGCGCCGGACGATCTGGATCGGCAAGTCGACGCCGGCGATGACGACCAGGCCCGCCGCCATCGCGAACAGCACGCCCATGAAAGTGCCGCCGAGCGCCCCGACCGCGGTGCCGATATCGGTCGAGGCCAGGCCGATCGTGGTGCGGGCGACCCGCCCCAGCATGTACCAGCCGATGCTACCGAGCAACGCGACCTTGAGCAACGCCTTGCCCAGCTCGATCCAGCCCTGCAGGCCGAGGATGCGCTTCAGCCCCGAGGCCGGGTTGATCCGCGAAGCCTTGGGCGCGAGCAAGCCGCCGTTGAAGCCGAGATGGCCGAGCCCGGCCTGGCCGAGGATCGCGGCGGCGACGGTGACGGCGAACAGCGAGCCCAGAGCGGGGGCCAGCCGCCAGCCATGCTGCGCGAGCGGGCGGAGCGGCGCGAAATCCTCGATGTCGCGGCGGTCGAAGGCGAAGCTGGCGATCATCACGTCCTTGCACGCGGCGACCAGCGACGGCCCCATCAGCGCGAGCCAGCCGCATCCGGCCAGCACCACCAGCGCGGTCGCGACTTCGCGCGACTTGAGGACGTCGCCTTGCTCGACCGCGTCGCGCTTGCGCTTGGCGGTCGGTGCCTCGGTCCGTTCGCCGAAATCTTCCGCCATCAGCGCAGCACCAGCGTCTGCGTGGCGGCGAGGCCCTCGTCGATGATGACGAGCAGGTAATCACCCATCGCGGGAAAGCCGATCGCGAGCGCCACCACGCCGACCGCGAGGCTGGCCGGCAAGCCGACCGCGAACAGGTTGAACGACGGGGCCGAGCGCGAGATCATCCCGACGATGAGGTTGAGCACCAGCAGCAGGAAGCCGACCGGCAACGCCAGCAGGAGCCCCGCGAGGAAGGTGTAGCCGCCGAACAGGGCGATGTTCTCGAGCTGCCGCGGCGCCAGCCACGCGCCGCCGGGGGGGAGCGCGTCATAGCTTTTCACGATCATCTCGACGAGGACGAGGTGACCGTTCACGCTGAGGAACAGCAGCGTCAGCATCATCGAGAAGAATTGGCCGAGCGCGGGGGTCGAGCGGCCGTTCTGCGGGTCGATCGCCGAGGCGAAGCCGATCCCCATCGAGGTGCCGATCACTTCGCTCGCGATCATCGGTGCGGCGAACGCGATCTGGAGGATGAAACCGAGCGCGAAGCCGACCAGCGCCTCGGACGCGACGGCAAGGAAGGTGGCGAAGGCGAAGACGTGAGGCGGCGGCGCGACCGGATGGACCGCGAGCACCAGCACGCCGATCGCGCCCGAAAGGGCGACGCGCACCGTGACGGGGATCGACACCGCGCTGAACACGGGTGCCGCGACGAACGCCGCGCCGATGCGCACCATCACGAAGATCAGCGCCCAGAGTTTCGGCTCGACCGACAGGCCGAAGCCTAGCGGACCGCTCATAATCCCTCTCCCATCGGGAGAGGGGAGGAGCAAAGCGACGGAAGGGTAAGGGTGACGAACAAACCGCAGTCGCCCTCACCCTCCCACTCGGCTGCGCCGAGCGGGCCCCTCCCTCTCCCGCCGGGAGAGGGGATCTTGCTCACCGCACCAGATCCGGGATCCGCTCGAAGATGCCGATCGTGAAGTCGCCGAGCAGCCCGATGATGAGCCCGCCGAAGATCAGCAGCGAGACGCCGACGACGATCAGCTTGGGGACGAACGACAGGGTCTGCTCGTTGATCGAGGTCGCCGCCTGGATCATGCCGGTGATGAGCCCGGCGAACAGCGCCGGGATCAGGATCGGCGCCGAGGCGAGCGCGAGCACCCACATCGTCTGGTTGGCGACGGTCAGGAAATAGTCCGCGTCCATTAGAACCACCATCCTCCGTTCGTCCCGAGCGAAGTCGAGGGACGTGGTCCAGGCAAGGTGTCTCGACTGCGCTCGACACGAACGGATGAGGAGTGCGTCATACCCGCTGCTACCTTACGAAACTGTTGGCGAGGCTGCCCATCGTCAGCGCCCAGCCGTCGACCAGCACGAACAGCAGCAGCTTGAACGGCAGCGAGATGATCGTCGGGGACAGCATCATCATGCCCAGCGACATCAGCACCGTCGCGACCACCAGGTCGATGACGATGAACGGCAGGAACACCAGGAAGCCGATCTGGAACGCGGTCTTGAGCTCGCTGGTGACGAAGGCGGGGAGCAGGACCGAGAAGGGGATGTCGTCCGCCTGTCGGTACGGCCCGCTCCTGGCCAGCCCGGCGAACATCGTGATGTCCTTCTTGCGGGTCTGTTTCGCCATGAAGGCGTGCAGCGGCACCGCGCCGGCCTTGATCATGTCGGTCGCGCCGATCCTGCTCTCGGCATAGGGCTGGATCGCGGCGGTGTTGATCTGGTTGATGACGGGCGCCATCACGAAGAAGGACAGGAACAGCGACAGGCCGATCAGCACCTGGTTGGGCGGGGTCTGTTGCAGGCCGAGCGCCTGGCGCAGGATCGACAGCACGATGATGATCCGCGTGAAGCTGGTCATCATCAGCAGGATGCCGGGCAGGATCGTCAGCAGCCCCATGATGATGAGGATCTGCAAGCTGAGCGCCATCGGCGCCCCGGTGCCATTGGCGCCGCCGCCGAGTTCCTTCAGCGCCTTGTCCGCCGCATCGCCGATGCCGGGGGTCGCGGCTGGCGTGGGAACGCCTTGCGCGAAGGCCGGGTGCGCGACGATCAGTGCGACGACGATGCCGAGCAGGATCAGCGCGAGCCTGGCCCATGGTGACTGGCGCTTGGCGGGTTGGCGTATGAGCGCGGGGCCGGAGCCCTTGCGGGTGATCTTCACGCTCATGTCGCGTCCCCCCGGTCACGCCCGCCGCGATCGATCAGCGCGACGCCGCTGCGGCTGACCGAGACGAGCAGCTTGCGCCCCTCGAAATCGACCACCGCCAGGCGGACGGTCGGCGAGATCATCATCGTCTCGGTCACCTTGAGCAGGCGGTCGGCGGGCTGGCCCGGCATGCGCGCCTCGAACTTGCGCCACAGCAACAGGCAGCCGACCATCAGGCCGCAGACCAGCGGCAGCAGGACGACGAGTTTCAGGACATAGGCCCACATCATCGCGGATCAGGCCCGCTTCTCAGGCGATACCAGCTCGGTCATGCGCACGCCGAAACGGTCGCCGACCATCACCACCTCGCCGCGGCCGATCAGCGTGCCGTTGACCAGCACGTCGAGCAGTTCGTTGGCCTGGCGGTCGAGCTCGATCACGCTGGTCTCCCCGAGCGCGAGCAATTCGCGCAGCGTCAGCGAGGTCGAGCCGATCTCGACCGTCAGCTTGACGTCGACATCCTGCAACAGGCGGAAATTGGCGGCGAGGCTCGCCTCCACGGGAAAGCCCCCATTCATGCCGGAGCTCATGTCGTTCATCGAAAACCCCCAGGGTCGCTGCTGACGTCGCAGGAAAGAGTGTTGAGCTTGATCGCGGCCTTGCCGTTCGACGTGCCGACGGTGCCCGCGCCGAGCCGGTCGCCGCCGACCATCACCGGCACGTCCTGCCCGACGGTGATCGGGATGACGTCGCCGAGCTTCAGCTCCATCAGCAGGCTGAGCGGCACCATCGGCTCGGCCAGCACCGAGCGCACCCCGAAGCGCACGTCCATCACGGCGCGGGTCAGGCCGGTGCGCCACGCCGGATCGGGCTCGGCGGTCTTGCCGTGGACCTTGCCGGTGAGCGAGGGGCCATGCGGTTTCAGCGCGGCGACGGGATAGAGCAAGTCGAGGAACACCGGCTTGGCGGTGCCCGCGGCGATGCCGAAGCGGGTGACGACGACGGCGTCGTCGGTGTCGAGATCGGCGATCAGCGACGGGTTGATCTCGACATGGCCGGGCGCGAACGCGAGCCGCGCGAGCGGCTCCCACGCCGCGCGCATCGGTTCCGCCAGCATCGTGCCGAGCCGGTGGACCATCGCCTCGGCGGCGGGCGTGAATTCGCCCGGCAGGTCGTGCGCGACATGGCCGGTGCCGCCGAAGAACAGGTCGAGCAATTCCAGCACGAAGCGCCCGTCGAGCACCGCCAGCGCCTGGCCCGGGGGCAATCCGCCGCCGCCTGCACTCGATGCGCTCATCGTCAGCGGCAACCACGCGGTCAGCCCGTCGGGGCGTTCCGCGCGGTAATCGGCGAGGCGCTGGACCACCAGCGGCTCGGCCCAGCTCCGCACTTCCTTGCGCAGCAGCGGCTCGAACACGGCACGCACGCCGCGCGCCAGCCGCGCGGAGAGGTGCTGCACCGTGTGGAGATCACCGAACGGGTTGAGGTTGGCCGCCCCCAGCGTGGCATGTTCCGCCACCCGCCGGGGGGTTCCCCGCCGGTCGGCAGCGCCGCCATCAATCGCGTCAGGGGTTTCGTTAACCATGTCTCACTGAACGACGAAACTGGTAAAGTAAGTGTTACCGATGCCGCCGAATCCCTCCTTTTCCTTGAGCGTGTCGTTGATCGCCTTGGTCACCCGGCGCTGGAGCTGCTGCTTGCCGTCGCTGGTGAAGACCTGCTCCTCGGTGGTGTCGCCGAGCGCCATCAGCACGGCCGATCGCACCGCGATCTCGTTGGTCTTGATGTTCTCGATGACGGTGTCGTCATACGGCGTCGACACGGCGATGCCGACCTGGATGAAGTGGATGCTGTCCTTCAGGTTGGACGTGAATTCCTTGTCCATGGCATAGTAATTGGAGGCATAGCGGTCGCCGCCGGTGCCGGTCGGGGCCTTGTTGCCCGACGCCTTCTCCGCGCTGTCGCTCGCCCCGACGCGCTTCTGCTCGCTCTTGGGGACGAGCCGGGGGCCTTCGGACGTCGCCGCCTTGCCGTGGCCGCCGCCGATCAGCCCGGCGTTCATCGCATAGAGCGCGCCGCCGACACCCCCGCCGACGACGACCAGCAGGCCGATGACGATCAGCAGGATCTTCTTCATGCCGCCCTTCTTCTTTTTCGGCGCGGCGTCTTCCGATGCGATGTCTTTGTCGCTCATGGTCTGGCTCCTTCGATTCAGGCGAGGCGTTGATCGGTGGTGGATGCGGTGTCGGTCGCGGCGGTGCGCGGCGCGCGGGCAAGCCGGGGTGCCGGACGCGGCTGCGGAGCGGCGTTGTCGCCGCCGGCGGTCTGGCCGCCGCCGGTGCCGACGCTGGTCTCGCCGATGCGCACGCCGCGCGCGGCGGCGAGCTCGGTCAGGCGCGGCTGCGCCTCGGCGATCAGCGCGCGCGTCGCCTCCTGTTCGGCGGTGAAGCGGACATGCACGCGGTCCCCCTCCCGCCGCACCGCGATGTCGACGCTGCCCAGCGCATCGGGGACGAGGCGGATGCGGGTGTCGCTTGCGCCGGTGCCATCGCCGGCCCCGTCGCCGGTAGCGTCGCCAACAGCGTCGCGCAGCGTCTCGATCCGATCGATCATGCGCTGCAAGCCGCTGTCCCTGGTGAGGTCGAGCGCGGTGCCCTGTGCGTCGCCGGTGGCATGGACGATGGCGCGGTCGTGCAGCGCGACCGGCACCGCGCCGACCGGGACGATGCCGTCGGCGAGATCATGTGCCGGCGTGCGGGCGACGCGGTCGGGCCAGGAACCGGCCGTGGCGATCGCGGCGGCGAACAACTGGCCGGCCGGTTGCGGCGTCGTGCTGACGGCGATCGCGGATTCCGGGCGCGGGTCGGCGGTGGGGCCTGGCTGTGCCGCGCGATCGGCTTGCGCTGGTGCCGTGCCCTTGACGATCGCCGCGCCCGCCAGCGCCTCGAGCGTCGGCGGTGACGGTCGGGATGGCGCGCTTTGCGATGGGGCAGGAGCGGTAGCGGTCGGCGGCGCGGTGTCCGCGCCGGGCGGCACTCTCGCGATATGTCGGGCGTCGGCGGGGGGCGTCGGTGCGGTGCCGCGGGACGGGGTATCCGGCGCAATCGGCAGCGGCTCCGGCGCCGCCGGGGCGACTGGCGCGGTCGCTCGGACGTCATCGGCCGGGGCCGGTGGCGACGACAGGGGCGGCGCTACCGTCGCAGGCAATGGCGTAGGGAAGGCCGGCAGCCACGCCGTAGCCTCATTCGATTCGGGCCGCGCATCGTCACCGTCATGGGCGGCGGGCAAGTCCTTGCCGTCGGCGGCAGTTTCTTGCCCGTTTCGCGGGGTGGGCGTGGGAAGGGACCGGTCGAGCGACGCGTCGCGCACGTCGAGGAATTGTCCGAGGGTTTGTTCGAAGCTGCCGATGGGCGCACTGGGCGCCGCACCCGTCAGCGTGTCGCCACCGCCCGGTAGCGCGCTCGTCCCGGTGCCGATCGCGACGCATGCGAGCGGGGTGCCGGACAGCGGCGGCAACGAGGAAAGCAGATCGATCATGCAGGCTCCGGCGGGCGCCGGCTTGGCACCCGCACGGGGTTCAGCAAGGATCGTGCCGGATCTTGCGGGTGGGCGGTGCCGCCTCCAGCGCGCGGATCGCCTTGAGGACGGCGTCGGCGTCGGCGCGGGCGATCAGCTTCTCGATCGCGCTCTGGTCGCGGCGTGCCTCGCGCGTGGCGTCGGCGGCGCGTTCGGCCTGGGCCCGGGCGGCGCGCAGGCGGCCTTCGGCGGCCTCGGCCGATTGCTGCAGGCGTTCGCGGAAATGCGCGGCGGCGACCAGCGAGAAACCGGCGGTCGGTTCGGACGCCGGCGCGACGCTCGCGGCGAGCTGCGCGATGCGGTTGTTGAGCGCCACCTCCCCCGCCGCCTTGTCGCGCGCGCGCGCCTCCTCGGCCTGGACCAGGCCGAGCTGCAAGGTGCGGACCTTGAGAATACGGTCGAGCTTGGAGGGCTTACCCATCCCCGAACACGCCGGTCAGTTCGGCGACGGCATCGGGCAACGACACCATGTCGTCGGGGTCCTGCCTGATATATTCCATCACCGCCGGGTGGCAGGCGATGGCGGCGTCGATCGCGGCGTCGGCGCCGCTGCGATACGCGCCCATCAGCACGAGATCGCGATTCTCTTCATAAGTGGCGAGGTGGCGGCGCAGCACGCGCGCGGCTTTGGCGTGCGGCTTGTCGACGATGTCGGTCATCACGCGGCTGACCGAGGGGCCGATGTCGATCGCCGGATAGACGCCGCGCTCGGCGAGCTGGCGCGACAGCACGATATGGCCGTCGAGGATCGAGCGGGCGCTGTCCACGACCGGATCGTTGCCGTCGTCGCCATCGGCCAGCACGGTGTAGATCGCGGTGATCGATCCGCCGCTGGCGATATCGGTGCCGGCGCGCTCGATCAGGTTGGGCAGCATCGCGATGGCCGAGGGCGGATAGCCGCGCGCGCTGGCGGGCTCGCCCAGCGCGAGGCCGATCTCGCGGCCGGCATGCGCGACGCGGGTGAGCGAATCCATGATCAGCAGCACCTTCTTGCCCTCGGCGCGGAACGCTTCGGCGATGGCGTGGGTGCGCAAGGCGCCGCGGATGCGCAGCACCGGCGAGTGGTTGGCAGGAACCGCGACGACGACCGCGCGCGACCGCGCCTCGCCCGCCACCTTGGTTTCGAGGAAATCGGCGACTTCGCGGCTGCGCTCGCCGATCAGGCCGATGACGATGATGTCGGCCTCGGCCGCGCGCACGATCATGCCGAGCAGCACCGACTTGCCGACGCCCGAGCCGGCCATGATGCCGATGCGCTGGCCCTGGCCGACCGTCAGCAAGCCGTTGATCGCGCGCACGCCGACGTCGAGCGGCTGGAGCACGCGGCCACGGTCGAGCGGCGACTGGAGCTTGCCGGCGAGCGGCCAGCGCCCCGCGCCGCGGATCGGGCCGAGTCCGTCGATCGGCTTGCCCGCGCCGTCGACGACGCGGCCGAGCAGGGCGGCGCCGACCTCGGCTTCGCCGGGCGGGCCGAGCGGGCGCACCGGGGACTGCGGCAGGAGCGCGGCGGCGCCGCCGAGGTTCATCAGCAGCGTGCGGCCGCCCCGGAAGCCGATCACCTCCGCTTCCACTCCGGATGCACGGTCGCCGACCTGGCAGACGGTGCCGACGGGCAGCGTGAGGCCGACCGCTTCCATCAACAGCCCGTCGAACGAGGCGAGCCGCCCGGAGACCTTCGGGCGCGGCGTGAAATCGGGAAGGCCGAGCGATTCGAGATAGTCGCCGGTGAAGCGGTTCAGCATGATGCTTCTCCCCTCCCTGAAAGGGTGGGGGTGGGTGGGGGTGGGGCGGGCGTATCGTTCCACAACGGGCCGACCCACCCCCGGCCCCACCGTTTCAGGGAGGGAAGCGAGTGCCGGTCGGTCACGTCCCCGGCACCGCGACGCGGTCGATCGCGTGGGCGAGTTGTTCGAGCCACAGGTCCGGCCCGTCCTCGACGATGGTCGAGGCGCTCTCCAGCACGAACGCGCCGCGCGCGACGGCGGCGTCGCCGACCGCGAAGATCTGGCGCGGGAGCTTGCCTTCCAGCAGCGCCACGTCGTCCGGGTGGACGCGCAGCATCGCCGATTCGGCGGCATCGCCGAGCAGGTCGGCGGCGGCTTCGATCCGGCGGGCGAGCCTGTCGGGCGCGATGCCGACCTCGCCGACCAGTCGCGTGACGAGAAACAGGACGGTCTGGCGCAGCCGCCGCGCGACCGCGTCGCGATCGATGCGGTCGTCGGCCTGGAGCGCCACGGCGAGCGACGCGAGCAGCGCACGGTCGCGCTCGCCCGTCACCGCGATTTCTGCCAGCGCCGCTTCGACGCCTTCGGCATGGCCGGCGGCGTGCGCAGCGGCGATCGGGTCGACGAACGGCGCCGTGCTCGCCGCGTCGAGCGGGTCCCATCCTTCGGTCGGGTTGCTGTCGGGATTGGCGGGGGAGAAATGCTTCGGGCCGGTTTCGGCCGTGCCGTGCGGCGAGAAATGTACCGGGCCCCGTTGGGCGCGTTCGCGCAGATCTGCCGGCGCGAACCCCGCGACGCGCGGCGCGAAGGCGGCCATCAGCGCCTCGGCGACGCCGTGGCCGCGCGACGAAAATCCCGCCCGAAAGTCCGATGCGTCATCAGACATAATCGTCTTCGCCCGCGCCGCCCATCTGGATCGTGCCGTCCTTGGCGAGATTGCGCGCGATCTGGATGATGACCTTCTGCGCGTCGAGCACTTCGCTGAGCTTCATCGGGCCGCGCGCCTCCATCTCGTCGCGGATGCCGTCTGCGGCCCTGCTCGACATGCAGCCGAGGAACCGGCCCCTGATACTTTCATCGACGCCCTTCAAGGCGCGCGTGAGGATGTCGCTGTCGATGTTGCGGATCAGCGTGCCGAGATTCTTGTCGTCGAGCTCGAGCAGATTGTCGAACACGAACATCGCCTCCTCGATCGCCTTGGCGACGTCGCGGTCGATCTTGAACAGTTTCGGCATGACGCGCAGCTCGGTCGCCTTGCGGCCGCTCGACAGGATCTTGGCGGCGTCGCGCGTGCCGCCGAGCGTGACGCCCGCCGGGGTCTTCTGCGCCGAGGTCGCGCGGTTGGCGAGCATCGTCTGGAGCGTCTCGACCGCCTCGGGCGTGATCGGGCCAAGCCGCGCGATGCGGTGGAGGATGTCGGGCTGCACCGCATGCGGCATCAATTCGAGCACTTGCGCGCCCACCGCCGGATCGAGATTGGCGATCAGCACGGCGGCGATCTGCGGATGTTCCTTCTCGATCATCGCGGCGATCTCGCCGGCATCGAGCCAGTCGAGCAAGTCGATCTGGCAGGAGTCCTCGGCGGGCACGATCCGCGCGAGCACGCTGTCGGCCTTTTCCTGGCCGAGCGCGCGCGTCATCACCGCCTCGATCCGCGGGCGCGGGTCGAAGCCGATCGCGGTGCGCTCGCGCGCCTTGCCGACGAAATCGTCGAGCACGAACTCGACTTCCATCTCGCTGACGTCGGCGACGGCGAACATCGCCTTGCCGAGCTGGCGCACTTCCTCGGGATCGAGCTTCTGCAGGATGGCGGCGGCTTCCTCCTCGCCGACCAGCATCATCAGCACGGCGGCGCGTTCGACGCCGGTATAGGAACGGCCAAGGGACCCTGTTGCGGCGTTCATGACTTGATCATGTCGCGCACGGCGAGCGCGGCGCGCGCCGGATTGTCGCGGGTGAAGCCGCGCACCATGCCGATGCGGTCGTCATAGTTGCGCGCGCTTTCCAGCGCGTCGATGCTGACCGGCTGGTCGGCGCGCGGCGGCGGGATCTGGCCGCCGCCGTGCGCCTCGGCCATGTAATCGCGACCTAGCGCCGCGCGCGGCTGCGGCGTCTCCTCGCGCTTCTTGAGCACGGCCCTGGCGAGCGGACGGATGCCGAGCACCAGCACCAGCACCGCGATCAGGATGGCGGTGGCGTTGCGCGCCAGCACCGGCACCCAGCCGGCATCGTACCACGGCCGCTTGTCGTCGAGCGCGGCGGCACCGGCGAACTTGCGGCTGATCACCGTCACCTGGTCGCCGCGGCCTTGATTGTAGCCGACCGCGGTCTGCACCAATTGCGTGATCTGGTTGATCTCGACCGTGCCGCGCGGCTTGCCCGTTTCGGGGTCGCGCAACAGCACGGCGACCGACAGGCGCGTGATCGTGCCCGGCGCGGTGCGGCTGACCGAGACTTCCTTGCCGAGATCGTAGGCGCGCGAATATTGGTCGCTGGCCTTGGCCGCGTCGCCTACCGCGTTCGCCACGGCGGCGACCGGGCTGGGGGCGCCGGGGGCAGAGACGCCCGAGCCGGCGGCCGGGGTGGGCGAGGGGGCGGGCTGCGGCGCGCTGAGCGTCGAGGCGGGCGGCGGCGTGTTGGACAGCGCACCGGGGATGCCGCCGGGGGCGGCGCCCTGGTCCTTGCCGTTGCCGGTCCACTGGCCCTGCTCGACGCGCAAGGCGCCCTGCTTGTCATAGCTTTCGCGCGTCGCCTGCGTCTCGTTCAAGTCGACATCGGCCTGCACTTCGGTGGTGAAATTGCCCGCGCCGATCAAGGGCGTGAGCATCTGCACGATCTGCGCGCGATACTTGTCCTCGACGCGGCGCTGGAAGGCGATGCGTTCGTCGCTGGCGATGCCGATCTGGCTTTCGTTCGCGCCCTTGGTGAGCAGGCCGCCCATCTGGTCGACGATCGTCACGCCCTCGGGCTTCATGCCGGGCACGGAGGAGGCGACGAGGTTGACGATCGACGCGACCTGCGCGTCGCCGAGCGAGCGGCCGGGCTGGAGCTTGACGATGACCGAGGCGGAGGGCGCGGCATTGTCGCGCACGAATACCGACGCCTCGGGCGTGGCGAGATGCACGCGCGCCTCGGCGACGGCGTCGATCTCCTGGATCGAGCGGGCGAGTTCGGTCTCGCGCGCCTGGCGCAAGCGCTCGCCCTCCACCGCGCGGCTGACGCCCATCGGGAGATTGTCGAGGATCTGGTAACCGCCGGGCGCCGCCTTGGGCAGGCCCTGTCCGGCGAGCAGGATACGCGCGCGCGAATAATCTTCCTCCGCGACGGTCAGCGCGCCGGTGCCCTCGTCGATCCGCGAGGAGATGCTGGCCTGGCTGAGCGCGGCGATGACCGACGCCTTGTCGCTGTCGGCGAGGCCGGAGAACAGCGTCTTCTGCGTCGGCGTGGCCAGCGTCATCCAGGCGAGCGCCGCCGCGACGATCAACGCGACGAGTAGCGCCATCGGCAGGCTGCGCCTGACCGCGGGCTGCGCGAGCAGGCCCTGCAACTGGTGCAGCGGGTTGGCGAAACGCTCCGGGATGCCAGGCAGCGGGCCGGAATTCTGGGGGTTGGGGGTGAGGGCGTTGCTCATCTCAGACCGGCATGCTCATGATGTCCTTGTAGGCGGACAGGAGTTTGTTGCGGACTTGCAACGTCGCCTCGAAGCCGACCGAGGCCTGCTGACGCGCCAGCATCACCTTGGCGATGTCGATCGTCTCGCCGCGTTCGTACGATTCGGACAGCCTGCCCGCCTCGGCCTGGCCCTGGTTCACGCTGTTCAGCGCGTCTTCCAGCGAGGCGGCGAAGCTGGCGGGCTTGGCCTCGGTGACGGGTGCGGTGCCGCCGGACGCGCCGGCCCGTGCCAGCGCCTGGTTGCGTTCGAGGATCTGCGCGCGCAGCGCCATCACCCGGTCGACGCCCATCGCGCCACCACCGATTGGAGCGATGCTCATGCCCAGGCGGCCCGGGGCGCGATGTCATCGCCCTGCTCGCGCGCCTTGGCGAGGCGGTAGCGCAGCGTGCGCTCGGAAATGCCGAGCCGCCGCGCGGCCTCGATGCGGCTGCCGTTGCAGGCGGCGAGCGTCTCGCGGATCGCCTGGAATTCGTGCATCTGGACGATGTTGCCCAGCGTCGAAGGTTGGCCCGGCTGGTCGTTGGCGGCCGTCGCGGCCAGCGCGGTGGGCCGGTCGAACACGATATGCTCGGCGGAAATCGTGTCGCCGCCGGCGAACAGCAGCGCGCGCTGCACGACATTCTCCAGCTCGCGGACATTGCCCGGCCAGTCGTGGCGCAACAGCAGGTCGATCGCCGAGGCGTCGGGCCACGGCACGGTCGCGCGCGTGCCGGCATGGCGCAGGATCAGCGTGGCGGCGAGCGCGGGGATGTCCTGCGTGCGCTCGGCCAGCTTCTTGGTGCTCAGCGGGAACACCGACAGGCGGTAATAGAGATCGGCGCGGAACCGCCCGGCGGCGACTTCGTCCTGCAAGTCGCGATTGGCGCAGGCGATGACGCGCACGTCGATCGCTTGCGGTGTGGTCGCGCCGATCGGGACGATCTCGCGCTCCTGCAAGGCGCGGAGCAGCTTGGACTGGAGCTGGAGCGGCATCTCGGCGATCTCGTCGAGCAGCAGCGTGCCGCCATGCGCCGCGCGGAAGAACCCTTCGCCCCCGGACGAGGCCCCGGTGAACGCGCCCTTCTGGTGACCGAACAGCAGCGCCTCGAGCATCGTCTCGGGCAACGCCGCGCAGTTGATCGCGACGAACGGCCCCGTGGCGCGCGCGGACTTCAAATGGATCGACCGCGCGAGGACTTCCTTGCCGGTGCCGGTCGGGCCGTTGATGAGCACGGTGATGTCGGCGGCGGCGACGCGCTCGGCCAGCGCGTGCAGCGCGAGGCTTTCGGGATCGGCGGCGGTCGGCATTTCCGGTTCGGCGAGCAAGGCACGCGCGAAGCCCGCCCCGACCGCGGCATCGGCGGCGCCGAACGCGACGCGCGCCGGATTGCCGTTCCGCGACGGGACGATATGGCGGCCCTCGGTGCCCAGCACGACGGTGCGGGCGGCGGCGGGCGGGGTCTCCCCTTCCGCGACGAGATACAGGTCGCCACCGCGCAGCTTGCCGTCCTCGGCCGAGCCGATCGCGAACCCTTGCGCGCGCAACGCCGAGACCAGGGCGTAATGCTGCCGGAGCACGGCGGCCGACGGAACGATAGTGCGCATGAGCTGAACCCCCTGATCGAGCACCGCAGTGCGGGATGCATGGTAAACGGGCCGTTAAGGACGTTGCCGATTTGGCGATTTCCGTGCGTGGCCGGTCATTTTCCCAGCGCGCGACAAGCGACTGCCGCCGGAACAGGTACAAAACCGGCATGCGCGGGACGCCATTCACGGGATGCGCAAGACGCGATTCAAGCGTGGTTCGCAAAAGTGTTTAATCGCCGCCGTGCCCGGTCGTTACCATGCTTGGCGGCTCGGCTCTCCGATAGGGGGCGGCGGGATGGCCGAACCACGATGGAGAAAAGCACCATGACCGTAATCGGAACCAACGTCGCCGCGCTGCGTGCGACCAACGCGTCGAACGCCGCCAGCTCGGCCCTGTCGACCAGCATCGAGCGCCTGTCGACCGGCAAGCGCATCAACTCGGCGAAGGACGACGCCGCCGGCCTCGCCATCGCCTCGTCGCTGACCTCGCAGATCCGCGGCCAGAACCAGGCGATCCGCAACGCGAACGACGGCATCGCGCTGGCCCAGGCGGCCGACGGTTCGCTGGGCGAAGCGACCAACATCCTGCAACGCATCCGCGAACTGGCGGTCCAGTCGGCATCGGGCACGTACCAGAATTCGGATCGCAGCAACCTGCAGACCGAAGTCGGCGAATTGCAGAAGCAGCTCACCAGCATCGCCGCCACCAAGTATAACGGCGTGTCGCTGTTCAACGCATCGGCGGCGAACACCGTCAACATCCAGACCGGCTCGAGTGCGGCGGACCAGGTCAAGCTGACGATCAGCCAGCTCAACCTCGTGCCCGTCAGCGGCACGGTCGCCACCTCGACCACGGCGGCGGCGCTCAGCAGCGCGCTGCTCGCCGGCGATCCGCTGGTCGGCACCACGCATATCGTGACGGCGGAAGACGTCGCTTACGGCGCGAGCTTCGGCGGCGCCACCTCGGCCTCGTCCGACATCGGCACCAGCAAGACCTTCGCCACCGGCGACACCTATTACAAGCCGGCGGTCGTCACCGACAGCGTCAGCGGCGGTGTCGCCGTCGACACGGCAGTGCATGCGAGCGCGGCGCTGGCCGCGATCGACACGGCGCTGGCCGCGGTCAACACGACGCGCGCCTCGCTCGGTGCCGGCCAAAGCCGGCTTACCTCGGTGGTCAACACGCTGACTTCGAGCGTCACCAACCTGACCGACGCGCGCAGCGGCATCGAGGATGTCGACTTCTCGACCGAAACGACCAACCTCGCCAAGGCGCAGATCCTGAGCCAGGCTTCGACCGCGATGCTCGCTCAGGCGAACCAGTCGCAGCAGGGCGTGCTCAAGCTGCTCAGCTAAGCGGACCCGGCCCTGGCACCCGGCCCCCTATAACGGGTGGCGGGGCCGAGCGGGCTCTCCCGTCCGGCTGGCCCGGCGGGGCGGGTCTACCAAGAACCCCGGTGGTCCGCACGGACCACCGGGGTTTTCGCGGGCGGATCGGCGCCGGCATTGCCGCCAACGCCGATCGGACTCCGGATCTTCCTGCTCACCGCAGCCGCTCGGCGTGCCATTTGAGGTGGTCGGCCATGAAGGTGGAGATGAACAGATAGCTGTGATCGTAGCCGGGCTGCATCCGCAAGGTCAGGTCGATGCCGGCATCGCGACACGCTGCGGTCAAGCGCTCGGGTTGCAATTGCCCGGCGAGGAACTGGTCGGCCTCCCCCTGATCCACCAGCAGGGCCGGCACCCGCGCGCCGTCTTCGATCAGGGCCACCGCGTCGTGCTTGCGCCATGCCGTCCGGTCGGCACCGAGATAACCGCCAAGCGCCTTTTCACCCCACGGCACCTGCGACGGCGCGACGATCGGCGCGAAGGCGGAGATGGCCTGGTAGCGATCGGGAAAGGAAAGACCGATAGTGAGCGCACCGTGGCCGCCCATCGAATGGCCCATGATCGATTGCCGTCCGGCATCGACCGGGAAATGCGCGGCGACCAGGGCCGGGAGTTCCTCGGTGACATAGCGCCACATCCGGTAATGCTCGTCGAACGGCGGTTCGGTCGCGTCGACATAGAAGCCCGCGCCGAGGCCGAAATCGTAAGCGCCAGCCGGATCGTCGGGCACGCCTTCGCCCCGCGGCGACGTGTCCGGCGCGACGAAGACCAGGCCGAGCTCGGCGCAGGCTGCGCGGTACTCCCCTTTGTCGGTGACGTTGGCATGGGTGCAGGTGAGGCCGGACAGATACCACACGACCGGCAGCGTCTCGACCTGCGGACGATCGGGCACGAACACCGAGAAGGTCATGGCGGTGCCGGTCGCTTGGGAAGCGTGACGATAGACGCCCTGCACGCCGCCATGCGCGCGGCCGATCGACACGGTCTCCATCAATACACCACCACGCTGCGGATGCTCTCCCCGGCATGCATCAGGTCGAAGCCCTTGTTGATCTCGTCGAGCGAGAGGACGTGGGTGATCATCGGGTCGATCTCGATCTTGCCGTTCATGTACCAGTCGACGATCTTCGGCACGTCGGTGCGTCCCTTCGCCCCGCCGAATGCGGTGCCGCGCCAGTTGCGCCCCGTCACGAGCTGGAACGGCCGCGTCGCGATCTCCTTGCCCGCTTCGGCCACCCCGATGACGATGCTCGTGCCCCAGCCGCGGTGGCACGCCTCCAGCGCGGTGCGCATCACCTCGGTATTGCCGGTGCAATCGAACGTATAGTCCGCCCCGCCGTCGGTCAGCGCGAGGATCGCCGCGATCGTTTCCTCGCGCGATTTGCCGCGGGCGTCGATGAAGTCGGTCATGCCGAAGCGGCGGCCCCATTCCTCGCGGTCCGGGTTGAGGTCGACGCCGATGATCCTGCCCGCGCCCGCCAGCCGCGCGCCCTGCAAGACGTTGAGCCCGATCCCGCCCAGCCCGAACACCACGACATTGTCGCCGACCTGTACCTTGGCGGTATTGACCACCGCGCCCACCCCGGTCGTCACGCCGCAACCGACATAGCAGGCGCTGTTGAACGGCGCGTCCGCGCGGATCTTCGCCACCGCGATCTCCGGCAGGACGGTGAAGTTCGAGAAGGTCGAGCAGCCCATGTAATGGAAGATCGGCTGGCCCTTGTGGCTGAAGCGCGTCGTGCCGTCGGGCATCAGGCCTTTTCCCTGCGTGGCGCGGATCGCGGTGCACAGGTTGGTCTTGCCGCTGAGGCACGATTTGCACTGGCGGCATTCGGGCGTGTAGAGCGGGATGACGTGGTCGCCGGGCGCGACCGAGACGACGCCCGCGCCGACCTCGCGCACGATCCCGGCGCCCTCATGCCCCAGCACGCTCGGGAACAAACCCTCGCTGTCGAGCCCGTCGAGCGTATAGGCATCGGTATGGCAGATGCCGGTCGCCATGATCTCGACCAGCACCTCCCCTGCCCTCGGGCCCTCAAGGTCGAGTTCCACGATCTCGAGCGGCTGCTTGGCTTTGAACGCGACGGCGGCGCGGGTCTTCATGAAATGCTCTTTCTCTTGGGAAAAACCGATGGGCCTTCGGTCACCGCGCGGCGGTGACCTCGACCTCGATCAGCGCGCCGGGCATGGCGAGATCGCAGATCACCGTCGAGCGCGCCGGGAACGGATCGGCGAGGCGCTTGGCATAGACGCCGTTATAGCCGGCGAAATCCTCCTTGCGGGTCAGCCACGTCGTCACCTTGAAGATATGGCCCGGACTCAGCCCTTCCTTGGCCAGCAACGCCTCGATATTGTCGAACACGGCATTGGTCTGGGTCTCGATATCGTCGCCGGCGACCTTGCCGTCCTTCAGCGGCAGCGCGCCCGACAGATAGAGGATGCCGTTGACCTCGACCGCCGAGGACAGCGGCATGACCGCGCCGGTCGTGCTGACGAGCGGGCCGCCGATTTGCTTGAACATCGTGTGTCTCCTGTGGTGTTATGTGGTGTGCAGTGCGGGGAACGTTTCATGGACGACGAGATGTATCGCGCCGAAATTCTCGCCGCTTATGAAGGCGAGCTTGGCGGAGAGATCATTTCGGCGATGTTGGCCCGCCACCTCGTCGTGGATGACGCGCGCAAGGTCAAGCTCGACCTGTTGCGGCGGCTCGAGGCGCGGGTCGGCGCGGCGCTCGCGCCGATCGCCGCGCGGCTGGGGGCGGTGCCGGCGGAGCGGGCAGCACTCGCCGCTCGCGCGCGCGAGCGGGCGCTGGCGATCGACGGCTGGGAAGACCTGATCGCCCAGTTCGGCCCGCGCCTCGACTCCTATGTCGCGCGCTTCGAGGCGCTGCACGCGGCCGCGCGTCCCGGCGACGCGGCGACGCTCGCATTGCTCGTCGCGCACGAACAGGCGCTGATCGCGTTCGGCCGGCTGGAACGCGACGGCGACGAGGCCGGCGCGCTGGTCTGCCTGCAAGCGGCGGTCGGCTAGCGCCACGATGCCGTCAACGCTCAGCAATCGAGCGTCGCCGCGCGTTCCCACTCGCTCAGATGGCTGGTGAAGCTGTTCCACTCCTGCATCTTGAGCTTGAGATAGGACGGCACGAAGCCGGGCATCGCTTGCTTGAGCACGTCCGACGCGTCGAGCGCGCGCAGCGCGTCGAGCAGGTTGAGCGGCAGGCGGCCGACATCGGGCGCGAGGTGCCCTTGCGTGTACATGTTGATGTCGAGCCGCTTGCCCGGGTCGCGCGCGTTGGCCATCCCGTCGAGCCCCGCCGCGAGCGCGCCGGCCTGGAGCAGATACGGGTTCACCGCGCCATCGGCCAGGCGCAGTTCCAGCCGGGGGTCGTCGGGCACGCGGATCATGTGCGTGCGGTTGTTGCCGGTATAGCTGATCGTGTTAGGCGACCAGGTCGCGCCGGAGATGGTGCGCGGCGCATTCAGCCGTTTGTAGCTGTTGACCGTGGGGTTGAGCAGCGCCGCCAGCGCCGGCGCCGAATGCATCAGCCCCCCGATGAAGTGATAGCCGAGCGCCGACAGGCCCAGCTCCCCCGCCTCGTCGGCGAACACGTTCGCGCCGTCCTTCCACAGCGAGATGTGCGCGTGGCAGCCATTGCCGGTGAGCGCGGCGAACGGCTTGGGCATGAAGGTCGCGCGCAGGCCGTGCTTCTCGGCGACCGACTTGGCCATGTACTTGAAGAAGGCGTGGCGATCGGCGGTGATCAGCGCATTGTCGTAGGTCCAGTTCATCTCGAACTGGCCGTTCGCGTCCTCATGGTCGTTCTGATACGGTTCCCAGCCGAGATCGAGCATCGCGTCGCAGATCTCGGTGATCACGTCGTAGCGGCGCATCAGCGCGAGCTGGTCGTAGCACGGCTTGTCCTGCGTGTCGGCGGCGTCGCCGATCGCCTTGCCGTCGGGCGTGACGAGGAAGAATTCGCACTCGACGCCGGTCTTCATCTCCAGGCCCTGTTCGCCGGCCTTCGCCATCAGGCTCTTAAGAAGATTGCGCGGGCCATGCGCCACCGGCTTTCCCGCCATGTACAGGTCGGCGGCGAGCCAACCCACTTCGGGCTTCCATGGCAATTGGATCAGGCTGTCGGGATCGGGCACCGCGAACATGTCGGGATCGGCGGGACTCAAGTCGAGCCATGTCGCGAAGCCGGCGAACCCCGCGCCGTTCTTCGCCATCGGCCCGATCGCCGCCGCCGGCACCAGCTTGGCGCGCTGCGCGCCGAACAGGTCGGTATAGGAGATCAGGAAATATTTGATCGACCGCTCCTTCGCGGCCGCCACCAGATCAAGCGCCATGGTCTTCCCCCTGTTCGATCTTCATCTTTACCGTCATGCCGGACTTGTTCCGGCATCCACCGTCGTGCACAATCAATGGCTTCGGAGAGTGCGGCACGGTGGATCCCGGCACGAGGCCGGGATGACGACCGGGTTTTGCACAGGTCCCGCGAAAGCGAGGGGAGGCAAGGCGATCCGATGTCACCACGCGCTAGAACGTCACGCCCGGAATCCAGCTCGTCCCCGCCAGCGGCACGCGCGCCATCGCCGCCGCCTCGATCGTCAGCGCGACGAGATCCTCGGGTTCGAGATTGTGCAGGTGGCTCTTGCCGCAGGCGCGCGCGATCGTCTGCGCCTCCAGCGTCAGCACCGACAGGTAATTGGCGAGCCTGCGCCCGGCCGCTACCGGATCGAGCCGCGCGGCGAGCGCCGGGTCCTGCGTGGTGATGCCGGCGGGATCGCGCCCGTCCTGCCAGTCGTCATAGGCGCCCGCCGTGGTGCCGAGCGCTTCATATTCCGCTTCGTAGACCGGATCGTTGTCGCCGAGCGCGACCAGCGCGGCGGTGCCGATCGCCACCGCATCGGCGCCGAGCGCCAATGCCTTGGCGACGTCGGCGCCGTTGCGAATGCCGCCCGAGACGATGAGCTGGACCTTGCGGTGCATCCCCAGGTCCTGGAGCGCCTGCACCGCGGGGCGGATCGCGGCGAGGATCGGCAGGCCGACATGTTCGATGAACACGTCCTGCGTCGCCGCGGTGCCGCCCTGCATGCCGTCGAGCACGACCACGTCCGCGCCCGACTTCACCGCCAGCGCGATGTCGTAATAGGGCCGCGTCGCGCCGACTTTCACGTAGATCGGCTTTTCGTGGCCGGTGATCTCGCGCAGTTCCTCGATCTTGATTTCCAAGTCGTCCGGCCCGGTCCAGTCGGGGTGGCGGCAGGCGGAGCGCTGGTCGATGCCCTTGGGCAGGGTGCGCATTTCGGCGACGCGGTCGGAGATCTTCTGGCCGAGCAGCATGCCGCCGCCGCCGGGCTTGGCGCCTTGCCCGATCACGATCTCGATCGCATCGGCCTTGCGCAGATCGTCCGGGTTCATGCCGTAGCGCGACGGGAGATACTGATAGACCAGCATTTGGGATTGCCCGCGTTCCTCCGGCGTCATCCCGCCGTCGCCGGTGGTGGTCGAGGTGCCGGCGATCGTCGCGCCGCGCCCGAGCGCTTCCTTGGCCTGTGCCGACAGCGAGCCGAAGCTCATGCCGGCGATCGTCACCGGGATCTTGAGGTGGATCGGTTTCTTCGCGAAGCGCGTGCCGAGCCACACGTCGGTCGCGCATTTCTCGCGATACCCCTCCAGCGGATAGCGCGAGATCGACGCGCCGAGGAACAGCAGATCGTCGAAATGCGGCAGCGCGCGCTTGGTGCCCGCGCCGCGGATGTCGTAGATGCCGGTCGCCGCCGCGCGGCGGATCTCGGACATCGTATAGGGGTCGAACGTCGCCGACTGGCGCGGCAGCGTGCGGGGGATGTTGGTCAAGTCCATGGCGTTGCCCCTCAATACGCCGCGGCGTTGTCGACGTGGAAGGTGTAGAGCGTGCGCGCCGAGCCGTAGCGGCGGAACTCGTCGACGCCGACGTCCTCGCCGACGCCCGCCGCATCGAGCAGGCGGCGCAGGTCGGCGCGGTGCTCGTCGCGCAATTCCTTCTCGATACAATCCGCGCCGAGGCTCTTGACCTCGCCGCGCACGTACAGCTTCGCCTCGTAGATCGAATCGCCGAGCGCGTCGCCCGCGTCGCCGAGCACGACCAGCGACCCCGATTGCGCCATGAACGCGCTCATCGGCCCGATCGAGCCCTTCACCACGATGTCGACGCCCTTCATCGAGATGCCGCAGCGTGCCGAGGCATTGCCGTCGATCACCAGCAGCCCGCCATGCGCGGTCGCGCCGGCCGACTGGCTGGCATCGCCCTGTACGTGCACCTTGCCCGACATCATGTTCTCGGCGACACCGACGCCGGCATTGCCCTCGACCACCACGGTCGCATGCTGGTTCATGCCAGCGCAATAATAGCCGGCATGCCCCGCGATGGTGACGGTGATCGGCGCGTCCAGCCCCGCCGCCAGCGCGTGCTGGCCCGCCGGGTTGAGCACTTGCCACAGCGTCTCGTTGGTTTCCTTAGGGAGCGCCTGGAGCATCGCGTTGATCGCGCTGCGCCCGGTCTCGGCGAGATCGATCTGCTGCATCAGTGCCGCTCCCACGCATAGACGCGCGCCGGCTCGGGCTCGAACACGCGCGCCTGCTCGATCCCCGGCAGGCCGACCAGCGCGCGATATTCGGACGCGAAGGCGACGTACGCATCGGTCTCGGCCATCACCGCCGGCTTGCACGAGATCGGATCGCGCACCACCGCGAAGCCGTTCTCGGTGCCGACGACGAAGGTGAAGAAGCCGTCGAGATCGTCGAGGCCGGCCTCCAGCGCCTGGGCGAGCGTCGCGCCTTGCCGCATCTGCCAAGTGAGGTAGCCGGCGGCGACCTCGCTGTCATTCTCGGTCTCGAAGGCGATACCTTCCTTGGCCAGGGTGCGGCGCAGGCTGGCATGGTTGGAGAGCGAGCCGTTATGCACCAGGCACTGGTCCGCGCCGGTCGAGAAGGGGTGCGCGCCCGCCGTGGTGACGGCCGATTCGGTCGCCATGCGGGTGTGGCCGATGCCATGGCTGCCCGCCATGCCGGGCAGGCCGAAGCGACGCGAGACGTCGGCGGGCAGGCCGACCTCCTTGTACAATTCGATCCGCCGCCCCGCGCCGATGATCGCCAGATCGGGGCGCTGCGCGGCTAGCCAGTCGCGCGCGGCGCCCTCCTGCGTCTCGGGCAGCGTCAGGACGGTGTGCGTGTCGTGCGGGGTCGCGGCAATTGCGACGCCGAGCGCCGCGCCCAGCGCGGCCGCCACATCGCCGGCGGCGCCGCGTAGCGTGAGCTTCGCCTGGCCGCG
This sequence comes from uncultured Sphingomonas sp., assembly GCA_964244765.1. Taxonomy (GTDB): domain Bacteria; phylum Pseudomonadota; class Alphaproteobacteria; order Sphingomonadales; family Sphingomonadaceae; genus Sphingomonas. The sequence continues at coordinate 14,752 of CAXTJX010000003.1, read as the reverse complement.
CGCGGCGTCGCTGTAGATCGCGAAGCCGGCGCTGTCCGGACCGCGATCGGTCATCACCTCGAGCATGCCGGCGAGCAACGCGCCGAGCCGCGGCTCCAGCGCTGGGTCCTTCAGGAACAGTCCGACGATTCCGCACATGCCCGCTGCCAAGCCCCCGTTTCGATATCATGCCCCGAATACGACCGGGCGTGCGATGCGTCAACTACAGAGAATTTATTTTTCTTTTCAAGAAAGCGCTACCGTCATGCCTCGGCGCCATCGGCGTAGCTCGCCATCCGCTCCAGATACCAGTCGATGAATGCCGCCACGAAGCGCTCCGACTCGGGCGCGTACGGCCCGGGCCGATAGCCCGCGCCGTTGACGCCGGCCTGGTTGTTCTCGGCCAGCGCGCGGTCCTGGCGGTTGGTCCGGTCCCAGATGTGGATCAGCCGGTCGACCTCGTAATCGACGCCTTCGACCGCGTCCTGGTGGACCAGGAACTTGGTCGTCACGCGCGTGTGGAGCGTGGACACCGGCTCGACATTGACTATCACCGCGCAATCGCCGCTGGCATGGCAGAAATTGGCCGGCTCGATCGCCCAGCGCAGCGAGCCGACATTGCCCTGGTTGCGATCGGTCAGCCGCTTCTTGACCAGGGCCGTGCCGTCCATCGAATAGGACACGCAGTCATCGACGAACGGGATCCGCCCGATCTGCCACCAGTCGCGCTCGACCGACGGCTGGTCGAGCCCGGCAGTACGCATCTGCGCCTGAAAAACACTTTCACCGGCGTCGGCAAAGCCTTCTCCTTCCGCGAAATCGGACAGCGCGAAGACGTTCTTCAGCTCGGGATGGCACGCCTCGCAGTGATTGCACTCGCGGCCGTTCTCCATCACCAGCTTCCAGTTGGCGACGTCGTCCATCACCTCGACATGCGCCACCTTGCCGTCGCGCAGGTTATGCGGCAGCAGCGCGGGTTCCAGCGTGCTGCGGAACTCCGCGAAATCGGGCACGTCGTCGCTGAGCGCGGCATAGATGCAGCCCGCCACGACCTCCACGCGGATCGGGATCAGGCCGTGCTCGGCCCGGTCGAAATCGGCGCCCATGCGCGGCGCGGCGAGCAGCCGGCCGTCGATGTCGTAGGTCCATTGGTGATACGGGCAGACGATCCGCGGCACCCGCCCGGCGCCGTCCTGGCACAGCTTCGATCCGCGGTGCCGGCAACTGTTGAAGAAGCCGACGATCCGGTCGCTGCGGTCGCGCAGCACCAGGATCGGGCTGCCGCCGACGGTCGTCGCGATATAGGCGCCGGGCCGCCCCAGCTCGGCCTCGAAGCCGATCATCGTCCAGCTTCGGTGAAAGATCGCCCGCATCTCCAGCGCGAAGATCTCGTCGCTGACGTAGAAGGGCTGCGGCAGGCTATGCCCGGCTTTTCGCGCCGCGAGCAATGGCACGATCCTCGAACGCTCCATCGCATCGGCGTGCACGGTCATGGGCCGGGTTCCTTACTATGCTTCCGCCGCGAAACGCGCGCGCGCGGTCAGGATCGGGGTGAGATTGTCCTCCGCCCAGCTAGTGAGCTGGCCGACAATCCCCGCCAGCCCCTGGCCGAGCGGCGTCACGGCATATTCGACCGTGACCGGCACGGTCGCGATCGCCGTCCGCGTTATCAGCCCGTCGCGTTCGAGGTTCTTGAGCGTCTGCGACAGCATCTTTTGCGAAATACCGCCAATCTGTCTGCGCAGCGCGTTGAAACGCTGCGGCCCTCCGGCGAGCCGGGTGACGATCAGCATCGCCCATTTGTCGCCGATCCGGTCTAGCACCAGGCGCGCGGGACATAGCGGGTTGAGCGTATCGCCGCGTTCGGAGGCAAGCATGAGCGGTATCCTGAAGGTTAGCAGATGGCGTGAAAGTGCGTCCTTGTCATCCAGCTTGCCCTAGGACATCTGGTATCCATCAGTCACTACCAAGGATTCCATCATGAAGGTTGCTCTGATCGGTGCCACCGGCCGCGGCGGCTCGTGCATTCTGAAAGAACTGGTCGAGCGCGGCGATCACGTCACCGCGATCGTGCGCCATCCCGAGAACGTCCCCACGCTGCCGGGGGTGACGGCGAAACAGGGCGACGCACTCGACGGCGAGGCGCTGAAAGGGCTGATCGCCGGGCATGACGCGGTCGTTAGCGCGGTGCAGTTCGTGCCGACCGATTCGGAAACGCTGATCGCGGCGGTGCGCGACTCGGGCGTGCCGCGCTTCCTGGTGATGGGCGGCGCGGCGGGCCTTGAGACCGCGCCGGGCGTCAAGCTGATCGACAGCCCCCATTTCCCGCCCGAATACCGCGCGGAAGCGACCAAGGCGATCGCGTTCCTGGCGCTGCTCAAGCAGGAACCGACGCTCGACTGGACGTTCATCTCGCCCGCCGCGCTGATCGAGCATGGCGAGCGCACGACCCAGTTCCGCGTCGGCGGCGACCAGTTGCTGACCGATGCGGACGGCAACAGCCGCATCACCTTCGAGGATTATGCGATCGCGCTGGTCGACGAGCTGCACAGCCACGCGCACCCGCGCCAGCGCATCAGCGTCGCCTACTGAGGTGACGGCGGCGGACGACCTGCGCGCGCGACTGGACGGGCCGGGCCTGTCGCTCGCCTGGTTCTCGCTCGGCTCGGCAGCGCTGGTCGAGATCGCCGCGCGCGCCGGCTTCGACGCGGCGGTGATCGACTTGCAGCACGGGCTGTGGGACCGGATGTCGACCCACCTCGCGGTTAGCGTGCTGGGTCCCGTGCCCGTGCTCGCGCGCGTTGCGGCGGTCAGCGCGGCGGCGATCGGCGAGGCGCTCGACAGCGGCGCGGCTGGCATCCTGGTGCCGCTGGTCGAGACCGCAGAACAGGCTCGGCTGGCGGTCGCGGCGGCGCTGTTCCCGCCCGACGGCATCCGCTCGGGCGGCGGCGTCCGGCCGCTCGCGGGAGGGTTCGCGCGCTATGTCCGCGAGCAGGGCCGGCCGCTGATCGGGGTGATGATCGAGACGGTGGCGGGGGTCGACAACGCCGCCGCCATTGCGGCCACGCCGGGGGTCGATCTCGTCTTCATCGGCACCGGCGACCTCGCCTTGTCGATCGGCTGCTTCCCGCAGATCGACGCGCGCCACGAACGGGCGATCGAGGCGGTCCACACCGCCTGCCGCGACGCGGGCGTGGCGTGCGGCATCTTCACGACGTCGGTCGACGCGGCGCTGCAGCGCCGCGAACAGGGCTTCGCGGCGACCGTCGCCGCCAACGATATCGCCGTCGTCGCGAGCGGCTTCGCCGACGCGGCGGAGCGTATGACCACCAAGGAAGGATGACGACCATGAAACACGCCATGAAACTCGCATTGTTCGGCGCACTGCTAGGCGTGGCAGCGCCCGTGATGGCGCAGGAAGCGGTGGTCGGCGTCGCCAATCCCGACGCGCTGTTCTTCAGCAAGGACCCCAAGCTCAATCGCAACAAGCAGGCGGCCTATCACATCGTCAAGGACCTGCTCGAGGCGAACCATTGGGAGCTCACGAGCAAGTGGCTCGGCCCGACCTACATCCAGCACAATCCGCAGGTGAAGAACGGCCTCCAGCCGGTGATCGACTATTTCACCAAGACGCTCGGCCTCAAGCCGACGCCGATCCCGGTGAAGATGAAGACCCAGCTCGTCTCGGTCGTCGCCGAGGGCGACCGGGTGATCGTCGCCTATGTCATCCCGGTCAAGGATGCGAAGGACCCGGCCAAGACCTACACGACGACGACGTTCGACATGTGGCGCTTCGAGAACGGCAAGGCCGTCGAGCATTGGGACGTGCATACCAAGGACGATTGAGCGATCGGGCAGAGCTCACCAACCCTGCCGCTCGTCACCCCGGACTTGTTCCGGGGCCCACCGCGGTCTTGAGAATATACCGGTCGAGATCCGCGCGACGGTGGATGCCGGAACAAGTCCGGCATGACGGAGCGGGGTGGGTAATAATTAATCCGTCCCGCCATCCTTCGGGAACGGGATCGCCACCACGCGTGCCGGGCAGCGCTCGCCGAGCAGCGTCACCTCCAGCGCCGCGCCCTCGGCAAGACCGGCCTCGTCGAGGAACGCCATCGCCGTGGCATAGCCGACGGTATGCCCATAAGCGCCCGAGCTGGTGTAACCGACATAGCTGTCCCCCAGCCACACCGGCTCGTCACCGACCGGATCGGCCGTCTTCGTCTCGACCCGCAAGCCCACGAGCCGGTATCGCGGCGTCTCCGCCAGGGAGGCGAGCGCACCGGCGCGGCCGATATAATCGTCGCGCCCGCTATCCAGCAGATATGCGTAGCCGCATTCCGCCACGGTGTGATCCTGCGAGATCTCGCGCAGCGTCGCGCCGGGGGCATGCTCCATCGCCAGGCTGCCGAGCGCGCGGATGCCCACGTCGCGGATGCCGAACGCCGCGCCCGCCGCCAGCACCTGCTCGTACAGGCCGTAGAGATAGGCGGCCGGGGTATAGAGCTCGAACCCGGCCTCGCCGGTGGTGCCCGACGCGATCACATGGCACGGCGCATAACCGACCGCCGCGTCGACCATGGCGCCAGCGGCCAGCGTGCTGCCGATCTTGTAGTGGCTGGTCAGCGCATCGAGCAGTGCGGGCGCGTTCGGCCCGATCACGTAGAGCCCCCCCAATTGCTCGGATAGGTTCTCGACCGTCACCGCCAGCCCGGTGGCATGCCGTTCGAACCAGCGCAGGTAGATCGCCTGCATATAGACCGCGCCGGTCAGCAGCCAGCGACCGTCCTCCAGCCGCGTGACGGTCAGGTCGCCGAGCATCTTTCCCGTCGCCGCCAGCATCAGCGCCGACGCCGAGCGTCCGGCGGCGGGCAGCGGCGAGGCGATCACCTTGCGCAGGAACGCCTCGGCATCGGGACCGGACACGAGATATTTGGACCCCGACGAGATGTCGACCACGCCGACGCTCTCGCGCACCGCGCGCGCCTCGTCGCCGATGATCGAAAAGGCGTTCGAGCGGCCGAAAGTCGGGATTTCGCGAAACCCCTCGCCCACGGGCGCGAAATAGGCCGGGCCTTCATAACCGTAGCTGCTGATGAATTCCGCGCCCTTTGCCTTGTGCACCGGATAGAGCGGCGAGGTCTTGAGCGGGCGCCCGACCGGCCACACCTCGTTGGGATAGGGCACGTCGAAACGCCGGCCGTAGAATTCGCGCGCGCGCGCGATCGTCACCGGCTCGGGCAGTTTGGGGTCGAAGCGCGCGATGTCCATGCCGAACACGTCGATCGTCGCTTGCCCGTCGATGATCCATTCGGCGAGCGAGCGGCCGACGCCCCCCCCTTGCACGAAGCCCGCCATCACGCCGCACGCCACCCAGAAACCGGGCAGCCCGGCGACCGGCCCGACCAATGGGTTGCCGTCGGGCGAGAAGGTGAAGGGGCCGTTGACGATGCGCTTGATCCCGGCGCGCTCGATCGCGGGGAAGCGCCGGAAGCCGCGCGCCAGCTCGTCGCCGATCCGCTCCAGGTCGGGCACCAGCAATTCGTCCTCGGCATAGTCCCACGGCGTGCCCTCTACCGCCCATGGCGTCGCCTTGGCCTCATAGACGCCGAGCAGCATCCCGCCGCGCTCCTGCCGCATGTACAGCCCGCCATCGAGATCCGCGACCGCCGGCAGCTCCTCGGGCAAGTCCTGCAATTCGGGCAGATCCTCGGTGATGAGGTAATGATGCTCCATCGGCACCAGCGGCAAGTCGACGCCGGCCATCCGCCCGACCTCGCGCGCCCATAGCCCGGCGGCGTTGACGACATGTTCGGCGACGATCGTGCCCTGGTCGGTGCGCACTTCCCATTCGCCGCTGGCCAGGCGCGTCAGCCCCTCGACCTTCGTATGCTTGTAGATCGTCGCGCCGGCGCTGCGCGCGGCGGCGGCATAGGCGTTGGTCGCGCTCGACGGGTCGATATAGCCCTCGATCGGGTCCCAGATCGCGCCGATCACCTCCGACACGTCCATGATCGGCACGCGCCGCTTGATCTCTTCCGGCCCGACCAGTTCGGATTCGAGGCCGAGCACGCGGTGCCTGGTATGTTCGGCGAGCAGCGAGTTCCAGCGCGCCTCGGTCGCCGCGACGAGCAGCCCGCCGACATAATGCGCGCCGGTCGACAGGCCGGTCAGTTCCTCCAGCTCCTTGTAGATGCCGCAGGTATAGGCCTGGAGCCGCGAGATGTTGGCGTTGCCGTTGACGGTGTGGAAGCCACCGGCGGCATGCCAGGTCGAGCCGGCGGTCAGCTCCTTGCGTTCGAGCAGGACGACGTCGCTCCAGCCATGCCTGGTCAGGTGATACAGCACGCTGCACCCGATCACGCCACCGCCGATCACCACTACTCTGGCATGGGTTTGCAAGTCTCGCTCCTTCGCTGTCCTGACCGGCATAAAGCGCGTCGTCCGCGGACGGTCTTGTTCCATCGTGCCAGATCGCTGGCCGCCGGGGGACAGGGCTGTCTCGCCATGCCGGACCTGTTCCGGCATCCACGGTACGGCACAGGCATAGGCGATCGTCCTTGCGGGACCGTGGGCTCCGGAACAAGTCCGGGGTGACGGTTCGATTTGGCGCAACCGACCCTAAAACGGCCGCTCCACCGCCGCCACGTCGCGGTGCCCGGTCATGCCCAGGCCCTGTACCAGTTCGGCCTGCATCGTGGCGAGGAAATCGACCACGCCCCGTTCGCCTTCGGCCGCCAGCGCCGCCACCCACGCGCGGCCGAGGAAAATGCCGTCCGCGCCCAATGTCAGCATCTTCAGCACGTCGAGCCCCGAACGCACCCCGCCATCGGCGAACACCGTGCAGCGCCCGGCGACGCGCCGCGCGACCGGCGGCAGCGCCTCCACCGTCGCCACCGCGCTGTCGAGCTGGCGTCCGCCGTGGTTGGACACGACGATCGCGTCGGCGCCGACCGCGACCGCTTCCTCGGCGTCGTCGGGATCGAGGATGCCCTTGATGACGAGCGGTCCGGTCCATTGCTCGCGGATCCACGCAACCTCGCGCCACGTCGTCGAGGGGTCGATATTGGCCGAGGTCCAGTGATGCGTATCTTCGGGGATCTTGTGCGCATCGAGATAGCGCTGGATGTTGCCGAGCCCGTGCGGCCGGCCGCGCAAGCCCACGTCCCAGCTCCACCCCGGCCGCACCGCCGCCTGGCAGAAGCGCATCGCCTGGCCGCGCAGCCCGGCCGGCGCGAACAGCCCGGTGCGATAATCGCGGTAGCGCGTGCCGAGCACCGACAGGTCGGCGCTGAACACCAGGGTCGAGCAATGGCGCTTCGCCTCGTCGAGCGTCTCGCGGATGAAGCCGCGGTCCTTGAACATGTTGAGCTGGAACCAGAACGGCTTGTCGGTGCCCGCGGCGACCTCGGCGATCGGGCACAGCGAATAGGTCGACATGCAATAGGGGATGCCGCTGCGCGCGGCGGCGCGCGCCGCCTGGACCTCGCCGCGCCGCACCGTCATGCCCGCGAGGCCGACCGGGCTCAGCAGCACCGGCATCGCGAAGTCCTGGCCGAGCAGCGTGGTGCGCGTCGAGATCTCCGACATGTCGCGCATCACGCGCTGGCGCAGCTTGACCTGCGCCAGCCGCGCGACGTTGTCGTCCAGCGTGATCTCGTCGAACGTCCCGCCGTTGATGTATTCGAACAGGAAATGCGGCAGCCGCCGGCGGCTGAGTTTCAGATAGTCCTCGAACTGCTTCATCTCTGGCCTTCGCTCCATCGGTGCGCGACCCTAGGAAGCGATCCGGTCATGGGGCAAGCCGATTGCCGCACGTCGATCGGACTTGGCGCGCATCGACAAGGGCGATCGGCACGGCACGACAAGCTAGCCGGAGCCGCGCGGATAGACGATGATCGACAGATAGCGGATCGGATGCCGCACCAGCCGCTCCGGGCCGTGCTGCGCGCTGGAATCGAACATCATCGTATCGCCCGGGCGCAGGCTGTAGACTTCGCCGCCGTGGCGATAGTCGACCTCGCCCTCGATCATGTAGAGCAATTCGACGCCGGCGTGGCTGAAGCTTGTGTGCGGCTGCGCCTGCTCGTCGAGCGCGATCATATAGGGTTCGACCACGACGTCGCCGCGCAGCAGATGGCCGAGCAAGCGATAGACGTGCCCGGCCTTGGTGCCGCGCCGTTCGATGCTCAGCCCCTGCCCGGCGGCGACGAACGAACAGTCCTGCCGTTCCTCGACCGACGCGAACAGCGACGAGATCGGCACCGACAGCGCGCCCGCCAGCGCCTGCACCGTCTTGAGCGACGGCGAGATCTGGCCGTTCTCGATCTTCGACATCATGCCGACCGAGATGCCGGACGCCCCGGCGAGATCGGCGACCGACAGGTCGAGCCGCCGCCGCAGCAGCCGGATCTGCCCGCCGAGCGCGCGTTCCAGGACGCGGTTGTCCACCGCGGGCGCGCTCGACCCGGTCCGGTAATCCTCCGCGCCGTCTTCGTCCCGCGCCTGCACCGGCTTCCCCATCCTTCGCTGGCCCCGCGATCCAGTCGATCAAGTGCGTAACGCGGCCTCGATCATTCGCGGACCCGTCGCCGCCATCGCGCTGGCGAGCATGTCGTCGAACTGCTCGGCGGAGGTCGCCCGGCAGCCCTCGATACCCATCCCGCGCGCGAGGGCGACCCAATCCAGCGCCGGATCGTCAATGTCAAGCAACCCGGCCGACAGTCCATCGCCGACCGCTGCGCCGACGCGATCGACTTCCGCGCGCAGCACCGCATAGGAGCGGTTGGCGAGGATGATCGTCACCACGTCGAGCCGTTCGCGCGCTTGCGTCCACAACGCCTGCAGCGTGTACATCGCGCTGCCGTCGGCCTGGATGTTGACGACCTTGCGGCCGGGTGCCGCCACCGCCGCGCCGGTCGCGAGCGGGATGCCCTGGCCGATCGCGCCGCCGGTCAGCGCGAGATGCAGATAGGGCCGCGCCGCCGTCAGCGCGGCGACGATCGGAAGGGCGTTGCTGATCGCCTCCTCGGACACGATCGCGCCTTCGGGAAGATGCCGCGCGACCGAGCGGCCGATCGCGGCGGCGTCGAGCATGCCGGTCGGCCGCGCGGCCTCCGCCGCGGCGCCCCGCGGCGCCACGAACGGCCCCGCTCCCAGCGCGTCCGCCACCGCCTCCAGCGCCCGCACCTCGTCTTCATGCTCGTGCGCGAGATAGGTGGTCGCGGTGTCGTCGCCCACGCACCAGCTCGGATAATCGGGATAGGCGAACGGCGCGACGGGCGGATGCGCGCCGACCAGGATCAGGTCGGTGACGCCGTGCAGCGCGCGCACCGTGTCCTCGGCGCGGTACGGCACGCGCGGAACCGGGAAGCGCCCGCTGCCGCGCAGCACCGTACCGGTCGAAAGGTCCATCATCGCGCGCGCGCCGGTACGCGCGCAGATCCGCGCCACCGCCGCAAGGCCGGCGTCGTCGCCCGCCGCGCCGCGCACGAACAGGACGCTACTGCCGCCGCGATCGCGCAGGATCCGCGCGACGCGCGTCACGGCGGCATCGTCCAGTGCCGGCGGCGGCGGCAGCGGCAGCGGCCGGCACGGGCCGTCGGCCCGGCCCCATGCCGTGTCGGCGGGCAGGATCAGCGTGGCGACGCGGCCGGGCCGTTCCAGCGCGGCGGCCACCGCGCGCGCGCCGTCGGCGGCGACGGTCTGCGCGCTTGCCGAGACGGTCAGCCAGTCCGACGCCGGACGCGCCAGCGCGGCCACGTCGGTCTTCAACGCACTGTCCCACCGATTGTGATAGGTCGCGTGATCGCCCACCACGTTGACCACCGGGCTTTTCGCGCGCCGGGCATTGTGCAGGTTCGCGATGCCGTTGGTGAAGCCCGGCCCGAGATGCAGCAGCGTCATCGCCGGCTTGCCCGTGACGCGCGCATAGCCGTCCGCCATGCCCGTCACCGCCCCCTCGAACAGGCCCAGCACCGGCCGGATTTCCGGAACCCGTTCGAGCGCGGCCACGAAATGCATTTCCGACGTGCCCGGATTGGCGAAGCACAGCCGGATACCGCCGGCGGAAACCGTGCGCAGCAAGCTTTCCGCCCCGGTCATGGTGCCGGTCCGGGCGGCAGCCGCATCCGCCGATGTGGCGCCGGGCCCGGCACTCACCTTGCTGTCGACGAGCACGCTCACCCCTTCGCCGCCGTTTGACCAAGTGGCGCTTGCCGGATTGGCTCCCTTGCTTCCCGGCCCCCCGGGCGCAGCGTCGACCGTCCATCAGAAGTCATAAAGTTTTATTCCCAAGAGGAAAATCCATGCTTGCGGAGCGATCAACTTGGCCTTATTGAAAGGCTGCATCTTGCCCGCTTGCGACAAGCGCGCTTGTTGCAGCGAGACGTCGTCCGACACCGATCACGGTGCGGACCGCAAAGTGTCTCGCGACGAGAAGGCCGACGCGATCGGTACAGGAGGGTGGGAACAGAGCATGATCGATTTCTCCACGCTTGCCATGCGTCCAAATCAGGCGCGCGATGCCTGGGAGGATCAAGTCAAGGCATTGTGCGGTCGCGCGCCGACGCTCGGCTTTCTGGACGACGGTTTCGAAGCGTCGATCAAGATCCGCGACGTGGGCGGGATCGACATCGGCCATCTCATCCACAACGCGCGTGAAATCGCCCATGACAAGCGCGCGCTGACCGAGGGGCGGTGCGGCCACATGATGCTCGTGATGCAATTGAGCGGACGCGCCATCATCGCGCAGGGCGGCGGCGAAACCGAGATCGGTCCGCACGACATCGCGATCATCGATACGTATCGGCCGTTCGCCTGCCGCTTCGATGGCGCGACGCGGCAATTGGCGGCCTATATCCCGTCGGCCGAATTGATGACCCGGTGTCCCGCCAATTTCTTCGCTCGCCCCCAGCGCTGGACCGGACGGGCCGGGATCGGCGGGCTCGCCAGGTCGACGTTGATGACGATCGCGCGCTCGGCGGATCGGTTCGAACAGGAAGACGCGGTGCATGCCCGGCGCATGCTGACCGGTATCGTCAAGCACATGGTGGAACGCGAACGGCTGCCGCGCAGCGACCGGCAGCAATCGCTGCCCGATCACCGCATCCGCGCGTTCATCGACGCCCATCTGGCCGACCCGGATCTCGGCCCTACCGAAATCGCCGGCGGGTGCGGCATTTCGATCCGCCGCCTGCATCGTTCCTTCGCCGATACCGATTGGTCGACCTGCGGCTGGATCCGGCATCGGCGTCTGGCCCGGTGCCGGGAGGATCTGCTCGATCCGGGCAAGGACGGGCTGTCGATCACCCAGATCGCCTTTCGCTGGGGCTTCAACGACGCGGCCCATTTCAGCCGCGCCTTTCGCAGCGCGTATGACGAATCGCCCAGGGATGTCCGGCGGCGCACCGCGCATTGAACGGCGCGGTCGACGGCAGGAAAGGGCGGTCTGTCCGGCGGAACAAGCGTGCTCGTCGCGGTCCGACAAGAATGCTTCGCCGACACCGGCCACGCTGTCCAGTGTCTTTTCAACGGGAGGCGGCCTCCGCATGAATGTCGGCTCCCTTGCGTCCGTCGATACGCTGGTGCGGCAGATCGGCCTGACCCCCGGCATCGATCGGTTGCGCGCGCTGGACGGCATCGACGCGGTGTTGCAGGACGACATGATGACGGCGATCCTGACGGAGGCCGATCGCTTCTCCGCCGACCGGCTGACGCCGTTCGACCGCGACGCCGATCGCGCCGGCTGCACGTTGCGCGACGGCCGTGTCGTGCTGGCGCCCGGCCATGCCGAGGTCTGGGCGGCGTATCGCGACGCGGGCTGGGGCGCGACCGACATTCCGCAACGCAGTGGCGGACAGGGTCTCCCGGCCGCGCTGGCGATGCCGGTCCAGGAACTGTTCGATCGCGGTTCGGTCAGTTTCGGCATGGCACCGGGCGCGGCGCGGTCGGCGGCGCGCTTGTTGCTGACGCATGCCGCGCCGGACATCGCCGAGGCCTGGGTGCCCGCCTTCGCCGCGGGCGCGGCCGGCGCCACGATCTGCATCTCCGAACCCGATGCCGGATCCGATGTCGGCCGCATCCGCACGGCGGCGATGCGCGACGGCGACGCATGGCGCGTGACGGGCGAGAAGATCTGGATTTCCTATGGCGACCATCCGCTGAACGACCGGATCGCGCATCTCGTGCTCGCCCGGTCCGACCCGGCGGTCACGGGCACGCGCGGGCTGAGCCTGTTCCTGGTGCCGAGCGTGATCGCGGGGGCGGACGGCACGATCCGGCGCAACGCCGTGACGGTGCGCCGGATCGAGGAAAAGCTCGGCCTGCACGGCTCGCCGACCTGCGCGCTCGGTTTCGAGGAGGCGGAGGCGGTCCTGATCGGCGCGGAGGGGCGCGGCGTGCCGCAACTGTTCCGGATGATCGTCGCGATGCGGCTTCAGGTGGGTACGCAGGGACTGGGCCTCGCCAGCGCCTGCCTCCTCGCGGCGGTGCATTATGCCGGCGAGCGCCGCCAGGGCGGGCCGCGCGACCGGCCGCCCGTGCCGATCGCCGCGCATGCCGACGTCCAGCTCATGCTGATCGGCATGGCCGCGCGGATCGCCACCTTGCGCGGCATCGTCTACACCGCCGCGGTCGCCGCCGACCTGGCCGATCTCGAACCCGATGCGGACACGCGCGCGCAGGCGGCTGCGCTGCTCGGCTGGCTGTTGCCGATCGTCAAGAACAGCGGCGCGGAGACCGCCTACGACATCGCCGGCGAGGCGATCCTGCTGTTCGGCGGCGCGGGTTACACCAAGGAATGGCCGGTCGAGCGGCATTTGCGCGACGCGCGCATCCTCGCCATCTACGAAGGCACGACCGGGATGCAGGCGCTCGATCTCGTCCGCCGGCGCTGGCTGCCGCGCGATGCGGGTTACGAAGCTTTCGTCGCGGCGATCGAGGCCGATCTGGCGACGCTGCCCGCCGCTGCCGCCGCTGCGTTGCGCGGCCTGCTCGACCAGTTGGAGACCGCGACGGCGTGGCTGCGCCATACTGCGCGCGATGATACCGAGATCGACGCCGCCGCCCGCGCGGGACTGAGGGCGGCGACGCTCGTCGCGCATGGCTGGGCCGGCGCGCGACTGGCCATGGCGGGCGATGCCGCGCTCGTCGCCTGCGGCCGCTACGCCCTGTCCGTCGCGACGGAGCAGCTCCCTGCGGCGCTCGTCGCCATGCGCGAAGGGTCGGCGCGGGTCGGTGCGTTTGCCGACGTGCCGACCTGACGCGACCCATATGATCGCGATCGACCATGAAGCCGCCAGACAAGGAAAAGCCGATGACAAGACCCCGTTTCTCCTGGCAATTCCTGTCCTTCGTCTTCGCCGTCGCGGTCGGCAACGCGGTCGCGCATCTGTGCACCAGCGCGATGCCGCTGCAGGTCGGCGCGCTGATCGACGGCTTCGGCCTTTCGGCCACCGCCGCCGGTGTCTTCGGCTTTTTCCAGGTTGGCGCCTTGGCGCTCGGCATGATCTTCTTCGCGCCGTTGTCGCACCGCTATCGCCCGTTCATCGTCTGCCTGACGGGTCTGCTGATCGCCTCGGTCACCAACGGCGCGCTGTACCTCTCGCCGGCGAACTTCCCGCTGCTGTGCCTGCTCGGCCTGGTCAGCGGCTTCGGCTATTGCCTGATGCTGTCCGCGACGGTCGCCGCGCCCGCGGCGTCGGCGCAAGCGGACAAGGTCTATGCCGCTTCCAGCTCGGGCGGCCTGCTGCTGCTCGTTGCCTTGCTCTCGCTGCTGCCGCTGGCGAACAGCTATTTCGGGGTGCGCGGCATCTTCATGGGCATCGCGGTGTTGCTGATCGTCTCGATCCCGCTGCTATGGGGCTTCCGCTACACGCCCGCTAGCGCCATTCCCGCCAAGGCGGGAGCAGGGGCGGGGGCGAGGGCGGGTGCCGAGGCGATCGGCGGCCGCAGCCTCGGGAGCGGGGCGGCGTTGTTGGCGATCTGGGTGCTGTATTCGCTCGGCACCGGCGCGATGTGGACCTTTGCGGAACGAATCGGTCATGCGCTCCACATACCGGGCCCGACGATCGGGCTGATCCTGTCGGTCAGCGTGTTCATGGCTTTGGTCGGCAGCGGCCTGGCCGCCTTCGTCAGCGACCGCATGGACCGAGCGACCGCGATCGGCATCGGACTGATCGGCGGCGGCGCGATCTGTCTGATGCTGGCTCTGTCCAGCGGGCTGTGGATGTATGCGCTGGCCTGCGTCCTGTACTGGATCATCACGATCTTTTTCTACGTGCTGATGCTTGGCACCGCCGCCGCGATCGATCCGACCGGCCGGCTGGCGACGCTCGGCACCGGGTGCGAGCGGCTGGCATTCGCCTTCGGTGCGCCGATCGGCGGCATGTTCGTCGATTTCGGTTCGTTCCTGTGGATCGGGCTGCTGGCGGTCGGCACCTGCTCGATCCTCGCGCCGCTGTGCCTGCCCGCGCTGAGCCGCGCCTTGAAGCGCGCCCATGCCGACCGGCATGTCGACGCCATGCCGGTGCCGCTGGTGTAGAGAACGGTTCAAGTCGGAGCGAACCAACCTGCTCCGTCATGCCGGACTTGTTCCGGCATCCACCGCGGTTCCCGCCCACATACGTTGCTTTGCGAACTGCGGTAGACCCCGGACCAAGTCCAGGGTGACGATATAATTCGAACGAATCGCCTCTACAAGCGCGCCGCCGCCCGGTCCGCCCCTTCGCGCAGCGCGCGGAATTTCTTCCACGTCACCGCCGGATCGATCTTG
>CAXTJX010000002.1:0-118311 GCA_964244765.1 uncultured Sphingomonas sp. | reverse complement strand
CAAGCCGGGTCGGAAGTGTCGGCGCTGCTCGGCCGCATCCCGTCGGCGGTCGGCTATCAGCCGACGCTGTCGACCGACATGGGTGCCTTGCAGGAGCGCATCACCTCGACCAACAAGGGCTCGATCACTTCGGTGCAGGCGATCTACGTGCCCGCGGACGATCTCACCGATCCGGCGCCGGCGACCTCGTTCGCGCATCTCGACGCGACGACCAACCTCAACCGCGCGATCTCGGAGCTGGGCATCTATCCGGCGGTCGATCCGCTCGACTCGACCTCGCGCGTGCTGACGCCCGCCATCGTCGGGCAGGAGCATTACGACACCGCCCGCCGCGTGCAGGAGACGTTGCAACGCTACAAGTCGCTGCAGGACATCATCGCGATCCTCGGCATGGACGAGCTTTCGGAAGAGGATAAGTCGACCGTCAGCCGCGCGCGGAAGATCCAGCGCTTCCTCAGCCAGCCGTTCCACGTCGCCGAAGTCTTCACCGGCATCAGCGGCAAGTTCGTCCAGGTCGAAGACACGGTGAAGTCGTTCAAGGCGGTGGTCGACGGCGACTACGATCATTTGCCGGAAAGCGCTTTCTACATGGTCGGCGGCATCGACGAAGTCGTCGCCAAGGCCGAGAAGATGGCGGCGGAGGCATAAGCTACCTAAATTCCCCTCCCGCTTGCGGGAGGGGTTAGAGGAGGGCGGTTCCGCTATACTGTCCTCTTCAGAATTCCCTCCCCCAACCTCTCCCGCAGGCGGGAGGGGAGTGAGAAGAAGACATGCTCCATTTCGAACTCGTCACCCCGGAACGCCTCGTCCGCTCGGAAGAGGTGTACATGGTCGTCGTCCCTGGCTCGGAGGGGGATTTCGGCGTGCTCGAAGGGCATGCCCCGGTCATGTCGACGATCCGCGACGGCGCGCTGTCGGTGTATCGCCAGGAAAAAGGCGAGCCCGAGACGATCGCGATCGAAGGCGGGTTCGCCGAGGTTTCCGCGCGCGGGCTGACCGTCCTGGCGGAACGCACCGCCTGAGCCGCGCGAGGTTGGCGGAGCGCGCGGGCTAGGCCGAATCGGCGTTCAGTTTTCGGCATGACCTTTGCCACACCGTCACCCCGGACTTGTTCCGGGGTCCACGGTGCCGCAAGGGCGGTTCGAGCGGCTCTGAGCGCTAAAGGTGCCGGTTGGTGGACCCGGGAACACGTCCGGGGGTGACGGTAGTTTTTGCACAAAAGCGAGTGCCAAAACTGAAGGACGATCCGTCCTAAGCCGCGCAGGGGGCCGGCGGAACGCGCGTCAAGCGAACTTGTCCGCGCGCCGTTTGCCGACCAGCATCCCGCGCTCCAGGCGGGCGCATAGCGCTGCGTAATAATCCTCCAGGAACTCCCGGTCGTAAGGATCGTCGGGCAAGCCGGCCTTGCGCCGGATCGCCGCCGCGACGGTGGCGATGGCATCCGCGCGGTTGCTGCGCAGTATTTGCTCCAGCGTCTGCAATTCGAACACGCCGTACAGGCCGAGCGCCGCGTCGGTGAACACGCGCCGCCGGCGCTCCACCGGCAGCGCCAGATCGTGGCCCAGCTCGCCGCGCACGGTGCGTACCACCCAGGTGCCCGCCAGCACGTCGCCGATCCGCAAGCGGTCGCGGTTGAACAAGGGGAAGAACAGGAAAATCCCGCTCCATCCCAGCGCGAAGATCGTCAGGAAGCTGTCGGCCAACCCCGCCGCGGATTGCTGGACGAGGAAGCTCAAGGGCAGGAACACCTCGATCTCGCGCATCGCGTTGCGCGCGATCACCGCGCCGCCGGTGAGCCGCGCGCCGTCGCGCGCGACCACGCGCAGGCCCATCGCGCGCTTGCCCGGCGTCGCCCCGCGCCCGCCCATCTCGAACAGCACGAACCAGCCGTTGCGCAAGCCGAAGAAACCGATCAGCCACAGGGTCTCGAACGCGCTTTCCTTGCTGGAGATCGCCAGCAGGCCGATGACGATGCTCCCGACGATCAGGATCAGCAGCATCGCGACCGCGTCGATCATGAAGGCCGCCGCGCGCACCCCCGCCCCGCCCAGCTCGATCTGGAGATCGACGCCCTCGGGCGTGACGAAGCCGCGCCGCAGCGCATCGACCGTCCTGGTGCGCGGCGGCGTGGCGCGAGACAAACGCCGGCTACGCGCCACGGCGGCCGCGCGGCAGGTAGAAATAGAGCAGCCACCCGGCGAGCATCGTCAGCCCGATGGCGTAGCGCGTCAGGTCCCCGGTGATCGTCTGGCGCCCGATCCCTTCGAGCAGCCCGGCGACCGCCAGCATCACCACCGTGCCCGCCATCGCGGTCGCGCCGGTCTTGCCCGCTTGCACCGCCGCATCGCCGCGCGACAGGCGGCCGGGAAAGGCGATCGCGGTGCCGATGCGGAACCCCGCCGCGCCGGAGATGACGATCGCGAACAGCTCGGTCGTGCCGTGGATCGTCAGCCAGCCGGCGAACTGCCAGCCCAGCCCCTTGGGCGCGAACACCGCCATGAACGCGCCGAGCGAGAGGCCGTTATAGACGATCAGCAGCGCGGTCGGCACGGCGAAGGCGAACCCGAGCGCGAAGCTGAAGATCGCGATCTGCGCATTGTGCGTGAACAGGAAGGCGGCGAAGGTCGCGAGGAGATCCTCCTGGCCGTTGCCGTACAGCGTCGCCTTGAGCGTTTCGGCGGAGGCGGACGGATCGCGGCCCTGCGCCATGCCGTCGCCGACGATGCCGAAGAACCAGCTCGCATTCCCGCGCACCAGCAGATAGCCGGCCACCGCCGCCGCGACGGTGAGCAGGAACGACACCAGCGTCTCGCGCCACAGCGACTGCACCGCCGCCGGCCAGCTTCGCGCGAAGAAGCGGCCGAGCTGGCCGAGCGCCGAGGTCGGTACACCGTAGAGCTGGAAATAGGCGCGGGTGCAGAGCTGTTCGAGATAGACGATCAGCGAGCGGTCGAGCGACGTCTCGCGCGCGACCGACAGCGACGACAGCGCCGCGCGGTACAGCAACGGGAGCGCCAGCAGATCCTCGTCGTCAAGCGCGCGGATCGAGCGCTGCTCGATCCGCGTGACGAGCCGTTCCAGCCGCGCCCAGTCGGCGGCGTGCGCGGCGCGGAAGCGGCTGGCGTTGACCAGGATGGGCTGGGCGGGGGTGGACGCGGTGGCCATCAGAGCAGGTTCCTCCGCTTGAGATCGACATAGCCCTGCACCAGCCGCTCGCCGATGCGGTCGTGCTCGCTTTCGATGACGTGCACGCCGAGATGCTGCAAGCGGGTAAGCACCAGCCGCCGGTCGCGCAGCAGCGCGGCGGCGGTGACGGCGCGGGTGACGTCGTCGGGCGTCGCGGGCGCGCGGTCGGCGATCGATTCGACGTCCTCGTCGCGCAGCACCACGACCAGCAACAGATGCGTATCCACCAGCCGGGCGGCGGCGCGAACAAGGAAACCGGCGGACGTGAGATCGGTGAATTCGGTGAACAGCACGATCATCGAGCGCCGCGTCAGCCGCGCGGCGAGCGTCGTCAGCGCGAAGGTGTAGTTGGTCTCCTCGCCGCTATAGTCGATCCGCGCCGCGAGCCGCTGGAGATCGGCGAAAGCGGGCACGCCCGACACCAGCCCGCTGGCGATGCGCGGGCGCGAATCGAACGCGTGCAGCGCGACGCGGTCGCCGAGCTTGAGCGCGATCCACGCCGTCAGCAGCATCGCCGAGACGGCGCGGTCGACGCGCGGCAGGCCCGCGACCGGCTCCGCCATCTGCCGCCCGGCATCGACCGCGAAGACGATCTGGTTGTTGCGCTCGCTGCGATATTCCTTGGCGTGGAGCCTGGTCTGGCGGGCGGACTGCTTCCAGTCGATCGCACGCCGGTCCATCCCGGCGCGGAACTCGACCAGCGCGTCGAAATCGGTGCCGTCGCCGCGGTCGACCTGCGCGAGCAGGCCCTGGATCGCGTAGCGCCGGAAGATCCGGCTCCCTTGTTCGTGGACGGTGCGGATGTCGGGCAGGATCGGCAGCGCGGCGTCGCTCGCGATCACGCATTGCCGCCAGGCGAGGCCGAGCGGCCCGCGCCAGCGCAGCCACAACATGTCGATCCGCGCGGTGCCGCGCCGGCGCGTGGCGAGCGGCAGCAACGCCGCGCCGCGCCCGCCGGTAAGCGCGACCCACCGCCGCCCGTCATTCTCGACCGCGAGCAGCGGACTCGGCGCGAGAGCGACTTCGGCGCTGCCCGGCGGACGCGCGCCGTCGAGCGTGACGGTGACGGTCGCGTCGATCGTCGCGCCGACCGGGGCGGCGGGGGGCAGCGCGATCGTCGCCGTGCCGGTGCGCAGGCTGCGCAGCGCATCGAACGCGGTCAGCAGCAGCACCGCGACCGGCCAGGCGAGCCCGACGAACCAGCGCCCGGGGAGCGCCACGGCGACGAGCAATGCGACGGGTGCCCCCGCCGCCGCCGCCAGCACTGCCGCGCGGGTGGGGTAGATCATGGGTTGGGCCGGGGCTTGAGGAACGAGCGCGCATGTGGGTGCTCCCCTCCCTGACAGGGAGAGGTCGGTGTGGGGTGGGCCTGCGAAGGAGCGTCACGCCCACCCCACACCGACCCACCCCCGGCCCCTCCCTTCCAGGGAGGGGAGAAGAAGCGGCCGATCCGTCCTGCCTGCCCCCTCACCGCGGCGCTTCGATCGTCTCGATGATGCCGGTCACCACATCCTCGATCGCGCGGCCGTCGATCTCGGCGGCGGGCGACAGGATCAGGCGGTGGCGCAGCAGCGCGGGGGCGAGCGCCTTGACGTCGTCGGGGATGACGAAGTCGCGCCCGTCGAGCGCCGCCCGCGCGCGCGCCGCGCCGGCCAGCATCGCGCCGGCACGCGGGGAGGCGCCGCTTTGCAGATCGGCGACGTCGCGCGTGCCGCGGATCAGCGCGGCGATATAGTCGATCACCTCGTCGACCAGCCGCACGCCCGCGACGACGGCGACCGCCGCGCCGATCGTCGCGGCATCGGCCCTGCGCGCGACGCCCCATTCCGCCGGCTCCATCGCATGGCCGCGCGCGCCGTGCGTTGCGATGATGCGGCGTTCCTCGGCGGCGGTCGGATAGTCGACGGTCTGCTTGAACAGGAAGCGGTCGAGCTGCGCCTCGGGCAGGGGATAGACGCCCTGCTGCTCGATCGGGTTCTGCGTCGCCACCACCATGAAGCGCTCGCCGAGCGCCAAGCTCTCGCCGTCGATCGTCACGGTGCGTTCCTGCATCGCCTCGAGCAGCGCCGCCTGCGTTTTGGGCGGGGTGCGGTTGATCTCGTCGGCAAGCAGCAGGTCGGTGAAGATCGGCCCGCGCGTCAGCGTGAAGGTCGAGGTCTGGAAATTGAACAGGTTCGCGCCGATGATGTCGCCCGGCATCAGGTCCGGGGTGAACTGGATGCGCCCGAAATCGAGCCCGACGACGCGCGCGAAGCTGCGCGCGAGCAGCGTCTTGGCGGTGCCCGGCGGCCCTTCCAGCAGCACATGCCCGCCCGCGAACAGCGCGACGAGCAGGATCTCGACCGATCGTTCCTGCCCGACCACGGCCTTGCCGATCTCGTCGCGAATGCCTTGCGCCAGCGCGCGTACGTCTTCCACCGTCCCGATTTTCCCGCTCAACGTCTCTTCTCCCATAACCATGCGTGCAGCGCTTGCGCCGCGTCCAGCATCGCGCGCGGATCGCGCGCGTTCCGCGCGTCCGCGGCCAGCGCGGTGAAACGCGCGCGGCCCTGCAACCCGTCGAGATAGCCGTCCAGCCCGGCATCGCGCAGCCGCGAGGGCACGCCGAACACCGTCGCGGCGCGCTCGCGCACCAGATCGAGATAGCGCCGGCCGAGCCCGCCCTGCCGCCGCGCCTTGCGCACCAGCGCGGCGGCATTGTCGATCAGCGCGGTCTTGCCGAACGCGATCGCCCGCTCGCGCCGGCGCGGTGCGCCGAAGCGCGCGGTCGCCTGGATCGCGGCGAGCAATACCGCCGCCGCCAGCGCCAGCGTCATGGCGAGGAACGGCGGCTCGAACGCCAGCTTCAACGGGCTGGGCGAATGGCCGAAGCCGTTGAGCGTCACGTCGAAGTCGATCGACTTGGCGCCGGTCGAATTGAGCCAGTCGAGCAGTTCCAGCGCCGCGCGCGCCTGGGCGGCATCGCGCATTCCCTGGTTGGACAGCAGATCGGGGTCGGCGAGCACGTAGAACGGCTTCGCGCCGAGCTGGCCGAGCACGACATGGCCCCGGTCGTCCGACAGGATCGGCCGCAGTTCCGGGCTGGCGACGGTCTGCACCGCGCGCGGCGCGGCGAAGCGCAGGCCCGCCGGCAGCCAGGACGGCCCGACCAGCGGCCGCCCCCCGCTCGGATAGCGCGTCGTCACCAGTCTGTGCAGCGGCGCCAGCACGCCGTACGGTTCGTAACGCGGCAGCAAGTCGACGCGGCGGACCCAGCCGCTATGGGCCGGATCGCCGACCGTCAGCCATTTCGGCAGGATCACCAGCGTCGGCTTGCCCACGCGCCGTGTAAGCACGTCGGTCATGTCGGTACGCGCCGATTCGGGCGTCAGGACGACCAGATCCCCGGTATCCAGCCGGTGCACGTCGCGCACGATTCGCGGATGGCGCCCCGTCGCCTCGGCCAGTCGGACGATGCCGCTGAAGCCGGTCGCGGCGTCGGACAGCGCATGGCCGCCGCCGTTGCGGCCCGATCGCAGATCGGGCGCATAGGCCCCGAGCACCAGCAGGCCGACGAACAGCGCGATGCCCGCCGCCACGATGATCGCGACGGTGCGCAGCGAGAAGGCTCCTTGCGCCGCCGCCGGCGCATCGACCGGGACATCGCTCATCCGCGCCACGCCCCGGGCAGCGCGAAATCGGCATAGGCCGCGCGCGCGCTCGTCCAGTCGCCGGCATCGACCGGCCGCCCGCCGAACAGGCTGCGCTCGACCAGCCGCGCGATGTCGGCGAACAGCGTGCGCGCGGACGGCGGGATCGCCTCGGCCGCGCTCAGCTCGCGGCTGGTCAGCGCCGGGCGCACCAGGCGCGGGCGGCGGCGGGCGATGTCCTGGATCGAGCGGAACAGCAAGTGATGCACCGCCTCGGCATAGCGTCCCTCCGCCGCCATCGCATCCGCCTCGCGCAGCCATTCGCGCGCCGGCGCGGCATCGGGCGTCCAGTCCTGCTCCTCGGGTGCGACCGCCGTGGCGCGCGCGGCGCGGCGGCGCGGCAAGCGCCACTCGCCGTAGCGGAGGCGCTGATACCCCGCCCACGCCAACATCGCGACGAGGACCGCCAGCACGCTCCACAGGAAGATGCGGGCATAAGGCGCGTTCGGGAACAGCCCGTCGATCCAGGCGAAGACCCTGCCGATCGGCGCGAGCACGCGCTCCAGCCAATCGCCCAGCGCCTTTGCCCAGGCCGGCGGCTGTGGCGGCAAGGGCGCGGGCCGAAGCGTGAACTGCACGGTCGGATCGGCTTTCAGCGCGGCATGCGCCGCGACGAACCGGTCGGGGGCGGCGGCCGCCGCCTGCGCATTACCCCCGCTCACTCGACATTCCCCGGCACCACGCGACGTTGCGTGGAGTCGAGCCTAGAGCAAGTGCCGACCGGCGCAATCGGCAAAATGTGGTGAACGGCGTGCTTAAGCGGCGGTTCAGCGGCGGTCGGCAAAGCGGACTTAGTCGGCCGGAGGTTCCCTTCGTTCGGGAGCGGGGCAACAGTCCGCTCCCGCTCCCCGCCAATCACGGCGTATCCTGAATGGCTGGCCGGGAGGGGGAGCGGGCCGGCACCGCGAAATGTGCCTCGGCACCTTTCCAAACAGACGCTAAGGACCCACGCCATGAACCATCCCCTTCCGGCGGCGCGCTTGCCCAGGATGCTGCTCGCCGCCCTCCCCTTGCTCGCGCTCGGCGCGGGGCAGCCCGCCGGCGTGCTGCACGTCATGGTCGACAATGTGCGCGATCGCACCGGCCGGGTGCATGTCGACCTGTGCACCCGCGACCAATTCCTGGGGGATTGCCGGGTTGCCGCCGACGCGCCCGCGCACGTCGCGCTGACGACGGTGACGCTGCGCGGCGTCAAGCCGGGCCGCTATGCCGCGCAGGTGTTTTACGACCAGAACGGCAACGGCAAGGTCGACCGTGCGTTGTTCGGCATTCCCCGGGAAGGCGTCGGCTTTTCCAACGACGCCAAAATTCGCCTGGGGCCGCCGAAATGGGAGGACACGGTGTTCGATTATGACGGGCAGGAACGCACGATCCGCCTGAGGCTGCGCTATTTCCTCGGCCCCGACGCGCCCTTGCCGGCCACCCGGCGGCCGTGATCGCCACGCTGCTCCAGCGGCTCGTCGCGCTCGGCGTGCGGCGGCCCTTCGCGGTGCTGGGCGCGTGCCTGGCGTTGGTCGCGGCGGCGGGCGCGTTCGCCGCCACGCATTTCGCGATGACGACCGATACCGCCGCGCTGATCTCGCCCGACATCGAGTGGCGCAAGAACGAGAAGGCGGTCGAGACGGCGTTCCCGCAACTGACCGACGCGTTGCTGGTGATCGTCGACGGCAGGACGCCCGAACTGGCCGAGGCGGCGACCATGAAGCTGACCGGCGCGCTGGCGGCGGACACCCGGCATTTCCGCACCGTGCGGCGGCCGGACGGGGGGGCGTTCTTCGACCGCGAGGGCTTGCTGTTCGGCTCGACCGCCGAGGTGGAGGCAGCGACCAAGGCGCTGATCGACGCGCAGGCCTTGCTCGGCCCGCTGGCGGGCGACCCGTCGCTGCGCGGCGTCGCCAATGCCTATGCCACGATGCTGGCCGGCGTGGAACGGGGCGATGTGCCGCTGTCGCGCCTCGCCCGCCCGATGCGCGCGACGGCCGATGCGCTGGACGCGCTGGCGGTGGGGAAGCCGGCGTCTTTCTCGTGGCAGGACCTGTTCGCCGCGCCGGGCGCGGGCGCCGCCCCGCCCCGCCGCCGCCTGATCCTGGTACAGCCCCGGCTCGATTACGGCGCGCTCCAGCCCGGCGAGGATGCCGTCGCCGCGATCGATGCGACCGCCGCGAAGCTGGGCCTCGACGCCGCGCACGGCCTGATCGTGCGCACCACCGGCGAAGTGCCGCTCGCCGACGAGGAATTCGCGACGCTGGAGGAGAATATCGGGTTCGTCGGGCTGGTGATGGCCGCCGCGATGCTGGTGACGCTGTGGTTCGCGACCAGGTCGGCGAAGATCGTCGCGGGCATCGTCGTCACGATCGTCGCGGGGCTGGTGGTGACGACCGCGCTCGGGCTGCTGGCGGTGGGCGCGCTCAACCTCATTTCGGTCGCGTTCATCCCGCTGTTCGTCGGGCTGGGGGTCGATTTCGGCATCCAGATCGCGGTGCGCTTCAATGCCGAACGGGCCGACGGCGCGGACACCGGCGCGGCGCTGCACCGCGCGGCGGTGGCGCTCGGCGCGCCGCTGACGCTGGCGGCGGGGGCGGTGTTCCTGGGCTTCGGCGCGTTCCTGCCGACCGATTATATCGGCATCGCCGAATTGGGCATCATCGCCGGGCTCGGCATGATCGTCGCGTTGCTCGCCAGCGTCACGCTGCTGCCGGCGATGCTGATGCTGCTCAAGCCCGGCACGCCGCGGCGCGACGTCGGGTTCCGCCGGGCCGCGCCGGTCGATCGCTGGCTGGCGACGCACCGCAAGGCGGTGCTGTGGGCGTTCGCGGCGTCGATGGCGGGCAGTATCGCGCTGCTGCCGTTCGTGCAGTTCGATTTCAACCCGCTGCACCTGCGCGCCAAGGACGGCCCGGCGATGCGCGCGCTCGGCGACCTGATGCGGGACCCGCTGCGCACGCCCAACACGATCAACCTGCTCGCGCCGAACGCGGACGCGGCCAAGGCGCTGGCGGTCAGGCTGAGCGCGCTGCCCGAAGTATCGGAGGCGGTGTCGCTCGACAGCTTCGTGCCGGCCGACCAAGCGGCGAAGCTGGCGCTGGTGCAGGACGCGTCGCTGCTGCTCGATGCCGCGATCAACCCGTTCGACGTCACGCCGCCGCCCAACGACCGGCAGGACGCCGCCGCGCTGGCGGCGACGGCGGCGCAGCTCCGCCGGAACGCCACGTCCCGCCGCACCGCCGCGAATGCCGATGCGCTACGCCTCGCCGCGGCGTTCGACCGGCTCGCCAGGGCATCCCCCGCCGAGCGCAGGAAAGCCGCCACCCTGCTCGTCACGCCGCTTGGCACGATGCTCGACCAGATCCGCGCCGCGCTGACCGCCGAGGCGGTGACGCGCGACACGCTGCCGCCGGAGATCGCCGATGCATGGCGGTCGAAGGATGGCCGCGCGCTGGTGCAGGTCTTCCCCACGGGCGACAGCAACGACAATGCCGTGCTGCGCCGCTTTACCAAGGCGGTACGCGCGGTCGCGCCGGCCGCCAGCGGCCTGCCCGTGGCGACGCAGGAAGCCGCGGGCACCGTCGCCTGGGCATTCGTCGAGGCTGGGGTGCTCGCGCTGGTGCTGGTCAGCGGCTTGCTGTTCGTCGTGTTGCGCGACGCGCGCGAAGTGGCGTTCACGCTCGCGCCCGTCGCTTTGTCGATGTTCCTGACGCTCGGCAGTTGCGTGCTGATCGGGCAGCCGATCAACTTCGCCAACATCATCGCCTTCCCGCTGCTGTTCGGCGTCGGCGTCGCGTTCCACATCTATTTCGTGATGGCGTGGCGCGGCGGCGCGACCGACCTGCTGCAATCGAGTCTCGCGCGCGCCGTGCTGTTCAGCGCGCTGGCGACGGGCAGCGCGTTCGGCAGCCTGTGGCTGTCGCACCACCCCGGCACCGCGAGCATGGGCAAGATCCTGATGATCTCGCTGACCTGGACACTGGTCTGCGCGCTGATCTTCGAACCCGCGCTGCTGGGGCCGCCGCGGGGCAAGGAAGCGGGACCAGCCTCGCAATGACGTCCCCCTCGCAAAATCGGCGCAGCCGATGCCCGGGGGCTTGTCCCGCGACTGCGCCCGGACGAACTAAGGGGAACGCGACCACGCCCCTGCGACACATTGCGACACTTTCGCGCCGCCCCCGGCATAAAAACGCGACAGTCTGGCAGGCATAAGTCCCCTCGATGAACCGGACGAACACCGGCCCCGACGATAGGACATGGCCCGATGCGCTACATTTTCCTGACCTCCTTCGCCCTTACCGCGCTGGCGACAGCAGCGTTCGCGCAAGGCGGCGGCATGGGGCTCATGCGCGCCGACGCCAACCATGACGGCGCAGTCTCCCGCGCCGAGGCGGAGGCGGACGCCGGCGCGCGCTTCGACGCGATGGACCTCGACAAGGACGGCTTCCTCTCCGCCGACGAGATGAAGGGCCCGGGCGCGCGCCTGCTGGAACGCGCCGGCGGCAAGATCTCCCGCGCCGACTATGTCACGCGCGCCGACCGGCGTTTCGACCGGCTCGATACCAACCATGACGGCGTCCTCACGCAGGACGAATTGAAGGCCGGGATGGAGCGGATACGCGAGGGGCTGGGCCGGTCTCGACCGGTCGATGCCGCCGTCCCGCCGCCGCCCCCAGCGCCACCCCTTTCTCCCAAACCGGGCCAATAATCCCTCCCCCTGGATTATCTCCCGGTCGCCGGGCGAGCGAAGTCCCCCCGCTCGCTCGCCCGGCACCTTTGTCCCCAGCACCCCTTTTCCTCGGAGGGCATCATGCTACACCCGGAACCGATGGGGGACACGCCGCACCTGCTGCTCGTCGACGACGAACGCTCGATCCGCGAGCCGCTCGCGCACTATCTGACGCGGCAGGGCTTTCGCGTGACGCAGGCGGGCGACGCCGAGGGCGCGCGCGCGCGGATGACCGCCTATGCGATCGACCTCGTCATCCTCGACATCATGATGCCGGGCGAGGACGGCCTGTCGCTGTGCCGCCACATCCGCGAGAGCGGCCCCAAGGAAACCGGGGGCGTCCCCGTCATCCTGCTGACCGCGCGCAGCGAGGAGACCGACCGCATCGTCGGGCTCGAAATGGGCGCGGACGATTATGTCGTGAAGCCCTTCTCCCCGCGCGAACTGGCGGCGCGCGTGAAGGTCATCCTGCGCCGCGCCGCCGCCGGTGGCGTGCGCCAGCATGCGCCCGAGACCGGCTCCTTCGCCTTTGCCGGCTGGGTGCTGAAATCGGGCGAACGCACCCTGGTCGACCGCGAGGGCGTGTCGGTGCCGCTGTCGACCGGCGAGTACAATCTGCTCCACGCGCTCGTCACGCGCCCGCGTCAGGTGTTGACGCGCGACCAGTTGCTCGACTTGACGCAAGGGCGCGAGGCCGCCGCGTTCGACCGCGCGATCGACAATCAGGTCAGCCGCCTGCGCCGCAAGATCGAGGCCGACCCGAAGGCGCCCGACCTCATCAAGACGGTGTGGGGCGGCGGCTATACGCTGGCGGCGGAGGTGACTCGCCTGTGAGAGACCGTTTGAAAATTGGCGAAAAAGCCAATTCTGGGCGGTGCCGGCCCGCTCCCCACCCGGCCACCCGCACGGTATCCTGATGGGTGGCCGGGCGAGGGAGCGGGCCGGCACCGCCGAAATGCACCCTCAGCGCATTTCCAAACAGACTCTGAGGAAAAGCGGCCCGTGAAACGGCGCCCGTGGCCCCGCAACCTGTCCAGCCAGATGCTGCTGCTGGTCGCGATCGCGTTGTTCGTGGCGCAGGCGATCAACTTCGCGACGCTGCTGCAGGACCGCCGCGCCGCGCGCTACGAACAGGCGACCGGGCCCGCCGTCGCGCGGATCGTCGATGCGGTCGAGCGCGCCAGCGCCGGCCATGTGTTCCGCCCCGACGGCGGCCGCATCCAGCAAATGCCGGCCTCGCCGGTCGACCCCGCCGGCGAGCATCGCCCCGAGATCGAGGCGGGCCTGCGCGCCGAACTCGGCGAGGCCGGGCTGAAGGTCGGCACGATCCAGACCGAAGTGCGCGACATCGACTCGCGCGATCCGCGGATTCGCCGGCTCGGCCGCCGCTTCACCGAGCGCGCGTTGCGCAACGGCGGCGAACTGATCATCGCGGTCGAGCAGCCCGGCGTGCAAGCGGGTCGACCGGGCCGCGGCTGGCTGGTGCTGCACGCCCCCTGGCCGCGCACCGAGACGTATCTCGTCGTCCGGCTGCTGTGGCAGACGGCGGTGCTGTGGGCGGTCGTGCTCGTTCCCGTCGCCTGGGCGGCACGGCGCATCGCCAAGCCGCTGCGCGCGCTGGCCCGCGCCACGCGGCAGTTCCGGCCGGGCGAGGCGGCCGATCCGCTGGAGGAACGCGGACCGCAGGACGTGCGCGACGTGATCGCCGCGTTCAACGCGCTGCGCCTGCGCGTGACGGCGATGCTCGACGAGAAGGACCGCATGCTCGGCGCGATCGGCCACGATCTGCGCACGCCGCTCGCCGCCCTTCGCGTCCGCATCGAATCGGTCGAGGACGATACCGACCGCCTCAAGATGGCCGACACGATCGCGGAGATGAACCGCACGCTCGACGACATCCTGTCGCTGGCGCGGCTCGGCCGCCCCAGCGAAGCGCCGACCGAGGTCGACCTGGCGGCGCTGGTCGATGCCGTGGTCGAGGATTTCCGCGACCTGGGCAGCGCGGTGACGTTCGAGGAGACGGAGCGGCTGACGATGCGGCTGCGCCCCGGCCTGATGCGCCGCGCGGTGCGCAACCTGATCGAGAACGCGCTGAAATATGCCGGCGCGGCCGAGGTGAGCGTCGCCGCGACCGGGCAGGCGGTGGCGATCACCGTCCGCGACCGCGGCCCCGGCATCCCCGCCGACCGGCTGGGCGACGTGTTCGAAGCGTTCACGCGGATCGAGACCTCGCGCAACAAGGAGACCGGCGGGATCGGGCTGGGCCTGGCGCTGGCGCGGACGATCGTACGCGACGCGGGCGGCGACATCACGCTGGAGAATCGCGAGGGGGGTGGGCTGGTGGCGCGGATTTTGTTGGTTCGTTAAGCGGGCTGGGCAACGATAACGCTTCCAGTGATATCGCTGCCTACCTCTATGATCCTTGTTATCCTTCCAGAAGAGATAGCGGGAGGGTCAAAATTGCCGGTTGGACTGTTGAATCGTCGACGGCGTGGTCCGCTTGCGTAAAGATCGTCGACGCGGCAACGAAATCTTGTGGGATGCGAACGATACCCGCGCCGACCCGGCAAGATTCAAACTGTCCTACAAGCCGTTTCTCTGATAGCCTCGGACTTGGCCGATATTTGAACGCGCTGCCTCTTTCTCTCCCCCGCGCCGTGCACGCCGCGGCTGTCGGCACTGCACAATGTGCATTTACGCCTAACCTTAGCCTAAACTTCCGACTGCTCGTCTAAATGATCGACCTTGTGCATCGTGCGACCTTTGTGACTTTTGCCGCCAGATCGCGCGCGGCGGGGGCGGCGGGCACCACCGTCGTGCGCGGGAATGCGGCGTATGGTACGGCGCAGCCGGGGCAGGATTACGTCTATGACCTGCTCGGCCAGAAGGTCGCAAAGAATGGCTAGTCGGCGAAGCGCCGCAAATCGTTCGTCAGCACGTTGAATATATACGCAACGCTACTGTCGGCGGAGGCGATGACGATCAGGCGGCTGATGAAATTGGAAAGGCAGCGGGATGAACGATCCCATGGATATCATCGGTAAGCATTGGCACGCTCAGCCAGTCCCGATCGATACCATCATTCGAGAGTGCGGCGTGGACATCTGCCACGAGCCGCTTCCGGACGATGTATCCGGCTATATCGAGCGCCAACCTGGCGACGGATATAAGATTGTCGTGAATTCTACCCACCCCCGCACGCGGCAACGGTTCACGGCGGCTCATGAATTTGGGCATTATATTTATCATCGTGATTTGCTCGGAGAAGGCGTTGGAGACAATCGCGCATATCGAGCGGAAGGCACTGATCGGCCAAATCCCGACATTCGCCCGATGCATGAGCGGCAAGCCAACAGCTTTGCTGCGAATCTGTCGATGCCGAGGCACGTCATTACGAAACTCGTGAACCAACCGACCGATCCGTTGGCCGCCAAATTCGGTGTGTCGGAAGAGGCGATGCGTATCCGGATGGGCCGGTAGCTGTCCCTATGAGAACGTCAATCCGCTGATGGGCTTTCGACATTGCCAACTTGGTAAGATTTACCAAACCGGCGGGCCGCCGCTTCACCCCACCGCCAACACCTCGACCGCTTCCTGCTTCCCCCCGAAATCCACGCGCTCCCCCACTTCCGCCCCCATCAGCGCGCGGGCGAGCGGGGCGTGGAAGCCGATGCGGCCCTCGGCCGGGTCGGCCTCGTCGCCGCCGACGATCTCGACCGTGCGCTCGGTCCCGGCGAGGCGGTAGGTCACGCGGCTACCGATGCCGATCTCGCCTTCGGCCGGTGTCGGCGCGAGTTCGGCGGTGGTCTGGCGGGTGTGCCAATAGCGCAGCTCGCGCTGGAGCGCGGCGCGGTCGGCCTCTGCCGCCGTCGCGATCGCCGCTTCCAGCGCCGTCACTGTCGCGGCCAGCAGCGCCAGCCCGCGCGGCGTGACGAGATTGGGCCCCGGCGCGATCGGACGCTCGAATTTCGGCTCCAGATGTTCCTCGTCGCTTTCGCGGCGGAAGGCTACGCTCATGCTTTCATCCTTCATGCCTCCTTGCCCGTTCGCCCCGAGTTTGTCGAAGGGCCGCGCAGCAAGCACGGCACTCGCAACGGCAGCACCGTTTCGACAAGCTCGGCACGAACGGGATCGGGACGCCATCTCGATAACGCGTAGCCGCGCCTCTTGGGTGCAGCGCAACAATCTGCTACGCGCCCGGGATGCTCAACATCAACGGCATCACGGTGCGCCTGGGCGGGCGCGCGATCCTCGACGGCGCGAGCGCTGCCTTGCCGCCGCGCAGCCGCGTCGGGCTGATCGGGCGCAACGGGGCCGGCAAATCCACCTTGATGAAGGTGATGATCGGCCAGCTCGAGCCCGACAATGGCGAGATCGAGATGCCGCGCGGCACCCGCATCGGCTATATCGCGCAGGAAGCGCCGAGCGGCACGACATCGCCGATCGAGGCGGTGCTGGCCGGCGACACGGAACGCGCCGCGCTAATGCTGGAGGCGGAGACCTGCACCGACCCCGAGCGGCTGGGGGCGGTGTACGACCGGCTGACCGCGATCGACGCCTATACCGCCGAGGCGCGCGCGGCGCGTATCCTGGTCGGGCTGGGCTTCGACGAGGAGATGCAGGGCCGGCCGCTCGACAGCTATTCGGGCGGGTGGAAGATGCGCGTCGCGCTGGCCGCGTTGCTGTTCTCCGAGCCGGACCTGCTGCTGCTCGACGAGCCGTCGAACCATCTCGACCTCGAAGCGACATTGTGGCTGGAGAATTTCCTCAAATCATACCCCGCGATGATGGTCGTCATCAGCCATGAGCGCGACTTGCTCAACAACGTCGTCGACACGATCCTGCACCTCGAAGGCGGCAAGGTGAACCTTTACACCGGCGGCTATGACAGTTTCGAGCGGCAGCGTGCCGAGCGGGTCGCACAGTTGCTCGCCGCCAAGGCCTCGCAGGATGCGCAGCGCGCCAAGCTGACCGAGTATATCGCCAGGAATTCCGCGCGCGCCTCGACCGCCAAGCAAGCGCAGAGCCGGCAGAAGATGCTGGCCAAGATGCAGCCGATCGCGGCGATGGCGGAGGACCCGACCCTCTCCTTCGACTTCCCCAGTCCCGAGGAACTGCGCCCGCCGCTGATCACGCTCGACATGGCGGCGGTCGGCTATGCGGAGACGCCGATCCTCCAGCGGCTCAACCTGCGGCTCGACCCGGACGACCGCGTCGCGCTGCTGGGCCGCAACGGCAACGGCAAGACGACGCTCGCCCGGCTGCTCGCCGCGCAGCTTCCCGCGATGGACGGCGTGATGACCGCATCGGGCAAGATGCGCGTCGGCTATTTCACGCAGTATCAGGTCGAGGAACTCGACGGCGACGACACCCCGCTGGAGCATATGACGCGGCAGATGGCGGGCAAGACGCCGGGCGCGGTGCGCGCGCAGCTCGGGCGCTTCGGCTTTTCGGGCGTCAAGGCGACGCAGAAGGTCGGCAAGCTGTCGGGCGGCGAGCGCGCGCGGCTGGCGCTGGCGCTGATCACGCGCGACGCGCCGCACATGCTGATCCTCGACGAGCCGACCAACCATCTCGACGTCGATGCGCGCGAGGCGCTGGTGCAGGCGCTCAACGCCTATGACGGCGCGGTGATCCTGGTCAGCCACGACCGCCACATGGTCGAACTGACCGCCGACCGGCTGGTGCTGGTCGATAACGGCACGGCCAAGGACTATGCCGGCAGCATGGAGGATTACATCGCCTTCGTGCTGGCCGGCGACCCCGCCGCCGAGACGGCCAAGGCCAAAGTCGGCAAGAGGGACGAGCGTCCGCAGCCCAGCGCCGCCGCCGTCGCACTGCAGAAACGCGCGCACGAGGCCGAGGCGCTGGTCGCCAAGCTGACCAAGCAACGCGACGCGATCGACCGCGCGTTGCTCGACCCGGCAAGCGCCGAGGCGTGGCTCGCGCGCCTCACGCCCGCCGAATTGACCAAGCAGCACGCGCAAGTGTCGAAGAAGCTGGATACCGCCGAGGCCGCGTGGTTCGAGATCAGCGAATCGCTGGAACTGGCGGCCTAGCGCGTCGCAGGTTCAAGGTTCTTCGATCACGCGGTTCGCGATATGGCCGAGGCCCGCGATCGCGACGCGGACCACTTGGCCCGGTTCGAGCCAGACCGGCGGCGTGCGGCCCATGCCGACGCCGCTCGGCGTGCCGGTCGCCAGGATGTCGCCGGGTTCGAGCGTCATGACGGTGGTCAGATAGGCGATCATCGCGCCGATCGGATGGATCAGCTCGGCGGTCGTCCCGCGCTGCACGACCACGCCGTCGACGGTCGTGACGATCTCGAGCGCGGCGGCGTCGGCAATCTCGTCCGCGGTGGTCAGCCACGGCCCTGTCGGCCCATGCGTGTCGAACGACTTGCCGAGCGTCGCGGTCGGCGTGCGCTTCTGCCAGTCGCGCACCGAGACGTCGTTGACGACCATATAGCCGGCGATGACGCGGTGTGCGTGCGCCGCGTCGACATGGCGGCAGCGCGTACCGATGACGACGCCCAGCTCGCCCTCGAAATCGAGCTGAGGCGAAACGCGTGGCCGGTGGATCGGGTCGTACGGTCCGGCGATGCAGCTCGTCTGCTTGTTGAACCAGATCTGGTGCGTCAGGTCGGGCGCGGGATTGCCCTTGGCGACGAACTCCGCGAGATGGCTGGTATAGTTCAGCCCGATTCCGAGAAACTTGCGCGGGCGGCGGATCGGCGCGAGCAGCTCGACCTGTGCCAGCGGCACCCCGTCCCGCGCCCGCGGCAGGCGCTCGCGCAGCGCGGCCAGCGCGTCGGGGCCGCGGTCCAGCAGCGCTTCCAGCGTAGCCGGCAGATCGGGTGCGAACGCGGCGAACGGCACGACCGCGCCGTCCACGACCACACCGGCGGCGACTTCCTCGTGATGACGGAAGGTGGCGAGTTTCATCAGGCGCGGTAGCCGGCGTCGCGGCGATCGAGAAACCGCACCCAGGCCGGCCAGTCGGCCGCGCCGCGCCCGCTGTCGTGGCGGACGAACTGCTCGGCGACCCGCACGCACAGTTCCGGCGGGATTTCGCGCGGGCGGTCGACCGATGCCGCGACCTGCATCTGCACCTCGCACGCGATCATCAGGTCGCGGGTCCGCTCGAACGCCTCGCGCGGGGTGCGGCCGACGATCACCAGGCCATGATTCTCCAGCACCAGCGCGATGTTCGATGGACCGAGCGCGGCGGCGATGCGCGGCCCCTCGGCATCGCCCTCGGTGATCCCTTCATAAGGATGCGCGCCGATCCGGCCGAAGAAGCGCACGGCGTTCTGGGACAGCATCTTCAACCCGCCGCCGCTCGCCGCGAGCACCAGCCCGGCGATCGAGTGGATGTGGACGACGCAGTGCACGTCGGGCCGGGCGCGCAGCACGGCGCCGTGCAGGACGAACCCCGGCCGGTTGACGTGAGACCGCTCGTCGAGATCGCGCGACATGTCGGCGGCGATCAGGTTGGACGCGGTGATCTCCTCATACAGCAGGGCATGCCGCTTGATCAGGAAATGGTCCGTCGCGCCCGGCAGGCGCAGCGTCACATGGTTGTAGATGCCATCGGTCGACGGGAAATGGTGATCGATCAGCCGATACAGCGCGGCAAGCTGGAAACGCGCTTCGGCTTCGTCGGTGATGTCGGGTCGCGGCGCGGATAGCGCGTCCGGCACCGTCACAACCGCTCCGCCAGATAGGGGAGCATGATCGCGCGCAACTGGTCGAAGCCATAGCCGTTGGGGACGAGATCGCCATAATGGCCCATCATCGGGATCAGTTCGAGCCGCACGTCGCGATTGCCCCCCGCCTCGATCGCGTCCTTCATCCAGATCGACTGTTCGGGCACGGCGTGCATGTCGTGCAGGCCATGCACCATCAGCACCGGCTGCCCGATCCTGCCCGCATGGGTGATCGCCTGGACATGTTCGTAATAAGCACGGTCGGTGTCCGGGTCGCCCAGCCAGTCGCGCAGCATCTGGTGGCGGCGTGGCGCATAGACCTTGGTGCCGGCGGCCTGTTGCAGGAAATCGGTGGCCGGCCCGAAGGTGACAGCGAGCTTCAGCCGCGGATCGAACGCCGCACCGCGCAGCGCGGCATTGCCGCCGCGCGACATGCCCATCACGCCGATCCGCGCGGGATCGACGGACGGCTGCGCGGCGAGCCAGTCGACGGCGCGCGAGATATCTTCCGGATCATGCTCCGGCGCCGAGCCGCGCCACTGGATCGTCAGCCCGGCGACGCCGATATCGGGCAAGTGCGCGCCGAGCCATTCGAGAATCTCGTAATCGCCCGCACCGATGCCGCCGGGGCACAGGATCATCGCGGGGACGCGGGCCGTGGCGTCGGGAAGCGCATAGAGCATCGCCGCCGTCGTCAGCCCGCGTGCGGCGATCTCGACATCCGTACCGGTCAGTTCGATCCCGTTCAGCCCCGTCCGCGTCACGCCGCGACCTCCCCGGCCCGAACGATCCGCGGATCGGGCCCCGGATCTGGCAGGGCGGCATAGCGGCGCGCGAGTTGCGCGCACACGATCAACTGGATCTGGTGATAGAGCAGCATCGGCAGCATGATCATGCCGAGCGACGGGTTGCCCGCGAACAGCAACTGCGCCATCGGCACGCCGCTCGCCAGGCTTTTCTTCGACGCGCAGAACACCGCCGCAGCCTCGTCCGCGCGGTCGAGGCCGAGCACGCGGCCGGCCAGTCGCGCATAGCCGAGCGCCGCGCCCAGCAGCAGGATCGCGAGCAGCGCGACGCCGAGCAGGACGAGCAGGGAAAACTGCCGCCACAGGCCGGTCGCTGTCGATTCGCTGAACGAGGCGAACACGATCAGGACGATGACGCCGCGGTCGATAAAGGCGGTGACCCGCTTGTTCGCGGCGACGCGCTCGCCGATCCAGCGCCGGCAGAGCTGGCCGAGCGCGAAGGGCAGCAGCAGCGTCCGCGCGATGTCCAGCATGGCGTCGCCCAGCGGCGGGCCATGCGGTCCCCCATGCGACCCCACCGTGCCGGCCAGACCGATCAGCACGGGCGTGGCGATCATGCCGATCAGGCCCGACAGCGTCGCGTTGAACACCGCGACGGCGACGTTGCCGCGCGCCAACGCGGTCATCGCGATCGACGACGAAATGGTCGACGGCAGCGCGCACAGGAAGAAGAAGCCGAGGCGCAATCCTTCGGGCAGCACCTGCCGCGTGGCAAACCAGATGATCCCGCCGATCAGCGGGAACACGACGAACGTCGTGCTCTGGACCATCAAATGCAGCCGCCAATGCGCCGCCCCCGCCCGCAGCGCCGCCGGCGACAGGGCGGCGCCGTGCAGGAAGAAGACCACGGCGATCCCGATCGGCATCACGACACCGAGATGCAGCGGCCCCCCTTGCGCCCCGAGCGCGGGCCAGGCCAGCGCGAGCAGCACGGCACCCAGCATCGCCATCATGAACCGGTCGATCTTCACGCTCGTTCCCTTCCGGTGCGACGCCATATCCGCAATGTGACGCCATGCCTGTCCCAAGGGAATGTGAACGACGACGTGACGATCTCTCCGCCGCCCGTGGACGCATCGACCGCAACGGCGAGAGTGTGCGCCGAGCTACCGGTGATGACCCCTTGCCTGGCTTCGAGCGACGCGGTGAACGCCGTTTCGTGGCGCGGCGCCATTGGCACGACTCATCACGTCGCGCCCGGGTTGGTCGACGCGCCGCCGCGTCGATGACCGCTTCGGCCGATGCCCGATAGCGATGGTCGGTCCGGGGATCGGCGCGTCCCCTGTCTTCGGGATGCCTGTCACAAGTGCGGGGGACTGATTTGCGGACGCGCGGCGGACACAAGCAACGGGCTGTATCGTCGGGCAGAGCGGTCGGCGACGGGAAGGACGAACGGCGTTGGAACAGTATCACAGCAGCACCGGATCGGGCGTCTATGCCTACGATCTGGCGGCCTCGCCCTGGGTGGAGACGGGAAAGCGCGGTGTCAGGCTCAAGCCCGTCCGCGCCTCGGCGAACGGGGACTTTCTCGGGCTGGTCCAGTTCGACATGATGACCTCTTCCGGCATTCACCAGCACCACGGCCCGGCGACGAGCCTGATGTTCTCCGGGGCCATCTCCGATTACCAGCAAAGCTTCGGCCCGGGCACGGTTTCGGTCAACCTGGAGGGAGCGACGCACGACGCGATCTCCTGGGAGGGGGCGTTCTTCGTGTCCCGGCTCGAAGGTCCGGTGACCTATCTTCCGGTCGAGGACCAGGCTTCGGTGCATGTGGGGGGCACGAACGCGCTGTTCTCCAATCCCGCCCCCGAGGTTCTGCCGGCGATCGACTTTCAACTGATGACGGCGCGCCAACTGGCCACGTCGATACCGCGCATGTCGCGGCGCATGCTGTTCGACTATGCCGTCGCGAAGGAAGACCATCGCTATGTCGAGCTGACCTTGCTGCCCGAGATGGCGATTCCCACCCATATCGTCACCGCGCTGACCGAATGGGTCGTCCTGGCGGGCGGCGCCACCATCAACAACATGGCGGTCACGCAAGGGTGCGCGGTCGTGATGGAACCGGGCACCGAGGTGACCATCGAATCTCGTTTCGGGTGCCGCCTGCTGGCATGGGCGGACGGACCGATCGCCTGGTCGGGCGGTGAGACCCTACCGGACATCTACGGATTCTAGCCGTCGCGGCGGGACATCCGCTAGCTTGCAGGAGAGGAACATTTTGATGATGATCGCCAACGCAATGACGGTCCGGATGATGATGACCGCGCTCGTCTCGGTCGGTTTGGGCGCGGCCGTTCCGGCTGCCGGCAAGATGACGGCCGTGCCACCGGCAGCGCGCTCGACCATCGACCGGGAGCGGCAAAACCTGACGCTCGTCCTGAAGTTTTCCGAAGTCGCGTTCAACCTGCATGACGCCGACGTCGCCGCGGCCATGCTGACCGAGGACTATATCCAGCATAATCCGCGCGTACCCAATGGCCGCGCGGGCTTCATCCAGTTCCTCAAGGCGTCCGCGGCCGCACGCCCCGCTTTCAAGTCCACCATCCTGCGTTCCGCCGCCAGCGGGGATCTGGTCTGGACGCATGTCAAGGTGAGTGACGGGAGCGGCAAGGGCGATGTCGTCCTGGTCAACATCTTCCGCGTCGCGAACGGCAAGATCGCCGAGCATTGGGACGTCATCCAACCCGTCCCGGAAACCAGCGCGAACGGTAACACGATGTTCTAGGGCGGATCGACCTTCATCCTCCTCGGCGAGTCTTGTCCCCTGAGCTTCCGTCACCCCGGCCCCTTCGACAAGCTCAGGGCAGGCTTGTTCCGGGGTCCACCAAGCAACTTTCGACCCGGATAATAGTGTGATCGCCGAGTTCGCGCCACGGTGGCCCCGGGAACAAGTCCGGGGTGACGGTTTTGGTAGGAAATCTGCGGGCAAAACTGCCGAAACTGAAGGTCGATCCGCCCTAGATATCAATTGGCCCACCCGTTCGTGTCGGGCGACGTCGAGACACCTGCACCGGAACGGCGTCTCGAACCGATGGCGTCAGGTCATGCGTCCGCGTCCGCTTGGCGATCGGGATGCGCGGCGGCGAAGGCCGGAATGGCGCGGGCCTGGGCGGCGACCGCCGCCAGCCGGGGATAGGGCGCCATCGACACCCCGAACCGCTCCGCCGAATAGATTTGCGGTATCAGATGGCAGTCTGCGATCGTCGGGGCGTCGCCGAACGCGTAGCCGGCGCCGTGACGCGCGACCAGTTGTTCCAGCGCCGCGAAGCCGTCGTCGATCCAGCGCGCGATCCAGCGCTCCACACCCACGTCGTCGGCGCCGAAATCGCGGCGCAGGACGTTCAGCACGCGCAGATTGTTGATCGGATGGATGTCGCACGCGATCAGCGCCGCCATCGCCCGCACGACCGCGCGATCGTCGATCGACGCGGGCAGCAGCGGCGGTGACGCGTAGCGTTCGTCCAGCCATTCGAGGATGGCCGGGGATTGCGTCAGGATCTGGTCGTCGAGCGCCAGCGCCGGCACCAGCCCCTGTGCGTTCACGGCGCGATAGTCGTCGCCGCGTTGCGCCCCGGTGCGCAGATCGTGCGTCACCTGCCGATAGGCGACGCCCTTCAGGTTGAGCGTGATCCGCACCCGGTAGGAGGTGGTGGACCGCCAATAGCCGTGCAGGATCATGGCCGCGCGGGCAGGATCGCGGCGGTGCAGCTACCGAAGCCGATCGGGACGCGACCGTCCGCGTGCGCGGTCCCGGCAAGGGTGAGTTCGTCGCCATCCTCCAGGAAGGCGCGCGTCTCGCCGGTGGGAAGCGTGATCGGCTCCGTCCCGCCCCGGCTGATCTCCAGCAGGCTGCCATAACCGGTCCTGTCCGGTGCCGAGATCGTCCCGGTCCCCAGCAAGTCGCCCGGGCGCAGGTCGCAGCCATTCGAGGTATGATGGGCGACAATCTGCGCGATCGTCCAGTACATGTTGCTCGCCGGCCCCCGGCTCAACACCATCGGCGCGGTCCCCGCTTGCCGCATCGCCGCGCTCGCCAGCGAGACGGTAAGCTCGATCGCCAGCGCGCCGTGCGCCTGGTCTTCTTCATTCAGGAGGTACGGCAGCGGTGCCGGATCCCCCTCCGGCCGGGCCGGCTGCGCGATGCGGAACGGCGCCAGCGCTTCGCTGGTGACGACCCAGGGCGAAACGGTCGTATGGAAATTCTTCGACAGGAACGGCCCCAGCGGTTGATATTCCCACGCCTGCACATCGCGGGCGGACCAGTCGTTGAGCAAGCTCAGCCCCGCGATATGATCCGTCGCGTCCGCAATGGCGATCGGCGTGCCCGGCGCATTGCCGCGACCGATCCATACGCCAAGTTCGAGTTCATAGTCGAGCCGCCGGGACGGACGGAAGGTCGGTGCCGTCTCGTCCGGGCCCTTTTGCTGCCCGCGCGGACGCACCACCGGCACGCCGGACGGGCGGACCGACGAGGCGCGGCCGTGATAGCCGATCGGCACCCATTTATAGTTGGGAAGCAGGGGATTGTCGGGCCGGAACTGACGCCCGACATTGTTGGCGTGGTGGATGCCGACATAGAAGTCGGTATAGTCGCCGATCGCCGTCGGCAGGTGGGCAACACAGTCCGCGGCCAGCGAGAGCAGCGGCTTAACGGCATCGCGGTGCGCGACATTCGACAGGAGCCGCGACACGCGCCGGCGCAGCGCCAGGCGGTCGCTCGCCGGAAGTGCGAACAGCGCATTGAGCGCGGGAAGAGCGAGCGCGGGCACCATGGCGTCGGGTAGCAGCGCTACGGCCGCCGCCAGATCGAGGATCTCGTCGCCGATCGCCACCCCGATGCGGGGCGCGCCGCCCGGCGGACTGAAGACCCCGAACGGCAGATTCTGAATCGGGAAGTCCGGGTGGCCGGCGGCGCTGTCGACCCAGCTCTGCAGCGCCGGGTCGTGGGTCTCGTCGATCATCAGGGTCATGCCGGCAGCCGTGCCTTGGTGAAGCCGCTCCACACCCCGTCATAGTCGAGCTGCATCGTCGGCGCGTCGCTTGCCCAGCGCGTCGGGCGGACGACGTGGCGCGTCTCGAACATGAAGGCCATGGTGTCCTCGATCTTGTGTGGCGCGAGGTCGGCCTGGACCGCTTTTTCGTAGCTTGCCGCGTCGGGACCGTGGCCGTTCATCTGGTTGTGCAGGCTCGCGCCGCCCGGCGCGAAGCCCCCCTCTTTGGCGTCATAGGCGCCGGTGATGAGCCCCATGAACTCGCTCATCACATTGCGGTGGAACCAGGGCGGGCGAAACGTACCCTCGGCCACCATCCACCGCGGCGGGAAGATCACGAAGTCGCAATTGGCCGTGCCCGGCGTATCACTGGGCGCGGTCAGCACGGTGAAGATCGACGGATCGGGATGGTCGAAGCTTACCGTATTGATCGTGTTGAACCGAGTCAGATCGTAGCGGCACGGCGCCAGATTGCCATGCCAGGCGACTACGTCGAACGGCGAATGGCCCAGCGTGGTCGTCCACAGGCCGCCCTGGAACTTCTGGATGACCTCGCAGGGCGTATCCCGGTCCTCGTAGCGGGCGATCGGCGTTTCGAAATCGCGTGGGTTGGCGAGACCGTTGGCACCGATCGGCCCCAGATCGGGCAACCTGAACAGCGCCCCGTAATTTTCGACCACATAGCCCCGCGCCTCGCCGTTAGGAAGCGCGACGCGGAAACGGACGCCGCGCGGGATCAGCGCGATCTGGAGCGGCGCGACGTCGATGCGCCCCTGTTCGGTGTCGATGACGAGGCGACCGCGTTCCGGCACGATCAGCAGTTCGCCGTCGGCCGAGAAGAACACGCGGTCCATGTCCGCAGTGGCCGCATAGAGGTGGATGCCGACGCCCGATCCCGCCGCGACGTCACCGTTGCCGCCATAGGTGACGAGGCCGTCGATCCAGTCGGTCGGCGTCTCGGGCAGCGGCAGCGGATCCCAGCGCAGCCGATTGGGCGTGGGTGCGATCTCGTCGAACGGGGCCGAGCGCAGGTGCGGAGCGCCCCGATAGGGGGTGAAGGGCGGGTGGTTCGCCGTCGGCCGCAGCCGATACAGCCAAGCGCGCCTGTTCTCCGCGCGCGGCGCGGTGAAGGCGGTGCCGGACAATTGCTCGGCATACAGGCCGTAAGGCACCTGTTGCGGAGAATTGCGGCCGACCGGCAACGCTCCGGACACCGCTTCGGTGGCGAAGTCGTTGCCGAAGCCCGGCATGTAGCCCGCCTCGACGCCAGCCATGGGGGCGGACGCCCCGATCGCTTGTCGTACCGTCATTGCCGCATCCCCTTCCGATCCTTCGACCATGTCCGACCCTGGGCCGGCACCGGATCGCCCGGCATCCGGATCAGGCATCGACGGTGATGACGCCACGGCGAATCTGGTCGAGCTCGATCGATTCGTAGAGCGCCTGGAAATTGCCGTTGCCAAAGCCCTCATTGCCCTTGCGCTGGATGATTTCGAAGAAGATCGGCCCGAACATGTTCTCGGTGAAGATCTGGAGCAGCAGCCCCTCCTCGCCGGTATCCCCGTCGATCAGGATGCGGTTCTTGCGCAGCCGTGCCAGGTCGTGGCCGTGGCCGGGCACGCGTTTGTCGACCAGTTCGTAATAGGTATCGATCGTGTCCTGCAGCTTCACGCCGCGCGCGCGCAGCTTCTCCACCGTCGCGAAGATATCTTCGGTGGTCAGCGCCAGATGCTGGATGCCTTCGCCATTGTAATCCTTGATGAATTCCTCGATCTGGCTCTGGTCGTCCTGGCTCTCGTTCAACGGGATGCGGATCGCGCGGTCGGGCGCGATCATCGCCTGGCTGAACAGGCCGGTCGCCTTGCCCTTGATATCGAAATATTTCTGCTCTTCGAAATTGAAGATATTGCCGTAGAACTCGGCCCAGGTCCGCATCTGGCCGCGACGGACGTTGTGGGTCAGGTGGTCGAGCAGGTCGAGGCCGACATTGTTCCGGGCCTCCGCCTCCGCCGCGCCGGGCACCGGGTTCCAGGCGTCGTAGATCGACCCCCGCGCGCCGTGCCGATCGACCAGGTACAGGATCGAGCCGCCGATCCCCTCGATCGCCGGAACGGTGTCGAGCGCGCGATCGGCGGCCGCGGGCCTGGCGCCGCGCGCGAGCGCCGCCTCATACGCCGCCTCCGCATCGTTCACGCGGAACGCCATGCCGCTGGCGGACGGCCCATGCGCGGCGCGGAATTCGGCCGCGTGGCCGGCGGCCTCGCGGTTGAGCAGCAGGTTGATGCGACCCTGCTTGTAACGCGTGACCGCCCTGGTCGGATGGGTCGAGGCGGCGACGAAGCCGAACTGCTCCAGTTGCGCCGCCATCGTGTCGGCGTCGGGCGCGGTGAATTCGGCGAACTCGAACCCGTCGAGACCCATCGAGTTGACGTCCATGTGATCCATTCTCGAACTTCCTGCCAAACAAGTATCATCTGCAACTACATGGCCGAGTTCTCCAAGTGGTGTCAAGAGCGGCGGAGAGGCACGACGATGCGACCCACCCTCGCAAGGCTCTTTCGGGGCAGTATTGCGGTCAACTGAAACGAACCGCACACGCCAGTCACTCCTGCTGCGGCGCGTGCCTCTGCTGTCCATCGCCGCTCCGCGCGACGGCCGCCTGCGCCATGTGCCGGAACCCCGCGATCAGCGCGTTCCCCTCGCCGGCCCGCGCCGCCAGATAGACGCCCGTCATGGCTTCGGGTCCCGCAAGCGGTCGAAAGAGGATGTTCGGCACGGTGATGCACCGCAGCTCCGATGGCACCACGGCGACGCCGAGGCCCGTCGCGGCGAGGCCGACGATGGTCGAGGGATCGGTAGCCTCTTGCACGATCGTCGGAACGAACCCGTGACCCGCGCAGGACCTGATGAACTTCTCGTAGATGCCGACGCCCGATTGCGGCGGATAGAAGATCAGCGGCTCGTCGCGCAGATCCGCGATGGTGAGCGTCGCGCGATCGCGAAGATGGTTCTCGTCGTGCATCGCGACGACGAGCTGGTCCTCGAGCAGCTTGGTCAGCGAGATGTTGGACGGATGCGGGGCATCCACGCTGCGGATAATGCCGATGTCGATCTGCCGCTCGAGCAACGCGCGCAACTGGTTGGCCGAGGACAGATCGTGCAGCGTCACGCGGACCTTGGGGAAGCGGATCCGGAAAGTGCTGATC
Source organism: uncultured Sphingomonas sp. (assembly GCA_964244765.1). GTDB lineage: Bacteria > Pseudomonadota > Alphaproteobacteria > Sphingomonadales > Sphingomonadaceae > Sphingomonas. The sequence continues at coordinate 90,008 of CAXTJX010000002.1, read as the reverse complement.
ATCTGCGGAAAGAACGGCAGCAGCGCGGACGCGGCGGTGAACCCGATCCGCAACAGCCCGGCCTGACCCGACACGCGTTCGCGGATATCGAGGATGCCGCGCTCCAATCGGTCGAGCACGGCGAGCGCATGGTCGCGGAACGCGTCGCCGAGCTCGGTCAGCGCGACGCGGCGTTGCGTGCGCAGGAACAATTGGCCGCCCAGTTCGCGTTCCAAATTCTGGATCGCCACCGACAGCGGCGCCTGCGTGATGTTCAGCCGTTCGGCGGCGCGGCGGAAGTGCAGTTCTTCGGCGAGCACGGTGAAGTAGCGGAGTTGACGCAGCTCCATCTGATATACGCATCCAATCAATCGCCGATCATCAACGAATTAGCATAGATCGGTCAGGACCGGCAATCGTCGCACCCGGACGATCGGGCGCAAACCCGGCGCGAGGGGGAGAGACGCGGGTGCGATACGGTTCCGAATCACCATGGGAGACGACGCCCCAGGTCGTGGCGCGGCTGGCCGCCGGCGAGGCTGTCCTTTCGCTCGGCGTGCGCAACGCGCGCACCGGCGACATCGCGCGGATCGCCTCGTCGTCCGGCTATGACGTCGTGTGGATCGACCTCGAACATAGCAGCATGAGCGTCGACGTGGCGGCGCAGATCGCGGCGACCGCGCACGATCTCGGCATCGCGGCCTGGGTCCGCGTGCCGGAGCGCGAATATGGCGTGATCGGGCGGCTGCTCGACGGCGGCGCGACCGGCATCATCGCGCCCAAGGTCGAGACGGCCGAGGAAGCGCGGCTGCTGGCGGACGCCTGCCGCTTCCCGCCGCGCGGCCAGCGCTCGCAGATCGCGCTGCTGCCGCAATGGGGTTTCGCGCGGATGCCGGCGTCCGACCTGACGCGCCGCGCCAACGATACGGTCGTGCTGCAGATCCTGCTCGAATCGGCAAAGGGCATCGCCAATGCCGCCGCGATCGCGGCGGTCGACGGCGTCGACATCGTCGGCATCGGCATGAACGATTTGACCGCCGATCTCGGCTGCCCGGGCGACTACCGGCATGCCGATGCGCGCGCCGCCTGCGCGCGGGTCGCCGCCGCCGCCGCCGAACACGGCAAGGTCGCGATCGTGGGCGGCATTCCCGATCCGGGCTATTTCCTGGAACTGGTCGGCACCGGCTTCGCGCGGCTGATCTTCGCCGGGATCGACACGGACATCCTGGCCGGCGGCATTGCCGCGCGCGCCGAGGACTGGCGCACGCGCCTGCAACCCCATTCCGCTATCGAAGGAAGATGACGTGGCGACCGCAACAGAAGAACCGCTCGTATCCGAACCGATCCGTCCGCTCGACACGATCGAGCGGCCGCGCTTCGCGGTCCCGGCCGGGGCATGCGACACGCACATGCATGTGTTCGGCCCGGCCGACCGCTTCCCGAGCGTCGCGCACCCGCATTACACCCTTCCCGACGGGCGGCTCGGCCATTTCCGCGAGCTGATGACGATCCTCGGCCTCGACCGTTTCGTCATCGTCCAGCCCAGTTTCTACGGCACCGACAATCGCTGCCTGATCGAGGCGCTGGAGGAAGCAGGCGAGGCGGCGCGCGGCGTGGTGATGATCGAGGAGGATACGCCGCACGGTGAACTCCAGGCGATGCACGCGGCGGGCGTGCGCGGCCTGCGGCTCGACCTGTTCAAGCGCGCCGGGCAGCCGCTCGCCGACATCCAGGCGTACGTCACGCGCATGGCGGCGAAGATCGCGCCGCTGGGGTGGCATCTGCAATTCTACGTGCCCGGCCGGGTCGTGCGCGACCTGATCGACTTCTTCGCGACGCTCGAGATCGACTATGTGATCGATCACATGGGCTACATGCTGGAAGAAGACGGGCTGACCGAGCACGATTTCGCGCGGCTGATCGAGCTCGCGCGGTCCGGGCGGTGCTGGATCAAGCTCAGCGCGCCGTACCGGCTGGCCAAGAAGCGCGGCTACGAGGCGGTCGAGGGGATCGCGAAGGCGATCGTCGCGGCGGCGCCGGAGCGCGCGATCTGGGGATCGGACTGGCCGCATATCCCCGGTCTCGGCCGCGACACGGGCGAACTGCTGAACCTGCTGCCGGTGTGGGCGCCCGATCCCGCGGTCCGGGGCGCCATCCTGGTCGACAATCCGCGGCGGCTGTTCGGCTTCGGCGCGAGCGTCTAGGATGCGCACGGAGGCGGAGCAGGTGACGGACGGCGGGGACGAGACATCATCGCGGATCGTCGCGGCAAAGGCGTTCCTGATCGTGATGGTCGACGGCTACGACACGCTGATGATGGGCTTCGTTGCGCCGCTGCTGACCCGGCAATGGGGCATGCACCCCGCCGACATCGGCAAGCTGTTCGCGATCGGCTATCTCGGCGCGATCGTCGGCGCGCTGGCGATGGGGCCGCTCGCCGACCGGATCGGGCGCAAGCCGCTGCTGGTGTTCGCGCTGCTGCTGGCGGCGATGGCGACCGGGGCGTGCGCGTTCGTGGCCGTGCCGGGCCTGCTGCTGCCGCTGCGCTTCGTCGCGGGGATCGCGCTCGGCGGCGCGCTGCCCGCGGTGATCGCGCTGACCGCCGAACATGCGCGGCCGGAGAAGCGCCCGGGGACGGTGACGCTGATGTATATCGGTTATCCGATGGGCGCGGTGGTCGGCGGCGCGGTGACCGCGGCGCTGCTCCATGCCGGCTGGCCGGCGATCTTCCTGGGCACCGGCGTCGCCTGCCTGCTCGCCGCCGGCGTGGCGGCGACGCTGCCCGAATCGCTCGCGCGCGGCGTCGCCGTGCCGCACGCGAGGCGGCCGGCCTGGCGCGAGCAATTCGCCGAAGGGCGGTTGTGGCCGGCGCTATTGCTGTGGGTCGGGCTGTTCGCGACGTTGCTGCTCACCTATTTCCTGGTGAGCTGGACGCCGAGCATCATCGTCGCGCAAGGCGGGTCGCCCAGGGTCGCGGCGCTCGGTGCGGTGCTGCTCAACCTCGGCGGGTGCGTGGGTGCCCTGGTCATGGCGCCGGTGGTCAATCGTTACGGGCCGTATCGGCCGGTGGCGGCGCTCGCGGCGGGCGGCGCGGTGTTCATCGCGCTGCTCGGGCAGGCGGGGTCGCTGCCGCTCGTCCTGGTCCTGCTGTTCGCGACGGGCGTGTGCGCGCTCGGCGCGCAATTGAACTTCCCGGCGATGACGGTGATGCTGTTCCCGCCGCATGTCCGCAGCACGGGTACGGGATCGACTGTCGGCTTCGGGCGGATCGGGTCGATCGTCGGGCCGTTGCTGGGCGGCGTGCTGATCGCGGCGGGCCTGCCGTGGAGCAGCCTGTTCCTGGTCGCGGCGGTCCCTGCTTTGGTCGCCGCGATCGTGGTGTTCGCCGCCGATCGGCTCGCGCGTCAGGGTCGCCGGGGATAGGTGACGTCGGTAAAGCCCGGCACGACCACGTCGGCCGGGCGGTTGCCGTTGGCGCAAAGCTGGTCGACGATGAACTGCGCGCCGGCATTGGCGAGTTGCTGCGCGGGATCCTCCATCACGAAGCGCAGCCGCGTGATGATCGCGCGGCGGTCGTCGGCCGAGCGCACCGTCGGGATTTCCGCGACGCTGTCGGTATCGGCGTCGACCACCGGCGCCGCGCCGATCGTGCGGCGGAAGGCGGGATAATCGGCATACATGATCCGCCCCATCTCGACCGTCGCGCGCGAGCTGAACCAGATGTTGCGATAGTGCGCCTCGATCGCGCCGGCGTCGCCGCCCGCCAGGTCGGCCACCGCCAGCGGCGGGGCATGCGGCGCGATCATCAGCCGCTCGGGATCGAGCCGCTGGCCCGATGCCTGCCACAGCAGATGGCACATGCTGTTGGTCTGCCACGTCACGCCCGCGGTCGCGCGGCCGGCACGCCCGCTGATGACCACCATCATGCGGTCCCAGTCGATCGGCTCCGAGCGCAGCCAGCGGATGACGCGAAAACCGGTGTCGAGGAAATTGAGCGCGAAGGTCGCCGCCATCATGTCGTTCATCGGCACCGGCACCTCGTGCGGGTCGACCGCGTCGAGGAAGTGCGCGCGGGCGTATTCATGGGTCAGGCAGGCGGGATCGGCGAAGCCCCGCTCCAGGAACTCGATCGTCATCGCGCAACTGTAATCGACCAGATCGGCGATCTTCGCTTCGAGTCCCGCCCAAGCCTCCACCGCGACCACGTCGCGCCAATACGCGACCGTGTTCGCCCGCCGGACGCGCGCGGCGTGCGCCATCAGCCGCCGCGCATCGGCTTCCCAGTCGGCATGGCCCAGGTCGCGCAACTGGATGATGTACGGCACCGCGACGCCGAGATGCGAGACACCGGTGATCTCGAAGAAGCCGCGCGTCGACAGGCGGAAACTCTGCGTCAGCGGCGGCCGGCCGTCGCCGGGGAAGATGACGAGGTCGCTCCCCGTCGTCACCAGCAGTGGATCGCCCGACGACAGCTTGCCGTAATGGCCGTTGAGATGCGCGCCGATGCTGTCCGGGTCGCTGGTATAGGCGGCATAGAGCGCCTGGAAATCGGGGTCGGGCGTATAAGCCAAGCGGAAAGTCCTTACCCGTCGAAGCGGTAGATGATCGTATCCTGCCGGAAGCGGATGTCCGCGGTAAGGCTGTTCGACACGGCGAGATAGGTCACGCCGTCCGCGTCGAACACGGTCGCGTCGGTGCCGCCGAACGTCGGGAAATGCGCGACCGGCGCGAACCGGCCGCCTTCCCACCGGAAGATCTCCGATCGCAGGTCGGTCTTCGGATCGTGCGGCGTCCCTTCGATGAAGCGGATGCGGACGAGATGAAGCGTCCCGCCGCGGTCGATCAGCTCGAACTCGCGGCCGCCCGGCGCGCCCAGCGTCTGGTACGCGGCGAAGGCGGCACCGTCCCAGCGGTACAGCGTCGAATCGCCGTCAATTGTGGCGAAGGCGAGCCAGGTCGCCTCGTCGCGCGTGAAGAAGCGGAACGCGCGCCCGCCGCGTTCGGCGAGCGTCTGATGCTCGGCGAAGCGTTCGCCGTCCCAGCGATAGAGCAGCGACGGGCTGGTGTGATCGGCATAAGCGAGGAACCGCTCGCCGCCGATCTCGGCGAAGGCGAAATTGTAGCCCCATTGCCCGGCAAGCGTCTGGAACGGCACGAATCCACCGTCGCGCCATTCGAAGATGCGCGATTCGCGGAGGACGGTGGGCGCGGCGGTCGACACCGTTACGCCTTGCGCGAGCGCCAGGAAATGCCGGCCGTCAAAGCTGAAATGATGCCATTGCTTGGCGGCGAAGGTCGCGACGTCCTGGAACGGCTGCCATATGTCGCCCGTGCGCCGGAAAATGCGCGATACGGTATTGTATTCATAAGGGCCGCCGCCGGTGCGGACACTGGCGGTGGCGAGGAAGGTCTCGCCGTCGATGTCGAACGCCAGCACGTCCTCGCCGCCGGGCACCGCCAACCGCTCGTGCTCGGTGAAGGCGCCGTCGGTCCAGCGGTAGAGGATCAGGTCGGTGTCGCTGTCGCCACCGTTCATGTTGGCGACCGGCTGGCCCGAATCCTCGGCCAGTTGCGGCACCGCGAGATACAGCGTGCCGTCGACATCGAACGGCAACGCGGTGCGCGCGCCCGAGGTCGCCAGCCGTTGGTGGATGCGCAACAAGCCGGCGTCGTCCGTCATGTCCGTCGTCATCACGCCTGCGCCGTCAGGCCGGCCGCCGCGATGCCCGCCAGCGCGCACCGTTCGTCCGCGTCCGACGTGTCGCCGGTGACGCCGACCGCGCCGATCGCCCTGCCGTCCGCGTCGAGGACGATCACGCCGCCCGCCGCCGGTACGATCCCCGCCGGCGAGATCGGCCCGAGCGACGCGACGAAGCTCGGCCGCTCGGCCGCCATGTCGGCGATCTTGCGGCTGGAGATGCCGAGCGCGAGCGCCCCGGCCGCCTTCGCCACCGCGATCTGCGGGCGCAGGATCGAGGCGCCGTCCTGCCGCTGGAACGCGATCAGGTGCCCGCCGGAATCGAGCACCGCGACGCTGAGCGGCTTGAGGCCAAGTTCGGCACCCGCGGCCAGCGCGGCGGCGACGATCGCCGATGCCCGTTCGAGCGTCATCATGTCAGCAGCCTCGCATCAGAAACGCAAGCCGAGCGTGACGCCGAGTTCGCGCGGCCGGCCATAGACATTGTAGACCAGGCCGACCCCATTGCTGTCGCCGATGCTGATCCTGTAGCGCTTGTCGGCCAGGTTGGTGCCGAAGATGCTGAGTTCCCAGAAGCTGTCGGCCGGTGCGTAGGCGAGCCGGGCGGACACCAGGTCGTACGATGGCAGGAGCGAAAAGGGCGAGTTGTTCGGCGTGGTGTAGGTGGCGGCGCGATAGGCGTAGTTCACGCTCGGCGTGAGCGTCCCGGATCCGACCCGGGCACGGTAGCGCGCGGACAGGTTGACCGTCCAGTCCGGGGCATACGGAATCTTGTTGGTCGGCGTGACGACCGCGCCGGCCTGCACCCTGGTGTAGGTGTTGTCGGTATAGCCGGCCGCCGCCGACAGTTCGAGCCCGCGCACCGGTGCGACGACCAATTCCCCCTCGAAGCCCTTGATGCGCGACGCCGCCACGTTGCTGATGTCGCTGATCAGGACGCCCGTGGGAATGTCGATCGTCTGGCGGGAAAGCTGGATGTTGCTGTAATCGGCGATGAACCCGGCCAGGTTGAGCCGGACGCGGCGGTCGAGGAACTCGGACTTGATGCCGGCCTCGTACGACCACACCTGCTCGGGATCGAAGGTGGTCAGCGACACCTGGTTGGAGGGCCGGCCGTTGAAGCCGCCGCTCTTGAACCCGCGCGATGCCGATGCGTAGGCGAGGAAGTGGTCGCTGGCGCGGAAATCGATCGCGAAGCGCGGCGTCAGCGCGGTCCAGCGGCCGGCCAGCGATTGCCGGGGCACGTACACGATGTTGCTGACCGGGCTGACCACGAACACGCTCGCGCGCTTCTGCTCGTCGGTGTAGCGCAGCCCCGCCGTCAACCCCAGGCGGTCGGCCAAGTGCAACGTGACCTGCGCATAGCCGGCATAGCTGTTCGTGGTCTGGCTGTCGTCATAGTTGCGCGCGCGGTCCTGCGCGACGTTGTTGCCGGTCGCCGCATACAGGTCCGGGGTCAGCAGGACGCCGTCGAACTGGGTCGAGCTGTCGTGCAGATAGAAGCCGCCGAGAATATAGTCGAGCTTGCCGTCCAGCACCTTGCCGACCAGTTGCAGTTCCTGCGTGAATTGCGAGGAGTGCATATTGCGATACGCCTCGAAATAAGCGATCGCGGCGGTGTCGACGTCACGCGCGAAGCTGTCCGTTGCCTCGCGATATGCGGTGATCGACTTGAGCGTCGCGCCCCCGCCCACCTCATAGGCGATCGTCGCACTCACGCCGCCGAGATTGTCGCTCACGCGTTGCGGGTTGCGCGAGAAATTGTCGTAATCCCCCGAGGCCGCGGTCGCTTGTGTGATCGTCAGGCCGCGCGGCGTGGCGACCCGGGCATTCTCCAGCGTCAGCAGCCCCGACGCGACGATCGTCGCCTGAGCGGGCGTCGCGGTATCGCGGTAGCGCGTATAGTCGCCCGACAGATCGATCGTCAGCGCCTCGGTCGGCGTCCAGCGCGCCCGCAGCCGTCCCGACAGATGCCGCTGGTCGCCGAGCCGCCCGAGCCGGTTTCCGGTCGCGACGTCCAGCCGGTTGCCGAAGCCATCCTCGCGCCGGGCGTCGATCGCCGCGGTCAGCCCGAAGGTGTCGCTCAGCCGCAGGTTGGTCACGCCCCTGACTTCGAACAGATCGTACGAACCGCCCGAAATGTCGACTCGCGTGCCCGGATTGACGCCCGGCACCGCCGTCGCGATGTTGACCGCGCCGCCGACCGCGTTCTTGCCGAACAGCGTTCCCTGCGGTCCGCGCAGCACTTCGACGCGGCCGATGTCGGGCAGATCGATCGCCCCGCCCGCCGAGCGCGCGACATAGATGCCGTCGACATAGACCGGCACGCCGGGATCAGAATAGATCGACGGGTCCTGCTGGCCAATGCCGCGGATGTAGATCACCGGCAGGGCGTTGGTGGGCGCGGTGTAGCCGGACGAGCTGATCGCGATATTGGGGGCGATGCGGGCCACGTCGGCCAGCGTCTGGACGTTCTGCTCGCGCAGCGCGGCACTGCTGATGGCGGTGATCGCCAGCGGCACGCGCTGGAGCGATTCCTCGCGGCGCTGCGCGGTGACGATGATGTCGTCGACCCCTGCGGTCGCCTGATCGGCCGGGCTCGCCGAAGCGGGGGGTGACGATGCCGGAGTCGGGGCCGGAGCCGGGGCCGCGACCTGCCCCCATGACGCCGCCGGCCATGCCAGGGATAAGGCCGTCAGTGCCGAGCAGCGCAACAGCGCCTTGAAATTGTTCATTATCGTCCTCCCCAGATCACTGTCTGCTTTGCGCCGGTAATAACGGCGGGGACGGGATTGCGACCAATTCCGATTTGGCGATGCTTTGATGTTGCAGGCCAATCAATGAGCATCGCGTGTTGGCCGGTTGCGATAGCTGGACGATGCCGCACGGCGCGGTGGAGGCTTGGTCGGATGCGGCCCGGGGATCGCCGCCAGGACGGATCGAGCTTCATCCTCCCTGGTGGGCCCTGCCCCAAGATTTCCGTCACCCCGGACCCGTTCCAAGGTGCACCGAGCGGCTTTCGACCCGCATGGTGATGTGATCGCCGAGGTCGCGGCACGGTGGGATCCCGGAACGAGTCCGGGGTGACGGTTTATGGGAAATCTGTGGGCGAAACTGCCTGAACTGAAGGTCGATCGCCGCTAGGCAAGGGGCGGCTGGTCCAGCGCGACCAGCGTGAAGTCGTAGCGCGCCGTCATGTACGGCTCGGCGGACATCTCCCCGGTGGGGGTCATGCCGGGTTCGTGCTCGTCGAACGGCGTGACGAGTTCCGCGATCGCACCGAACACGACGTCATCGTCGATATAGCGCGCACCTTCCTTGAAGATATGCGTGACGATCGGTTCATAGCCGCTCGCCATGATCAGGAAATGGACATGGGCCGGACGGTAATGCGAGATGGCCGTCTGCCTGAGCAGGTCGCCCACCGGCCCATCCATGGGAATGCTGTACCCCTTCGGCGCGACGGTCCAGAAACCGTATTCCCCCTGCGCGCCGGTCCGCTGGATCGCGCGCAGCCGGGGGCCGTCGGTCGCGAGTTGCGTCTCATAGGCGCCGTCGGCATCGGCCTGCCAGATGTCCAGCATCGCACCGGCGACCGGCTCGCCGTCGAGACTCCGCACCGTCCCGTGCAGGTACAGCCGCATCCCCGCGATGTCGGCCGACAGGTCGCCCCCGATCGGCAGGTCGGGCGAACCGTCGATGTGGAACGGCCCCAGCACGGTGGCGGGGGTCGCGCCGGCGGCGGACCGTGCGTTCATCATGACGACGAGCATGCTCAATCCCAGGACATCCGAAAAGAGGATGGCCTCCTGCCGCTTTTCGTCCGATATCTGGCCCAGCGCCGTCACATAGGCGATCCCCGCCAGCCACTCTTCGTGCGTCAGGTGCGTCTCGCGCGCGAACGCATGGAGATGCCGGACGAGCGCCGTCATCACCTCCCGCAAGCGTGGTTCGCGCGCGGTGCCCCACCGCTCTGCCGCAAGATCGGTGATGGTATCCTCGGTCGCAAACGTCATGATATCCGCTCCTTCGTCATGCTGGGTCGCGTTGCGGCCAACGCCCTGGATGGGATTGCAGCGCCGCGCGAATGGAGCCGCCGTGCTGGTCGACCAGCGGCGCCGCCACCACCTGGTCGGCGCGCCGGCCATTGAACTGGAAGGCGGGACGAACGGCCCGGGCGGCGCCTTCCCGGCGGTCCGCCACGTCGACGAACATCCCCAGATGCGCGGCCTGCGGGTCCTCGACCGCCTCGGCGATCGAATTGACCGGCGCGAACGGCAGGTCGAAGCCCTCCATCCGGGCCAGCCACGCGGCACGCGGTTTGTGCGCGAAGATCGCGTTCAACGCTTCGAGCAACGCGGGATAATGGTCGATCCTGCCTTGGCGCGAAGCGAAACGGTCGTCCTTGCCCAGTCCCGGGTCGTCGAGCGCCAGCAGGAGATTCTGCCAGAATTTCTCGATCGACGACATGTGGATGGCGATCAGGCGGCCGTCGGCACAGGTCACCACATATGCCTGGGCCAGGCGGGGGCGGTCCAGCGCGGTGGGCATGTCGCCCAGCGCGAAGAAGCCGGTGAACGGCTCGACCGCGAAATGCATCATCGCCTCGAGCATCGAGATCTCGAGCACTTGTCCCGTGCCGGCCGTGCCGCGCTGCACCAGCGCGGCCATGATCCCCATCGCGGCGTACAGCCCGGTGATCGCATCGGCCATCGCCGGCCCCAGCAACCGCGGCGACGCGGAGTCGATCGCGACGCCCAGGAAGCCGGACAGCGCCTGCGTCACGGAATCATAGCTTGGCCGGTGCGCGTACGGGCCGCTTTGCCCGAAACCGCTGATCGCACAGCAGATCAGCCTGTCGTTCAGGCCGCGCAGCCGGTCCGCATCCGCCCCCATCCGCTCGGCCGCGCCGGGACGAAAGTTCTGGATGTACACGTCCGCGCCGCGGATGAGGTCGGCGAAAACGGCCTTGTCCGCCGCCGCCTTCAAATCGAGCGAGATACTGCGCTTGTTGCGATTGTACGCCTGGAAATGCGCGCTGTAGAGCCCGTCCCTGAAACTGCGATAGGGGTCGCCCGCGCCCGGCGCTTCGACCTTGATGACGTCGGCGCCCAGATCGGCCAGCATCATCGCCGCGCACGGGCCGGTGATGAACGTGCCCTGCTCGATCACGCGAACGCCTGCCAGCGCCTTGAGTAAGGTCATGATCGTCAGCCTCCGTCCTGCACGAATCCCGCCGGCGCCGCCCCGCCGTAATGGACCGCGGCCGCGGCATGCTCCGCCATCAGGAAGCCGATCGGCGCGGTCTGTTCTTCGAGCAGATGCGCGATCAGGCTCGCGGTGCGGGCGAGCAGCGGCACGCCTTTCAGCGCCAGCAACGGGTAGCCGGCATCCAGCAGGACCGCGGGGATCGCGACCGAGATGTTCATCCGGAGATCGCGGCCGGTGATCTGCGGAAGAAGCCGTTCGACGTCGTGCGCAGCCCGCGAATGGTTTCCATCCAGACCCAGTCCCTTCGACAGCTCGAACAGCCGGATCGCGCGAGGATCGCCCATTTTGTGCAGGGGGTGGCCATAGCCCGGTATGGCGCGACGCTCCTGGCGATACCGGGTGACGACGGCATGCGCCGCGCTCGCCAGATCGGTGTCGTGCGCCTGTTCTACCACGGCGTGCAGCAATTCGCCGGCATTCTGCGAACTGCCGAGGATCACCGATCCGCATCCCAGGATGCCGGCCGCCACCGCCCCCTGGAGCGCCTCGGGCCCTGCCGCCAGCGTCATCCGGGCCGCGGCGACGCTCGGCACCAACCCGTGTTCCGCGATCGCGACGAGGGTCGCATCCAGCATGCGCCGCTGCGGGTCCGACGGCAGCGACCCCGTGACGAGCAGCCACAGATGCTCGGTGAAGCTGATCGTCCCGATCAGATCGCGGACGAGATCCTTGCCGCGTACGATGATCTGTTCGGCGTTCGACCCGCTGATGGTCGACACCGCGGCGCCTTTGGGTCCGATCTTCATGGGCATTCGTCCAGTTAACGGGCGGCCTGGCGATATTGCCGTGACCGATCTTATCGTGAGGCGACGACCTGGCGGGTCGGCCGATGCTCCGCCAGGCGTCGTCGGAAGACATCCTGGATGAAGTTCAGGAACAGCCGGACGCGCGGCGCCGATGCCGTGTCGGGATGGGCGACCGACCAGATGTCGCAATACGCCCGCATCGGTCCTTCCACGTACCGAAGCGTCGTGCTGGCGTCGCCGAGCATGCGCGGAATGAGCGCCAGCCCCATCCCGGCTTCGCAAAGCTCTCGCAGCACGAAATAACTGTCGGTCGACGACACCACCCGCCCCGCCGGGAGGCGTTCGAGCATCCACTTGCTCTCGCCTTCCATGAAATCGTGATCGCGGTGGATGAAATGGGTCTTGAGCGTGAGCAGATCCTCGTCCGTCCGCTGGCCGCCGTCCCCGCGGCGGTCGAGATAATCGGGCGAGGCGTAGATGCCGTATTCGACCTCGCCCAGCTTGCGCAGCCGGCTGTCGCCGCGCGTGGGACGGGCCATGCGGATCGCGATATCCACCATCTCGCGTTCGAGATCGACGAAGTGCTGCTCCGTCCCGACTTGCAACTGGATATTGGGGTTCAGCGCGCGGAACACCGCCAGGTCCGGCGCGAGCCATGCCGCGACGAAGTCCAATGTCGTGATCCTGACGCTCCCGCTCGCGGCATCCTCCAGGCCTTCGAAGAAATCCCGCGAGAACGCTTCCATCCGCATCGCCGCGTCGAGCAGCGAGTCCATGCCATGGATGACCTTGTAGCATCCGTCCCGCCGCGTGAAGAGGCTCGTGCCGAAGCGCTCCTCGAGCGCCTGGATACGCCGCCTGAGCGTCGAATCGTCGACGCCGAGAAGCTGTGCCGCGCCGTCGAACGACCCGGCACGGTGGAGCGCCAGAAACGCCCGGATATGGTCCCAGCTCGTCATCGGCCTGTCAGTACGCCTCGAAATATTCCCGCTGTTCCCAATCGGTGACATGCGCCAGGAAACGGCCGATCTCGTGCCGCTTCAGCGAGATGAAATAATCGATGAATTCGTCACCGAACGACCGCCGGAATACCTCGGACGTCTGGAGGGCGTCGATCGCTTCCATCAGGCTCGCCGGCATCAGCGGCTTGCCGACCTGACCATAGGGATCGCCCAGCGGGTCGCCGGGGTCCTCGGCCAGCACGATGCCGTCCAGCCCCGCGTGGATCTGGCTCGCCATGTAGAGATAGGGATTGGCCAGCGGCTCGCCGGAGCGATTCTCGATATGCGTCCCCTTGTCGCCGGGGCCGCCGACGAGCCGGCACATCGCCCCCCGATTGTCGACCGACCACACCGCGCGCTTGGGCGCCAGCGGATTGGCGTTGAGGCGCTTGTAACCGTTGATCGACGGATTGGAGAAGGCCGCGCCGGCGCGCACATGCTTGAGCAAACCACCCACGAAGTGCAGCCCGGTATCCGACATCAGCCGGTCCGGCGACGCGAAGGCGTTGCCGCTCCCGTCGGCGAAGGCGAGCGATTCATGAAGATGCCAGCCCGACGAGAAGCAGTTGGGCAAGGCCGGCTTGGTCATGAAGGTGGCGAGCAATCCCCGGCGCTGCGCGATCTGCTTGATCGCCGATCGCATCATCGCGACGGCATCGGCCGCCTCTACTCCGATCAGCGGATCCAGCGTGATCTCGATCTGGCCCGGACCCCATTCGCCCTCCAGCGTCCGCAGCGGCAGGCCGAGCGCGACCAGCGTCTTGCCGATCGCCGACAGGATCGGTTCCAGCTCGTCATAGACCAGTTCCGACATGTATTGGAAACCGTGGCGGAGCGCGGTGACCCCGACCGGCTGCGACGGATGCGTGCAATCCTCGAGATTTAGCTTGGGGTCGCTGACCCGGAAGAGGTGACATTCGACCTCGACGCCGCCGACGAACAGCAGGTCGCGCTCGGCCAGGCGCGCGCACGCCGCGCGCATCAGCCCGCGCGTGTCGAGCGGGCAGCGCTCGCCGTCCTTGAGATAGAGATCGACCAGCACGCTCGCTGTATTCTCGGCCCAGGGCAGGATACGGAACGTGGAGAGATCGGCGATGCCGGCCATGTCGCCGCCGCCGCCCATCGTCGCGCGGCCGAAACCGCCGTCGGTGGAAAAGATCGGCAGGAAGGTATTGTTCGCCGTATCCTGCGACAGGATGGCGGTACTGAACGGGACGCCGTTGCGCACCGCCTGCGCGAAGTGGCGCGCCACCACCGGGCGGATGCGCAGCTTGCCGTGCTGGTCGACGAAGGTGAAGCGGACCGTCTCGATGCCCTCTTCCGCGATCACCGCGAGGATCGCCTGCAACCGCTCGTCGCGCGCCGCATCGTGCAGACCGAAGCGTGACGCGAAGTCCGGGCGGCCGATCGACGCCTCGTTGGCGGAAGCCAGGGTCCTGGTGATGGCGCTGTCCATGATGCCGCCTCCGGTCAAAGCGTGAAGCTGTTATTGTCTTGCGGCAGATCGGCGTCGAACAGCCCGATCCGCTTCAGCACGATGCGCCAGCCGGCGTCCGTCCGGCGGAGCACGAAGCCGTTCCACCCCGCGCGCTGGCTCTGCTTGCCGGACAGGCTGGTCTGGATGAGGAAATTGCACAGCACCTCCATCTCGTCCGGGCCCGTCGCCATCATCTCGAAATTGGTGTAGAGGTGTGTGGTGCGCGTCACGGGATGCTGCGAGAACGCCCGGCCCGTCGCCAGCCGCTCGACTCGCTCCTCCAGCCGGCGACGGTCGTTGAATTCCCAGGAGACGAACTTGCCCGGATCCGCGCCGTGCACGTCCGTCGGCAACCAATAGGCGCAATCGTCGGTGTACAGGGTGAGCCAGGCGTCGAGCTGACCGCTGTCGATCAGCCGGGCCTCGGCGACCAGCAGACGCTGGCAGGCGAGCCGATCGGCCTCTGCGGGAAGCTGCTCGTCCGGGATGACGGTCAGCGACCGCCACCGCGCCACCCGGTCATGCATCGCGGCATAGAATTCGAGATCGAAGTAACCGGCAAGGACGGCCGGCACGATCGTCATCGACGGTTTTTCCATGACGCGCCGCTCAACCATGGGCGGCGGCCGAGCGGGCGGCGGCGGCGCGGTTCATGATCCGCCGCCAGGCATCGTGATAGGTCCGCAAATGCAATTCCGACGACGCGGCGTCGCTGACGATGCCGTCCTCGTCGACGGAGCGGAGATTGGTGTCCATGTGGCGGCGGACGTCGATCCATTCCATTTCCGGCACGTTCTCCATGCCCTCCTGGCATGCCTCGAACTGGGCGTTGTCGTCGACCTCGCCGAACGACGGAAAATCCTCCTGCATGCGCATGCGGATGGCGTTGATCTCGTCCGGCGCGCCTTCCAGCGTGGTCGAGAACCAGTGCACGACCGTAAGGTTGACCGAGCGCGGGTCGATCAACTGGATCTGGTTGCCGAGGATCAGCAGGTTCGGGAAGATGCTGATGTTCATGCCCGCGCCCGTCGAGGCGTCCAGCATCTCGCCCGCCCGCTGCTCGCCATAGCGCTCGTTCAGGCGATCCCACATGACCTCGCGGCCCGGCATGACGTGCTGGCGCTGCCACGCGCTGTCGGCATGCATCATCGGGCGCTGATCCAGCATCGTATGGCCGTTGCCAATGTCGCGGATGACCAGCGGCGTCTCGTCGAAATTGGCCCGATAATATTGGATGTCGACGTCGCCATAGCGTTTCGCGAACACGCGCAGCATCGAATCGTGCGAGAAAGGCGGGTGATACCCGTCGCCGGCATTGTCGTAGACGGTCTTCCAGTTCGCGTGCGTCTTGAACTGCATGGTGCCGTTGCTGACGACCAGCGGCAGCTTGTCGCCGCGATCCAGCCACTCGTCGAAGAACCGGCGGGCATGCGCGAGATGGTCGACGAGCGGGGGCACGTCCTCGCTCATCGAGGCGAAGATGAACCCGCGATAGCTCTCCGCCCTGGCGACGCGAAGGTCCAGTTCCGACAGATCGAACTTCTCGCCATAAGCGTGTTTCAGCGGGACGCCGACGCAGCGCCCGTCATTGGCGAAGGTCCAGGCGTGATAGCCGCAGCTAAAGCGGCTGGCATTGCCCTTCGCTTCGCGGCAGACCACCGCGCCGCGATGCGTGCAGCGGTTGACCACGACGTTGACCGACCCGTCCCGGCTGCGCGTGACGATGACGGGACGGCGGCCGATCGACCGCGTCACGAAATCATTGGGGGCCGGAATCTCGCTTTCATGGCCGACATAGACCCAGGTGCTGCCGAACAGGTCCCGCATCTCCGCGTCGAACAGATCAGGCGACACGTACAGATCGCGATGAACGAAACCGGGCCGATAATACCGGTCATACATTCCCGGTACTTCTATATCTTCTATCGCCTTGTCAGCTAATAATTGCATGGCTCTTACTCACCGGATCAATTGGTACTGGCCGTCGTCGCCGTGACTCTACGGTTGCATCATGTCGTCTTGTCGATAGAAGCATGCATCGCCTGCGGCTTCAATCCGGAAGAGTGCGAAACGAATTCGCGAATTCGCGAATATGCGGACGGCCTCGCTGCGGCCGATGCCGAACGGAGGTCATGACTATCCATGGAAGGACGAACCGGCCGAGGCGTCGTCGCCGGATATGACTAATATCCGGCCGTAATGCGTTTGCGAACGGCGCGCGGCGTTTCGATCTCGTCGAGCATCGCGACCGCCAGATCCTCGTAGCTGATCCAGCTCTTGCCGTTCGCATCGACCAGCAGCGCATCCTCGCCGAGCCGAAACACGCCGGTACGCTCGCCCGCCACGAACAGGGCCGACGGGGCGACCATCGTCCAGTCGAGATCGTCGACTTTCCGCAACGCCTCCAGCAACGCCTTGCCACGGCGCGATTCCTCCAGCACGAAGGCGGGGAAGTCGGGCGCGTCGATGAACAACTTGCCCGGTGCGACCTCCAGGCTGCCCGCGCCGCCGACCGACAGATATCGCTTGACGCCGCTGGCGCGCACCGCGGCGATGAGCGCCTGCGGATCGGTCGCGACGAACGTCACCGAACTGACGACGACATCGTGTCCGGTCAGCGCAGCGGCAAGCGACGCCGGGTCCTGCACGTCGCCCGCGGCGACGTTCTCGTCGGCCAGCGCGGTATAGGCCGAAGGCGTGCGCGTGACCGCCGTCACCGCATGGCCGCGGCGCTGCGCCTCGCGCACGAGCCGGGTCCCGGCGTTGCCGGACGCACCGATGATCGCTATCTTCACGCCGTTTCCTCGTTCCGCCGGGGCGATCGTCAGATCATGCCGTTGTCATGCGCGAGTTTCTCCGGAATCGATTGCGTCACATCCCAATGTTCCACGATCTTGTCGTTTTCGAAGCGGAAGATATCAACCACCGCATCGCCCCGATCGTCGGGATGGCGGCGTTCCAGCACATGCATGATGACATAGTCGCCATCGGCCCAGATGCGCTTGACGATGCCGCGCGACTGCGGATGGTTTTCCTTCAGGAACTCCAGGAACGCGGCAAAACCCTCCGGCGAATCGGAGGCGTTGGGATTATGCTGGGTATAGGTCTGCCCCATATACTGCCGGGCTTCCTCGAAATCGTGCCGGTTGAGGGCGGCCTCGTAAAAAGCCGTCGCGATTTCCTTGTGCCGTTCCTCGGTGGCGTCGGGCGTGTCGCTCACGTTGCTGTCCTTCTTCTGCGATGGTTTCGTCGGCGGCGTCGTTCCAGCATCGGCATGTCCGTGCCGTAAAAAAAGGACCTAGAACAAGCGAACTGACTGTACCGTGCGTACCGCGATGCGGCGGGGACCAGGGGCCAAGGCCAAGGCTTGGCCGAGAGTCGATCAAGCGCCCGCCGACATGGGGTGCAGCGCGTCGTCCGCCAGCTTGGCGAGCAGCGCGGGGGTCAGGACCTGGGGCAGCGTAGCCGCCTCCTTGCCCGGCGCATACCACAGGTACAGCGGCACCCCGGCACGCTTGTTTTCGTTCAGGAAGGTGGTGATCGCGGCGTCGCCGCGCGACCAGTCGCCCACCATCGTGACGACGCCCGCCCTGGCGAACGCCGCCTGCGTTTCGGTACGTTCGATCGCGACCTTCTCGTTGACCTTGCAGGTGAGGCACCAGTCGGCGGTCAGATAGAGGAACACCGGCTTGCCCTGCGCGCGCAAGGCGGCCAATCGGGTGGCGTCGAACGGCTCCCGGCCCTGCTCGGCCGACACCTGCGCGGCAGCGCCGCCCTGCGGCAGCAGCGGCGCGAGGCCGAGCGCCAGCACCGCCGCGACGGCGCCGGCGATCCACGACCCGGACTTGAGCGACCGCTGCCGGAGCCCCGTCGCCCACAGCCCGACCGACAGGATCAGCAGCGCGGCCAGCGCGAGGATGATGCCGATCGTCCCGGTCTGATTGCCGAGCACCCAGGCCAGCCCGATCGCGGTGACGAACATCGGCAGCGCGAGGATGTGCCGGAAAGTGTTCATCCACGCACCCGGCTTCGGCAGCTTGCGCCGCAGCGGCGGAATGAAGCCGATCGCGATGAACGGCAAGGCCAGCCCCAGGCCGAGCCCCATGAACACCAGCAGCGCCGCCGCGACCGGCAGCACCAGCGCCGCGCCCAGCGCGGTGGCCATGAACGGGCCGGTGCACGGCGTCGCCACGAACGCCGCGAGCGCCCCCGTCCAGAACGCGCCCGACGCGCCGGGCTTCGCCGCGAGCCCCGATCCGGCCGAGATCGTACTGAATTCAAACAGTCCCGCCAAGTTGAAGGCGATCAGCCCGACCAGCAGGATCAGGGCGAACACCACCGCCGGGCTCTGCAACTGGAACGCCCAGCCGACCTGGTCGCCGGCCGCGCGCAAGGCGAGGATCAGCGCGCCCAGCGCCAGGCAGACCAGGATGATGCCGCCGGCATAGGCGATGGCTTCGCGCCGCGCCGTGCGATCGTTGCCCTCGCTTCGCGCCAGGCTCAGCGCCTTGAGGCTGAGGATCGGGAAGACGCACGGCATGACGTTGAGGATCAACCCGCCGAGCACCGCGCCGGCGAAGGCGGTTAGCGTGAGCAGCACGACGCCGCCGCCCGATGTCTGCGCCGCTTGCCCCTCCACGATCGGATCGCCGCCCGCCGGCACGGTTCCCGCAACCGAGCGCACCGCGATGCCGCGCCCGCCGCCGAGATCGAGCAGCGCATCGAGCGTGGTGGGCGCGCCCCCCGCCGCCGCCGTCTCCACGATCAGCGTGCCGCCCTGGCGGTAGAAGGATTGCGGCGCGGCGAAGGCGACGGCGTCGGCCGCGTCGACGAACAGATAGGGCTTGTCGACCGCCGCGCCGGCCGGCAGCGTCACCGCCAGGCGCAGCCGCCCGTCCTTGACGCTGTGCGTCGCGGTCGCGGTGCTCGCGACCGGCAGTGCGGCGCGCCACGTCTTGAAGCGGTCCGCCGCCGCCGGGTCGGACGCGCCGTCGCCGATGACGAGATCGGTCGCGACGTCCGCCGTTTCGGGCAGGCAGACCTCGCGCGTGCAGGCGAGGTAGGACATGTGCAGCCGGATCGGCAGCTTGCTTCCCGCCGCCAGCCCGTCGCCGAGCGTGACCGGGACCAGCAGCGCATAGGGCCGGTCATAGACATAGTTCATCATGTCGGCGATCAGCAGGCGGCCGGGCACGGGATAGGATGCCGTGCCGGCGCCGATTCCCGCCGGCAGCGTCCATGCCAGTTTCGGCGGGAGCCCGGCATCGCCCGGCGTGCTCCAATAGCCGTGCCAGCCCGGCTCGGGCGACATGTGGATCGCGAGCGTCACGGCCGTGCCGGGTCCGGGCGTGCGGCTTTCGGGGACGAGCTCGACGGTGATATGCCGGCGCCCCGGCGCCGGGGCATCCTGCGCCGCGGCCGGCGCCGCCAGCGCCAACAGGCCGAGCACGGCAAGCAGCACGACCTGCCCGCGCTTCAGGGCCGGCCCCAGCCCCCGCGCCGGCCGATGCATCCCCGCCCCCGCCGTCACTTCGCCTGCCCCGCCGTCTTGGCCTGAACGGCGCGGATGGCGTCCGCCACGTCGGTCTCGCCCGGCGCGAGCATCCGCACCAGGCGCCCCTCGGCATCGATCAGGGCGATCGTCGGAATGTCGCGAATGCCGAAACCGCGGAACAGCGCGCCTGCCTTGTCCAGCGCGAGCGGGATCGTCACCTTGTTGTTCCTGCGGTAATCCGCCAGGTCCTGCGCGGTCGCCCACGGGCCGCCGGCAATGCCGATCCAGGCGACGGTCGGGTTTGCCGCCGCGATCCGTTCGACCTCCGCGCGTGTTGCCGCGCACGCCTTCGCGGTGCCCGGCCGGGTCTTGGCGAGATACCATTCGCACCAGCTCGACGTGAATTCCACCGCTTGGATCCTGCCCGGACGCACGCCGCCGAGCACGGCCTTGCCGCCCGTCATCGTCTCGACCGGCAAGGCCGGGACCAGATCGCCGACGCGATAGACCCGCGTATCGCCGGCGGCGGCGGCCACCGTCGTGGCGGCGGCGGCAGGCGTTCCCTCGCCGGCGGCGACGCGCGCGATCGCATCCTGCAGGCTCTTATTGTCGGCATGCCCGAAATAGGCAAACCGGACGTCCTTGCCGATCAGCACATGCTGCGGCGTGACGCCGAGATGGAACAGTTGCGCCAGCCGGCCGTCGTCGATCACAATCGGCATCTTCAAGCCGTATTTCGTCCGGAACGTGCGCACCGACGCCTCGTCGTCGCTCAGCCCGATATTGACCGCGACGATCTGGATCTTGTCGCCGAGCGTTTCGAAGGTCTTCTCGAAGCCGGGCATCTGCTGCCGGCAGGGGACGCACCAAGTCGCCCAGAATTTGATATAGACCGGCTTGTGGCCATAGATCCTGCCGAGATCGATCGTCGCGCCGTCGATCGTCTTCATCGTCGCGAGCGGCGCGGGACGGCCCACCAGATCTCCGCCGGTCCGCTTCGCCAGATCTTCGCCCGACGAGGCATAGCTCGCGTCCTCGGTCGTATCCTTGAGATTGACGCTGTCGAAATTGGTCGCGGTGTTGGTGCCCTGGCCGTTGTCGACCGCCGTGCCTGCCGGCGCCACGTCTCCCGCGTCGGGATGACAGGCGGCACATAGCAGCAACAGCAAAGCCAGATATTTTCCGCGCACAAAGTCCACCCTTAGCTGAAGATTTCATGATCGATAGGAGTCCGGCCCGCGGCTTGTGCTGCGGCACGCGATCGGCCTGGCGAGTTGCGGACCACGGAAATTTCCGTCTGGTTCGATGAAGTTTTGCGCAGATCGCACGTTCGACCTAGAACCGAAAAGGACAAAAGCGATTGTACCGACCGCGCGGGCGGAACTTCAGCGGGCCGTTTCGATGATATCGGTCAACGTCTTGCACGGGTCGTCCCGCCTCGCGATGTAGTTCGTCACGCTGAGCAGAATGCCCGATCGCAAAGCATCGCCGCCGACGTACCAGCTCGACAGGGGCGTGGCGGCGAGGTTGTGCTTGTGCATCTGCCGCGTGATGGCGATGTCGCTGCCATCGGGCAGGTCGACGATGATGCTGAGGCCGGCGACCTCCAGATTGGCGACGGCGGTCACGCCCGAGCGGCCGAGATTGTCGAGCAGCAGGTCGCGCCGTGCTACATACAGCCGCTTCATCCGGCGCAAATGGCGAAGATAATGGCTTCCGCGGATGAACTCCGCGATCGCCGACTGTACGAAGGGACTTGGCGCGGGCGCGAAGGCGGCGGCGGCTTCGCCGAATTGATCTTCCAGTCCCGGTGGAACGATGACATAGCCCAGCCGCAACGTCGGGCTGATGGTCTTGCTGAACGTACCGATATGGATCACCCGCCCGCCGGTATCGCCTGCCGCCAGGGCCGGCGCGGCGCGGCCGCTGAGCTGCAATTCTCCCAGATAATCGTCCTCGATGATCCACGCACCCGCATCGGCCGCCCAGGCGAGCAGCGCCTGCCTGCGCCGGGTCGACATCGTCATGCCGAGCGGCGCCTGCTGGCCGGGCGTCACGACCGCGAGCGCCGCGTCGGGATCGGTCAGGATCGCCCTTTCGACCGCCATCCCCTCCGCGTCGACGGCGACGGGGACGGGTTCGATCCCGGCGAACGCCAACACCGACCGGCTGATCGGATAACCGGGATTCTCGACCCAGGCCTTGCGGCCTTCGAGCTTCAGTACCTGCGTCGCAAGGTTGAGGGCGCTGCCATAGCCCGCCGTGACGATGATCTGGGACGGCGTGCACGAGATGCGCCGGGCGATCGCGACATAAGCGGCGATCTCCTGCCGCAAGTCGAGCTCGCCGCGCGGATCGGGAAAACGCGCCGGCGACAAGGCAATCGCCTTGGCGGTGTTGGCAAGAATGCGCGACCACGTCTTGAACGGAAATTCGTCTTCGGCCGGAATGCCTATCTGGAACATGACGACCGACGAATTGACGTCGCGGAACAGCCCCGGCATCGGGGAAGACGTGGGAAACGTCACGAACTTCGCGCCGATCGGCAGCGTGTCCACGACGCGCGTTCCCGCCGACCCGGACGAGACGATCAGGAGTTCATCCGAAAGCCGTTCATAGGCGACCCTGACCGTACCCCGCGCGATCCCCAGTTGCGAGGCGAGATCGTTCCATGACGGCAGTCGCGAACCCGGCAGCAGCCGGCCCTCCTGGATAGCGGCGGCGATGCCGTCGCGGACCTGATCGGCCAAGGATAGTCTGGAAAGACGATCGAGCCTGATATCCATCATGGTGCCGGTTTCACGAAATTGATTGGCCCTTCGTGTTTCCTTAGACAAATGCCCTGACATGCCGCCACGATCGGAACGTGCGGACCGGCGGCTTCCTACGGGGTTCACGCTAACCGATACGGCGTCGCCCGGCAACATTGTCTGGCGACGCCGTATCGACCTTCGGTTTCGGCGGTTTGCCGACAGATTCCCCACAAGAACCGTCACCCCGGACTCGTTCCGGGGTCCACCGTGCCGCAGACTCGGCGATCGCCAATATTTGGATCGAAAGCCGCTTGGTGGACCCCGGAACAAGCCTGTCCTGAGCTGGTCGAAGGGTGCGGGGTGACGAAAACTCGGGGGTAAGGCCACCAGGGAAGATGAGGGTCGATGCTCCGTAAGCGGCACAACTCGATCGGGGGCATCCGCGCACCGGCGGCACGATAGGAAAGGGCGCCGCCCGCGCGAGGCAAGCAGCGCCCGATCGTTTACGCAACGCGGCTGGTTCACACCGCCTGTGGAAGCTCCTCGCTGCCGAACAGGGCGCAGCCATAGATGTGGACCGCCATCTCGGCCATGACGAGCGCGTGGCGGCTGGCCATCTCGCTGTCGCGCCAATAGCGTTGCAGGACATTGCCCTGCACGAAGCTGCTCGCGCCGTTGACGGTCATCAGCCGGTTGATCGCCCCGCGGCACAGCTTGGACGCCTGGCCCGCATCCATCCGCACGCGCGCGCGCGTCATGATGTCGGGCTGTTCGAAGCGACCGGCCCAGACATCGACGTCGGCGGCGGCGCGGGCAAGCAGCAGATAGGCCTGGTCGACTTCGCAGGCGGCATGGGCCAGTTCCATCTGGTGCACCGGGGAGGCGCTGACTTGCGGGAAGATCGTATAGGCTACCGACTTGGTGGCGTTTTTCTCGATCGTGTGTTCGATCGCGGCGCGGGCCATGCCGACGTGCATGCCCGTCAGCGCGATCTCGCTCAAGCCGAAGAACGAGGTATGATCGAGCGGCTCCGACGACGGGGTGCGATGATAATTGCCCGTCGCGAGA
This sequence comes from uncultured Sphingomonas sp., assembly GCA_964244765.1. Taxonomy (GTDB): domain Bacteria; phylum Pseudomonadota; class Alphaproteobacteria; order Sphingomonadales; family Sphingomonadaceae; genus Sphingomonas. Next base: position 66,521 of record CAXTJX010000002.1, on the reverse strand, counting down.
TCGCCGAACGGCTGCATGCGATAGTCGGGGATGAAGATGTCGCGCACGACCAGCGTGTTGCTGCTCGTCGCCCGCATGCCGGCGGTGAACCAGCTATCCTTGATCGTGACGTCGCGCATCGGCGCGAGCGCGAGCCAGATGTTGGGCGGACCGCCCGGCTCGGAGCCGAGATCGAGCCCGAGCGTCGTCCAGTCGGCATTGGCCGAGCCGGAGGCATAAGGGAAATCGCCGCTGACCCGCAGGCCCGGCACCCCGTCCAACTCGACGCGCTCGCCCTTGTAGTTCTTGGGCGTCTGGAACACGCCGCAGATGGCGACATCGGGATTGTCGGTGAACACATCGGCCTGGCACGCGTCCGAGAACAGGCTGGCGAACCAGTTGCCGGCGCCGAGCAGACCCACCGCCCAGGCCGCGGCGCCGTCCGCCCGCCCCAGTTCCATCAGGACGTCGAGCAGCGTCCGCGTATTGCAGCCAAGGCCGCCCAGCCGCGTCGGCACGACGATCCGGAACAGATCGGCATCGCGCAAGCCCTTGACGACTTCGGGCGCGAGCGCGCGGGCATCCTCGCCGGCCTGGGCATGGTCGCGGATGAGCGGGGCCAGCGCGCGCGCGCGCGCGACGATATCCCTGTCCGCGACGGGTGCGATATCGAGGTTTTCCGCCCCCGTGCCGGCATATAGCGGCAATGGCGCGACATCGTCCGCATAGGTGTTGTCGGCATTAGTCTTGAACTGATAGTTCATGTTCGTACTCCGTCATTTAGAGCAAAAGAACGTTGCGATACAAAACCGGCTGACGTGACGTGGAAATCCTTCCGTTCCGGCGCGAGGAAGCGGGGCTCGCCTCGACGATTTGCCGGTACGGTGTCGAGGTCGAGCGCGGGACCTGTTCGCCATGGAAGGTGCGCCCTGCCCGCTTGCGGAGAAAGACCTAAAAAGGCGGGAAGCGGATGTACTGTCGTCATGGGTGCATCCCTCGATCGACCGCTTGCTACGTCGCGGACGCGTCGGCCGTGACGGGGACCACGGCAGGGGACGCCGCCAGCAGCGTGTCGACGGTGGCCAGCGCCGATGTCCAGGACGACGCCGCGACCTCCGGTCCGTAGACCATCCCCTGCAAGGTCACGAAGCGGATGTCGTTCAATCCGATCGTCGCCAGGATCGCCTTGAGATAAAGGCTGAGGAAATCCGGCTGGTTGGCGCCGTCGCCCGAGAAGAAACCGCCCGAGGCGATCGCGACGAACACCGGCCGGTCCGCCAAGCCGCCGATCTTGCCGTCCTGCGTGATCGCGAAGGTGCGCCGCGCGCGCACGACATGGTCGATCCACGCCTTGAGCACCGAGGGCGCGGTGAAATTATGCATCGGCGTACCGATCACGACGACATCGGCCGCCTCCAGTTCCGCGATCAACTCGTCCGACACGGCGAGCGACCCCCGGTCGTGCCGCACCGACGGGTCTCCCTCGAACGCGCTGATCTCGGCGACATAATCGTGGTCGACATGCGCCACCGGCGTCGCGGCGAGGTTGCGCTCGACGACCGCCGCGCCGGGATGCTCGTCGAGCAGGCGACGTACGATGATGCGGGACAGCCGCGTGCTCTCGGACTCCGGTCTCAGGCTGCACAGGATATGGAGAATGGTCATGCTGGATCCTCTCGATGTTCAGGCGGGCGATGCGATCGCGGCTATAGCGTCAAAACCTGACCTTCACGCGCGCCCCGAATTCGCGCGGCGTGCCGCGGACCTTGTAGGTGAAGCCTTCGCTCGACGTGTTGAGGCCGTTGGTGAAATACCGCTCGTTGAAGGCGTTGGTGACCCACGCGGCAAGCGACCAGTCGCCGATCGCGACGGTCGCCGACGCCCCCGACACGATATGCCCATCATCGACGATCGACGGCGTTTCATGGGCATCGAAATAGACCTTCGACTGATAGGTCGCATCGGCCCGCAGGACGAGCGTCGCGCGGCCGATCCGCGCGGCGGTCCATTCGACCGAGGCGTTGCCGCTCCATCTGGCCGAGTTGGTCAACTGGTTTCCGGCGACGTCGTCACCGGCGACGACGCCCCTGGTGTATCTGGCGTCGGTATAGCCCAGCGCGCCGAAGAACGACAGGTCGCGCGTCGCGCGGACCGAGAGATCGGCTTCCACCCCGACGATGCGGGAGCGATCGATGCTCCTGAGCGGGTAGATGAGGATCCCGTTGCCATCCTCCGCACTCGTGATCTGCTGGTTGCGATAGATCGCGTAGAATCCGGCCAGGTTGAGCGTGACCCCCCTGGCCGGCCTGGTCTTGAGGCCGATTTCCCAACTGTTCGCCGTTTCCGGTGGCGCGGCCGTGGTGATCTCGCTGACGTCGGTATAGGCTTGGCCGTTGATGGCACCGGTGCGATAGCCCTGCTTGAAGCTGGCATAGGACGTGATGTCCGCGACCGGCTTCCACGTCAGCACCGCTTCGCCGCTGACGTTGCTGAACGATGTGGCGAAGTCGGTCGGCGCGATCGTCTGGAACGCCTGCGGGTCGGCGGGGTCGCCGAAATAGGCGGTGTAGTGCGCAACGGCGACGCGATCATGGCTCCAGCGCAACCCGCCGGCCAGTTGCAGCCGCGACGTGAGATCGTATTCCACCCGGCCATAAGCGGAATAGCTGTCGCGCCGCTGCGTGAACGCATTGCTGAGGATATAGCCCAGGCTGCCATCGCCGAAGCCGGACAGATCGACGCACGAGACGGTGCAGGCCGGATCGCCGAAATAGGTATATTGATAGTGGATATCGACCTTGTCGTGGCTGTAGAACCCGCCGAACAGCAGTTGCGCGGGACCGATCCTGCCGGTCAGGCGGACTTCCTGGACGAATTGACGTTCGCGATCGGCATTGTCGCTGTCGCGCTCCTGGTCGACCGCCGTTCCGTCGGTGTCGACCGTTTCCAGCCATTTTCCCCGATCGTAGGTGGTGATCGAGGTCAGGGTGAAGGCATGCGGCAAGTCGAGCTTGACCTGGAGGTTGATGCCGTCGTTGCGGATATGGCGACTGCCGATGAAGTTCTGGTTGCTCTGGAAAAAGCCCAGCCCTTGCCGGTTGCTGCCGGGAATGGCGTCCAGTTCCGGAAATCCCGCCAGTCCGTAATTGACATTGTCCGCATAGATTCCGGGATTGCGCCCCCCCGAGAAGGAATGCGTGAACCGCGCCAGCACCTCCAGGCCCTGGACCGGCCTGAACAACAGGCTGCCGCGAAACGCGAAGATGTCGGTCTGGTTGACGTCCGGCGCCCCCGGATACAGGTTCCGGATCGTCCCGTCATTCTTCAGATAGGTATAGGCCAGGCGCAGCGCCAGCACGTCCGACACGATCGCCGTCTGGAACGCGCCCGTGCTCTCGCGCCGGTTGAAATTGCCGTAGCCGGCTTCGAGATAGCCAGACGTCTCGAACCCCGGCCGCGTCGTGATGATGTTGATCGCGCCGCCGGTCGCGTTCTTGCCGTACAGCGCGCCCTGCGGGCCGCGCAGCACCTCGACATGGTCGACGTCGAACAGCGGCACGGTCTCGAACGAAGGCAATTGGCGGATGCCCTCGTCGATGTACACCGCGATCGGCCGGCTTTGATTGGCGCTGAAATCGGTCGACGAAATGCCGCGGATGGTAAAGGCGGGCGGCGATCCGGTCCCGTACGGGTTGGAGATCTGCAAGTTCGAGGCGACCGACGTCAGGTCGTTGATCGTCACGATGTTCCGCGCCGCCAGCGTGGCACCGCCGATCGCCGCGACCGAGGCGGGGACGTCCTGGAGGTTCTGCGTGCGCCGCTGCGCCGTCACCACGATCTCCCCCCGCGCATCGCTCTGCGCTGCGGCCGAACCCGCCGCCGGATCGCCGGCGTCGGACGCCGCCGCCAGTACCGCCGTCTGGCCGTAAGCTGCGGCGGGCAGCACCGCGCCGCACACCAGACCGGGCAATGTCCGCCGCAACGTATGCCGCAACGCTTTCGGCCCCCGCCCCTGGCCGCGACGATATCGTCCGTTCCTGTCCGTCATTGAAAGCCCCCAATGGTCATGGCCGATTTTCGGCGCGGTTTTTTCGTATCTGGCCGAGCGTTCAGGCGGCAGCCCGCGGCCTGGAAGCGATCGCGGTGCGATGCAGTCGCGCGTGGCGAATGCCGTCGAGCTCGTGATGGGAGATGCAGCGGTTCAAGCCGCGCGATTGCGCCGACGGCCTTTCGACCGACATACGGCGATGCCGCAAAGTCACATGCGACGGGTACAAACCGAAATGCTTAGACATAAGGTCCCCCGTATTGAGGTGACCTCTCCCTATTTTTTATTTTAGTTCGGCGAAATTTCGATCTGTTCGCCGCTACTTCGACAGCTACGGCATGATAAGCCGTTACAGTATCTATCAGCGATCGTTCATCTTCCGGAATCGAAGCTGACTCACTTCTGTAACATTCAAAAGGGCCAAAAATGGCATAAGTGAGTGTACCAAGGCGCCCAGCCACAGCACGGGACTCCGGGCCGATCCCGACGAAGGACATGACGGCCGGCCGGGCGGCGGATCAAGGACCCTTATGAAGGGAAATTAGAATAAGTTATTTGAGTCGTGCCCGATGCGCGCTTAACGCGGCGCGGTCAGATATTTGCCAGATACTCGGAAACATTCGTATCGCCGGTCGGGGGCATGGTCGGTCTGGGACAGGGAACAAGATCATGTTCGATATCCGATCCATGCCGCCGCCGGTGGACCCTGCCCTGCTCGACGCCGCGCGCAAGGCCGAGCCCGCGACCGTCGGCCATGTTCGGATCAACGGTTTTCCGCATCCGGACATTCGCGCGCTGGTGCCGGTGCAGCGGATCGTCGGGACGGCGGTGACGCTGATGCTGCCCGCCGCGGATTCGACGTTGCTGCATCACTGCATCGGCATGCTGCGGCCGGGCGACGTGCTGGTGGTCGATCGGCTCGGCGACACGCGCCACGCCTGTTTCGGCGGCGGCGTGGCGGTCGCGATCTCGCGCCAGCGGGTAGCGGGCGTCATCGTCGACGGGCCGTGCGCCGACCCGCAGGAACTGCGCGACACCGGCCTGCCGGTGTGGGGACGCGGTTTCAGCTCGATCACCACGCGCCTGCAGGGCATCGGCGGCATCCTGAACGCGCCGATCTGCCTGGGCGGCTGCGTCGTCATGCCGGGCGACCTGATCATCGCCGACGAAGGCGGGATCGTCGTGCTGCCGCCGCATGAGGCGATGGCGGCGATCCAGCGGGCGGTCGACATGCAGGCGCGCGAGGCCGTGGGCAGCGCGAAGGTCGGCCCTGACTGCCCGCTGGGGACGCTGACCGGTGCGTCGGCGATGGTCGAGGCCAAGCTCCGCCCGGCGGCGCCCGCCTAGCGCCTAACGGCCAAGGCATCATCGCGTCGGTGCCGGGCCGCCGTCGAACGCCCCCGCCGCCTCGACGCTGATACCCAGGATGTTCTGAAGCGTCCGGTTGTCCTTCGACGATTTCCAGGCCGCGACGATGCTGCACGACGGCAGTCGCTGGCGGACCGGCATGCGCGATATGCCGGCGCCGGTGAAGTCGTCGGTCAGCAGGAAGGCGGGAAGCGGCATGACCGCGAGCCCCGCCCGGATGATCGGGATCGCCGATACCAGCGAATAGGCGCAGTCGATCGTCAGATGCCGCTCCCGCGACGGCATGTTCAGAATGCCGTAGGTCTTGAAATATTCGACCATCATTTGATAGGACGAGGTGCCGGCCCGCGGCAGTACGATCGGCAATTGACACAATTGCACGACATCGACTTCGTTCTCGCAGTCGAAAACGGTCGGATTGGCCGACCATTCCTGTTCCATCGTGCAGATCGGCCGGACGCTGACATTGGGTTCCTCCAGCGGTCCGATCACGAAGATCATGTCCATGCGATCCTCGCGCAGGTCCTGGATCAACTGCTGGCTGGTGCCGGTCCCGATATAGAGTTTCGCGACCGGCATCGTCGATCGCACTTCCTGGATCAGCAGCGACAGCCATGACTGCGTGACCATCTCGATGACACCGATCGAAACCGGTCGGTCGATCTGGTCGGCATCGCGCACCAGTTGCTGGAGCTGCGCCGTCAGCGTCACGATATCCTCGGCATGTTGCAAGATCTGCCGCCCGGCCGGAGTGAGGTCGAACTGCCGCTCCCCGCGATGGTAGAGTTGCGTGCCGAGCAGCTTCTCGAGCTGGCTCATGCGCGTCGAGATGGCCGGCTGGGTCGTGTTGAGTTTTTCGGCGGTCCGCCTGAAGCTGCCCAGGCGGTTGAGCCAGACCAGCGTTTCGAGAAACCGCGTATTCATGAGGCTGCTCCTCCCGTCGGAATCGTCGCTACGGAAGCTCCCGGCTCGTCCGCTATTCGGCCGCGCGCAGCTCCGGATCGGTGGTGCCGCGCCCGCCGCCGAGCATCGATCGCAGCCGGTACAGCGACACGATCGCCACGACCGCGACCGGGACGGTCGTATAGAACAGCGCCATGCGCAATCCCCCTTGCGCGCCGGGCGTCAGGTCGGAGATCGAACCGATCAGCACCGGCCCCAGCCCGAGCCCGATCACGTTGCAGGCGAGGACGTAGATCGCCGATATCGCACTGCGCCGGTCCGCGGGCGTGATCTGCTGGATCAGCGAGGGGACCGCGCCCATCGGCAGCGCGAGCACGAAGTGCAGGCACGCCGCCAGCGCCAGCATCGCCGCGCCGGTGACGGCAAGCGGGATCAGCAATAGCAGCGGCAGCGCCAGGATCGCCGCCGCCAGCGGGATCATGACGCGCACATGCGCGCCCTCCCGCTGCTGCAACCGGTCGGCCACCGCGCCGCCCGCGAGCACCCCGGCGGGCGCGACGATCAGCATCACCAGGCCGTAGCGTGTCCCGATCGCCTGCGGTGCCCATCCCGCTTCGCGCGCCAGGATGGCGGGCAGCCAGCTCATCAACGCATAGCTGCAACTGAGGACACAGGCCGTTCCGACGAACAGGAGCGCGTAGATCGACCAGGCGCGCGGGGAGATGACGGACGCGGCGGGATCGTCGTGCATGCCGGCCGGCGCCCCGCGCGGGCGCCGCCGGTCGCGCAGGAACAGCAGCGCCAAGACGAACGCCGGTCCCGGCAGCGCCGCCGCCACGAACGTCTGCTGCCACGGCTTCAGCGCGCCGACGAACGGCATGGCCGCTCCGCCCCCGCCGGCGAAAAAGGCATAGACATAGCCGGCGGTCAGCATCGACAGTCCGATGCCGAGAAAGCCGCCAAGCTGGAAGACGCCCGTCGCGAGGCTCGCCCGGCCCTTGTGGAAACGATCGTGGATGATGGCGTAGCTTGCCGGCACCAGCCCCGCTTCGCCCGCGCCGACGCCGATCCGGCCGAGCATCAACTGGAAGAAGCCGGTGGCAAAGCCGCAGCACGCCGTGGCCGCGCTCCATACGACCATGCCGGTGACGATGGTGCCCTTGCGCGACCAGCGATCCGCCAGCCAGCCCAGCGGCAGGCCGAGGATCGCGTAGAACAGGCCGAAGGCGACACCGTTCAACAGCCCCAGTTGCTGGTCGCTCAGATCGAGATCGTGCTTGATCGGCTCCAGCAGCAGCGACAGGACGAAGCGGTCGACGAACGCGAACATGCCCGCGGCGGACAGGAGAAAGACGACCAGCCAGTCGGACAGGTTGCCGTGCCCTTCGCCACGCGTTGCGGTCGGTGTCTTCATCAGGATCTCATACCCTTTTTGCGATGCTATCGGCGTGTTCGCTCGTTGCGCGCCATCATGCCGGCGTCGCAGCGACGTTCGAATCCCTGTTTTCCTACGAGGCCAGGACGTTGCGGTATCCGGCGACGGTCAAGCTATACCGGCGATGGCCCAAGAAAAGTACCGAAAACGCGACAAGCGACTGTACCACGGCCTTGCCGGAAAGTCCGACGCATCGGCCGCCACGGCCCATCGTAAGAGCTTATCGCCGTAAATCGTGAAAGCGAATTAGACATGCTGCAATGCGGCAGTTTTATTACGTCGACAGGGAAAAGACGAATCAAGACAGATGGGGGAATCATCATGAACGTACGTGCAAAGGCGTCGCTCGGTTTTCTGGTGGGTGGATCGTTATTCGCCTTGTCCGCCGCCGCGCACGCCGCTGAACCGCAGACGACGACGCCGGGAGACGCCGCCTCGTCGTCGAGCGCCGCGGCAAGCGACAACGACATCATCGTCACGGCGCGCAAACGCTCCGAATCTATCCTTGACGTGCCCATCTCGATAACCGCCTTTTCGGGTGCGCAACTGGCACGGGCCGGGATAAATTCGATCGTCGACATTCAGAATTCGGTGCCGAACCTGCAATATTCCCCGCGCGGCGACCTGGAGAACCAGATCAACATCCGCGGCGTCGGTGGCGATCCGCGCAACGTCGGCACCGAAACGGGCGTCGGCCTGTACGTCGACGGGGTGTATGCGGGCCGCACGGCAGGCTATAACCAGGATCTTTCGAACATCGCCCAGCTCGAAGTGCTGCGCGGCCCGCAGGGCACGCTGTTCGGCAAGAACACGACCGGCGGCGTCATCAACATCATCACCGACAAGCCGTCGGACCAGTTCAAGGCGCAGTTCCGCGGATCGTACGGGAATTACAACGCGGTGATGCTCAAGGGGAGCGTCAGCGGCCCGCTGACGGACAATCTGTTCGCGGGAGTCACCTTGTCGAGCACCACCCGCGACGGCTATGTCCTCAACGTGTTCGACGGCCGCCTGCTGGACAATGTCAACCGGCGCGGCGGGCGGCTGCAACTCCGCTGGGACAGCCCGGCCGGAATCGATTTCTACTGGACCGCGGATCATACCACCAGCAACGTCGATTTCGCGCTGACTCAGCTCGCCGCACCGTTCGTCGGTTCGGGCGCCCCCTACGCCAACGTCAATTCGCGGTTCGTCACCAGCCTCGACCAGAGCAACATGCAGCGACTGAACACGACGGGCGTGTCGCAGACGCTCAACTATGCGATCGGCGACGGCCCGACGCTGACCTCGGTCACCGGGTATCGCAAGACCGACATCAACGTCTACAGCGACAGCGACAGCTTGCCGATCGACACCGTCCATTCGGGTCCCTTCCCCGACAATTCGGAATTCGTCTCGCAGGAAGTGCGGCTGGCGTCGCCCGATCGCGGGCTGATCCGCTATGTCGTCGGCGGCTATTTCTTCCACCAGCGCGCGGGTGCGAACCGCAGCGTCTTCATCGGCGGGGCGGGCTATCTGACCACTGCCAGAGTGCTTACGGATTCGATCGCGGGGTTCGCCAATGTCGACATCCACCCGACCTCGACGCTGACGATTACCGGCGGCATCCGCTATACCAGCGAGATCAAGAAGGCCGAATTCCACCAGCGCAGCCCGACGTTCAACTACGATTTCACTGGCCTGCGGCGCAAGGACAGCGACGTTTCGTGGACCGCCTCGATCAATTACCGGCCGCTTCCGGACATCTCCTTCTATGCGACCGCGAGCAAGGGGTTCAAATCGGGCGGTTTCAACGTCGAGCTGATCAACGCCGCCAACGTGCTGCCGGGCTCGATCAGCTATGCCCCGGAAAATCTCCGCAACCTGGAGATCGGCGCGAAGGGGCGCGCCTTGAACGGGATGCTGACGTTCAGCGCCTCGGGCTTCTACGACACGTTCGACAACAAGCAGGTCACGCAATTGCTGCCGGGCGTGGTGCCGATCTTCTCGGTCGGCAACGCCGCCAAGGCGCGGATCGAAGGGTTCGAGATCGAGGCGGCGATCAGGCCGACGCCGGCGCTGACGGTGAGCGGCAGCGTCAGCCGGATCGCGTCGCGCTACACCGCCTTTCCGGATGCCGCGCGGGTCAACGGCGTGCTGGTCAACTATACCGGCAACAGGTTGGAACTCGCACCGGAGTGGAGCGCGGACGGCGCGATCGACGCGCACATTCCCACGTCGTTCGGCTTCTTCGATCTGCGCGGGGAGACCAGGTACACCGGCGACACCTATTTCCAGCCCGACAACGCGCCGGGCAATCTCCAGAAGGGCTATGTGCTGCTGAGCGGCCGGATCGGCGTGGAGACGCGGGATGGGCGCACCGCGCTGGCGGTCATCGGCCGGAACCTGACGAACGAGGGGTATTTCGTGTTTTCGCGCTTCAACGGCACCAACCACCAGGTCCTGTACGGCGAACCGCGCACGTACATGCTGGAATTGACCCAGAAGTTCTGACGGCGGTCGCCATCGACCGAACATCTCGAAAGAAAGGGAGCCGCGAGGCTCCCTTTTTTCACCCTAATCGACAGGCCAGCCGGAGTTCATCATGAAGGTCTCGATCGTTCAGTACAATGTGACGGCGGACAATGCCGGAAACCTCGCCCGGGCGACCGGGATCGTGCGGCGTGCGGTCGCCGCCGACCGGCCGGACCTCGTCATCCTCCCCGAGATGAGCGCGTTCATGAGCGGCGATCCGGCCAAGCTCGCATCCGGGGTGGAACCGATCGGGGGGACGTTCGCCACCGCGATGTCGTCGCTCGCGGCCGAACTCGGGGTCAACATCAATCTCGGCAGCATCGGCGAGGCGCGCGGCGGCAAATATTACAATACGTCGGTCGTCTTCGGCCGCGACGGTCGGGCGCTCGGCCAGTACAGCAAGATCCACCGCTTCGACGTCACGCTGCCGGACGGCACCGAAATCCGCGAATCCGCCATCATCGAGGGCGGACGGGACGTCGTGGTGACCCGCATCGACGACCGGCCGGTCGGCTTCGCGATCTGCTACGACCTGCGCTTCGCCGAACTGTTCCGCAAGCTCGCCGATGCGGGCGCGCAATTGATCGTGATGCCGTCCGCCTTCCTGCAAACGACCGGCATGGACCATTGGGAAGTGCTGCTGCGCGCGCGCGCGATCGAGAACCAATGCTATGTCGCCGCCCCTAATCATATCGGGTCGATCGATGCCGGGCAGGCGATGTTCGGCCATTCGATGATCGTCGATCCCTGGGGACTGGTCGTCGCCCAGATGTCGAACCAGGAGGGCTTCGCCACCGCGACGCTCGACTTCGACTATCTGGAAGCCGTCCGCCGGCGCATCCCGGTTCATACCCACCGCGTGCTGACCTGACGTTCCGCCGCCGGCATCGAGGAAGGAGACCCGCGTGCATCATCCGCCAACAGCCGAATCGCCGATCTACGTGCGCAACTGCTGGTACGTCGTGGCGTGGAGCCGCGATCTCGTGGGCGCGGAAATGCTCGCGCGCGCGGTGGTCGATCGTCCGATCCTGCTGTACCGCGCCGCGGACGGCGCGGTGGTGGCGATCGAGGATCGCTGCGTCCACCGGCTCGTGCCGCTGTCGCACGGCCGGCGCGAGGGCGATACGGTGCGGTGCCTGTATCACGGCATGGTGTTCGACCGCACCGGCACCTGCATCGAGGTCCCCGGACAGGCGCACATCCCGGCGCGCGTCCGCGTCGCCGCCTATCCCGTCGTCGAGCGCAACGGCTGGGTGTGGATCTGGCTGGGCGATCCCGCCCTGGCGGACCCGGCGCTCGTCCCGGTCGACTATGGCTATGGCGATCCGGAATGGGAAATGGCGGGCGACAGCCTCGATTATGCCTGCGACTATCAGCTCATCAACGACAATCTGACCGATTTCTCGCACCTCGCCTATGTCCACGAAAAGACGTTCCAGCTTTCGAAGGATTGGGGGGAGAAGCACCCGGACGTGACCCGGCTGGAGCGCGGCATCCAGATCCACCGCTGGATGCCCGCCGGCGGCGCCACGCTTCGCCAGCTCGGCATCGCCGACCCGACCGACCAGTTGAGCAGCTATCGCTATCTGGTGCCGGGCGTGCTGCTGCTGAGCAACCGCTTCTATCCCGCCGGGACCGCCGAACGGTCGGGCGCCGCGCCGCCGCCGGACGATCTCGCGCCGCTGGCGGACATGTTCAGCGCGCAGGCGATCACGCCCTTGTCGGCGCGGACGTGCCGCTACCATTTCGTGTCGGGCATCCGCGCCGGCCCCGGCGCGGCGGCGTTCGTGGAGGCGCACTTCCGAGTGCTGCGCAACGTCTTCGCCGAGGATCAGGCGATGATCGAGGCGCAACAGCGGATGATGGACGCGCATCCCGAGGCCAGGATGATGCCCTTCACGCGGCACGACCGCGCGCCGGTGCTGATGCGATCGGTCATCTCGGACCTCGCCGCACGCGAGGCGTCCGCGCCGGCTGCGACCGACGCGCCCCGTTCGGCGGCGTCGAGCTGAACGCGGGGTTCGCGCCGCGCCGCTCGCACGTCTTGCCGATACCCAATCTCGATGGAGGGACCGAGTGTTCATCGTCAATCAACGCCAGCCCGACATCCCCGCCGACCTGCTCGCGCGCCTCGCGCAGACCTCGCCCGGAACGATCGGTCACTTTCGCGATGCAGGGTTCATGGACTCGGGGCTGGCGGCGCGGATGGAGGGCGCGAAGATCGCCGGGACGGCGGTGACGCTGCGCGTGCCCGTACCCGATTCCTCGATCGTCCATTACGCGCTTAAGCTCGTCCGGCCGGGCGACATCCTCGTGATCGAGCGCGGTCCCGATCAACATGTCGCCTGCTGGGGCGGCATGACGGCAACCGCCGCGGCCAGGCTCGGGGTGTGCGGGGTCATCATCGACGGCGCCGGGCATGACATCGCCGCCTGCGCCAGGGTCGGGCTGCCGATGTGGTGCCGGCGCATCGTGCCGGTCACCACCAAGCATCGCGGCATCGGCGGAGAACTGAACGTGCCGATCAGTTGCGGCGGGGTCGTGGTGTCGCCGGGCGATGCGATCCTGGCGGACGACAACGGCATCGTCGTCGTCCCGCGCGTCGAGCTGGCGGCGACGGTGGAGGAGGCGATCTCCTTCGACGCGCGAAAGGCCAAGCTCGCCGCGGCGCTGGCGGACGATCCGTCCTTCGTCTGGGCCGACGCCTCCGGCGCGACCCGGATCGTCGAGGAGGCACTGGCGCGACAGTCGGCCTAGGCGGGTACGCGGCGAGCGGCCCAGCGAGCGTATCGGCAGCCACGCGTTGGACTCGTGCCCGACGGCAGGGCATGACCGACGGCACCGTGCCCACCGAATCAACCTTCCCGGCGCCGTTTCAGGACGATCTCGACACGCTGTTTCGCTGGCGGCGGGACGTCCGCCGCTTTCGCCGCGATCCGCTGGCGGAGGGGCTGCTCGACCGCCTGTTGAAGGTGGCGGATGCGGCGCCGTCGGTCGGCCTGAGCCAGCCCTGGCGCTTCGTGACGGTCGACGATCCCGCGCGGCGGCGGGGGGTACGCGAGGATTTCGCGGCCTGCAACCATGCCGCCCTGAGCGCCCAGCCCGAGCATCGCGCCGGTGACTATGCGACGCTCAAGCTCGCCGGCCTCGACGACGCCCCGTGCCATCTCGCGGTCTTCGTCGAGCCCGATCCCGCCCAGGGGGCCGGGCTGGGCCGGCGCACCATGCCCGAGACCGCCGCTTATTCCGCGGTGATGGCGGTGCACACGCTCTGGCTCGCGGCGCGGGCGGCCGGGCTGGGGTTGGGCTGGGTGTCAATCCTGAACCCCGATCGCATCGTCGAGATCCTCGACGTACCGGCGAGTTGGCGGCTGGTCGGCTACCTCTGCCTGGGCTACCCGGTCGCGGAGAGCGACGTGCCCGAACTCGAGCAAGCGGGCTGGGAGCGGCGCCGGCACAGACAGCCGCTGCGGCGCTGACGTGATCGGCGCGGAGCAAGGGAGGATTTCGTGAAGGGTGACGACGCCGAGCATAACGCCAGGATGAAGCGCGTCCAAGTCGCCCGGCAAGCGATGATGGCGACCAGGACCGCGGAAAAGGGCCTGCTGATCGTCCATACCGGCGCGGGCAAGGGCAAGACGACCGCCGCGCTGGGGATGGTCGTGCGCGCGATCGGCCATGGGATGAAGGTCGGCGTCGTGCAGTTCATCAAGGGCGCGATGAGCACCGGCGAGAAGCCGATCTTCGACGCCTTTCCCGAGCTCGTCGAGTTCAAGCCGATGGGCGCGGGGTTCACCTGGGATACGCAGGATCGCGCGCACGACATGGCGCTGACCCGGGTGGCCTGGGACGAGGTGAAGCGGATGATCGCCGATCCGAGCTATGCGATGGTCGTGGCCGACGAGCTGAACATCGTCCTGCGCTACGACTATCTGCCGCTCGCCGAAGTGCTTGAGGCGGTGCGGGGGCGTGAGCACATGAAACATGTCGTCATCACCGGCCGCAACGCGCCGCAGGGGCTGATCGACGCCGCCGACCTGGTGACCGAGATGACGATGGTGAAGCACCCGTTCCGCTCGCAGGGCGTAAAGGCGCAGGCGGGAATCGAGTTTTGACGGAAACGCTCGCGCGCGGGCTGATCGTGTCGGCCGCCGCCACCGGCGCGGGCAAGACGGTCGTCACGCTCGGCCTGCAACGCGCCCTCGCGCGGGACGGAACGGTCGTCGGCGGCGCGAAATGCGGCCCCGACTATATCGACCCCGCCTTTCATGCCGTCGCCACCGGGCGGCCCTCGGTCAATCTCGACGGCTTCGCGTTCGACCGGGCCGCGCTGCGGTCGCTGGCGGCCGACACCGCGCGCGGGGCCGGGGTGATCGTCGCCGAAGGCGGGATGGGCCTGTATGACGGGCTGACCGCGGACGACCGTTCCGGCACGGCCGCGTCGGTGGCCGCGATCCTCAGCTGGCCGGTCGTGCTGGTGCTCGACGCCGCCGGCGCGGCGCAGACGGTGGCGGCGGTCGCGCACGGCCTGGCCAGCTATCCGGGCGCGCCGCCGGTCGCCGGCGCGATCGTCAACCGCGTCGCCAGCCGCCGGCATGCCGCGATGGCCGAAGCCGGTTTCGCGAGGATCGGCATCCCGCTGCTGGGCACGATCCCGGCCGATCCGCGCATGGCGCTCCCGTCGCGGCACCTCGGCCTCGTCCAGGCGCGCGAGACGGTCGATCTCTCGGATCGCATCGACGCCATGGCCGATGTCGTGGCGCAACATTGCGACCTGCCGGCGATCCGCGCGGCGGCGGGGCCGACGTCCTTCGCGCCGCGACCAACGGCCTCGATCGCGCCGCCCGGCCAGCGCATCGCCGTCGCCCGCGACGACGCGTTCGCGTTCCTCTACCCGCATCTGGAGGCGGCGTGGCGGCGGGCGGGCGCGGAGATCGTCCGGTTCTCCCCGCTCGCCGACGAGCCGCCGCCGCCCGCTTGCGACGCCTGCTGGCTGCCGGGCGGTTATCCCGAGCTTCACGCCGGTCGCCTCGCCGGCGCGGCGCGTTTCCTCGCCAGCCTGCGCGCCTTTGCCGGGCGTCGTCCGGTGCACGGGGAATGCGGCGGCTACATGGTGCTCGGACGGTCGCTGACCGACGCGGACGGCACGCCGCATGCGATGGCGGGGCTGCTGCCGGTCGAGACGAGCTTCACGGTGCGCAAGCTTCATCTGGGCTATCGCCGCGCGCGCTGGCGGCGCGACGTGCCGTTCGCCGCCCGGGGGACCGAGTCGTGGGGCACGAATACCACCACGCGTCCGTCGTCGGCGGGGAGGACGCGACGCTTGCCGACATGACCGACGGCCTCGGCGACGCGCTGCCCGTCGCGGGGCACGGCGTCGGGCTGGTGACCGGCGGCTTCTTCCACGTCATCGCCTGACGGGCGCGGATTGACCCCGCGCGCGCGCACCGCTACGGGCGATATCGCGACAGGTTCCCCGGCGACGGGGATGAAAAGGGAACGGGAAAACCCCGGCTGCCCCTGCAACTGTAAGCGGCGAGCTGCTCGGCCACATGCCATTGGGACCCCGGTCCCGAGAAGGCGGCCGAAACGGCCTTGACCCGCGAGCCAGGAGACCTGCCTGTCGCGGTCGTCTTTCGTCCGGCCAGGGTGCGCCGAGCGGACGGGTAGCAACCCGAGCGACGACATCGCCGGCCTGCGTCGTGCAGGAGTGATGGTTCGCGCCCTCTCTCCGTCATGTCGCGGGTCCTCGACTGTCAGACGGGGAATGCCATGACCAGATCCATCCTTCCGCCCGCATCGGGCCTGTTGCTCGGCCTGTTGCTGTCCTGCCCGGCGGTCGCCGCCGATCCGCCGCAAGCGGCCACTCCAGACGCCGCTGCCGGTTCCCAAGCGCCCGAAGCGGGCGATATCGTCGTCACGTCGACGCGCGTCCCGATGTCGATCGACCGCATCGCCGCCTCGGTGACGGTGCTCGACAAGGCGGCGCTCGACCGCAGCCAGGACATCGGCGTCACCGAGGCGTTGCTGCGCACGCCGGGCGTCAGCATCGCCCGGAACGGCGGCTACGGCACCAACACCACGCTGCGCATCCGCGGGGCGGAGACCGATCAGACCGTCGTGGTGATCGATGGCGTGAAGCTGAACGATCCGTCCTCGCCCGGCGGGGGCTACAATTTCGCCAATCTGCTGGTCGGCGACGCGGCACGGATCGAAGTGCTGCGCGGGCCGCAGTCGGTGCTGTGGGGGAGCCAGGCGATCGGCGGCGTCGTCAACATCGTGACCCCGTTGCCGCAGCAGCCGATCGAGGAGAGTTTCGACGTCGAGGCCGGCTCGCGCAAGACCGTCAGCGCGCGCGCCGCGATCGGCGGCAGGACGGGGCCGCTCAGCGTCCGCGTCGGCGCACAGGCGTTCACCACCGGCGGCATCTCGGCGATCGCACCCGCCTTCGGCGGGGTGGAAACCGACGGCTATGCGAACCAGAGCGTGACCGGCCGGGCGGTCCTGCACCTCACGAGCAACGTCAGCGCCGACGTGCGCGGTTATTATTCGAGCGGCCGCACCGAACTCGACTCGACCACGGCCGACACGGCCGACTACACGCTCGACAAGGAGTTCATCGGCTATGCCGGGTTGAACGTCGACCTGTTCGGCGGCCGCCTGCGCAACCGGCTCGGCTATGGCTATACCGGCATCAAGCGCGACAATTACAGCCCCGCGCGCGCGCGTCAGCAGACCTTCGACGCGCTCGGGCGCAACGCGCGGTTCGACTATGAGGGCAGCCTGGCGATCGCCAAGGGCTGGGACGCGGTGTTCGGGGTCGAGGACGAACGCGCGCGGTTCCGCAGCGTGTCGCCGCCGGCCGCGCTGTCGACCCCGGTGCCGCCGCCCGCGACCGGCCGCGCCGGGCTGACCAGCGTCTACGGCCAGCTCAACGCCACGGTCCTGCGCGGCCTGACGCTCAGCGCCGGCATCCGCAACGACGACCATAGCCGCTATGGCGGCAAGACGCTGTTCCAGGGCGGCGGCGTCTGGGCGCCGGCGACCGGCACGGTGATCCGCGCGAGCTACGGCGAGGGCTTCAAGGCGCCGACGCTCTATCAATTGTTCTCCGATTTCGGGAACCAGGCGCTCAGGCCGGAAGCGGCGACCGGATGGGAAGCCGGCGTCGAACAGCGCCTGTTCGGCGGCGCGGTCACACTCGGCGGGACCTATTTCGAGCGACGGTCCAACGACCTCATCGTGTTCGCCGGCTGCCCGGCAAATCCGACGCTGCCGCTGTGCTTCCAGCCCGGGACGACGATCGCGCGGTCGGGCTATTATCAGAACGTCGCGCGCGCGTTCGCGCAAGGGGTGGAGGCGACCGCGACGGTGCGGCTCGGCCACCGCCTGCTGATCGACGGCAACTATACCTATGCGCTGTCGGAAGACCGCTCGCCGGGCGCGCCGACCAACGGCCTGCAACTGGCACGGCGCCCGCGCGACGCAGCCAACGGCGCGGTGACGTACACCTCGCCGCACGGGATGTCGGCAGGCGTGGCGGTGCGGTGGTCCGGCGAGACGTTCGACAACGCGTCGCACACCATCCGGCTCGCGCCTTATGCGCTGGTCGATCTGCGTGCGGGACTGCCGCTCACCAGGACCGTCGCCTTGTTCGGGCGAGTCGAAAACCTTTTCGACAAACAGTATCAGACCGCCTTTCGGTACGGTACGCTGGGCCGGAGCTTCTATGCGGGGTTCCGCGGCCGCTTCTGAGACGACCCCCTGCCCCGTCACACGTATGAAGGAGAAAGAGAATGATCGACCAGCCAGCCGAACACCATGCATCCCTCACCTGGATCGCCCTGCTCACCGTGGCGAGCACGGTGACGACGCTGGTGTTCGCGTGCGCGACGCCGTTCCCCTCGCTGGCGGCGGTGGCGGCGGTGTACATGAACCGGCGCGACGGGGTGACGCTGATGCTGGCCGCCTGGCTCGTCAGCCAAGCGGTCGGCTTTTGCTTCATGGGCTATCCGTGGGACGCCGCCACCGCGCTGACCGGCATCGCCGTGGGCACCGCCGCGATCGGCGGCGTGATCGCGGCGGGCCTGGCGAGCGCGCGGCTGCGGACCGGCACGCTGCCGCGGCTGGTCGTCGCCTATGTCACGGCGTTCGTCGCGTTCAAGGTCGCGATCATGCTGTGGGCCCCGATCATGGGACATGCCGACGCCGCGCTTTCGCTACACGTCGTCGTACGGCAATTCGTCCGCTACGCCGCCGTCCTCGCCGGCCTGCAAGCGCTGTACCTCGCGCTGACCGCGATCGGCCTGCCGCGCCTCGGCCGGGCGCGGCGCGCGCTCGCGGCGTGACCCTGCCGGTGCTGACCGCGGTCGCCGACGGCCCGGCCGTGGTCGCCTGCAACACCTGCCGCTTCTCGGCCGACGCGCGCGAGGACGCGTCGGGCGGCAGCGGCGGCGCGCGCCTGGTCGAGGCGCTGCGGGCGGTGCAGCGCGAGCCGGGCTATGCGGGCGTCGCGGTGCAGGAGATGCCGTGCCTGTTCGCCTGCCAGGAGTTCTGCACGGTGCACCTGCGGGCGCCGGGCAAGGTCGGCTATGTGCTCGGCCGGTTCGCGCCGGGTGAAGCGGATGCCCGCGCGATCCTCGATTATGCGCTGCTCTATGCGCGCAGCGAGATCGGACAGGTCCCGTATCGCGACTGGCCGCAAGGCGTGAAGGGCCATTTCATCACCCGCACGCCGCCCGCCGGGTTCGTGGTGGCGTGACCGCGTTCGGCTCGGTCGCGGCGTTCGCGGCGGCGCTCGCGGACCTGCCCGCCGCGGACGCGGACGCGCGCGCCGCGGCACGGGCGCGTCAGGACGAGTTGACCAAGCCGCCGGGCTCGCTCGGCCGGCTCGAGGAGATCGCGGTGTTCATTGCCGGCTGGCACGGCAGCGACCGCCCGCGCATCGCGCGCGGCCGTGCCGCGCTGTTCGCCGGCAATCACGGCGTGGCGGTCCACGGCGTCAGCGCCTTTCCGCCGTCCGTCACCGCTGCGATGGTACGGAATTTCGAGAGCGGCGGCGCGGCGATCAACGCGCTGGCGGGGGTTGCCGGTCTGGAACTGCGCGTCGTGGCGCTCGACCTGGACAACGCGACCGCCGATTTCACGCGCGCGCCGGCGATGTCCGAGGCGACATGCCTGCGTGCGGTCGAGGCCGGCGCTGCCGTCGTTGCGGACGGGATCGACCTGCTCGTGCTCGGCGAGATGGGGATCGGCAACTCGACCGCCGCCGCCGCCCTGTCCGCGCGCAGCCTTGGCGGCCGGGGGGCGGACTGGGTCGGTCCCGGCACCGGCGTCGATGCCGCCGGGCTGGGCCGCAAGATCGCGGTGGTCGACGCCGCGCTCGCCTTCCACGCCGATGCCGGCAGCGCGGCGTTCGAGACGCTGCGCCGCGTCGGGGGGCGGGAGACCGCCGCGATCGCGGGGGCGGTGCTCGCGGCGCGGCTGGCCCGCGTACCGGTCGTGCTCGACGGGTTCATCTGCGGGGCCGCGGTCGCGCCGCTGTTCGCCGCGAACCCGCTGATCGTCGATCACTGCATCGCCGGCCACTGCTCGGCCGAGCCGGGCCATGCGCGGCTGCTCGCCCGGCTCGGTCTGGAGCCGCTGCTGACTCTGGGCATGCGGCTGGGCGAAGGCAGCGGCGCGGCGGTCGCGGTCGGCGTGATCCGCGCGGCGCTGGCCGCGCATGACGGGATGGCGACCTTCGCGGAGGCCGGCGTCGCGACGCGATGAGCGGTGAACCGGTCCTGCTCCACCTGATGCGGCACGGCGCACCGATCGTGACCGGGCTGATGCTCGGGCGCACCGACAGCCCGGCGACCGCCGACGGGGTCGCCGCCTGCGTCGCGCGGGCCGCCGGCCTGGACGTCGCCGCGATCGTGTCGTCGGACCTCGTGCGCGCACAGGCGTGCGCGCAGGGCATCGCGGCGCCGCGCGGCCTTGCCGTCGCGATCGACCCGCGCTGGCGCGAACTCGATTTCGGGGCCTGGGACGGACTGGCGCCGGCGCGAATCGAGGCGGCCGCGCTGGCACGATTCCGCGACGATCCGGACCGCGATCCGCCACCGGGCGGCGAGCGCTGGTCGGCGCTGGCGGCCCGCGTCGCGGCCGCGGTCGCCGCCATCACGACGCCGACGCTGGTCGTCACGCACGGCGGGGCGATGCGCGCGGCGACCGCCATCCTGTGCGGGTTCGAACTGCGGCATGCCTGGGCGCTGGACCTGCCCTATGCATCGCTCCTGTCGCTCCGGCTGTGGCATGACGGGCCGCCGAGCGCGCAGATCGTCGGATTGCGGACGTGAGGCGCCTGATCGTCGCGTTCGGCTTCCTCACGCGGCTGCCGCTGCCGCGCGTCGCGGCGACCGGCGACGATTTCGCCGCCGCGATCCGCTATTATCCCGTGGTGGGGCTGGCGATCGGCGGGATCGTGGCCGCGAGCGGCTGGGCGGGCAGCATGATCGATCCGTGGGCGGGCGCGCTGGCGGCGTTGCTCGCCTGGGTCGCGGTGACCGGGGCGCTCCATCTCGATGGCCTGGCCGACCTCGCCGATGGCCTCGGGGCCGCGCACCGCGACGCGCATGGCGACCGCGCGCGGCTGCTGGCGGTGCTGGCCGACCCGCATGTCGGCAGCTTCGGCGTCGTCGCGATCGTCCTGCAACTGCTCGCCAAGCTCGTCCTGCTGCACGGCCTGGCGGCGGGTAGCTGGTGGCCGGTCGCCTTGATGCCGTTCGCGGCGCGGATCGGCCCGTTGGCCTGGGCGCGCTGGCTCCCGCCGTTGCGGGAAGGGTTGGGGTCGGCGGTCGCGGGGGCGGTGCGGCGTCGCGATCTGGCTGGGTGGGCGCTCCTGCTGGCGGCGGCGGCGGCGGCGGTCCCCGCGATCGCGGCGACGCCGCTGCTGATCGGCGGCTGGGGCTGGTGGTTGCGGCGGCGGGTCGGCGGGGTGAACGGCGATTGCCACGGCGCCGGGATCGAACTGGTGGAGACCGGGCTGCTGGTAGCGCTACTGACGCTCGGCCGTTTCTGACAAGGCCAGGATCGCGTCGATGTCGACATGGCGTTCGAGGGTGGCGGCGATCGCGTCGAGCGCGGCATCGATTGCGGCGCGATAGTCCCGCCCGGCACCGCGCGCGCCGATCCGTCCCAGCCACGCCCGGCGCTGCCGCGCGTCACCGAGCAGACCGTGGACATAGCTCCCGGTCGTCAAGCCGTCGGCGCTGGTCGCGCCGTCCGCGCGGCCATCGGCGAAGCGGCCGGCCGGGCGCTGCGTGTCGGCGCCGGTCGTGACGCCGATGTGCATCTCATAGCCGTCGAACGGCGCGTCCAGCGCCGTCCCCGAGACGGGGCGCAGCGTCTTGGTGCCAGCCAGCACCGTGTCGACATCGAGCAGGCCGAGCCCGGCGACATGCCCGGCGGGGCCCTCGACGCCGTCCGGGTCGGCGATCGTGCGGCCGAGCATCTGATAGCCGCCGCACAGGCCCAGAACCGGCCGGCCGCGCCGGTGGTGGGACAGGATATCGATATCCCAACCCTGCGCGCGCAGGAAGGCCAGGTCCGCGATCGTCGCCTTGGAGCCCGCCAGCACGATCAGCGCCGCATCCGGGATGGGCCGGCCGGGCGGAACCATGACCAACTCGACCGCGGGTTCGAGCCGCAACGGGTCGAGGTCGTCGAAATTCGAGATGCGCGCGGTGATCGGACAGGCGACGACGATCCGGCCGTCGCCCCCCACGATCCGCCGTTCGAGCACGACCCCATCCTCGCTCGGCAAGTGCACCGCCTCGGGCAGCCACGGCACCACGCCGAACCCGCGCCATCCGCTATGCGCCGCGATCGCCCGGTAGCCGTCGTCGAACAGTGCCGGATCGCCGCGGAACTTGTTGATGAGGAAGCCGTGGATCATCGCTGCATCGGCCGGGTCGATCACCGCGCGCGTGCCGACCAGCGCGGCGATCACGCCGCCGCGGTCGATGTCGCCCACCAGAATGACGGGGACGCCGGCGGCGCGCGCGAAGCCCATATTGGCGATGTCGCCGGCGCGCAGGTTGATCTCGGCCGGGCTTCCGGCCCCTTCCACCACGACGATGTCGGCCTCGCCGCGCAGCGTCCGGTAACTGGCGAGCGCTTCCTCCAGCAACCCTTCGCGCCCCTCGCGCCAGCGCGCCGCGGCGAGCGTGCCGCGCACCTTGCCGCGCACGACGAGCTGCGAGGTGCGGTCGCCCTGCGGCTTCAGCAGGATCGGGTTCATGTCGACGCTGGGCGCGACGCGCGCCGCCATCGCCTGCGTCGCCTGCGCCCGGCCGATCTCTCCGCCGTCGGGCGTGACGGCGGCGTTGTTCGACATGTTCTGCGCCTTGAACGGGCGCACGGTCAGCCCGCGATTGGCGAGCGCGCGGCACAGCCCGGCGACCAGCACCGACTTGCCGACGTCGGAGCCGGTGCCCTGCAGCATCACCGCACCCATGCGGCGCCTCCGACAAGGACCCACAACACGAGGCACGCCCTGCGGTACGTCCGAAGCGCGCGCCGGACCGCGCGCGCGTCGGCCGGTGCGCGGCCGTCGCCGATCCACGGCTTGTCCTGGACGATGCCGTCATAGGCCAGCGGTCCGCCCAGCCGCACGCCGAGCGCGCCGGCCATCGCCGCCTCCGGCCAGCCGGCATTGGGCGAGGCGTGGCGGCGCGCGTCGCGCAGCATGGTCGCCAGCCCGCCGCCGCCCGCGAGGCACAGGAGGCAACCCGCGAGCCGGGCAGGAACGAGGTTCGCGACATCGTCGACACGCGCGGCGGCCCAGCCGAAATGGCGCCAGCGCGGTTCGCGGTGGCCGATCAGGCTGTCGGCGGTGTTGATCGCCTTGTACGC
This sequence comes from uncultured Sphingomonas sp., assembly GCA_964244765.1. GTDB lineage: Bacteria > Pseudomonadota > Alphaproteobacteria > Sphingomonadales > Sphingomonadaceae > Sphingomonas. The sequence goes on along the minus strand of CAXTJX010000002.1, from coordinate 43,377 downwards.
CCACAGACCGGGCAGCCCCATGACGAGCAGCCACAGCAGCGGCGCGACGACGCCGTCGCAGAAGCTTTCCGCCAGGCTTTCGATCGCGGCGCGGGCGACGCCCGGCTCGTCCAGGTCGCCGGTGTCGCGACCGACGATCATGCCGACGGCCGCCCGCGCCGCCGCGAGATCGTCCCCGGCAAGGGCGGCGGCGACCGGACGCACATGGTCGTCCAGGCTGCGCTGCGCCAGGCCCGGCCAGGCCAGGGCGGCGACCGCGATCCATCCGAGACCGCCCAGCGCGGCGTAGCTGGCGACTTGAAGCGCATGGGCGATGATGGCCGTGCCCGCGACGAGCAGCACCAGCATGCCGACGCCGGCGGCCCGTCTCGCCCGGGCGGAGCGGTCCGCCCCGTTCCACCGTGCCTCGCAAGCGTGGATGACCCGCGCGAACGCCCCCACGGGGTGGCCGACCCGGGCATGGACCGCAGCCGGCCAGCCGAAGGCGGCATCGAGCATCAAGGCGGCGATGGCGACGAACTCAGCGATCGCCCAGCGCCCGGTCGAGCCGCTCGAACGCGGCCGCGTCCCGCGGCAGCCCGAAACGCAGCCAGGTCGGCGCATGGGCAAACGGGCGCGTGAGAATGCCGGCGTGCCCGAGCCGTTCGAAGATGGCGGCGGCGTCCGGCGTCTCGACCAGTCTGAACAGCGCGCAGTCCCCGCGCGGTTCCGACCCATGACGGCGCAGCACGGCGTCCAGTTGCCGAGATGTCGCCGCCAGCCATCGTCTGGTTTCGGCTTGCCAGTCGCGGTCGCGATAGGCCGCGGTGCCGATCGCGATCGCCGCCGAGGATACCGGCCAGGCGCCGAGCCGATCGCGGAAGCGGGCCACCATCTCCCCCGGGCCGCAGACGAAACCGAGCCGGACGCCGGCGAGACCGTAGAACTTGCCGAACGAGCGGAAGACCAGGACCGGATCGGCTGCGTCGAGCAGGGGCAGCACGCTGGCGGCGGGATCGGCGTCGGCAAACGCCTCGTCGACGACCAGCCAGCCGCCACGTTTGCCGAGTGCCCGCGCGATATCGAGCAGGGCGGCGGGCGACGACGCGCGGCCGTCGGGATTGTTGGGGTTCGCCAGCAGGATCGTGCCCGCATCGCCCGCCGCGCGGGAGACGAGCTGCTCGATCCCGACCGGGGTCGCCGACGGGAGCGCCGCCGCGTGGGTGCCATAGGCGGGCGCCACGCGCAGCGCCGGACCCGGCAGCCTTATGGTCGAGAGCAGCCGCAGCCCCACTTCGGTTCCGGGCAGCGCCGCCACGGCGCCGGCGGTCATCCCGAACGCGTCGGCGGCCGCCCGTTCGAGCGCCGCGAGGGCGGATGCCGAGGGCAGCGCGCAGGGGTCGGCGTCGGCCAGCGCGTCGCTCGGGTACGGGACCGGATTGATCCCCGTCGACAGGTCCACCCACGGCTGTGCCGCGCCGGGAAAGCGCAACGACGCGGCATCCAATTGCCCTCCGTGATAGGTTAGCGCAGACACCGATCCAGGCCTCGACTTGCGACGTGGATCCCGCCATCGACAATCTCGTCGCGACAGGCAAGCGGCGCGGCAGCGGGAGATGCGGGTGAAGTCGTTCGGCAGCAGTCTGCTCGTGCTCGGGGGCGCGCGCTCCGGCAAGAGCCGCCACGCGCAAGCCATGGCGGAAGCGACCGGGGGCGATCTCTGTTTCATCGCGACGGCGCAGGCGTTCGATCTCGAGATGAGCGAGCGGATCGCGCGCCACCGGGCCGACCGCGGGGCGCGGTGGCGCACCGTGGAGGCGCCGGTCGAGCTCGTCGCGGCGATGACCGCCGAGGATCGCCCGGGGCGCACGATCCTGGTCGACTGCCTGACGCTCTGGGCATCCAACCTCCTGCTGTCGGACGCCGATGTCGACCGTGCCGTCGACGGCCTCGCAGCGCGTCTCGCCACGATGGCCGCCAGGGTCGTCCTGGTCTCCAACGAGGTGGGGTCCGGCATCGTCCCGGACAACGCGCTCGCCAGGCGGTTCCGCGACGTGGCCGGGCTGCTCAACCAGCGGGTCGCGGGCGTCGCGACGCAGGTCGATCTCGTTGTCGCGGGTCTGCCCCTCCGGCTGAAGGGCTGACGCACGGACCGTCGCCGACCGGCGCTGATCGACGCGACGCGTCAGCCGACCCGGTTGGCGATCAGATCGTCCACCACCGACGGATCGGCGAGCGTGCTGGTGTCGCCGAGCGCCGACACGTCGCCCTCCGCGATCTTGCGCAGGATGCGGCGCATGATCTTGCCGCTCCGCGTCTTGGGCAGGCCCGGCGTGAACTGGATCGCGTCGGGCGTGGCGATCGGCCCGATCTCGGCGCGCACCCACGCCGCCAGCTCCCTGCGCAGCGCCTCGCTCGGCACGTCGCCGCTGTTGAGCGTGACATAGGCATAGATGCCCTGCCCCTTGATGTCGTGCGGGAAGCCGACCACCGCCGCCTCGGCCACGTTCCTGTGCAGGACCAGCGCCGACTCGACTTCCGCCGTTCCCATGCGGTGCCCCGACACGTTGATCACATCGTCCACGCGCCCCGTGATCCACCAATATCCATCGGCATCGCGCCGCGCGCCGTCGCCGGTGAAATAATGGCCGGGATAAGTCGAGAAATAGGTCTGGAAAAAGCGCGCATGGTCGCCCCACACCGTGCGCATCTGCCCCGGCCAACTGCGCGTGATGACGAGATTGCCCTCGGTCGCGCCCTCCAGCATGCGGCCCTCGGCATCGATCAGGGCGGGTGCGACGCCGAAGAACGGGAAGCTCGCCGAACCGGGTTTCAGCGCGGTCGCGCCGGGCAGCGGGGTGATCATGTGCCCGCCGGTCTCGGTCTGCCACCAGGTGTCGACGATCGGGCAGCGCCCCGCGCCGACCACCTCGTGATACCAGCGCCACGCCTCGGGATTGATCGGCTCGCCGACCGAGCCGAGCAGGCGCAGCGACGCGCGGCTGGTGCCGGTGACGAAGTCGTCGCCCTCGCGCATCAGCGCGCGCAGCGCGGTCGGCGCGGTGTAGAGCTGCGTCACCCGGTGGCGATCGACCACTTCCCAGATCCGCGCCGGGCTCGGCCAGTTGGGCACGCCTTCGTACATCAAGGTGGTGACGCCGTTCGCCAGCGGACCGTAGACGATATAGCTGTGCCCGGTGACCCAGCCGACATCCGCCGCGCACCAATAGGTGTCGCCGTCGCGGCAATCGAATACGCAGGCATGGGTGTAGCTCGCCCATAACAGATAGCCGCCGCTGGTGTGGACGACGCCCTTGGGCTTGCCGGTCGAGCCCGACGTGTAGAGCAGGAACAGCGGGTCCTCGGCGTTCATCGGCTCGGGCGCGCAGTCCGCGGCGACCGTCGCCGCGGACTCGTCGTACCAGACGTCGCGACCGTCGTGCATCGTCACGTCGCCACCGGTCGCGCGCACGACGATCACCGTGTCGAGGCATGTCGTCAACGTCGCGGCGGCATCCACGTTGGCCTTGAGCGGCACGCGCTTGCCGCCGCGGCGCCCCTCGTCGGCGGTGACCAGGACGCGGCTGTCGCAATCGGTGATGCGCCCGGCCAGCGCATCCGGCGAGAAGCCGCCGAACACGATCGAATGCACCGCCCCGATCCGGGCACAGGCCAGCATCGCGAAGGCCGCTTCGGGGATCATCGGCAGATACAGCGTGACGCGGTCGCCCTTGCGCACGCCATGCGCCTTCAGCACGTTGGCGAAGCGGCAGACCTCGGCATGAAGGCCGGCGAAGGTGATATGGCGCGGTGCGGCGTCGGGCGTGTCGGGTTCCCAGACGATCGCGACCTGATCGGCGCGCATCGCGAGATGGCGGTCGATGCAATTGACCGACACGTTGAGCACACCGTCGGCGAACCATCTCACGCCGAAATCGGTCTCGTCGAAGCTGCTCTGGTCGGCAAGGGTCGGCGTGATCATCCAGTCGAGCCGCCCCGCCTGCTCCAGCCAGAACGCGTCGGCATCGTCCAGCGCGCGCGCATAGTCCGCTGCATAGCTTTCCGCCGTCACGCGTGCCGTCGCCGCCCATGTTGCCGGCACCGGGTACAGGTCGTCAGTCATGCAAGATCTCCGTCATGTCAGGCGCACGCCGCTCCACCGGTGCGCGCAGGGCCAAGGTCGATTGATCCGGCGGAGTTCGTTCCCGCCGAACCGGCTTTCACGTACCGCGAGAATCCCGCGCGCGTCGTAAGGTGCGTGCAGCGTGCCGTGGCACGGTTGCGCCCGGCAGAACAATCCCGATATCCGAAGAGTCGGTCTTCCGGTTGCGCTCCGTGCGACCGCTGCGTTTCCGCATATGGGAGCCGGTCGAGTCGATCACGACGCCCTGGACGGGCCGCCCGTCACCGCCGCGCGATCGCGGGATTGGCGGCCTCCGGATCAGTGTCGAAATCGATACCGGGCAGCACCGGGGTCATGGCAGCAACCGCAGGACCGGCCGCCCCCCAGGCGACGCTCAGCCGACGATACGCCCCACGGTTGAGATAGCGCGCCGTGTCGATGCCCACCGACACGAGCGTCAGCGCGGGAACGACCGGCTTGCCGACCTCGGTCGTGATCTGCCGGCCGTCGCCAAGCTCCAGCGTGGCGCGACCGCTCATGCCGTCATATGGCGGTTGGACCTGCACAAGCCGCGCGTTGGTCATCGGGTCGTCACCCGTCGCGACAGCTTGCGGGACCATGGACCTCACGCTCACTACGGTGACCGATGCGGGCTCCGGCGGATGACGTGACGCCGACCAGACATGGCCCATCAGGGCCAGAAGACACAGGGCTGCAAGCACAAAAATACCACCAGCCCAACGGCTTAGTCCGAAATTGATCAACACCATTCCCCTCCCCACTGTAACGCAATTTTATTTTGTTGACGCCTTAAGCATGTTACAACATTCTTGAAAATAATGTTACAATTTAAAAGAGGAGAAGTCGAATGGCCTGTCTGAGGAAAAGTTTCGCGAGGATCGCGGCGGCGATCGCCATCGGTCTGGGGGGCTTGGTCGCCGCAGCGCCCGCATCGGCACAAACCAATCCTTGTACGGGGAGCTACATCCTGTGCGACGATTTCAGCGGCAGTTCCATCGACACGAGCAAATGGACCGTCGCCAATCTCAAGATCGCGAGCCAGTATCCGGTTCGCCCCGCCAACATCGCGCTCACCACGGTGAACGACAACGGCACGACGATCACGGTCGTCGACGCCAAGGCGTTCGGCGACACGCACACCGCCGCGCCGCATCAGGGGGGCATCCTCATCACGAAACTGCGCTACGGCGGCGGCCGCTACGAGGTGCGCATGAAGAACTTGCCCGGGCCCAACGGCTGTTCGTGCTTCTGGAACTATTACGACAGCCTCAACGAAACGAATCCCCCCGCGACGCGCGTCTATACCGAGATCGACATAGAGATGCCCGCGCATCTGGCGTCACCACCCGCCTGGGCGACATGGCGCAAGACGCTCGGGTTCAACACCTGGAGCAAGACCGACGCGGACGCGGACGCCACCTATATCCAGCACGTCTCGACGATCGACCCGTTTGACGGGCAGTTCCACATCTTTCGGTTCGACTGGCGTGACGGAACCAACGGCAGTCGCAAGATCGACTGGTACGTCGATGGCGTGTTGCAGGCCTCGACGACGGCGCACGTCAACGACGCTCCCGCGCAATTGTGGGTCGGCAACTGGCCCGCGCCTTGGCCGGGCATGGATTACAACTTCAACGTGAAGCACCAATATATCGATTGGGTCCGCATCTCGGCGCTGCCCTGAACGGTCGCCGCGCGCCACGGCGGCGCGCGGCACCATCGACTGGGCGATGTATGATCCGCCGGGGCCGATCGACGTTCATCCTTCTCGGTGGCCTTTAGATCCGCGTTTTCCGTCACCCCGGACTCGTTCCGGGGTCCACCAAGCGGCTTTCGATTCGAATAGTAAGGCGATCGCCGAGTTTGCGGCACGGTGGCCCCCGGAACGAGTCCGGGGTGACGGTTGTGTTGCTTCGAAGTGGGGATCGCTCCGCCATTGTTCGCCGAGGATCTGTCGGGTGGCATACGCCAGACCTGTAAGGACCATCGCAACTATCTCGCGGAAGGCGCGCCCACGCTTCCGCGACCTCCAAAGCCGGTCACTCCCCGCGATTCAGCGGTGCCCCGCCCGTCCGGTTCAGGCGCGCCAGGAAGGCGTCGAGCGAGGTCGACGAACGATCCGACCATAGCCGCTCCGCCAGCACCGCCATCGGTTCGTAGGAGCGCCCCAGCAGGTAGGTGTCGGTTCGATGCTCCGCAGCGTCGGTCCACAGCGCCAGCGCGTAGCCCAGCACGGCGGGTCCCTTCTTGAGCTGCATCGTGTCATAGACGTGCGTGGTATCCACGACGCCGTAATTGCTGCCGTCGAAATTCTCGATGCCCGGCACGACATAGAGCTGATCCTCGGGCGAGAGGATGACTTTATAGCCGGAGGCGAGAATGCTGTCGATACGCGGGCTGTTCCACGTCTCGATCACGATGTCCTTCGACGGCTCGATCGAGGTCTTGTCGTCCTTGAACCGCCACCAGTTCCAGATGACCGTGGTCTTGCCGTGCGCGCGCACGACCTGATTTGTCGCGTTGATCCATTCGACAAAGGCGTCGCCGGGGTAGGTGAGACCACGCCGACGGACATAGTCCATCAGTTCGGGGCAGCGCGTCTTGTCGGCATCGTAATTATATTCGTCGCCGCCGATGTGGAAATAGGGACCGCTGAACCACGGGATGAACTCGCCGAGCAGGCTATCGATCCATTGCCGATTGTCCTCGCGCGTGATGTCGATCACCCACGCCAGGTCCTTGGCACGGTCGCCCGCAGCCCGGTTCAGCCACTCCGACTGCCGCAGCGATTCACACTTGAACGCCAGCGACGGACGATATCCGATCATGGCGGAGGCATGCGCCGGAAGATCGATCTCCGGGATGATAGTGATGTGATTGCGCCTGGCGGTCTCTTCCAGGTGCGCGATGTCGGCGCGGTCATAAGACTGCTCGGCGGCCAGGCCGGGGTATTTCGCGCTCTTGAGGCGAAACGCGGGCCAGTCGGTGAAATGCAGGTGCAGCGTGTTCATCTTGAGCCACGCCATCTGGCGCATGAGATCGTCGAGCGCGCTCATCTCGAAATATTTGCGGCCGATGTCCACCATCATCGTGCGCATGCCATAATCGGGCCAGTCGACGGCGCGACCATGAGGAAGGTGCTGGTTCCCCGGCGCCCGCTTCAGCAATTGCAGGACGCTCTGCGCGCCGTAGAACAGACCCGCTCCGCTGGCCGAGCGGATCGTCACGCGCGACCCGATCTCGATCGTATAGGCCTCCGGCGATGCCGACGCCGTTCCCGTGCTGCCGATCTGGAGGACGATGGCTCCGTCCGAGGCAGACGATCCAAGCGCCGGTGCCCGGCCCGTCAGCGCGCGCAGATCATGCGCGAGGCCCTTGGCGACATCGCGCACGTCGGCCGCGGCGTGCGGCGCAACGACGATCCGCGGCCGTTGCGGCAGGGTGAAGGTGCCCGGCCGCCCTTCCCACGACCGCAGCCCCGGCGTGACCCAGTTCGCGATGTTCGGGTCGGTCGGCACCGGGACGTGCGATTTCGGCGGGTCCTTGGCCAGCGCCGGCGTCGCCGTCACGGCGGACGACGCCAGCGCCGCGAGGATCAGGGCGGATGCGGCGTAACGCCACTCGCCGCGACGGATACGCCGCCCCGCAGCAACTGCGGTTTCGACCGGCCCGCGTGCCATCAGAATTTCTTCGATAGCGTGAGCGTGAACTGCCGGCCGTAATCGGCATAGCTGATAAAGGCGTTTTCGTCGATGCCGTGCGAATACAGCTTCCGCTCGGTAAGGTTGACCACGTCCAGCGCGAGGACCGTGCCTTTCGCGACCGCGAGGCTGACGCGGGCATCGATCTGGTAATACGGACGGAAGATTTGAGGCGAGTTGGGTTGGGCACCATAATTTGGCCGGGAGAGGAAACTATCGCGCCAGTTATAGGCAACCCGTACACCAAGAGGTCCACGTTCGAAGAAGCCGACAACGTTGGCGGTGTCACTGAGGCCCGGCAGGATAAAGTTCTGAGTTGGGTCGCTACGCGAGCTGACCTTGCCACGAACATGTGTGTAATTGGCCTGGAAACCAAATCCAAAATCGAAGTTGTGGAGCCAGGAGGCCGTAACACCGTTGATGATCGCGCTTTCAGCGTTGCGTGGCCGGGTTACTTGAAAAACCTGGTAGGCCACATCCGCGACGTTTGTAAACGTCTCGGCAGCCGTCGCGCTGACGATATAGTCCTTAATACCCTTGTGAAAGTAAGCGAGCGATATCCCGCTATCCTTTTTATAATACCATTCATAAGATGCGTCGACGTTGAATGACGTAAAAGGCTTCAACAAGGGATTATTACCGACAGCTTTGCGAGAAATCTTAAAAAGATCGCGGTATGTTAGCGATGGTGCGAGTTCTTCTAGGATAGGACGGGTCAATGTTTTCGCAACGCCAAAACGAAACACCATGTCTCTAGCAAAATCCCAGCGAACATTCATCGAAGGCAAGAAATTGCTGTAGCTGTTTCTGACGCTGATTGCCTGGAGGTTGGTCGAAGAAAATACCGGTGTCAGGATACCCGAGTTTTCATTCGATACGAGGTTAGTCAGAAGGCTCGTCGTGCCGTCCGATGACAGGTTGGTGTGCGTAAAGCGTACCCCTGCCACGAGGTCGAGCGGCCGACCAAGGAGCGTCGGCGTCGCGTGCACGTCGACATACGCCGAAGTGACGCGCTCGAGGATCGTATAGGCATCGCCTTTCTTGACTGCCGCAAACGTATTTCCATTAGCCTGCAACGCGGCGATCCCGCCGGCGGCGGCGTTCCCCGTCAGCTTGGCGAGATTAGCCGGATCGATCATGAACGCGCGGAGTGCGTCGGCGTTGATCAGGAACATATTGCCGTTCAACAGCGAATTGCCGAACACGTCGCCTGGTTGCGCGTAACCGGCGATGATGCTGGTCGGCAGCGGAATGCCGCGCCCGCTCGCCTGATAGAGCCGACGAACCGCTTCGGGGGTTTGCCAGAATTCGTTCTGCTTCCTGGCCGATGCATAGGAGCCGCCGAAATCGAGGCGAATCTTGTCAGCGGCGTTGAACGTGAAGTCCCCCTTGGCCTGCCAGTTTTCCGACTTGGTATAGGTCCCGGCATTGGAGTTGATGCGCGCACGCAACGCGCCGACGGTAGCAGGCGACGGCACGAACGGGTTAGCACCTTGAAAATACGGCACGCCTCCGTCGGTCTTCACGAGGAAGCCGGGCTGGCCAAGCGCTTCGACCGTGGACGACTGGTCCAGCCCGCGGTTATCATTGATTGTGCGCGACCCCGAAAGATCGAACACGCCGCTGAGCGTGTCGGTAGGATTCCACCGCGTATTGAAGCCGAGCTGGTGCGTCTGCACCGGACGATATTCCTGTGCATGGATGTACGCATATCCGGTCAGGTTCATGCCGGAGGCATGATCGAACTGGGTGTAGACGCCTTTGTCGTCGCGAATGTCGTTCGCATTGTCGATCACTGCATAGAAATAGTTGAAGGCGCTGTTCGAGATACTTGTCACATCGAAGCGCGAATAGAGATAATCCAGCGTGAACAGCAGCTTGTCGCTTGGCTCATATTGCACCGTGACCGTACCGCCGATACGACGCCGGGTTTCGTCGGTGACCTTTCGTTCGAGATCCTGCATGCGGAACGCGTTCTGATGCGAGTCGGCGACATAAGCATAAGCGGCGGGATCGAAAAAGATATTAGGTATAATCGCACTGTTCTGCGTGGAATAAATGCGGTTATGCCGTTCCGTATAAGTGAAGGATGCGAGTACTCCAAGCCGGCCACCCATGAACTTGTTGCTGATCAGGAACGATCCTTGCGGGCTAGTCTTGCCGCTATTGTCCTCGCGCAATGCGCCGACCTTTCCGGTCAGGACGAATCCTTTATAGTCGAACGGCTTGGCCGTGATCACGTCGATGGTGCCGCCGATGCCGCCTTCCGGCAGATTGGCGTTGGCCGACTTGTAGACGTTAACGGTCTTGACCAGCTCGCTGGCGAGGGTGTCGAAGCTGAAGGAGCGGTCGGGATTGTCGTTCGCCACGACCCGCCCGTTGACGAGGACCGACGCGAATTCCGGCCCGAGACCGTTGATGCTGACGAAGCGCCCTTCGCCGCCCTCCCGGTTGATGGTTACCCCGGGAATGCGCTGGATCGCCTCCGCCACGTTCGCGTCGGGGAACTTGCCGATGTCTTCCGAACTGATCGAGTCGACGATCGAATCCGCCTGGCGCTTTAGACTGAGACTCCTGGCAAGCGACGCCCGCGTGCCGGTGACGATGATGTCGTTGGCGGCGGCTTCGCTGGTCGGGGACGGTGCCGGATCGACCGGCGCGACCTGCGCCCATGCAGCGCCGGAGACACTCAGGGCGCCCATGACGGCGAAGATCGAAATGCTCCGCTTGAGGATACGAACCCGTCCTGCCTTGCCGTGAAGATCGCTCATATGCCCACCCCTTTATCGCTTGTTCGCCGCGCCCGAATCAGGCTGTCGCCGAGATGTCACATAACTACATAATCCCTATTGTCATGCAACACTTTTGTACTTTAATTACTACGCGACGAACGGACGTCCCCGCCGAGCTCCGGATCGCGTGGCGAAAAAGGTGACAGTCAGGCGACCAGCGATCCGTCGGGATCGTTCACCTGTTCCCCCGGCACTACATAATCGATCACGGCATGGATCCTGCCGTCAGGGCCCAGGTTGCGCACCGCATGCAGCTTGCGGTTGTTGATCTCCCACAGGTCGCCGGCGGGAAGGTGCTTGACCACCCCCTCGACCGCGAACTCGGTTTGTGCGTTGGTGACGATGGGGAGGTGGACGCGATGCGCCCGGGAAAGCGACGCGCCGTAATCGCGATGCGTGGCGATCTGACTGCCCGCGGAGAGCCGGACGAGGATGATTCGCACGAAATAGCCGGGACCGTCGCTGCCCTGCCGGCCATAACGTTCGGCGACGCAGTCGAGCGCGGGTGCCAGCAGCGTCGCGAAATCGGCGAATGCGGGATGGACGGTCGGAGCGGCGTGGCGCATGTCCGGGTCGAAGACCAGCGGGATCGTCTGGGTGTGGCGATGTGCGACATATGTCGCTTGCCGCCCGGTTTCCTCATACCACCGCGCCTCGGGCAAGGCGAGCACCGCGCCCTGCAACGGCGCGGGATCGATCCGGCCGATCCTGGTGAACTCGCCATCGAAATACATGCCCGCACCCTCCCGTATCGCTATGTCGCCAAGGCGTCGCTCACCCGGTCCTGTCGACGGGCGTGACGGACCCCGCCGATCCAGACCCCGGCCAGGGTGAGATCGTGGTCGAGCCAGCACAGATCGGCGCGTTTCCCGACCTCGATCGTGCCACGGTCTCGTTCCAGGCGGAGGAAACGGACGGGCGCGCCGGACGCCATGTACGCGGCCTCGGCCACGGTGAGATCCAGCATGGTCACGGCATTGGCGACGGCGGTCGCCATGTCCAGGTTCGAGCCCGCGAGCGTTCCGTCCGCGCCGTAACACGCCAGGCCGCGGGCGACGATGAGGCGTTCCCCCAACAGGAAGGTCGCGTCGGCCGATCCCACCGTCGGCATCGCGTCGGTGACCAGCATGAAGCGATCCTTCGGCCGCGCGCGCAAGGCGATGCGGAGTGCCGCGGGGTTGACGTGGATGCCGTCGACGATGATGCCGCAATAACTGGCCTGATCCTCCAGCGCAGCCCCGGTCGCGCCGAGCTCGCGGTGCCCGAAGGGCGACATCGCGTTGAACAGGTGCGTAAAGCCGGTCACCCCCGCGTCGAGCGCCTGGCGCGTGGTATCATAGTCCGCGTCGGTATGTCCGGCGGCGACGACGACGCCGGCTGCGACGAGCGCCGCCAGATCGACCGGCGACACTTGTTCCGGTGCCAGCGTCACCAGCGTCCGGCCGCGTTTCAGGCTGATCAGCAAGCGTACCGCATCGGCGTCGAGGCGACGGAATTTCGAGGCGTCGTGTATCCCCTTGCGCGCGTCGGCGAGAAACGGGCCTTCGAGATGGATGCCGAGGACACCGGGAACGCCGGCTTCGATCGCCCCCTCGACGGCCCGCATGGCGGCATCCACCACCTCGAGGTCGTCGCTGATCAGCGTGGGCAGGAACCCCGTCGTGCCGAACGCGGCATGGGCCTCGCCGATCGCGGCGATCGCCGCGACCGTCGGGGCGGCGTTGAACAGCACGCCGCCCCCGCCATTGACCTGCGTATCGATGAAGCCCGGCAGCAGATACCCGCCGCCCAGATCTACCCGCTCGACATCTCCCCAGTGCGCCTGGGCAGTGTCGATGGCCGCGATCCGGCCGTGCTCGACCAGCACCGCCGCGCCGTCCAGCAGCCCGGTCGGCGCGGCCATCGCGGCGTTCTCGAATAGGATCCGCTTCACCGGGTCGAGGTCACTTTGTGGAGATGGGGCGGCGCGTCCGGGTCGAATCCGCGACGCAGCGACAGCGCATTGGCGAAGCGGTAGAAGCTCTGGATCATCAGGATCGGCTCCAGCGAGGCATGCGCGACGTGCGCGGCCAGCGCACCCCCTTCACCCCGCGGATCGACGATGGCGACCCGCGCGCCGCGGCTTTCGAACTGGGCGGCGACTGCCCGTACGTCGTCGCCGGCTTCGTCGGATGTGGCAAAGGCAAGGATCGGAAAGCCCGGGCCGACGATCGCCATCGGGCCGTGCCGCACCTCCGCCGACGAAAACGCTTCCGCATGGAGTCCGCAGGTCTCCTTCAGCTTGAGGGCCGCCTCCTGGGCTATGCCGAGGCTCAGCCCGCGGCCGATCACGAACAGGTCGGAGCGGTCCGCGACCAGATCGAGCGCGGCGGACCAGTCGAGCTCGAACGAGCGTCGAAGCAGCGTCGGCAAGGCCGGCAGCGCGGCGTCTAGCGCATCGTTCCGCGACCAGGCCGCGACGATCGCCGCCAGGCCGGCGAGCGCGGCGATATAGGATTTGGTGGCCGCGACCGATTGCTCCGGGCCGGCCATCAGCGCGATCGGCGTATCGGCCAAGGCGAAAAGCGGAGACTCGGCGTCGTTGACCAGTGCCACGACATGCGCGCCGGCGGCTTGATGGGCGGTGACGCCGGCCAGCAGGTCCGGGCTCCGTCCGGATTGCGATATCGCGATGCACAACCGTCGATCGGAGCGAACCGGCGGCTGCGCGTAGATCGACAATACGGACGGCGCGACACTTGCCGTCGGCGTCCCCAGCTCGGTTTCGATCAGATATTTGCCATAGGTCGCGGCATGATCGGAGGAGCCGCGCGCGCAGGTGACGACGTGGCTCGGGGGCCGATCGCGCAGACGCTGGCCCAATGCCGCGATCGCCGCATGGTTGTGCTCGAGCAGGCGCTCGACGGCGGATCCGGCCTCCCCCGCCTCACGCAGCATTGCCGTCATGGGCGGCTCGGCCAATTGTGTGGTCAAGCGAAGACCTCCTTGTGGGAACGGGCGAGGATCAAGGCGCCCTCGACCGCATCGTGCAGCGCGGGCCGCAGCACGCCGAGCGCCCACGGACCGAGCCACGGTCCGATCCGGTCCGCCATGCCGCCCATGAGGCATACATGCGGCGCGCCCAACCGGATGAGCTGCTGGATCACGCGTTCCAGGGATGTCGCGCAGTCGCGTACCAGATCGAGCGCTACCGCATCCCCGGCATCAGAATGCGCCATCACGATCCGCGCCAGCGCGCCATAGTCGCGCGGCAGCGCGTCGCCGGTCCAGTCGACGATCGCGGCACGCGTGCCGCCCAGTTCCTGCAAGACGGCCGATGTCAGGGCGCTCTCGTCGCCGAGCCCGTCCCACGCTTCGAGCGCCCGTATCACCGCCGCCCGCCCCAGCCCGGCGGCGGATGCGTGGTCGCCGACGTGCAAGCCCCAGCCGGACACCGCGATCTGTCGCGCGCCGACGGAAACGTGCCCGGCGCATCCCGTCCCGCTGATCAGGATCGCGCCGTCGCCGCCATCGAAGGCGCCGATGCAGGCGACCTGCGCATCGGACACCGCAGAAGCGGCGGCGAAACGGGGCCCGTGCGCGACGGCCGCCCGCGCACTCTCCGTGTCGACGATGCCGGCCAGCCCCAGGCCGATGCTGGTTTGCGGGAACACGCTGCGATCCAGCCCCGCCTCGCCCAATGCCGCATCCGCCGCCGCCAGGATCTGGTCCCAGGCCGCCGTCATGCCGAGCCTGATGTTGCCCGGGCCGGCCAGGCCCTCGCCCAGCAGCGTACCGTCGAGCGCCCGCAACCGGGCACGACTCTTCGTTCCGCCACCGTCGACGCCAAGCAGGTATGACGGGCGGCTCACGGCAACCGTCGCTGGATATGGCAGCCACGCACGGCATAGAACCAGATGTAGAGGTACGAAGGAACCATGAGCAGCAGGAACACCAACTGGAAGTCCATCACCTCCTTCAAATGCGCGAACAGTTGCGGGACGACCGCCCCGCCGCAAATCGACATCACCAGAACCGCCGATCCCGTTTCGGTGTGGCGACCGAGCTCGCGCACGGCCAGCGGGAAGATCGCCGGCCACATCATCGCATTGGCGAAACCGAGCGCCGCGACGAACCCGACCGAAACGTAGTCGCGCGTCAGGAAGGCACCGATCACGGCCGTTATCCCGAACAGCGCCGACCAGGCGAGGTAGGTCTGCTGGCTGGCGAACCGGGGGATGACCACCAGCCCGGCGACATAGCCCGCCAGCATCCCCGCCAGCGTCAGCGACGTGAAATAGGCCGTGCGTTCGAGCGGCAGACCGAACGCCGCGCCATAGGTGCCGATCGCGTCCCCGGCCATCACTTCCGCACCCAGATAGAGGAAGAGGCAGAGTGCGCCCAGCCACAGATGGGGGAAGCTGAACAGACTGCGTCCGTCGCTCGCGCGCTCGCCGTCCGCCCCGCTCACCACGTCGCCGCCGGAAAGCTCGGGCAACGGCGACTTCAGGACCATGATCGCCAGGGCGGCCAGGATCGCCGCCATCGCCATGTAGGGCCAGTACACCTTGTTGGCGAAGGTCTGGAGCAACGCGGCGCGCGTCAGCGGGTCGGCCGCGGCGGCTTGTCCGGCGAGGTCGCCCACGCCGCGCATGACCACGAGACCGAAGACGATCGGCGCGATGAGACCGGCCCCCTTGTTGCAGATGCCCATCACCGCGATCCGCTGCGCGGCGCTTTCGATCGGCCCGACGACGGTGATGTACGGATTGACGGCGGTCTGGAGCAGCGCGAGCCCGGCGCCGATCACGAAGAGGCTGGCGAGGACGCCGCTGAAGGTTCTCCACGCGACGCACTGGCCGAACAGCACCGCCCCGAGCGCCATGACCAGCAGCCCGAGCACCATGCCCCGCTTCATGCCGGTACGCCGCAGGATCACCGCCGAGGGCAATGCCAGGAAGAAATAGGACAGGTAGAAGACCAGCGGCACCAGGAACGCATCGACGTCGCTCAGCGAGAACGCCAGCTTGACGAACGTGATCAGCGGCCCGTTGAGCCAGGTCACGAACCCGAACACGAAGAACATCGCCCCGATGATCGCGATCGTCAGCCGATGCGCGGGCGCCTTTACCGATGGCGCCGCCGTAACCACACTTGCCAAATCCTTGCTCCCGGCGGGCGCGGAAGGCCGCCCGCTCCTGTTGTCGATTGATCTCCGTCGCTGCCTGTCGCTCGACGGCAGCGTGCCGCCCCCGGCCACCGTCAGTCGCCGATCGGCTGTTGCGGCGCGATGCCGTGCAGCGTGGCGATGCTGGCGCGCGTCTGGCGCAGGATCGCCATCGCCTTCGGGCCGAGGCTCAAGGCCACCTGATAGGCCAGCAGGTCGATGATCAGCAATTGACCGTACCGCATCGGGTTGGGCTGGAATTCATGGACGCCCGACTGGGAGAGCGCGAGGTTGAGGCACAAATCGGCGTCGCGCCCCAGCGGCGTCGCGGCGTCCGTGATCGCGATCGACTTCGCACCATAATAAGTCGCCAACTCCTGACTGTCCTGCAACGAGCGGGGGCGGCCGGTGGAGGACACGAACAGTGCCACGTCGCTCGGCCCGAGCGTGGCGGCCGCCATGCGCTGGGCATAGCTGTCGGTGAAGACGGTCGATGCCATGCCGAGGCGATAGAGCCTGTTGTGCACCTCCTCGGCCATGATCGCGGACGATCCGCCGATGCCGAGAATGACGATCTTGCGCGCGCCGGCGATCAGGTCCGCCGCTTGCGCCAGGATCGTCATGTCGACCGAGGCCATCGCATCGCCAAGCGCGTCCAGCGCCTTGGCGTGGATGTGCGCGGCGACATCGCCTGCACCCCCCTTGATCGCGCGCTGTTCGCCGGGCTGGTGCGGTTTGCCGGAGTCGGTGGTCAGCACGGAGGCATCGCGCTGCGCCTGCTGGAAGGCCAGTTCGCGGGTGAGCCGGAACTTGAGGTCCTTGAACCCTTCGCAGCCGATGGTCCGGCAGAAACGCACGACGGTCGGTTCGCTGACGCTGATGTCCGCCGCGATCGAGCGAACGCTGGCCACGACGAAGGCATCGGGAGCCTCGAGCAGCTTCCGGGCGATCTTGACGTCGGACCGGGTCATCGTCGGGATCATCCCCTCGACCCGTTCGAGCAGATTGCTCGGAAGCCGGACATCGTGAACGGACATTGACACCTCCTGCACGCCTTTCGACCAAGGCCTTTGTAGGGTTTGTTACATTTCACGGCCAAACGCAATGCGATTCGACAGCCGTCGCGCAGGCCGGTCGACAGTTCGCGCCCGACACGTTTGGCGTCGACGTGCGGCGAGACCGGCCGATCGCAATGATCGGATGATGTACTTAAACTACATTCTTGCTTGACCCGACATCGCGAGAAGTCCTAATCGCCGACAAAAGGGGAGGCATGCATGGCAATCGAGCGTATCGGCGGGATCAAGACGGGCACGGGCGGCCAGGCGCTGCCGTTCTGCCAGGCCAGCCGGGCCGGCGGTTTCGTGTTCGTCTCCGGGCAGGTGGCAATGGATGGCGACGGCGAGATCGTCGCCGGCGGGATCGTCGCGCAGACGCATCAGACGATGCGGAACGTCATCGACATTCTGGCTAGGGGGGGCTGTACGCTGGATGATGTGGTGAAGGCTAATGTCTGGCTGGACGACGCCCGCGACTTCCAGAGCTTCAATCGCGTCTATGCCAGCTATTTCGATCAGCTATTCCCGGCGCGGGCGTGCGTCCAGTCGCCGCTGATGGTCGATGCGAAGGTCGAGATCGACGTCGTCGCCTTCCGGTCCGACGACTGATGGGGTTCGGCTATTACGCCTATCCCTGGAACCTGCATGATCCGGCCACCGATGTCGCGCGGATGCGCGACGCCGGCATGGCGCATTTGACCGTCGCGACGAGTTATCACGCGGGCAAGTTCCTGCAACCGCGCGACCCCGTGGCGCGCGTCTATTTCCCGGAGGACGGCACCGTCTATTTCCGTCACGACCCGGCCCGATACGGCAAGCTGCAGCCAAGGATGGCCGACGTCACGCGGCGGCAGGATGTGCTGCGGACGCTGTGCGACCGGCGAACGCTCCCGGTTCGCGGCTGGACCGTGCTCAACCACAACAGCCGGCTGGGGTGGGAACATCCGGAGACGGTGGCGCGCAACGCCTGGGGCGATCCCTATTATTACAGCTTGTGCCCGTCGCACCCGGCGGTGCGCGACCATGCGGTGGCGCTGTGTGCGGATCTGGCCGATGCCTATGACCTCGACAGCCTGTTGCTGGAAACGCCGGGCTGGCTGACGTTCGACCACGGTTACCACCACGAAGTGGCGCTGCGCGCGCCGGACGCGCTGCCCCGGGCGATGCTGGGCCTGTGCTTCTGCGCGAGATGCGTCGCCGGGGCGGAAGCGGCCGGGATCGATGCCGGCGGTCTTCGGCGTGCCGTGGCCGAGCGCGTCGACGCGTCGCTGGCGGGTGCGGCCGATGCCGGCGAACCCGAGGCGCTTGCCGCCTATCATCGCTGGCGCTGCGGCGTCGTCACGGCGCTGTGTCGCGACATCCGGGTGGCGGTGCGACGCGACGTCCGGGTTCGCGTGATCTCCACCTGCCAGCGGCCGCACGCGACCTGCTATCTGGAAGGCGGCGACCTGCGCGCGCTCGACGAAGTGACCGATGGTCTGGAGCTGCCGCTCTATCAGCCGTCGGCGGGAGAAACGGCAAGGGACCTGGATCACGTCCTGGGCGTGGTCGGCGCGGCGCCGCGGCTGAGCGCGATCCTGCGGCCGTCTTTCCCCGACATGACGAGCGAGGCGCAGTTGCGGGAGACGGTCGCCGGGATCGCCGCCGCGGGAGTGACCGACATCTCGTTCTACAATGTCGGCATGTTGCCGGCCGAGCAGATCGGCTGGGTCGAGCGACTCGTCGGTTCCTTTCGATCGGATGTGGGCCATGCATGACTTCAGCAATCGCCGGGTGATGGTGACCGGTGCCGCGGGCGGCATCGGCGAGGGGCTGTGCAGGCATTTCCTCGCGGCGGGAGCATTGGTGCTCGCGGTCGATCACGACGGCGCGGCGCTGGACACACTGCGCGCGGGATTGCCGGATGCCGACCGGCTCGTCTCGTCCGTCGTCGACCTCACCGATGGCGCAGCGGTCGCTGCCGCCGTCGCGTCCTTCGCCGAGCGCCACGGCGCGGTCGATACGCTCGTCAACAATGCCGGCGCCGCAGCGGCCACCGCACTCGCGACGTTGACGCCGCAGGCCTGGGCGAGCGACCTGGCGATCAACCTGACCGCCGTCTATCATTGCGTCGAGGCGACCAAGACGGCGATGTTCGACGCCGGGTTCGGCATCATCGTGAACATCGGCTCGGTCAACGGCCTGCTGGCGCTGGGCCATCCCGCCTACAGCGCGGCGAAGGCGGGCCTGATCAGCTATACCAAGGCGCTGGCGACCGAATACGGACCGCGCGGGATTCGCGCGAACATCCTTTGCCCCGGCACGGTGCGCACGCAAGCGTGGACGGTGCGGGCGGAGCAGAATCCGGAGATCTTCGCGTCGCTGCGCAAATGGTATCCGCTGCGGGACTTTCCGGAACCGGCCGACATCGCCAAGGCGGCGGCGTTCCTGGCCAGCGACGACGCCCGCATGATCACCGGCGTGGTCCTGCCGATCGACGCCGGCCTGACGGCCGGCAACCCGGTGATGGCGGGCGAGTTGACGCTGGAAGCGTTCTGATGGGCCTCGACCTCACCGCCTGGCTGTCCGCACCGCTGCCTCCATCGCTCAAGGGCCTGCCCCCGGTCGCGCCGGGCTTCGCGTCGCGCGACGTCGGGGCGCAAGGCTGGAACCTGCTCGCCGGCGACTTGCCGATGCCGGTGGCGGTGCTGAAGGCGTCCGCGCTGGCGCACAACATCGCGGCCTTGCCCGCCTATCTCGAGCGCGCCGGGATCGAACTCGCACCTCATGGCAAGACCACGATGTGCCCGCAATTGTTCGAGCGGCAACTCGCCGCCGGGGCGTGGGGCATCACGGTCGCGACGATCCACCAGGCGGCCGTGGCGGATGCGATGGGCGTGCCGCGGGTGCTCATCGCGAACCAGTTGGTCGGGCGTGCCGAGATCGCGATGCTCGCGGCCATGTCGCGCCGGGCGCCCGGTCGACACTTCTACGTTCTGGTCGATTCGATCGCGGGCGCGCGCGCCCTGGACGAGGGATTCGCCGCGGAGCCCGGCGTGCCACCGGCGCGCGCGCTGATCGAGATGGGCTTTGCCGGCGGTCGCTGCGGCGTGCGCGGCCAAGCGGAGGGCCTGGCGCTGGCCCGCGCCATCGCGGCGATGGACCATGTCGAGGTACGGGGCGTCGAAGGCTATGAAGGCTTGATCGTCGGCGACGATCCGGCTGCGGACGCCGTGGCCGTGAACGCCTATCTGCGCGACGTCGTGGCGCTGTTCGAGGCGGTCGACGCTGCCGGCCTGTTCGCGGACCCACACGAGATTTTGCTGAGCGCGGGTGGCTCGGCGTATTTCGATCTGGTCGCTCGTACATTTGCCGGCGAGGCACGGCCGGGACTCGTGCCGATCGTTCGCAGCGGCTGTTACGTGACGCACGATTCCGGCTTCTATCGACGCCTGCTCGGCGAGATCGAGGCGCGCGGCGTCGCCGGGCCGGCACCCGGTCTGAAGCCTGCGCTCGAACTATGGACGCGCGTCCTTTCGGTGCCCGAACCCGGCCGCGCGATCCTGTCCGCCGGCAAGCGCGACCTGTCGTTCGACCTCGACTTGCCGGTCCCCCTGCTGTGGTTCCGGGCAGGTGTCCACGATGGCCCGCAACCGCTGGGCGGCGTGGCGCTGACCAAGCTCAGCGACCAGCACGCCTTCGTCGACATCGACCGGACCGATCCGTTGCGGCCGGACCTGGCGGTGGGCGATCTCGTGGCACTCGGGATCTCGCACCCGTGCACGACGTTCGACAAGTGGCCGCTGCTGATCGAAGTCGACGATAGCTATGCGGTCGTGGGGGGACTGAGGACATGCTTCTGATGCTGGACGCACGGGCGTGACCGCGCCCGATACCGTGTCGTTCGTTCTCCGCGGCGGGCATGTCATCGACGGAACCGGCCGCCCCGCGATCCGTGCCGACGTGGCGATCCAGTCCGGTCGCATCGTCGGCGTGGGCGAGAACCTGATCCTGCCTGGCGCTACCGAGATGGACGTCTCGGGCCGGATCGTCGCGCCCGGGTTCATCGACGTGCATACGCATGACGATCTCGCCTGCATCGCCGAGCCCGAGATGGTCGCGAAGATCAGCCAGGGCGTCACCACGGTGGTGGTGGGCAATTGCGGCATTTCGGCGACGATCGTGTTCGACGGCGCGGCCAGCGAGCCGTTCAATCTGCTTGGGGAGAGCAGCCATTTCCGCTTTCCCGCCTTCGCCGACTATGCCGTGGCGGTCGACACGGCCTCCCCCCGCGTCAACGTCGGCGCGCTGGTCGGGCATTCGACGCTGCGGGTACGCTGCGTCGGCGATCTGGAACGGCCGGCCGACGCGGCCGAACGGGCCCGGATGGAGGCGATGCTGGCGACCGCGCTTCGTGACGGTGCCTTGGGCCTCAGTTCCGGTGTGTTCTATGCCCCCGCGGCCGCGGCCGATGCCACCGAGCTGGCCGGCCTGGCGCGCGTCGTCGCCGCGGCCGGCGGCATCTACACAGCCCATATCAGGGACGAATATGACGGGGTAGCGGAGGCGCTGACCGAAGCGTTCGACGTGTCGCGCGACGGGCGGGTGCCGCTGGTCATCTCGCACCACAAATGCGCCGGGGTGAAGAACTGGGGCCGCTCGGGGGAGACCCTCGACCTGATCGACCGGGCGCGCGCGGGCCAGTCGGTCCATCTCGATTGCTACCCTTACGCGGCCGGCTCGACCGTGCTGCGCGAGGATCTGGCCGATGGCCAGATCGACGTGCTGGTCAATTGGTCGACGCCCTTTCCCGATGTCGCCGGCCGCCGCCTGCATGACATCGCGGCCGATTGGTGCTGCTCGCAAAGCGAGGCGGCGCGTCGGCTCTCGCCGGGTGGCGCGACCTATTTCCAGATGCGCGAGGACGATGTCCGCGCCATCATCACGCACGAAGCCTGCATGATCGGCTCGGACGGGTTGCCGACCGATCCCCTGCCGCATCCGCGCCTGTGGGGAACGTTTCCTCGCGTATTGGGACATTATGTCCGCGACTTGGGGCTGATGACGCTCGAAGAGGCGGTACGCCGCATGACCGGCCTTTCGGCGGAAGTCTTCGGCCTGGGCGACCGCGGCCGGATCGCGCCGGGGCTGGTCGCGGACATCACCGTCTTCGACGCGGCGACGATCGCCGACGTGGCAACCTACGAGCGGCCGCAGGAGATGTCCGCGGGGATCGACCATGTGTTCGTCAACGGATCGCTGAGCTGGTCGCACGGCGGCCCGGTCGGCGAGCGCACCGGACGCTTCGTCGCGCGCGACGATTCGATCCCCGCTTAGGTGCCAAAGCCCGAGCGCGCCAGTTGCGCGCGGACGTCGCCGAGATGTTCCTCATAATGCCGCCAGGCGCCGACGGCGGCGCGGTGGATCGGTTGGCGGACCTGCACGGCGCTGGCGGTCGCGACGGCGGCGGCGTTATGCTCGATCCGTTCGCATCCCTCCTCATAGGCGAGGCCGCAGAACGCGAAGATGCGCCGCGCCGCGCGCTCCGGTGCAGCGACGAGCGCTTCATAGTCGACCGTCATGAACTGTCCGGGGGCGATCCGCGCCCACAATGCAGCGAGGCGGCGGAAGCGGACGTAGAAGTCCGCCGTGGCCGCCAGATCGAGCGAATACGAATAGATCGGGCTGCTCAGTTCGAACAGTTGCCGGAAGTTGCTGACGACCGTGTCGAGCGGATCGCGCACCAGGCACAACAGCCGCGCGCCGGGCAGCGCGCGCATGATGTGCCCGGCGAGCATGAAATTGACGTGCAGCTTGTCGATGACGCGGGATGCGCCCTCGGCGAGTCCCGTCGCGAAGGCGGCATAGTCCGTGCCGAGTTCCCGCAGATCGTCGGGGTCCGCATAAGCGACGACGATGGCCGGGTCGATCATTTGCGGCGAGGTGGAGCCGTATCGGCGCTTCAGCAAGTGCGCGAAATAGGCGGATTCGCCGATCGACCCGACGCCGCTGTGGTTGGTCATGATGCGTTCGAGCAGCGTCGTGCCGGAGCGCGGCATGCCGACGATGAAGATCGGCGCGCGGGACGGATCGCCGGGCACGCCCGCACTTCGCGGACCAGCACGCTCGACGGCGTCGGGGATCGCGTCGAGCAGGGGGATCGCATCGTCGGGGCGCCACGGCGATACCGCCCGGACCGCCGCCTTTCCCTTGATCAGGAACTGCCACGATCGATCGTAGCGTCCAAGCGCCTCGCACTCCTTCGACGCGGCGTGGCACAGGTGGATGAGGGCGCCGGGATCCTCCGTTCGGGCGATCAGCGATTCGAGGCGGCCCAGATGGTTGCGCGCCGTACTGACGCCCCCGAGCGAAGTGAGCGCGGCATGCGCCTTGTAATAACCCGGGGCGAGGTCGATCGCCGCTTCGAACGCGCGGCGCGCGCCCGCCAGGTCGCCGACGAATTTCAGATTGCACCCCAGGTTGAAATGGATCGCGGCGTTGCGCGAGCCGGCGGAGGCTGCCCGCTCCAGCACATCGGCCGCGCGCCGATATTGCCCCAACCCGACGAGCGTCGCGGCGACCGCGTCGACCGCGAGGTCGGTCAGCGGGGTGCAACGCAGCGCGCGATCGACGCTCGCCAGCGCCGCATCGCGGTCCTGCGCGCGCTGGAAGCAGCGGCCGAGCAGCGCCTGATATTCGCCGTTCGCCGGATCGAGCTCGACCGCCCGGTGCATCATGGCCAGCTCGCGCGCGAAGTCGCGCCGGTCCGCCGCGAGACGGCCGGACAGCATATGGGCCTGCGCATCCTGCGGATCGGCGGCGATCAGCTCGGCGAGGAGGAACGCGGCACGCGCATGGTCCCCGTCGATGATGGCGGCGATAGCGTCGTCGTGCATCGGCCGGCCATACGCGACGGCTCGCTCCCATGCCAGCGCTATGGAACAAAAGTTCATGATATTGTAACGTGTGATACATGATCGCCTGCGACCATTTCGTTTTCGTCCATCTGCACAAGTCCGGCGGTACGTTCGTCAACCAGTTCATGCTCGTCTGCCTGCCGGGAACGGTGCGGATCGGTTACCATCTGCCCTATCGCGAATTGCCCCCGGAATATCGTCATCTCCCGGTCGTCGGAACGGTCAGAAACCCATGGGATTATTACGTATCCTGGTACTTCTTCCAACGCGGCCAAGCGTGCCCGAACGCCCTTTTCATGGTCTGCTCCGAAGACGGCTCGCTCGGCTTCGGCGAGACCGTGGAACATTTGCTGACGCTGCACGACGACCCGCCGCGCCTGTCGCGATTGCAGGAACTGTTGCCCGACCGGTATCTCCCCACCGGGCTCAACCTCACCAAGACCTGCCTCGCCGACCTCGCCGGCTCCGGGCTCGGCTTCTACAGCTTCCTGTATCGGCGGATGTATGCGGGCGCGCAGGCGCTCCATGTGATTCCCATGTCTTCGTTGCGGGACGGGCTGCGCGCCCTGTTCGACCGATGGAACCTAATTCTCCCGCCGCTTGCCGACATGTTCCTGGCGCAAGCGCCCCGGATGAACACCAGCGCGCACGACGATTATCGGCGCTATTACACGCCCGGATTGTGGCGGCGCGTCGAGGAGAACGAGGCCTATGTCATCGCGCAGCACGGGCGCGACTTCGGTTTCCCGTGATGCGTGGCCGGCGCGCGCGCCGGCGAGACCATGGGACCTTCCAGCCATTCGACAGTTACACGCGCGAAACGATAACCCCCTTCCTTGAGCAGTAAATTTGGCGTCATTCGCTTGCATAAAGACTCAAACATATATGTAACGTAGTGACATCTACGAGGAAGGCGCATACCGGTGGAAGGGGAAGGTCGCGATTTCATCGCGGTGGATTGGGGGACCACGCGGCGGCGGGCGATGCTCGTCGGCGAGCGATCCGCGTCGAACGAGATCGACGAGGGCGTCGGCATGTCGGGCCTGTGTCGCGACGACTATGCAGCCGAATGCGCCGCCGTGCGCCGCCGCTTCGGCGATCTGCCGATCCTGGCGGCGGGCATGGTCGGGTCGCGGGGCGGGTGGAGCGAAACCCGCTACGTCGCGCTTCCCGTCGGCCTTGGCGATCTCGCCGGGCAGTTGCACCGGATTCCGGAAGCCCGGGTCTCGATCGTGCCCGGCGTCGCGCGATACGACGGCCGACGCGACGTGATGCGCGGCGAGGAAGTCCAGTCGCTCGGCGCGGTCGAGGCGGGCCTGGTGCCGGCCGACGCGCTCGTCTGCCAGCCCGGCACGCACAACAAATGGATCACGCTGCGAGGCGGACGCATCGCCGACTTTTCCACGGTGATCACCGGTGAACTGTTCGCGATGCTCAAGAAGGGCGGGACGATCGGCGCGGTGATGGCGGAAGCGCCTTATGACGAGGGGGCGTTCCTTGCCGGCGTCCGCCGCGGCGCGAGCGGCACGGGCCTTTCCGCCTTGCTGTTCGAAGCACGCGCCGCGGCGCTGGTCGACCACGCGCCGCCGGCCTTCACGACGTGGTTCGTCAGCGGCCTGCTGGTCGGTGCCGATGTCCTGCACGGCCTGCGCGACGCAGTCGCCGAGATTTACGTTCTGGGTGCGGACGCGCTCGCCGAGCGCTATGCGCTGGCGATCGCCGCGCTGGGCGCGACGGCCATCCGCGTCGACGCGACCGCGGCCTTCGTCGCCGGCATGAGCGCGATTCGAGCGAGGGACGAGACGACATGACGATGATCTTTGCCGAGGCAATGAGGGCCTGCCCGCTCGTCGCCATCCTGCGCGGGATCACGCCGGCGGAGATCGACGCGACCGCCGACACCCTGATCGAGGCCGGTATCCGGCTGATCGAGGTTCCGCTCAATTCGCCTAACCCCTTTCGCAGCATCGAAAGGCTCGCGCACCGTGTCGGCACGGATGCGGTGATCGGCGCCGGAACGGTGTTGACCGGCGACGCGGTCGGCGCCGTGCGCGAGGCGGGCGGTCGGTTGATCGTCGCGCCGAACAGCGACGTCTCGGTGATCACGGCCGGCGTCGCGCTCGGCATGACGGTGCTGCCGGGCTATCTCACGCCGACCGAAGGATTTCGGGCGTTGCAGGCGGGCGCACACGGGTTGAAGCTGTTCCCGGCCGAGGCGGCGTCGCCCGCCGTGCTGCGCGCGCAGCGCGCGGTGCTGCCCGCGGACGTGCCCATCCTGGTGGTCGGCGGCATCGATGCCGACACGATGGCGGCGTGGCACGCGGCCGGCGCGACGGGGTTCGGCATCGGATCGTCGCTGTACACGCCGGGGATCGCCGCCTCGGCGCTGGCCGAAAAGGCGCGACGGCTGGTGGCCTCGGCCCAGGCGCTGGAGCCGCGGGCCTGATGGACGTTAGCTGCTCCGTGGTTGACCCGGCCCGCGCCGCAGCGCAGCATCGGTTCATGGCAGACCGTCCCGAAATCGCGAACAACGCCGACATCCGTTTCCTGGGCCGGCTGCTCGGCGACGTGATCCGCGCCTATGGCGGCGAGACGCTGTACCAACGCACCGAATATATCCGCGCCGCCTCGGTCGACCGGCATCGCGGGAGCGTCGAAGTCGATCTGGGCCTCGACCGGCTCAGCCTGGACGAGACGCTCGATTTCGTGCGCGGCTTCATGCTGTTCTCGATGCTGGCGAACCTCGCCGAGGACCGGCAGGGCGGCGCGGCCGAACAGGGCGCGGATCTCGCCGCCGCGCTCGACCGCCTGGCGGCCGAGGGCATCGGCAAGCGGCAGGTGATGGACTTGCTGGGGCATGCGCTGATCGCCCCCGTGCTCACCGCGCATCCGACCGAAGTGCGCCGCAAGTCGATGATCGACCATCGCAACCGCATCGCCGCGCTGATGCAGTTGCGCGACGCCGGCATGACCGAAACCCCCGACGGCGACCAAGTCGAGGAAGCCATCCTGCGCCAGATCGCGTTGCTGTGGCAGACGCGGGTGTTGCGGCGCGAGCGGCTGTACGTCGCCGACGAGGTGGAGACCGCGCTCAGCTATCTGCGCGACGTGTTCCTGCCCGCCTTGCCCGCGCTCTACCAGCGCTGGGACCGCGCGCTGGGAGAACGCGTGCCGAGCTTCCTGCGCCCCGGTAGCTGGATCGGCGGAGACCGCGACGGCAACCCGTTCGTCACCGCCGATTCGCTCCGGACCGCGCTGGCCAAGGCAAGCGAAGCGGTGCTGGGGCATTATCTCGACGCGGTCCATGCGCTCGGCGCGGAACTGTCGATCTCGACCGATCTCGCGCCCGCCGACGAGGCGGTGCGCGCGCTGGCCGAGGCCAGCGGCGATACCGCCGAAAGCCGCCGCGACGAACCGTATCGCCGCGCGCTGTCCGGCGTCTATGCGCGCCTCGCCGCGACGCACCTCGCGCTTACCGGCAAGCCGGCGCCGCGCCCCGGCGCGCTCACCGGCGAACGCTATGCCGACCCGCAGGCGTTCCGCGCCGATCTCGTCACGATCGCCCGCGCGCTTCGCGGAGACGGCGCGAGCGCGCTGTCCTCGGGCGGCGCGCTCGGGCGGCTGATCCGCTCGGTCGAGACGTTCGGCTTCCACCTCGCCGCGCTCGACCTGCGGCAGAACAGCGCGGTGCACGAACGCGTCGTCGCCGAACTGCTCAAGGTCGCCGGGGTCGAGCACGATTACCTCTCGCTGAGCGAATCGCAGCGCGTCTCGCTGCTGCGCCACGAATTGTCCAACGCGCGCCCGCTCGCCAGCACCTTCGCGACCTATTCGGAGGAGACCAGCGGCGAACTCGCCATCGTCCGCGCCGCCGCCGACGCGCACGCCACCTATGGGCCGGCCTGCATCGTCCAGCACATCGTCTCGATGGCGCAATCGGCGTCGGACTTGCTCGAACTCAATATCCTGCTCAAGGAAGTCGGGCTGTACCGGCCGCCCGCCGCATCGGGCTCCGAGCCCACCGCCGCGATCATGGCGGTGCCGCTGTTCGAGACGATCGGCGATCTCGAGGCGGCGCCCGGCATCATGGCCGAATGGTTCGCGCTGCCCGAGGTGCGCGGCATCACCGCCGCGCGCACCTATCAGGAAGTGATGATCGGTTATTCCGACAGCAACAAGGATGGCGGCTATCTCACCTCGACCTGGAGCCTGAGCAAGGCATCGACCGCGCTGAAGGGCGTGTTCGCCGGCGCGGGCGTGGGCATGCAATTGTTTCACGGGCGCGGCGGCGCGGTCGGGCGCGGCGGCGGATCGGCCTTCGCCGCGATCCGCGCGCAGCCGCCCGGCACGGTACAGGGCCGCATCCGCATCACCGAGCAGGGCGAAGTGATCGCCGGCAAATACGGCACGCGCGAAGGCGCGACGACCAATCTCGAGGCGATGACCGCGGCCACGCTGCTCGCCAGCCTGGAGCCGGACCCGTTGTCGCCGGCCGACACGCGGCGCTTCGGTGCGGCGATGGACGCGCTGTCGGCCGCCGCGTTCGCGGCGTATCGCGATCTGGTGTACGGCACGGAGGGCTTCCGCACCTTCTTCCGCCAGATGACGCCGATCGCCGAAATCTCGAACCTGAAGATCGGCAGCCGACCGGCCAGCCGCACCAAGTCCGACCGGATCGAGGATCTGCGCGCCATCCCCTGGGTGTTCAGTTGGGCGCAGGCGCGCGTCATGCTGCCGGGATGGTACGGCGTCGGCCAGGCGCTCGCCGCGTTCGAGGACAAGGGCCTGCTGGCCGAGATGGCGCAGGCGTGGCCGTTCTTCGCCGCCACGCTCGCCAATATGGAGCAGGTCATCGCCAAGGCGGACATGGGCATCGCCGCGCGCTACGCCGCGCTGGTCGAGGATCGCGCGCTGGCCGAGGCGATCTTCCCGCGCATCGAGGCCGGCTGGCGGCAAGCGCATGACGGCTTGCTGGCGGCGACCGGGCAAGCGCATCTGCTCGCCGCGCACCCGGCGCTCGACGCCTCGATCCGGCTGCGCCTGCCTTATATCGAGCCGCTCAACCTGCTGCAGATCGAACTGATCAAGCGCCGCCGCGCGGGCGACGAAGACGAGCGCATCGGCGAAGGCATCCTGCTGTCGATCAACGCGATCGCGACCGCGCTGCGCAACAGCGGGTGATCGACGGAACACCGGTGCGGCCTACCCGTCGCACCGGTCCCGTGCTCAATTTCCGAAGGCCTTCTTCAATGTCAGCGTAAAGCGCCGCAGCCGCGGATCGCCATAGCCGCTATACCCGCCAGAGGCGTAGGACCCCGAAGCGATGATCGGTGGCGGTTCTGGATGCCGGCCGCGATCTTTATGCCGTGCAGGATGCCCGACGATGCGGGGATGGCGTATGATACGTAGAGATCGTGATAGACCTGATGACGGATTTTGTCCGATCCCTGAAAGAAGGTGTAGAAATCTATCGCGCCTTGGTCATAGGTACGGGTCGTACACTTTATAGGGCCCGTAATATTGGGCATTGTATTGCACCATACGTGTCGACCTGTTGATATCCCAGGTTGGTCCGCGCGATGTTGCGCTGCGCCAGCCCCGAGAAATTGACCGGCCCGGCCGGCAGGCCGAACAGCGGGCCGGACAGCCGGAACGACGGCGTCCGCAACGAGGACGAGAACGCGCGCGTATCGGTCGGTCGGGGAGAAACGAACGCCGAAAAGTCGGGATTGGTGAGGACGTTGATCGGCGCGCGGGGATCGGTGGCGACCGCGCCGAACACGGCATTGCATTGGTTGAGACCGGTGCCCACGTTCGACGATATGATGCCGAATTTGGCGCACTGGAATCCGACCTGATCGATCGGGCCACCGTAGAAACTGGCGGTCGATCGCGCCCAGTTCCACGTATAGTCGAACCCTGCGGCCCAGTGGTGCGGCAGGCGAACCGTACCGCCCAGCGTCGCGCGATTGGTATCCGTCCTGCTCTTGTAGGGCAATGCCAGGTTCAAATTGTCGAAGACGACGAGGACCGCTTGGTTGAACGGGTTGCTCGGCGCAGTCGCGCTGAGAAACACGGACTAGGGCCCCAAGGTCGACGCCCGCGCCGAAACGCGATTCTGGAACTTCGAGTAGTCCGCAAAGATATCGAGCCAGTCCGCGAATTTGCGACGGAAGTTTACATTGAACGACCGCTGCTCGGGCGCCGACATCAATGTGCGCCGCTTGCCGGAGTTGCCGAGCGGTTCCTCCAGATTATACGTGCCGGCATTGGCCTTCAGCGCCGCGGCCAGCGCCGCCGGGGAGCCGCGGAAACCGACCGGCACGTTGGTGAGCAACCCACCCAGCGCGCCGCCGCCATATTCGGGCCGGAACGTCAGCGGATCACCAGTGACACTGAAGAGATTCACGCCGCGCCCGACCCCGGGTCCGAAAAGTTCGCCGGGCCCGGGCGTGAAATAGCCGGGATCGTTCTTGATGCCGAGCTCGACACCCTGCCGCGCGAACGGCCGCTCGCCGGCCAGCAGCAATCCGGTCCGGCTGATCGACCCGCTGAAGGTGATGTTGGTCCGCCCGTCTTCGAGCGCCAGACCGCCGACGAGATCGATCCGGCCCATCGGATATTTGAAGTCGCCGGTATTCTGATAGTTCGCGGTGATTTCCAGTCCGCGATAATCATGGCGCAGAATGATGTTGACGACGACGCCGACGGCGTTTCCGCCATAGATGCCGCCCGCCGTGGACGGCAGGATCTCGATCCGCTCGATCGAGGCGAGCGGAATGCCGTTGATGTCGGGCTGTCCCGACTGATTGGCCGACTGGCCGAGGTTCTGGATCGAAAGGTCGCCCAGCCGCCGGCCGTCGACCAGGATCAGCGTCTGGTTCGCACCGAGGCCGCGCAGGTTGATCGTCGATCGCGTCGAACCGGGCCCGTTGCTGATGAATTCCGACGTGCGCTGCGAATCGGTGCCCTGGCTGGAGCCGGCGTTGCTGGTCACGCGAGTGCGGAAGAAATCCTCCAGCGTCACGGCCTGGGAGGACGCAATGTCTTCTGGGTGAACACGCGGTACGGCTGGGCGTCGTTTTCGGTACGTTTGATGTCGGTGTTCTGGCTTTTGCTGCCGATGACGAGGATGTCCGCGATGCCGCGTTCGTCGACCGCTGCCCCCTCCTTATCGGCGTCGCCGTTTCCCGATTGCGCCGCCGCATAGGCGATGATGAGAACGCCGGATTCTCCGGCCCGCATCGTAAGGCCGCTATCCTGCAGCATCCGGGACAGCGCGTCGCTGGCGGTGAAATCGCCCTTGACGGCGCGGCTCCGCACGTTGCGCACGGTGCGGCCGTTATAGACCAGCTGGTGCTTGGTCGTCCGGCCGAATTTCTTCAGCGCGGAATCGAGATCCTGCGCCGGAATGTCGAAATGGTAACGTGCTTCCTGCGCGAACGCAGGCGCGGCTGCGACGGAAGAGATCGCGACGGCGAAGCCCGACACCGCGCATCGCATCAAAAATGCTGTCTTAATCATCCCCATGATCCCCCTTCAAGTTCACCGCTTCGGTGGCTCATGAGAAAGACGCGGGGGAACCGAAAAGATTCACCGATCTGTCATATCGATCGGCCGATTCGACGTTTGCTCAGCGATCGGTCGAGCGCAGGACGATGACGCCGTCGGCTTGGCGAACCGCCCTCACCGGGAACACCGACGTGACGCCTTCGACGAACGCGGCGGTGTCTCGCCTTCGAACTGACCGCTGATCGGGATCGCGCGGACCGTCGCCGAATCGGCGCGCAACGGCCTGGTGCCGTAGCGGTTCATCCGTTCGACCGCATCGCCCAGCGGCTCGTCGCTGAATTCGAGAATGCCGGCCTCCCAGCCTAGCGTCCGACCGGGATCGACCGCCACCACCCGCGCCGCGGGCAACGCATCCGCTTTGATCGACGGTGGACCGCTCGTCGCCCCGCCCGGGGCCCAAAGCGGGGATGCGCCCGGCGTGATCAATTCCAGTCCCGGCACCAGCGCCCGCTCGGCCGGCAAGCGCTGGGGTCCGATCGCCAGCGGCTGCGGCCTGGAACGGCTCGTGTCCAGGACGGCGACATGCCCCTCTAGAGAACGACGCGTACCTCGCCGGACAGCTTTTCGACGCTGAACTGCGTTCCGGTGGCGATGACCATGCGGGGCCCCGCCTGCACCGAAAACGGCCGCAACGGGTCCTCGATCGCGGTCCAGGCGACCACGGTGCGCTCGAACAGCGCGGGATGGTCGGGACTGGCGTCGAGCCACGCCTGGAACGCCTGCCGGTCGTGTTCGCCGAGCGGACCGTCGGACAGCCGCACGCACCATTCGGCCGCTGCCTCGCGGGTCTCGTCGGACAGATTGGGGGCGGGGGCGCTCACGATTCCTCCTCCAGGCGCTTGGTCAGGAAGGCGGTAGCCTTGATGAGATGCTTGTCGACGGCGCTGACCGATATCCCGTAATTGCCGGCGATCTCGCGCTTGCGCATGCGCTCGACCCTGAACAGCAACAGGATCTCCCGCGTGCGCTGCGACATTTCCGCCAGCACCTTGGAGACGCGGCCGATCGCCTCGCGTCCTTCGAGCAGGCCCAAGGGATCGATATAGTCCGCCGCCCCCTCGTCGCGGTGCGCGACGTCGGCGCGCCACGCCTCGCGGACCTGCGACCGGCGATGGCGGTCGCGTATCAGATTGGCGGCGATGCGGAAGATGTACGCATCGGGGTTCGCCACCTCGTCGCCGGACAATTCCATCAATCTCACAAGGACTTCCTGGGTCAGATCCTCAGCTTCGGTGGGATTGCGGATGCGCCGGACGAAGAACGCCATCAGCGCCGGACGATAGCGCCGGCCCAGCATGACGATCGTCTCCTGCGCGCGTTCCGCCATTCCCGCTCCAGCCAGCGCGGCCGCCCGTTGGCGACCTCAATCCATAAGACGCGGCATCGCCGCCAACGTACACTGCTAGTCCAGAAATTTCGCCAGCGCCGAGTCGGGCGGGGCCGTCCCGCCGCTCAGCCCCAGCAGACATGCCGATGGGGATAACGCGATTGGCGCGTCTAATGTTGTCGAGGAAGGCAAACCGCGTCGATCCGCAGCACTCGATATCCATCGTCCCCATTTTTTGCCCAAGAGGAATTGTTCAATGAGCGCATCACGGTTGCTGGCGACTTGCGGTGTTGCCGCACTCATCATCTCCGGCGCGTCCTGGCATGGGCAGGCTGTCGCGAAGGCCGCGAGCCACGGCCGCGCCGCCGCGCCGGCCAAATCCTCCGCGCGCGTTCCGGCGACGGTACGCCACGGTGCGGCGCTGCCGCCGCTCGTGGCCGATCCCGCCGTTCGCTTCGGTCGGCTGGCCAACGGAATGCGTTACGCCCTGCGCCGCAACGCGACGCCCGCCACCGGTGCCAGCATACTCCTGCGGATCGGCGCCGGGTCGCTGAACGAGCAGGAGGATCAGCGCGGTCTGGCGCATTTCCTCGAACACATGGTGTTCAACGGCTCGCGCCATGTGCCGGAGGGGCAATATTCGCAGATGCTGGAGCGTAACGGCCTGGCGTTCGGCGCGGACGTCAATGCCTATACCAGCTACGACCAGACGGTTTACATACTGGAACTGCCCGAGACGAAGGCGACGGTCGTCGATACCGCGATGATGTTGTTTCGCGAACTGGCCAGCGAGACGACGATGGCCGACGACGCGATCGACCGGGAACGCGGCGTCGTGCTTTCCGAAGAGCGGATGCGCGGCACGCCCGCCTTGCGTACGGAAGTGGCACAACTCGATTTCACCGCGAAGGGCCAGCTCCTCACCCGGCGCCTGCCGATCGGCGATGTCGACATCCTTCGGAAGGCGAAGCGCGATCGGTTCCTGCGCTTCTACCGCGCCTATTACCGGCCGGAGAATGCGATCTTCGTGGCCGTGGGAAATTTCGATCCCGCCGCGATGGAAGCCAAGCTCAAGGCCCGCTTCGGCGACTGGCGCGGGATCGGCCCGGCGGGCGCGAAGCCGTCGCTGGGCACGGTGGCACCACGCCTGGCCGAAGCGGAGACCTATGCCGAACCCGGCGCGGCCTCCGCGCTGCATCTCCTCTGGAACGGGCCGCCCGATCTTACGCCGGACAGCGACGCGAAACGCCGCCGCGACACGATCGAAGCGCTGGGACTGAACGCCTTCAAACGCCGGTTCGACAAGCTGGCGAAGCAAGACGGTGCACCGTTCATTTCCGCATCGGCCTCGCATTCGACCATGCTGAAATCGCTGAGCCAAGTCGAGATCGAGGCGAGCTTCGAGGCCGGTAAATGGAATGCGGCGCTCGCCGCAGTCGAGCAGGAGCGACGCCGCCTGGTCGATTACGGCATCACGCAGCGCGAACTCGACCGCGAGATCGCCGAGCTTCGCCAACAGCTCAAGGCCAAGGTCGCCGGCGAAACGACGCGAACTTCCTCTTCGCTGGCCAGCGAGATACTCGGCGCGATGGCCGAGGACGACGCGTTCACCACGCCCGCCGACGATCTTGCGCGATTCGACAGGCATATGCAGGACTTGAGCGCCGGCCAGGTCAACAGCGTGCTGAAGACGCTGTTCAAGGGCCAGGGCCCGCTGGTTTTCGTGTCCGGTCCCGAGCCGATACCCGGCGGCAACGCCGCCGTTCTGGAGGCCTATGAAGCCTCCTCGAAGCTGGCGGTGTCGGCACCGGTCGCGGTGGCGGACAAGCCCTGGTCCTATACCGATTTCGGGCGGCCGGGCCGTGTCGCAGAGCGTACGCGGATCGCCGATCTCGGTGTCACCTTCGTCCGCTTCGACAACGGCGTCCGGCTCACCGTGCGTCCCAGCACCCAGACACGGAACAGCATCCAGGTGACGGTGCGCATCGGCGGCGGCCTGCTCGACCTGCCGGCCGGCAAGCCGACCGCCGGCTGGATCGCCCAGCAGGGACTGATCGAGGGTGGTCTCGGCCGGCTGACCGCCGCCGAGATCGACGACGCGCTCGTCGGCAAGCGCTATGGCGCCGGCGTCGGCATCGGCGAGAACGCCTTCGTCCTGGGCGGCCAGACCCAGCCCGACGATCTGGCCACGCAGATGCAGGTGCTGGCCGCCTATGTCACCGATCCGGCGTTCCGGCCGGACGGCGTCGCGCGGAGCAAGGCGCACGCGGCGGAACAGGACCGGCAGCGCGAAACGAATTCGGGCAGGGTGATGTCGTACGCACTGCCCAGGCTGCTCCATCCCGGCGACAGGCGCTTCGGACTGCCGCCGCTGTCGGATCGGCTCGTCATGGGGATCGACGACGTCCGGACGACGCTGGCACCCTTGAAGACCGGCCCGATCGAGGTCGTGATGGTCGGCGACGTCACCATCGAGGACGCGATCAGGCGTACCGCGGAAACGTTCGGCGCGCTGCCGCCGCGTCCGTTGCCGTCGCCTCCGCCAAGCCTGCCGCGCATGTCGCTGCCGGCCCCGGCCGCGCAGCCCGTGACGCTGACGCATCGCGGCCGGAAGGACCAGGGAACCGCGCTGGCGCTTTGGCCGACCAACGACTATTTCGCCGATTATCAGGAAACGCTCACTCTCGGCGTGATGGGCGCCGTCCTGCAACTCCGGCTGCTCGACGAGTTTCGCGAAAAGGAGGGTTTGACCTATTCGCCCAGTGCGACGCGGGACTCGTCCAGGGTGTTCCCCGGTTTCGGCTATGTCGGCGCCAGCGTCGAGGTGCCGGCCGACAAGGCGGACGCCTTCTTTGCCGGCGTGGCTGCGATCGCGCGGTCGTTGCGCGAGGCGCCGCCGAGCCAGGACGAATTCGACCGCGCCGTCCGGCCCGCGCTGGAGAGTTCGCGGCACTATCGCGAGACCAACGATTATTGGGCGCAGGCGCTGGCCGGCGCGCAGACCGACCCGCGCAAGATCGACGTGATCCGGCAGATGCTTCCCGGGATACGGCGCGTCACCCCGGCCGACGTGCAGCGGGTCGCGGCCAAGTATCTGCGCGACGACAAGGAGTGGCGCGTGGTCGTCGTCCCGGCGGGCGACACCCCCGCGCCGAAATAGCGCGGCAAGTCCCATCGGTCCGACCAAGGCGAGGTCCCCTGTCACCACCCGCCGCCTGCTCGCCGCTTGGTCGGTCACCGGCAATGCCGGGGAACACCGGCCAGGCGACGATCAATCCAGGGGAATGGCCGTCGTGAACTTCGTCAATGACAGCGCGAAGTGCGACGAGGCGGTGCCGACCGCCGGATGTTCGAGGAGCGTGCGCATCAAAAACTGCTCGTAATCGCCGACATCGGCCGCGACGACGCGCAGAAGGTAGTCCCAGTCGCCGGACATCGAATAGCATTCCAGGATCTCCGGCCGCGATCGCACGAACGTCTCGAAGCTTCCGCGCACGTCCCGCGTGTGGCTGCGCACACGGACGCTGCAGAACACGTTGACGCCGCGACCGACTCGCTCGGCATCCACCAACCGTACCGTGGCGGCGAGGATGTGCGATGCCTCCAGCGACTTGATGCGGCGCCAGCACGAGGCGGCGGACGTCCCTACCCGCTCCGCAAGATCCGCATGGCTTAGCGACGCGTCCTGCTGCAATTCCTTGAGGATGCGTCGGTCGATCGCATCCAGCGTGGGCAGGGATTTCACTTTGAGCGCTCTTTCGAAACAGAATATCGCAAATCCTGCTAATGGCCCGCAGTTTGAAACGCAATTACGGCGGTTTCCTGCAACAATGCTTTTATGGAAAATGCAGCAATCCAGCGCGCTCCGGGCGCCGCCGAAGACTGGACCGTCCCGCAGGATTGGTCACGCTATACCGCCGCCGAGCACGCGACCTGGGACAGGCTGTTCGAGCGCCAGGCCGCGATGCTGCCGTCGCGGGCGGCACCCGAGTTCATCGAAGGCCTTGATGTCCTGCGCCTGTCGAAGCCGGGCATTCCCGATTTCGAGGAATTGTCGGAACGCCTGATGAAGGCGACCGGCTGGCAGGTGGTCGCGGTGCCCGGCCTCGTGCCGGACGACGTGTTCTACGATCATCTCGCCAACCGGCGCTTCGTCGCGGGCAATTTCATCCGGACGCCCGAGCAGCTCGATTATCTGCAGGAGCCGGATATCTTCCACGACGTGTTCGGCCACGTCCCGCTGCTCGCCAACCCGGTGTTCGCCGATTATATGGAGGCCTATGGACGCGGCGGTCAGCGGGCGGGCGCGTTGGGCGTTATCGACAAGCTGGCGCGGCTCTATTGGTACACGGTCGAGTTCGGCCTGATCCGCTCGGGCGACACGTTGAAGCTTTATGGCGCGGGCATCGTCTCGTCGTTCGGCGAATCGCGCTTCGCGCTCGACGATCCGTCGCCCAATCGGCTTGGTTTCGACCTGAAGCGGCTGATGCGCACCAAATACCGGATCGACGACTATCAGCAGAACTATTTCGTGATCGACAGCTTCGACGACCTGCTCCGCCAGACGCTGGAGACCGATTTCGGCCCGCTCTACGCCGAGATCCGGGATCAGCCCGATATCGAGATCGAGGCGATCCTGCCGACCGACACGGTCTATACGCGCGGCACGCAAGCCTATGCCCGCGCCGGGGCCCGCGCCGGGACCCGCGCCGGGGCGGCGGCATGAGCCCGCCCGCGATCTTCGCCGCGCTCGACCGGCAGCCGCCGGACGCGCTGCTCGCGCTCATCGCGCTGCACCGCGACGATCCCCGCCCCGGCAAGATCGATGTCGGCGTCGGCGTCTATCGCGATGCGCAGGGCGCCACCCCCGTGCTGCGCGCCGTCAAGGCAGCCGAGCGGCGGCTGGTCGCCGAGCAGCCGACCAAGGCCTATCTGGGGCCCGAGGGCGATGCGCGCTTCGTGGCGCTGCTCGAGCCGATCGTGTTCGGCCCGCACCTTGCCGGCTCGCCCCGCCTGACCGGCGTCCAGACACCCGGCGGCACCGGCGCGCTACGGCTCGGCGCGGAACTGATCGCCCGCGCGGCGCCGGACGCGCGGGTGTGGATGGGATCGCCGACCTGGCCCAATCATGCGCCGATCTTCGCGGAAGCCCGCTTGGCGGTCGAGGATCATCGCTATTTCGATCCCGCCACGTCCGACCTGGATTTTGACGGCATGATCCGGGCGCTCGATCACGCTAAGGCGGGCGATGTGGTCCTGCTCCACGGCTGCTGCCACAATCCGACCGGCACCGGCTTTTCGCGCGAGCAGTGGCGTACGCTCGCCGATCTGCTGGCCGATCGCGGCCTCGTGCCCTTCGTCGACCTCGCCTATCAGGGCCTCGGCGACGGGCTGGACGAGGACGCCGCCGGGTTGCGGCTGTTGCTCGATTCGGTCGGCGAGGCGCTGGTCGCCTATAGCTGCGACAAGAATTTCGGCCTCTACCGGGAACGCACGGGCGCGCTGTGGGTGATGGGCGCGACCGCCGCGTCCGTGCCCGCGATCCGTGATAATCTGCTCGTGCTGACGCGCGGGCTGTGGTCGATGCCGCCCGATCATGGCGCCGCGATCGTGCGCGTCATCCTAGACGACGCGGCGCTCGCCGCCGACTGGCGGATCGAACTGGATGACATGCGGCACCGCATCGGCGCGTTGCGGCGGTCGCTCGCCGCCGGCCACCCGCGGCTGGCGCCGATCGGGTGGCAGCGCGGCATGTTCGCCATGCTGCCGATCGGCACGCAGGCGGTCGCTGTCCTCAGGGAGCGCCACGGCATCTACATGGCCGGATCGGGCCGCATCAACGTGGCGGGCCTGCGCGACGAGACCATCGCCCCGTTCGTCGCGGCCGTAACCCCGTTCCTGTCGACCTGACGGATCGAGCCGCCGTCATCGCACTCGGCCTGATCGGCCGATCACGGATGCTCGGTCAGCCAAGCGGCGGCGTCAGGCCGCGATCGCCCGTTCGAGCACGAACCGGCTCGACGCGCCGACGTCGAGCTCGACCTCGATCCCTCCGTCGACTCGCCGCAAGGCCAGCGGGGCCGCCCGGTCCGGGCCGTCGACCGTCCGGTCCCCGGGCACGTTGGCGATCGTCAGCCGCGCGGGGCCGGACCGGTCGATGCGCCGCGCCAGCGTGAAATCGAGCCGTTCGGCGGCGGGGTCGTAGCAGGCGGCAAGCACGTCGATGCTGTCCGATATTTCGACGATCAGCGGCTCGTCGAAATGGCCGGGATGCCAGGGATGGTTGAACAGCGTCCACAGCCCGTCGGGCACGTTGAGCGACGCATAAGCCATCAGCGCATTGCCGGTGATCGGCTCGACGCGGATCAGCCGCCCGGCCTCGTCGTGGCGCCGGTCCTCGCGCGGATAATAGAGTCCGCCCTTTTCCCAGGTCGGGTTCATGTGGCGATCGGCATGGCGAGTCAGCGCCGCCAGCGTATCGCCATCGCCCATTTCGGACGCCCAGATCGCGACGAAGCCGAAATCGCCGGTATCGTAATCCAGAATCAGCCCGTCATGGCTGTGCGACGGGGTCAGCTTCACCGCGGCGGCACCGTCCTCGCCGGGGATCAGCAGGTCGGCGAGCTGGCTGCGATAGTGCCGGCGGATGAAGTCGCGGTTCCACATGTTCATCAGCGCGCCGAGCCAGCCGTCCGCCCAGGCCCCGCCCGCGCCGTTGGGGATGACCATCCGGCTGTCCTCCAGCACCATCATGTTGAAATGGCCGTTGTCGCCGACGCGGCCGAACGCGTCCCAGGTGCGCCGATAGCCCTCGATCACCTCGG
Organism: uncultured Sphingomonas sp.; assembly: GCA_964244765.1. GTDB lineage: Bacteria > Pseudomonadota > Alphaproteobacteria > Sphingomonadales > Sphingomonadaceae > Sphingomonas. The sequence continues at coordinate 3,938 of CAXTJX010000002.1, read as the reverse complement.
CCGCGCGGGTGCCGCCGGTCAGCATGTCGTGCAGGCGGAAGCCGAGGATCGCGGGCTGGTTGCAGATCTGGAATACGCAATTGGGCTCGCAGGCGATGCCGAGATAACCGCTCTCCACCATCTTCCAGTAGAGATGGTCGTTGAGCGAATTCTGGTCGTAGGCGAAGCGCTTGGGCCCGTCGCCCCAGAAGAACGAGGCATGTTCGAGCACGATCGATTCGGGCGCGGCATATTTCATGTCGCCGAACAGCGCCGCGTACATCAGCGTCAACGACTGGAGATAGGCGCTGTACATGATGTTGTCGCGTTCGACCGGGTCCCATTGCTCGCTCAACTGCGGGCGCAGGTGCGCGTTCAGGGCATGTCCGCCCTGGCTGACGTTGCGCCAGTACAGCCAGACGTCGGGATGCAGCAACTTGGCGATCAGCCGGTCGAAGGTCGCGCGAAACGCCCCCGGCGCGTTGGGCAGGCGGTGGCGATGCGCCAGCCCCAGCGCATAGGCCATGAAGGCGAGCTGGAAACGGTAGGAGCCGAAATCTTCCTGCCCGTGCATCCGTGTGCCCATGCGCGCCCAGTCGCCGGGCGGCTGAAGCGACAGGTTCTCGATATGCCGGAGATGACCCACCTGCCGCTCGGTCAGCATGTCACCGGCCGCGACGGCATGCACCGCGGGAGCTGCGGTCTCGTCCCAGCCGGTCACGATGCCGATACCGGTGCCGTAACCGTCATCGGCCCGTGCCCGTCGGGATCTCCGGATTTCAGGCGGCGGATCGTCGCGTCCTCCTGCTTCTGCTAGAGCGCCGCTTCGTCGACGACGCTTACCATATGATGGTCGAAGACTTGCCAGCGGTCGCCGTTATGCCGCCATCCGTTGACATAGGCCACCACCTTGCCGTGCGTCAGTTCGCTGATCTCGCTGCCGCTCGGCATGCCCTCCGCGATGCGCGATCCCGGCTTGAATTCCTCGTTATTGTATTTGACCAGGCCGAGCGTGATGACCTCGTCGCCCACTTGATGCGCGGTCACCTTGATCCAGGTGGCGTCCATCACCTCGATGTCCTTGTCGAGATCGATCATCTTCTGCTTGTCCACCACCAAGGTCGGCCAGGGCTGGGCCGTGCCGAGGAAATCGTCGGTGAACAGCGTGTCGAGCCACGCATGCCGTTTGTTGGCGATGGCATCGCCCCATTCGTTGTAGAGCAGCTTGAACTGCTCGGACAGATCTTCACGGACCATGTGTTCCCCCTGATCGCCATCGTCGACGCCGCGTCGGCGCCGATCTCCCGAGAAGGTTTATCGTTCAACAGCAATATGTCAACGATTTACCGACGAAGCGCCAAGTTTACGTTTCGTCGCCAGGCTCAGGTGTCGGACGCCGCGCCCTTGACCGAGGCCGCCGCGCGCGTCGCCTGTTCGTAGATGCCGGACAATCCCCGTAACGCCGCGTTCAGGGCCTCGAAATCGAATTCCCCGCTCCACCCCTTGGCGATCAGCGGTTCCAGGAACAGGCGACGATCGTTCAGGAAATCGTCATAGTGCCGCGCGCCCTTTTCCGCCGCGGTGTAGAACACTTCCTTGCCGATGCGCGAGCTCTTGACGAACCCGAGCTTGACCAGCTTCTTGAGGCTGTAGAGGACGAGATGCATGTCGTCGATCGACAAGGCGAAAGCGAGGTCGACGGCGCGCAGGCTCTTCGCGCGATACACCAGCAAGTGCAGCAGGAAGACATCCAGATCGGAAAGCCCGTTGACGGCGTTGGTGTTGCTGCGCTGGCTCATCCAGCGACGGACGGAATTCCAGTGTACCGTCAGCGTGAGCTCCAGTTCCGAAAGCTTTTCACCGTCAGTCATCTCGTCAATCCCAAAGGCGGCATGCCGAGCAAGACGATCGGGCGCGGCCATGATCCACAGGGCCTTAGCGGATCGGCCCCTATGCGCAAGCCGGCCGGACGCGTCCGGCCGCGCCCCGGCGATCCATCTCGATGAAGCGCGGCTGTCCGGCGGCCCGCCGGGCAGGGACAGGCGGCCGGGCAGAACGCTTTCCCGGCCGCAGCCCTCAGAACCGGAACGCGAACATCGCGCCATAGGTTACCGGCAAGCCGGCATAGCGCACGGTGGTGTCGGTGATGCGATAGGCGGCGGTCCAGTAATAGACGTTGGTGACGTTCCGGCCATAGATGGAGAACCGCCATTTCCCGTCCGGCGCCTCCACCCCGGCTCGCAGATCGATCAGCGTGTGCGCCTTGACATAGGTCAGCGGCTGCTGGCCGAGCTGGCTGTTGGTCGCCCCCTGATAGGTCACGTCGCCGCCGACGAAACCGTACATCGTGCCCGACAGCGGCGCGCGGTAATCGAGCGAACCGGCGGCACTCCATTTCGGTGTATTGGGAAAGGGTTGCCCACCGAAATTCTGCCGCTGCGCCAAGGCGTTGAAGTTGGTGTAATTATCGAGGATCTTCGAGTCGATATAGGAACCGTTGGCATTGAAGGTCAGGCCCCTGGCGATGCGCCAGGACACTTCCAGCTCGGCGCCGTTGATCTGCGACTTGGGAATGTTGACCAGCCGGTTGATCGGGCCGAACACCTGATCGACGAAATAGCCGAACACCTGTTTGTCGCGATAGTCGTAATGGAATACCGCGCCGTTGATTTGCAAGCCGGGCATCAGGGCATGGGTCTTGAAGCCCGCTTCATAAGAGGTGAGCTGTTCCTGCGTCGCCGCCGAATATTGCACGACCTGCGTCGCGCCGAGATCGGGGAAGTTGCCTTGCTTGAACCCGCGGCTGACGTTGACGTAGAGCATCGTGTCCGGTGACGGCTTCCAGTCGATGCCGCCGCGCCAGGACACGTTGCTTTCGCGCAGCGTGTTCTCGGCCAGCATCGGCGAGATGCCCGGACCGGACGTAAGGCAGGCGCCGCGCGCCGCCGGCGCCAGCGCGGGCAGGCCGACCCGCGACCGGATGAAATTGTAGAAGCCGATGAAATCCGCCGAGGCGACGCCGTCGCCCGAATCGTAGGAACATCCCGTGAAGTCGGTGCGCGACTTGGTATAGCGAACGCCGCCCTGGAGGCGGATCGTGTCGGTCAGGCCGAAATCGAGATTGCCGAACACCGATCCGGCACGCGACTTCTGGCTCGTGGATTCGAAAAAGTTGGTGAACACCGGCAACCCCAGCCCGACGAACGAATATTGGATCGTTCCGCCGCGCTGCGTGATGTCGCTTCCCTGATACACCGTGTCACGTTCGTAATTCGCGCCGAGGATGAAGCGTCCTCGTCCCGCGAACGACCCGGCGACGCGCACTTCCTGGAAGATCGTGTCCACCTCGCCGCGCGACCTGACATAGGTCGGCAGGTTGGTGCCGGTGTTCGAGAAGAACTGATCCTGCTTGTAATGGCTGTACGACGTCAGCGACGTGAGCTTGACCGCGTCGGTGAGGTCGAAGTCGATCCGGCCGTTGGCCTGGACGAACGTGTTGTCGCGCGAGAAATCCTGCGCGGTATACCAGTCGGCGGCGCGCGCATCCTCCGGCGCGCGCGGATAAGTGGCGAGGCCGGGCACCAGGCCCACCACGGCCGGCACGCTCGGGTTCACGTTGATGAGCTGCGGTGCCTGCTGGTCGCGGGTGTCGTGGAAGCCGTTGAGGTTCAGCTTGACCGACAGGCGTGAATCGGGCGTCCAGTCGAGCAAGGCGCGGCCGGTCAGGAACCGTCCTGCGCCCAGCGTCGCGCCGGTCGTATAGCTGCGCTGCCAATCTCCCTGATAGCTTTGGTCGACCGCGATGCGCGCCTTCAGCGTATCGCTGACCGGGCCGCTGACGAACGCCGCCGCCTTGACCGTGCCGAAGCGCGCCACCCCCAGCGTGACGCCGGCTGCGAAATGGTCGGTCGGCTTGGCCGCGATATAGTTGATCGCGCCGCCGGTCGCGTTCTGGCCGA
>CAXTJX010000001.1:0-135431 GCA_964244765.1 uncultured Sphingomonas sp. | reverse complement strand
CAACACCGGTCGGTCTCTGGTTGCCGCTGGATGAAAGGCGGGGGTCACGTCACCCTCGGCGAGGCGCGCTTTCGCGCTAATATCTCAGGTACCTTTTTGGTGGCCCCGAACTTTTGAGCCATGTCTTCAATCGACGTTAGCCTAGGTATCAGGCGAACCCGAGCGCAACCCGCTGTTGCTGCCAGTCGAGCGGCAGCGCTGGCCAGCGCGTCAACTTCGTGCGAGTAAGATTGGCGGGCTGGCGACCTTCCAGAATTGCCGTGATGATGTCGGGGGCGAGATAGCCGATCCGCAATAAATCCGCAGCATGTTCTCGACTATAGCCAATAGCATTGGCGAGTTCGTCAAAATCAGCGCATACCCTATCCACCAAAGCAGCTCGCGCCGCCATCGCCTGGGTGACGAGCTTGATCATCGGCAGGCTCTTGCTCGTTAAGCCACCGACATCGGAGGGGGAGATGATCAGCTTCACATTTCTGCCTGATCGCACACACGTGATGCTGATGTCGTCAGAATGATCGGAGACCAGCAGCGGGCTTAGATACTCGAACGCTGAAGTGACGCGAAGATAATGTTGCGTGAGTTCTACGCGGCCAACGACGTCGGCGACGATGCCACGTTGGTCTCTCGCGGTCCCACGCAGTCGCGTACTCGCCTCGCTGACAACCTCGCTCAGGTGCTGGATATCGATCGTCCTCAGTTGTCCTGCCGCGATCGCGTTTCGCCGCGCTCGCTCAAGCTGCCGTTCGATAATGCTCAACACATTCTGCTCGATGTCGGGTGCGCTGACACGTCGTTCAAGCTCATCGCAGGGCGGCGCATTATAGGTCTGGGTCACGTAGTAGCGATAGCGTCGCGAGCCCTTGTTCGAGTGTTTCGGAGACATCCGCCTGCCATGTTCGTCCCACAAGACTCCAGCGAGTAAACTGGGGTCATGCGCGCCAGCCCCTAGCCGACGTTCTACCCTAGCCTCTGCCATAAGAGATTGCGCGGCATCGAATGTGTCGCGGTCAAGAATGGCCTCGTGCTGGCCTGGATAGATGTTGCCCTTGTGCGTGACTTCGCCGACATAGATGCGATTCTTGAGAATAGCGTAGACGGCACCACGGCTGAAGCGGGCACCGCCATACACACGACCGCTGCGGCTAACGCGGCATTTGCTACGCACGCCTTCCATGTCCAACTCAGTCGTCAACTCGGCTCCTGATCCCAGTTCAAGGTAGCGCGCAAACATCCAACGGACAGTCTCTGCTTCTGCCTCGTCGACGACCAGTTTGCGGTCGAGCACATCGTAGCCAAGCGGCGGTGGCCCGCCCATCCACATGCCCTTCGCCTTCGACGCCGCGATTTTGTCACGGATACGCTCACCGGTCACCTCGCGCTCAAACTGAGCAAATGACAGCAGGACATTGAGCGTCAGCCGGCCCATGCTGGTAGTTGTGTTAAACGCCTGAGTAACCGAGACGAAGCTCGCACTCTTTGCATCCAGCACCTCGACGATCTTGGCGAAGTCGGCCAGGCTGCGTGTTAAGCGGTCGACCTTATAGACGACAATAATATCGATCTTACCGGCCGCCACATCGGCTAGCAGCATCTTGAGCGCTGGGCGCTCAATGCTGCTGCCAGAATAGCCGCCGTCATCATAGATGTCCGGCACGCCGACCCACCCCTCGTGGCGCTGGCTGAGGATATAGGCACCGCATGCCTCGCGCTGGGCGTCGAGGCTGTTGAACTCTTGTTCCAGCCCATCCTCGGTCGATTTACGCGTATAGATCGCGCAGCGCGCTGGTTTGGTGATGCGATCGTCTCGCATCACGCGCGGTTTCCAGCAAGCTTCAAGCCAAAAAACCGCGGACCTGACCAGTGCGCACCGGTAATGTCGCGGGCGATTTGCGATAGCGACGAATAGCGCCGTTCCAGATAGTGATAACCGTCTTCCAGCACGACCACATGGTGGCTAATACCACCCCATTCGCGGACCAGCCGCGTGCCCGCCTTTATCCGACCCTGGTTCGCGTTCACACTGACGGCTCCGCTCGCGTCGAGCTGCCGCTTCAATCGCTGCAACTCTCGGATAGTAGCGGGCGATAAACCGCCATGTGCGCGCTCCTGCAATCGCCAAGCGATGCCACGGGCCAATAAGTCGGCAGTTAACGATGGTGCTGGCGACTTGAACACGCTCAGCCATTTCGAGCGTAGCTGCGCTGACGACATGGTCGTCAGCGCAGCAAGCTCGGCTTTTATGTTTGGGCGCATCAAGCGATCGCAACAATACGATAACAGGTGTCATCGCCACGCTTCGTCTTTTCGACCGCGTTGCCCTTCTTCCGAATCCCGGTAAGAGCTGCGCGGGTCGTGTGGGGCAGCCAATTCGTTGCCGCGATCAACTCAACTAGGGTGGCGCCTTCGTCGCGCTGGAGCATCGCAAGTACGGCGCCGACCTTGGTCTCGCGCTTTGGCGCCGCTGCCGCCAATGGGATCAGCGCAATGATGGGTGAATCGTCCTCGGCTATACCGACCGCTGCTCGACCTGCATTGGTGATCACCGCTCCGACGCACTTGTCGTCATCGCTACGGATCGTTTCTGCCGCTTGGGTGACCGCGACCTCGACCGCAAAGCCAAGAGAGACGAGAGTGGCGATGGCTTTGGCGACACGATCGGCGGGTGCGGTGATAGTGTCTGGTTTAGGTAGCAACATGCCGTCGTCACGATTGGCAGCATGAGTCAGCAAAATCGCTTGGGTGTCGGTGAGTTTGGGCATGGTGTGGTCCTTCATCAGGCTAGCAGCACCGCGCTGCTCCCACCACCTACAGCCCCGTCGGTCAACCGATCGGGGCGGCGGCTTCTTCTAGGGCCGCGACTCGCATAACACCCATGCTCCGTTCGGCAGCGAAGTCGAATGGAATGTCGCGCACACAGAAAGTTCCGTATCGACTTCGTAAACGTCTCGGCCACTGTCGCGGCAGAAGACCACATGGACGACGATACCGCCGATCTGGTACGGCAACTCTGCACGCGCGCCGGGATGATCATGGAAGACGCCAGCACCATCGCGATATTGGTTGGGGGCAAATCGCCAAGCGAGCTTCGCTATATCGTGGATGAGTTGGAGATTCAGTCAGGCCGTGTCGTCTCAATAGTGGCCGCCACAAGTGCGTTAATTCGCTAATGTGTGGCCAATGTCGCGTAAGCCCCAAGGCGGCACAATCGGCCGTCGCAGCGGCCAGCTTGGCGCGCGTTGAGGCGATACCGTCAACGCAAAGTAAAACTCAGCCCCCCTAGCGGTCACGAAGCTTGATCTCGGACACGCGCCGGCGTCCTCCCACGCGGTCGAGTTGCACGAAGACATCGACCGTGCTGCGCACAAAATGCTGTACGTCTTTGCGCCCTAGGCGCGTGCCGGTCTGCAGCACCAGCAAGGCGATCTGATCGACCGCGCGTTCCGGGCTGTCGGCGTGCACCGTCGTCATCGAGCCGGGATGACCGGTGTTGACCGCTCGTAGGAACGTATAGGCCTCATGCCCGCGCAGCTCGCCCACGATGATGCGATCGGGCCGCATGCGAAGCGATGCCGCCAGCAAGTCATCGGTCGTCACGCGCGCCTCGCCGAGCGCGCTGCGTGCCGCCACCAGGCCGATCGCATTGGCGTGGCGGACCTGGAGCTCGGGCGTATCTTCGATGAGAATCAACCGCTCCTCGAGAGGTATCTCACGCATCAGCGCGTTGAGAAACGTCGTCTTGCCGGTCGACGTACCCCCCGAGACGAGGAGCGTCTTGCGCGCTCGAACCGCGCATGCAAGCAATGCCGCCATGTCGCCGGCGGCGTGCAGGGCGGACATTTTTTCGTCGGTCGCACTGCGCGCGGCGTCGCCATGCCGGGTCTCGGTAAACGCACCGCTTGTCATATAATCTGCAAGCGTGAGGTCGGCCGACACATGCTTTCGAATTGCCAGTACCAGACTGCCGCGCGTTGCGGGCGGGGCAACGATCTGCAAGCGCGCGCCGCCCGGCAGCGTCGCCGAGAGCAAAGGATGTTCGCGGCTGATCCCCTGATGCGCTTGCGCCGCCACCTGACGCGCGAGCCGGTCGAGCGTCGCTGAATCGAGCGCGGTCGCGCTATGGCATTCGGTGGCGCCGGCCAGCGTTTCGATCCACAGCTCGCCGGGGCGGTTGACGTAGATGTCGGTCACATCGGGACGGGCCAGCATCTCGGCCAGCGGCGCCAGATAGCGATGTAGGTAGATCGGCTCGCCGTCCGCGACCGACGCGCTCATTTGCTCGTCTCGATCGCGGTGAAATCGAGATCACGGGCGACGAACACATTGATCGCCGTACCTTGGCGTACGCGCAGACTTGGCTGGATCTGTGCGCTTTGAGTCAGTGGCTGTGACAGGGTTTGTCCGGTGCTGGGCAAGGCGACGACGACTGCCGAGTTGCTGCTTTCCGCGCGTGACGCGAGGTTGACGCCGACGTCGAGCGCCGATTGCAGGATGGCGGACGCGAAGCGTTGGAGGAAATGACTGTTGACCTTACCGCGAATTCCAGCGCGACCCAGTGGATCGGCCGCGGGCGAAACCAAGGCAATGGTCGCCCCGTCGGGGCGCACCAATCGCGTCCAGGTGACGAGCGCGCGGTTCTGGCCGGGTTGCAGATCGGCGCGATAGTCCCCGAACAAGCGACTGCCGCGCTGGATGAGCACGCGCGCGCCGTCGAATCCCCGTATATCGCGGCTGACGATCGCGCGGACTACGCCGGCGCGGGTAGAGTCTAGCGCGCTTTCCAGTACCGCGGGGATGACCGTGCCTTGCCCGACCGTCGTAGATCGATGCCGCATGAGGGTCGCACGAACGCCAGCCGGCGCTGATGCGACGCCGTCGGCCGGCGCCGTGCTCCCACCATCGGTCGCAACGAGTGTCGCTGGGCCTGCGCCTGTATCGACGATCAACACCGGCGCGTTCGCGGCGTGCGGTGGCGATTGGAAGGGCGGGACAGCCGGCGCCGGTTGCGGCACGTAGACGATCTGAGGTGGCGGGGGCGCCACCAGGGGCGCGCGTTTGAGTGCCGGAGAAGGTGTGTCTTGCGCAACCGGAATTGGAGTGGAACTCGGCGCAGGTATAGGAGGAATATAAAGCGACGGCATTGGTCTTGCCGCGCTGGCGCCATCGTCATAGCGCGCCTTGACCGGCGGCGCGGTCAGGCTGCGGCGGCGCCCGTCGAGCAAGACGAACAGCAACACTGCTAGTACCGCAGCCCCCAACGCAATCACCCAGACCGGCAAGCCGGCGGGCGGCGTCGCGACGAGCGGGCGGACGTCGTCGGTGCCCAACTCCCGCCGCGGATCACGTGAAACGCGCATTGCCATCAGGGCGCTGCCATCCGCGGCCTGCGTGTCGCATAGGCGACTGCGCGATCGAGCCGGAAAACGAGCTTGTTCGACACGCTGTCGATTACGTACCGCGTCTCTCGGACCATGCCATTGACGAGCGCTTCATTACCACGATCGTCTACGGCATAGACCGCCGGCATGGCTTGGCTCGTGGCCCAGTTGATATAGGTGTGAACGCCGTCATCGTCGATTTCGCTCGGCTGGAGCGCGCGCGCGCCGCTCAAATGATAGCGACCGATCGTCGCGGCTGTCACCACGTCGGGGACCGGTATCGGTGGGGGATATTTGATCCGCACGGTAAACGACATATCGGGCGCCGCTCCGTATCCGGTGGCCAGTGCAAAGGTGTAGGTTCGTGCGTCCGTTACGACGGTCATGTTGGTCGCGACACTGCCTTGCGACGCCTTGATGAAGAGATGGTCGCCGCGCTTGTTCGGTGTGACCTGCCAGGCACTGCTATCGCCGATCGCGACATTTTCGATGCGCTCGTCGGCCCCGAATTCCAGCGTGAGCTGGTAACCCGAGGCGACCTGGAGCTGGATGACTTGATCGGGATCGTACAGCACGGTCTGGATGCGCGGATCGCCGGCGCCCGGCGTCGGGCGCACGTCGGCCGACGCGGGCGACAGCGCCGCCATCGCCAGCACTATCAGCGCGCGCTTCAACGGCCAGCCTGTAGCGACGGACGGTTCGCATACGATGGCGATGCAGGCATCGTAGCGGTCGGCGTCGGCAACGGTTCGGAGGCGAACACTTGTTCTTGGTCCTTGCGGTAGCGCAACACTTGGAATCCGATCGGATTGAGAAATCGGTCGGACTGCTGAAGCGGCTCGGTCGAAAACCGGTAACGGATGACCGCGACCCACGCGCGCACCAAGCCGATTTGCCTGCCGACGTCGCGTCGCTGTGTCTCGAACCGTACCAGCGCCGCGTTACCGCCCAGCGGCGATACGCTTTTCACGCGGGTTTCGATGATGGTCGTGCGGGGCAGGCGCGCCAAGGGGCTGGCCGGATTGCTCGCTTGCACACTAGTCATATAATCGGCGCGCGCCTGGTCTGCCGACCACAAGAGAACTTTGCGGTACGAATCCTGTAACGCATCTGCGTCGAAGCTTTCGCGCGCGATGACATATTGTACCAGGAACGATTGGGTCAGCGCGGTATCGGGGGCGATCTTTACTGCATTGATGGGCTTCAGCGCCTGGACGAATCCTGTATTGCGATCGACCATCAAGGTGTACGGCTCGACCGTTTTGAGCGGGGTGAGCAACATCAACGCCACCGCTTCGAGCACTACTACCACCAAGGCGACGCTTGCGACGATCCAGGCGGTACGCCGCGACGACCGTAGCGCGTCCTGCTGGCTTTCCGCCCAGCTTCCGGCCTCGCGATAATAGGCCTCGAGCGATTCATCGGGTTTGGCCATCGTTACGCCCTGTCTCGCCGGTTCGCGCTTGCCGAGACGCGCGTGGATGTGCGGCGGCGGGCACCTTGACCAATCGAACCGATCGTCTGCAACTCGGGACCGCGCGCCGATATGGGGGAGCGGCTGTCGCGGTCGCCGAGCCGAATGAAGGACTGCGCGGTCGCGTCTTGCTCACGGCGTTGGACGGCGGCGGCGGCCATTGCAACGGCGCGGGCACGCTCGGGAAGCACCGTGCTTACAGCCAGGCTTGTCGGGATAGGCAACGCCCTCACCTGATGCTCGCCCGCCACAGCGCCGAACCACCCGTGCGATACTTGCCATAGCGTCGCGGGCAAGCGGAACGTCTGCGCGATCCGGGCCGAGGCGATCAACGCGGCAAGCAGTGTCAAACCGAATGCGAGCATGACCACCAGCAGTTCGATCGGGACCGTCGGCGTCGAAATGTCAGCGCGTCTCTGGATGAGAATCGCGCCAAGCCACGGTTCGAGCAACGCTGTTTCCACGCCTAGGACGATGACGGTCGAGAGTGCTCCCAGCGCCGCACCGGCGAGACCGCGGACCCATCCCTCGAATATCCCGCGCGTTGCATCGAACAACAAGAACATCGCGAACAAGGGCCCAAGCGCAAGCAGCAAGCCCGCCACCAATCGTACCGACGCGAACGCCGCGATCGTGGCAGCGAGATAGGCGGTACGCGCTTCGCCTAACAATATGGCGTCCTGCGCGGGGTCCCAGTGCTGGCGGTGCAGCGGCCCAGGCAAACGGCGCACATCCTGCTGCTGCGCGAACCCAACGACCGGGCTGGCGACGGCATCGGCATCGGTCGGCCGTCCCGTGCCAAGCTCGAGCAATTCGATCAGTCCCGCATCGATTCCTTGCAGGCGCGCGACGAGGCCACCGCCAGCCCCCGGCAAGCCAGCGCCCCCGCCGACTTGCCCGGCCAGTTCGGAGGGGGCATGCAGCACCACGTCATAGGCAAGCGTGCGAAATGCCGGCCAACTAGTCGCCAGCACCAGCACGAAGCTGATTTTGACCAGCGCCACCGTGACATCGCGCATCCCCGGTACTTGCCCGAACAGTAGGCGGTAACCGAACAAGGCCACGAAGAACGTCAGCGCGCTCGTCAATACAACCGACACGGTCGACCCTGGCGCGGCGAGCGCCTGATAGCCCGACATTCCGATCGTCTGCGCTTGGCAATCGACATAGCCGAGCACGCCGCTGAGAAAATCTCCCGCGGGCGAAAGAAGCGTCGGGCATGCCATCATGCGCGCTCCAGCAAGCGCGGGAGCCACAGCGCGGGATCGTCACCGGTTTTCGCGCGGATTTCGTCGAGCAGGCGCACGGTGCGCTCACGACCCGACAGGATCGTCAACACGTCCGCTTCTCCCGACAAGTTCAGCCGCACGACCACGCTGTCGGTGCCGTGCTTGATGAGAAAACAGCGCGCATCGTCTGGCAGCGTGCGGACGATCTCATATTCGTGGCGCGTCAAGCCGAAGCCATCGACATAGTCCTGCGCTCGGGCACGCGGATTGGTCATGAAGATCTGTGTCGCCGCTTGTTCTATGACAGCACTCGCGATCCGGCTTTCGAGCGCGTCTTGCGCGCTTTGCGTGGCGAAGCCGATGATGCCGTTGCGCTTGCGGATGGTCTTTTCCCAATCCTTGATGCGTCGCACGAAGATCTCGTCGTCCAGCGCCTTCCAGCCCTCGTCTACCACGATGATGGCGGCCGTGCCGTCGAGCCGTTCCTCGACGCGGTGGAAGAGGTACATCATCGCGGGCGTGCGGACCGTAGGGTCATCGAGGATCGCGGTCATATCGAAGCCGACCGTCTCCGCCGTCAGGTCGGTCAAGTCGGCAGGATTGTCGAACAGCCAGGCGCGCTCGCCTTCGCCCCACCACGGTCGCAGCCGCGCCCACAGGTCGGCGGCATGCGGGCGGTGGCCGCCGCGGAACAATTCCACGAAGTGGCGCAAGCGGCGGTGCGCCAACGCTTGTGCAAAGTTCGCATCGACCGCATCCTTGATCTGCTCGGTCTCGTCGATATCCGCCCCGCCCGCCAATTGTGCGACCCAGGTGATGAGGAAGTGGCGATTGAGCGGTACGTCCTCGAGTTGCAGCGGATTCAGGCCGGACGCAGCATCGGGCCGAAGCACATCGTAGCGCCCGCCGATCGCGCGGATGAACAGTTCCGCGCCGCGGTCCTTATCGAAGAAGACGATCCGCGGGTTGAACTTGCGCGCCTGCGCCAGCAGGAAGTTGAGCACTACCGTCTTGCCCGATCCGGACGGACCGATCACCGTGAAATTGCCGAGATCGCCTTGGTGGAAGTTGAAGTAATAAGGCCCCGCCGCGGTCGTTTCGAGCAATGTCACCGCATCGCCCCAGTGATTGCCACTGGCTTTGCCCAAAGCAAAATTGTGGCCGCTGACGAGGCCTGCGAAATTGCCGGTCGAAATCAACCCGCGCCGTGCGATATAGCTGAAGTTGCCAGGAAACTGCGCCCAGAATGCTGGCTCCAGCGCCAGATCCTCGCGTACGGCGATGATGCCGAGATCGGCCAGCGAGGCCTGGACCTCCGCTACGCCGGCGTCGACCTCGGAAGGCGTGTCGCCGTGGATCGCAATCGTCATGTGATGTTCACCGAACCCGGCACGGTTGGCAGCCACGTCGTCCTTGGCGCTCGACAGTTCGCCACGCAGCGACACCGCCTCGTCCTCGGTGGAGCGCATGCGCCTGAGCGCAAGGTTCATCTTGCCGAGCGCTGCCTGTCGATCGACGAAGCCGAACGAATGTGACATGATCATTTCGTAAGGGAGGCGCAGCAGATCGTCGAACATCCCCGCCGCGGTCTGCGCCGGATAATCCTTGATCGAGACGATGCCGAGGAAGCGGCGTCCCGAACCGCCATGCGGACCCAGTTCCACGGTTTCTTGCCCGAAACTGACCCGGCGATAAGGCAGATAGGCGCCGAGATCCTGCGTGGGCAATAAAGCCGGGCGCATTTCGCCATTGTAGAGCGTCGACAGAAACTCGAGCAGTTCCGAACATGTCCCGTGCGGGGTATCGTACACGCCGAGCAAGCGCGGTTCGTAGCTACCGAGCTGCGCGATCAACGCCTCGCGCGCCGTGCCGAGTTCTCGCAGATCGTGCGCCGACTGGAGCCCGCGGTCGATATTGGCCCGTCCGCGCAGCCGGTCGGCAAAGCCTATTCGTCCCTGTAGCGGTCGCCGAACGAGTGTCAGATACAGGTCGTTGACATATAGTTGCTTGGCACCGAGCCGTGCACGCCATCCGGCATCGAGCTGGCGCGAAAACGCATCGGAGAACGTCGCGGCAAGCTCGACATCGACGCGTCGTCGCAAGATGTGATGATAGAGCGCGAAGCGCGACGACCCGATCGCCTGCAACATCGCATCACGCAGGACCTTGCGGTAATTGAGCTCGTTCGTATCCGCGGTTTCGAACAGCAGCCCCCGCAACCGAATCGTTTGGAACAGCAAGCCATCGCGCGTCTCGATCGTCGCGTCATCGACATGGCGCAAATAGGGCAAATGAGAACCCGCCGGCTTCTCGCGCTTCACGGCCTTCGGATCGCGGCTCAGGGGCGGTAGGAGTTGCATCGCCAGATCGCATGGTTGCGCACGCGCGGGCAGGTCCGCGCCCGCGTTAGCAACAAATCGAAGATCCGCGGTTCGCGCACACTCAACACTACACCCACGCCGTGGACGATGAGCGCCACGAGCAACACCCAGGCCGAGTGGAAGATCAGGAACAGCTCCGTTGCCGCCACGCCGTTGACGATGAAATAGCTATAGGTCACGCCAGCGAACATCTGCGGCCGCGTGAGCGCCACGAAAACGCGGTCCTGCTTGATCCCGCTCACTAAGTGCCGACCGAGGCGGAGGTCGACCGAATGCCCCCTACGATGCTCGCCGCGCCGAACAGGATGAAGCAGCCCAGGATCACGGTCGCGCCGTAGCGCCAGTTGATGCGCCCGGTCAGCATCAGGAAACCGACCGATGCGACCGCGATCACCGCCACCACGGTCGCGACGGTCCCGAGCAGCGTGCCTTGCAGCCAGTTCAACGCCGATACGATCGGCCCCGATCCCGCGGGATCGGCCAGCGAATCCTGGGCGGAAACGGCGGTGGCGACGCTGGCCCCGAGCAGGCCCGTCAATGCGTTTCGCAATAGCTTGAAGATCTTGGCCAAAAGGGTATCCTGAATCACGAAGAATCACCTGCTGCATTGTAGGCTGTCTGCCGAACCTTGCTAACCTATACCGCCTCGGTTTGTCGATTTAGGGCGATGTTGGACGTAGCAGATCTCCGCTACGCCCCACATCACCCCAGAACCTGCGAGACACCGTCCCGCTCGGACCATCCCCACTTCAGCGAGACACCGCCTCGACGGAGCACGCCGGGATCAGATGCCCAGGCGTCCGTGACACGACTATGGCGCAGCATCTAGGCTGATGCGCGCCCTTTTCCAGAGTTAGAGATGTATGCAGTCGATTCCTGCGACGCGAGCACAAAGGTCGGCTCGGGGAACGATAAGTCATTCCGGTGAACCCTAAGCCAAGCGTTGTCGGAACCTCTTAGAACAAGCGAACAGAAGTCCCAGTCTGCGTCTCCCTTCGAGCGCCTAACCTCAATCGAGAACGGTTGCCCAATGAACAACGGTGTCTTTCCTAGTTCAACAGGCCTACCCTTATTGATTCCATACATGACAACACCATCTACTTCGTTCTCGAAGAGGTGGATAAGGTGTTCTAATACGCCGTTTGTCGAGGTAAGAACTACATCTTCATCATAAGAATAAACTCTAACTTCTTCGAGGTTCATAACGTCGTCAAGAGACAACAGGTTGAAGTTCATCTCGTCGGGCACATGTTCCCCCTGCCGCTTCCGTTGAAATGGATGGTTTCGGCCTTGGTCAGAGAGAACGTATTGGGGTTTATGTCCACTCGGAAGACTACGTTTCCGTTGCTGAACGCATAGCGCAAGCCGATGTTGCCACTATTGGACCTGAAAACAGTAGTCGGACGACGAGGATCGAACTCCAAGTGAGACCCGCCATCTCCACCGTTCTGGATCGCGTCTAGGGAAGTGAGTCCCTTGAATGTCGCCAATGCTGCCTCATAGCCACCCGGCAGGTCTGTATTGACCCGATCACCCTGAAATGCCGGGTGCTCGCCCTTACTGTCCCCGAAAGGGGTGTAAGCTATTGGGCAGACCTGCGGCTGCGCATTTTGCGGCAACACAGCACCCCGACGCGACCGGGGACGGCCCAACCGGTTTTTCCCTGACGCATCAGCGGCTTGTGAGCCGGTTCGCCAGGCGCGACGCGGGGGGACCAGTCGCAGACCCCCAGACGCGATTTTCCGGCCCGGAAGGGCGAGCGGCTGAGGCGGTGATATGGGTGCGGTCCCGAGCATGGAGAGGATGTGACCCGATGCGCATGGCCGGGTCAACCTCGACGTGGCATGTGTCATTGACCTATGCGTCATTGGCACATAAATACGCCTGATGACCACGATGCAGACCGTCGTCGAGCTGCCCGAGTTTCTGAGGCGGGCCAAGACGATCATGGCGGATGACGAGCGCGCGGCGCTGGTGGACCATATCGCTGCCAACCCCGAAGCGGGCGTCTCGCTGGGCGGGGGGCTGCGCAAGGTTCGCGTGCCCCGCGAGGGCGGCGGGAAGAGTGGCGGCTATCGGACCATCTATGTGTTCGGGGGCATGCACATGCCGATCTTCCTGGTGACCGTGTTCGCCAAGAACGAGAAGGACAACCTGACCAAGGTCGAGCAGGCGGCTGCCATCGCGCTGAGCAAGACCCTGACCGCAACCTATGGAGACGATAGATGAGTGCCTATGAGAGCATCATGCAGGGGCTGAACGAGGCGCTGGACTATGCCCAGGGCAAGGATACCGGCGCGCGCGTCCATCAGGTGACCGTGCCGACCGTCGATGTCGCGTCGATCCGCGCCAGCACCGGCCTGTCGCAGGGTGCGTTCGCGCGCAGCATCGGCGTCGCCAAGGGCACGCTGCTCAACTGGGAACATGGCCGCAGGCATCCGACCGGCCCCGCCCAGGTGCTGCTCGCCATGATCGCCAAGAAGCCGTCGCTGGTGAGCGAGCTGCTCCGCTAAAATCTAGCCGTCGTCCTCGACGGCCTCGGCATCGAGGGCGGCTAAGAGTAGGTCGTGTTCGTCGCCGGCGTCGTCGTGCCGGTGTTGCCCGCGCGCGATCGGCCGACCAGGGTGGGTGGCGGTGTGGATCTGTTTCAGCATGCGGATGCTGACCTGGGTGTAGATCTGCGTCGTGGACAGCTCGGCATGGCCGAGCATGGCCTGGATGTAGCGGATGTCGGCACCGCCCTCCAGCATCAGCGTCGCCATGCTGTGGCGGAACAGGTGGCACGAACCGCGCTTGCCGGTATCGGCCGCATCGACGTGGCGGCGCACGAGCTGGGTCAGCCGGTTGGGTGCGAACGCATCGCCGAGCGTGGTCAGGAACAGCGTGCCGTCATCGGTCCCGCAGGCGAGGTCTGGGCGCACGTCGTCGCGGTATCGGGCGACCCAGGCGAGCGCGCGCGTGCCGATGGGAATCATCCGGTCCTTCTTGCCCTTGCCCTGGCGGACCATCAGCGTGCCGCGTTCGGCGTCCGTGTCGGTCACGTGCAGGTTGATCAGCTCCATGCGCCGGATGCCGGTCGAGTAGAGCACCTCCATGATGGCGCGGTCGCGGATGCCGATGGGCGTGGCGAGGTCCGGCACGGCGAGCACCGCCTCGACCTCGCGCACGTTGAGGATGTGGCGCGGTAGACGCCGTTCCATGCGCGGCAGCTCCAGGTCCGACGCCGGGTTGTAGAGGATGTGGTTGCCCCGCGAGAGCCACTTGAACAGGGCGCGCAGCGGCGTCGTGCGGACGTGCTGGCTGCGTGTCGAGAGCGGTTCGCCGTCACGCTTGCGGTAGAGGAACAGGTGCCGCTGATACCGCTCCAGGATGGGCTTGGTAATTTCCTGTGGACGGGTCAGGCCGCGCTCGTGCGCCCAGGCGATGAACGGGCGCAGCGCCGCCTCGCGGTTCTCGACCGTGCGGTCGCAGTAGTTCTTTTCGCGCTGCCACTGCGAGAACCGCAGCATATGGTGATAGAGGCTGTCCGGGTCGCGCGTGTCACCGACCGAGGGCTTGGCGCGGGTCTCGCCCTTGCGCGGCATGGCGGCGCGGTCAGACCAGGCTTGCGTGGGGGTATGACGCGCCGTTGCCGTTCAACCGGGTGACGGGCGTTTTCGGCATGGTGTCGGCGTCGTCGCCAAGAACCGCGCTGTCTTGCGGGTTTCCGGCAGATTCGAGACCGCAACCACCCCCCGACCGCGCACCGACCACGGCCCGACCGGGGGCCGACCGCACTGCGGCTACGCGACCGCGCGGCTTCACGCGCTCAAGGTGCCGCCGCAGGACCAGCAGACGACGTTCGTCGGCCAGCTCGTCCCCATCGTCGCCAAGGTGGTGCAGCCATGAACCGCGCACTCGAAGCGAGCCGGGGCCGCGTCATCGAGGCGCATCGCTCCCGCGCCGTCCTGGCGCTGGTCCGCGTCGCGGCCGTGGGCGCGCTGCTCGGCATGGTGCTCGGCGCGGCGCTGGCGTGGGCGACGACCGGCATCGAGGACCGGGTGCTGGCGCAAGCGTGGCTGCGCCACGAGATCAACCAGCGCCTCAACCCGGTCGCGATGTTCCAGAACCGCCAAGCGACCGGCATGGACACCGGGTTCGCGGCCGAGGTCGAGTCGCCCGAGCAGGTCGCCGCGATCGGCCTCCTGCACAGGGTCGCTCTGTTCGGCATCCCGCTCGCCATCCTGCTCGCATGGGGGCTGACCATGCTCATGCGCCATCAGTGGATCAGGGCGGCGCGCGAGGCGGCACTCGACTAGGTGTTGCGCGGCAACCGCGCCGCGACGCCCCAGGAACTGGCCTCGCTGGTCGCGCTGGCGTTGAAGAAGGGCGCTGTTCCCATCAGGCTGGGGGGCGTTCCCATCCCTCCGTCCGATGAGACCCGCCATCTGTTGATGGTCGGCAAGTCGGGTTCGGGCAAGACGACCGCGCTACGCGGCCTCGTTCGTCAGATCATCGCACGCGGCGAGCACATACTCATTTTCGATCCCGACTCCAGCTACATCGCCACCTTCTACGACCCCGCGCGCGGCGACATCATCCTCAACGTGTGGGATGCCAAGTCGGCGGGATGGAACCCGTTCGACGATATCGCCAACATCGACGACGCCTACCGCGTCGCCTCCATCTTGGTCCACCAGCCATCGACGAGCGGCGACAATGCCATCTGGTATGAACAGGTCCGCGCCGTCGTCGCCAACATCATGCACCGTCTGTTGCGCGAGGGCCGGACCAGCCTCGACGACCTTGCCTCCACGCTGACCAGCGCCACCACCGATGAGATACGCGCGCTCGTCGCCAGGACCGAAGCCGAGCGCGCCCTCGAACCGGGGGCCGAGAAGGCGACGGCCAGCGTCATGTTCATGATGACCGGCGCGGCGCGCATCGCCACCATGCTCGCATCGGTTCCCAGCACCGCGCGCACGTTCAGCTTCGACCGGTTCTATGCGACGCTGGCGAACCGCACCGGCCCCAAGCCGCTGATCTTCCTCGCAGCCTCGCGCCGTTACCGCGAAGCAGGCGCGCCGCTCGTCACGGCCTGGATCGACGCAGCCGCCTCCGCCATCCTACAACGCAACATCGACACCGCCCCCAAGGCATGGCTCGTCCTCGACGAGATGGCGTCGCTGCCGCCCATCAACTCGTTGCTCACACTTTTCCCCGAAGGTCGTAAATATGGTGCGGCCATCGTCATCGCGTTCCAGTCTGTCGCCCAGCTCCAGCAGCGCTATGGCCCGGACGGCGTCCATGTCCTCACCGGCCAGACCGCGACCCAGCTCATCATGTCGGTCGGCGATCATCCGACCGCGAAGTGGGCGGTCGATCTGGTCGGCACCGTCGAGGTCCAGAACCAGCGCGCGACCGAGTCGCTCGACAGCAGCGCCAAGGGCGAACGCGGTTCGCTCGCCATGCACCGCGGCCGCGACACCCTCGTCCTCGATTCGGAAGTGACTGGCCTCGCGACCGGCGAGGCGTATCTGCGCCTGTCGAGCTTCCCGCTCGCCAAGATCGTGATCGACCAGGGCGCGCCCATGCCGCCCATCGCGGACGGCTGGATTCCCGCACCCTTCATCATCGCTGCCCCGGCTGCTGGCGACCACATTCTCACGCCAGCCCCCGCGTCCCGCATCGAGGACCGCGACGACTGGCTCTTTGCCGGAGACCCTTCCTGATGGTCGCGACCCTCGCCAAGCTCACCGACCCCGCTGCCGCGCTCGGCTATTACGAGGCTGACGATTACTATGTCGGCGACGCCAAGGCCCCGTCGCAGTGGCATGGACGCGGCGCTGCCAGGCTCGGATTGCGCGGCGAGGTCGAGCCCGAGACCTTCTCGGCCATGCTTCACGGCAAGCTGCCGGATGGCACCGTGCTCGGC
The DNA here is from genome assembly GCA_964244765.1 of uncultured Sphingomonas sp. Lineage (GTDB taxonomy): Bacteria > Pseudomonadota > Alphaproteobacteria > Sphingomonadales > Sphingomonadaceae > Sphingomonas. The sequence goes on along the minus strand of CAXTJX010000001.1, from coordinate 119,055 downwards.
ACCATCCGCGACGGGGTGCACAAGCACAAGCCCGGTTGGGACCTGACCTTCTCCGCCCCCAAGTCGGTGTCGGTCGTGGCGCTGGTCGCAGGCGACCGGCGTCTCCTGGACGCCCATGACCGTGCCGTCCGGGTCGCGCTCGACTATGCCGAGCGGCACGCCGCCACCACCCGCATCCGCGAAGGCACGAAGACCCCGCGCGTCGCGACCGGCAACCTCGCCATCGCGACCTTCCCGCATTTCACCGCGCGGCCCATCGACACGCAGGCCGACCCCCAGGTCCACACCCACAGCGTCGTCATGAACGCCACCCATGACGATGACGGCACGCATGGAGGCAAGGGGACGTGGCGGAGCATCGAGAGCCAGCCCCTCTACAAGATGCAGAAGGCGTTCATCGGCGCCATCTACCACCAGCACCTCGCAGCCGAGGTGCAGCGGCTGGGCTATACGGTCGCGATCGACCATGACGGGTTGTTCGAGATCGACGGCGTGGACGACGAGGTGCGCCACGCCTTTTCCGGCCGCTCCCTCCAGATCGAGCAGGCGCTCGCCCAGCGCAACCAGACGCGTGCGAGCGCAAGCGCGGCCGAGAAGGCCGTCGTCGCGCTCGACACCAGATCGCCCAAGGAGACGGTCGACCATCAGCACCTCGCCGCATCGTGGCGCGCCCGCGCCGATGTGCTGGGATTCGGAGAGGACGTGCGACGCGGCCTCGTCGCGAAGGCCGAGGCCCGCGCGGCCGAGCACAAGACGCTTGGCACCCGCGCCCGGATGCGTGCCGCAGACCAGGCCGTCGCGTTCGCGGCCAACCATATCGGCGAGCGTGACGCCGTCTTTTCCGCAGCCGTACTCGAACGCGACGCCGGCAACCATGCACGAGGCGCGGCCACCAACAGCGATATCGTCGCGCCATCGCCCGCGCCGAGCGCACCCAGACGCTCGTCATCCGCGCCGCACCCGGCATGGCGCGGGGTGCGGTCGGCTACACCACCCGCCAGGCCATCGCGACCGAGCAGCGGATGCTGGCGCTGGAGGCAACCGGGCGCACCCTGTTCACGTCGCTTCACGACGACGACCAGGCGCGTGCGGTCGTTGCCAAGGCCGAGGTCGCCGCCAACCGGCGCGGCCATAAATGGAACGACGGGCAGCGCGCCGCCACCAGGGGCCTGCTGCTATCGACCACCAGCGTAACCGGCATCCAGGGCAGCGCGGGGACCGCCAAGACGACCACGGTCCTGAGCGTCTATGCCGACGCCGCCCGCGCCCAGGGGCTGACCGTCCGCGCGCTCGCACCGACTAGCAATGCGGCCAAGGAGCTGGGCCGCGCGATCCGCGCCGAGCCGATGACCGTCGCCCGCCTGCTCATCGACGACGGCTCCGACATCGCGCAGGGCCGCGAGGTCTGGATCGTCGATGAAGCGTCGATGCTGTCCGCCCGCGACGCCGAACAGGTGCTGGAGCGCGCCCGCGACGCCCAGGCGCGGCTCGTGCTGGTCGGCGACGTGCGCCAGCTCGGCAGTGTCGCCGCAGGCCGCGCGTTCGGCCAGCTCCAGGACAGCGGCATGAACACCCACAAGCTCGCCGAGATCGTCCGCCAGACCAACGACCATACCCGCGAGGCGGTCGAGGCGCTGCTCAAGGGCGACGCCGCGACCGCGTTCGCCGCCCTCGACGACGGGGGCGGCGAGGTCGTCGAACATGCCGACGACGACGTGCGCCACGCCCGTATCGCACGGGATTTCGCAAGGCTGTCTCCGGCCGAGCGCGCCCGGACCCTCGTGCTCGATCCGACCCGCGTCGGTCGCCAGCAGCTCACCGACGCCATCCGCGCCGAGCTGCGCCGCGACGGCACGCTGGGCAACCGGGCGATGGTCGCGACCGTCCTGGAGTCGTGCGGCCTCACCGACGCGCAGCGCACCCACGCCGCCAGCTATCGCCTCGGCACCATCGTCCTGTTCCGCAGCAACGACGACGAATACGGCCTGCGCCGCGACACCGCCTACCGTGTCGATGGCATCGACCCCAGCGCCAACACGCTGCGGCTGCTCGACCCCGCGAACCAGGCTATCGCATGGGACCCGGCCCAGGGCGGCGCGGACCACGCCGAGGCCTATGCCGAGGTCGCCCAGGAGTTTCGCACCGGCGACCGCATCCAGTTCACTCGCAACAACCACAGCGCCAAGCGGGTGAACGGGCGCACGGCCGAGGTGGTCGCGATCGACCCCGACGAGGGCCTGCTCGTCGTGCGCAACAAGACCGGCAAGCGCCAGACCCTCGACATGGCCCGCGTCGCCGACCGCCATATCCGACCCGGTTGGGTCCAGACCATCCACGCCGCCCAAGGCGCGACCAGCGACCGCGTCATGGCGCATCTGGAGTCGTTCCGCAGCAACGTCGATGCCCGCATCGCCTATGTCGCAGTCTCCCGCGCCAAGACCCACGCCGCCATCTACACCGACGATCGCCTGGCGTTGGTGGACGCTATCGAGGGCCGAGACGGCGCGAAGGTCGGCGCGATCGACGAGACCCTAGCACGGGGGAAGGTGGCGGCGATCGCCATCCCCGCACCCGTCAGGGTCGTGGGGATGACGATCGGCGGATAATGGATGCGAGCATGGTATCAAGCCAAGGAAGAGAAGGTTGGAAATTGAAGTTTTCCGCCCGGCCATTCGATAGCCTTCTGATCCACCTCTTCATTATTAATAAACTCTCCAATTTTTGAGAGAGTTAATATCAGAGACTGAGTGGAGTCATATCCGATAGACTCACCCTTATAATTCAGCGTCTCGCCAGATATCAAAAATCGACATGCGAATTCATCACTATCCGCCCATTTTAATTGGGGCTTGAAAATACCAATTTTAATCTCCGAGCCTTTGTAGGAAAATGTAGTCGATCCGATAAGATCATCTGCTTCGGAAGACATATGCGCCTCGCTAGTTGGTCAATATCACTGCGGTGCCACCGATGCCCAGTCCGGCCGCAACAGCTGCGCCGCACGGTTCCAGAATAACACACGCCACACCACCGACGATGGCCAATCCGCCCAGTCCCAGCCCCATATTTTGAGCTGACCAATTCCCTCTAACGCCGGTCTGGAGGGGCGGGACCGGCCTACCTGCTACTCTAGCGGCATCGCGCTCTGCTGCGCTCGCCCAACATTGAGCTGTCTTTACGATACGACAAATCTTCTCGTCCTCCTTGGCGGCCTTATCGCGCTCCTCCTCGCTCATTTTGGCTGCCATTATCTGCCCGGGTTTCGCCTGGTTATTCTGCTGCCCAAGACTAGATGTCACGCTAGTCGGAGTGGCTTCACCTATATTTAAAGTAGGAAAATATAGTTTAAACTCTTGAACCGGAAACGAGAAATTAAAATTAAATTTTCTACGTTGCGCAGTGACTACAATATCGTTTGTGTCCGTTCCATTCGAGTCGCTTCCATTAACCGGATCGTTATGGACATAATTGTACCAGTTGGGTCCGTCACTATAGCCGATGGGATCGGTCTGGAGGAACCGGCCCAGCGTGGGCGAGTAGATGCGGGCCTTGTAATTGTACATGCCCAGGTCGGGATAGAAGGCTTGGCCGGTATATTGGAACCGCCCGGTGTTGGTCGATTGCGGGATGCCGTATTCGTCATAGGCGTTGATGCCGATCAAGGCGCCGCTCGCGTCGCTCACTGCCACCACGCTGCCGCGCTCGTCGGCGTGCAGCCAGCGCCGGTCGCTCGTGCCCGCACCTTCGTACCAGACCACCGGCTCATCCGCGCCGGGGCCGTAGACATAGCGGCGTAACACGGTCTGCGGACTGCCATTGTTGCTCAGCTCCGAGATCATATTGGAACCGTCGAACAGGAACCGGGTCGAGGCGGTGCTGTCATATTGGTGTAGCCGGTTGAGCGGATCGTAGTAAAGCGAGATGCCCGTGCTCGCGCTCTTCAGCATGTTCTCCGTGGTGTAGCCATAGGTCGTGCTGCCGGCGCTGGTCAGGTTGCCGCGCGCGTCATAGGTCGGCGTGATCGTGCCCGAGGCGGTATATTGGTTCAGCCCGTTGGCGGTGTAGTTGCGGTTGACATTGACGGCCTGCGTCCAGGCATAGGCATCGTTCGACGCGCTGCGCGAGCCGATCTGCCCGGCCGGATTATAGCCTGCCAGCGTGATCGTCTGGTCGCGCGTCGTGCCCGACAGATCGTGCGCCAGGCTGGTCAGCCGCGATATCGCGTCATAGCCATAGCTGCTCGTCGTGCCGTTGCCGCGCGTGATGCCGGTGCGCCGGCCAAGATCGTCATAGGCATAGCTCGCCAGGACGCCGACGCCCGATGTCGCGCCGTTCTCGCGGATCGCCGAGACCTCGCCGGTCACCAGATAGTCATAGCCGGCATAGAAGCTGTCGGGCCAGGTCACTCGCGTGCGACGCCCTGCCAGATCATATTGGTGGGTCGTCGTGCCGAACGCCTGCGCTTCACTGGTCAACCGGCTGAGCGCGTCATAACCGTTGGTGAGCACCACCGACCCCTGGGTCGCCGTGGTAGCGCGCGACAAAGCGTCATAGCCGTAGCTGACGTCGGTCTCCGGTGACGGCAGGTCTTTCAACGTCAGTCGGTTCATCGCATCATAGCCATAGCCGATGCTCGCTCCATCGCGCAGCCGGCGGCTGGTGACGTTGCTGGTCGCATCATAGCCGAGCTGCTCATAATCGGTGGTCGAACTCGTGCCGGTCGTGGTCGGCGACGGATAGCGCGTTTTCACCAAACGGTCGAACCCGTCATACTCATAGGTGGTGAGGTTGTTCTTGCCGTCCGCGACCGTCGCTTGCTTGCCGTTGCTCGAGTAGGTGTAGGTGACCACGTCGCGCGCCTGGCCGCTTACCCCGTAAGCCGTCGTCACCTTCGTCAGCTCGTCGGCATTGCTGTAGCCGTTCTTGGTGATCCGGTCCGGGCCGTAGCTGCCCGCCGTCCCGGCGGTGCACGCTGAACTCGGCAACGACGCAAAAGTGCTGGGGTTCATCCGCACCGCGGTACAGTCAAGCCGATTGGCGTTGTCATAGCTATATTGGACTGCGGCATAGGTGGTGCCGCCTGCTGCCAGCGTATCGCTGACCTTGCGGGCTGCGCTGTCATAGGTGGTACTGGCGGTCTGCAACACGCTCATCGCCGCCCAGTCGCTGTCGGACTGGCTGTTGACCGTGCCTTGCTCGACCGCCGTGACCTGGCCGTCAAGATTATAAGTGAGGCGCGTCGCACGATTCTTGAGGGCTCCCGCCCCGTCTGGATCGGGACCGACCATGCCTACCATCTGGCGGACAGCGTCATAGCGATAGCGCGTGGTGTCCGCCGTCCCTGCCAGCGGTCCATCGACCGTCAGCAAATTGCCGACATTGTCGTAGGTGGTAGCGGCTGTCGCCGTCAGCGAGCCATCGCCCGCGCCCTTCGCGGCCGAGACCGGCAGCAGGTTGTTCGCGGTTCCTGCACTCTGCGGGCCATAGCCGATCACGGTCTTCACCTCGTCGGCCGCTCCGCTGCACGAGGCGCTGGTCTGACAGGCCGACACGCCGGTCAGTTTGTAGACGGGTACGCCGGAGGCCACGATCGAGCCGGAGCTGTTCTTGTAATAGCCTTGCAGTGCCGCGTAGCTGTAGCGCCTCTGCGGTCGCACCGCGCCGGTTGTCGGCGCCGGCGCCGTGACGCTCAGCACCCCGCCATGGGTCGCGTCATAGCTATAGTCGGTCTGGTTGCCGCGCGCGTCCTGGGTCCAGTTCGGCTGGTTGCACGTCTTCACGTTGCTGCACGTCGTGTCAAAACCCGCCGAGGTGACTATGTTCGCAGGAGTTCCGGAGGTTTTGGATACCAACGTCGTCTGCGTCGCGTTGCCGCGCGAATCATATGTATATTGGGCGCTATTCCCTTCGGGAAAGCTCGCCGTTGCGACACGACCTTTGCTATCATATGTGTAAGTGGTCGTCCGGTTAAGCTCGTCCTTAACGGAGGTTGGAAGTCCAATATTTGTATCCGACGTTATAACCTTGGATTGTGACAGAGGATTTGTAATTGTTGTTGCAATTGAAGATCCTGATGTCACATAGCTATAATTCCAAGTTCGACCATCGACGATTACCGATGCAACACGACTGGAGGAGTCATAGCCAAAGGTGATATTGTCGGTCGAGCTTGACGGTCTCTTGATAGCGATCATACGACTAGAAGAGTCGAACGTATATCTTGTACTTCGGCCGTTGAGATCTGTAGTAGTATCGGTTGTGTTGGACCCGGAGGTAGCTTGGGCGAACGTTATCTTCGGCCACGTCTGCGTCAGGCTTGTACACGATATTGCCGTCGGATCACAATAATCAGTACTAGTATTGATAGCCGTTATCGCAGATATGGTGCGCCATGTCGTCGTGTTGCCGACATCGCTAGCATAATTATATTTGAGATGATATCCAAGATTACTGACAACAGATTGTAGTCGCAAAAGTGTTGCTGCTATAGGACGGCTAGGAGAAGGCGTAGTAATATCATATGAAGAGTATGTTAGGTCTAATCTCTCTCCATTCGGCATCAGTATTTTGGTAGCGGGTGCACTTATATTAGAATAATAATTTAATGCGACTCCAGTGGTAAATTGTAAGGAAAAGAATATACTCTCGCCATCCTTAAGCGTAAGTGTATAGCCACTGCTATCTGATATAAGACTTACTTCTTCTCCTTGACGAGAAACATAGTTTGATGAAACTTTGTCAAAAATATAGCTTGTTGAGTCTACCGTAACCGTAAAAATAGATCCACTAGAGGACACAGTGGAAACAAAGTTATTTCTCCATCCTGTGCTGCTCCAATAACGAGCAGCATGAAGGCTTGAGCTCGATGAGCCGACAGCCACACCAACATCCGAACGCTCTAGTTTTCCTGTAGCTAGATTGACGCCGTTATTATCGATTACGGCACGGGTGGGTGGTGCCGGTACATCGGGCGGCAGGGTTTGCCCTTGAGCATTCGAACTCACCATCGCGGCATAGGCGGTGGTAATGAGCAGCGATCTACGTATCAGACCTGCTGGACGTGATCTGTTTGCAGACACAAAATCGCTTGAGCAATGCGCTATCACGAATAATTCCTCTGATTAGAGATACGTACTCTAAAAAAGTCACAGCTCTGCCACTACGCTTGCTGAACGCCTGCATAGTGCTTGTCCTCAAATGATGAGATGTTTCGGCTTTACGGCGCGCCGGTTGTGGTCACATTCGTACGGTTGTCAGCCGCATCATGGCCATAGGTGGTGTTCACGCCGTTATTGACCGTGCCGCTATGCACCACGGCAACCACCCGGCCATTGGCATCGTAGCTATAAGTGATGGTTTCGGCGGCATACCCTGCCGTTGAAAATCCTAGCCCGATTATGCCCAGGATCGAACGAGATAGCCGCATTACATCCTCCTGATCTGTCGCATCGCAAGCTGCGCTCGACGTCGCAATTTAGCAATCGTGAAAGGTCATCAATCTTTCGGTAAGGACGATAATCATCTCCATTATGGAAGTAAGTTAAATGTTGGAAATACGGTCTCGCTCGAGCATAGCCGATCGAGCAAAACTTCTTTGAAAGGAAACCGTCCGCGCGACGGCTTGACTCGCTCGTGACGGATCGAGCTGTGCAATTGTGAAAGGTCGTGACCTGCCGTAGATCGCTTCACTCGTATGAACGACCCGCTTCAAAGCTCTCTGGCAGACCCGCTAGGGTCGAGCCCGTTGACCGACGCAGCACTCTGGTTGCAAAGTGCCCTGCTGGGAACGGTCGCGACTACCATCGCCATCGTCGCGGTAGCGGCACTGGGCTTTGCTATGCTCACCGGCAGGACCGACTGGCGCCGCGGCGCCATCACGATCCTGGGATGTTTCATCCTCTTTGGCGCAGGGACGATCGCTGCCGGCATCCGCTCTGCCGGTAGCAGCACAGGTGAGCCGATTGAGCCATCCGTGACGCCCTATGTCGTACCCGCCCTTACGCCGCCTCCGGCATCTTTACAGCCACTGCCGCATAATGGTGATGACCCTTATGCCGGGGCAGCGGTCCCTCTGAGCTAAGGCTGTAGACTCGTGTGATCTGCTGCACGTACCGCGTATAAATTGTAAAATGAGTGTGGCATGGTATCGTCCGACCGGAGCGATATCCTAGCATAAGTGCACGGGTTCTAGCTGCTCCGTCGCGCGATGAGGGGGTTTATCCAGCTATCGGTGCGGCGTGGCCGTGATCGGGCTTGTGGCGTGCATCGCAGCAACCCCGGCTTTTGCAAATGAGACGATCACCTATAGCTATGGCGCACTGGGAAGGCTGATTGCCTCATCGCATTCCGGTACTGCCAATAACGGCCAATCCACCTCAATATCGTACGACCCCGCCGACAATCGCACCAATTACACCGTCGCTGGTGCCGGGTCGGGCGTGCCAACCATCTCGATTAGTGATGCGTCGGTGACTGAAGGTGGCAACCTTGTCTTCACAGTAATGCGTTCGGGCAGCACGACCGGTGCGGTGAGCGCCAGTTGGGCGACAGCCAACGGCACGGCAACTGCTGGAAGCGAATATATGGGCGGCTCGGGAACAATCTCGTTCGGGGTCGGCGAGACAAGCAAGACGATCACGGTCACAACAATCGATGACGCGGTTCCTGAATCCACCGAAAGCATGACGGTGGCGCTCGGCTCGCCGACCGGAGGCGCCACGCTGGGAACCGGAACCGGCACTGGCACGATCACCGACAATGACGCGGCGGCTATGCTAGGGTCGGGACTCATAACCACCAAGTGACGGCTGCGACGATGTAGATGGCACCGAGGAAGTTGGTTTCGAGCTTGTCGTAGCGGGTGGCGATGCGGCGATAATCCTTGAGGCGGCAGAACATGCGCTCGATGGCGTTGCGGCCTTTGTAGAGCCTTCGTCCATGACCAGTTGGCGACCGGATCGAAGCTGCGCATCCTGACAGTGATCGACACATTCAGTCGGTTCTCGCCGGCGGTAGTACCGCAATACCGCGGTTCAGCTTCCGCGCGCCGGACGTGATCGCGGTGCTAGACCGCGTGTGCGGCGAAGTTGGCTATCCAGCATCGATCCGGGTGGACCAGGGGAGGCGAGTTCGTCTCCGGGACCTCAACCTGCGGGCGTACATGAGAGGTGTCACGCTGGACTTCTCGAGACCCGGCACGCCGACCGACAACGCGTTCATCGAATCGTTCAACGGCAAGTTCCGGGCGAGATGCCTGAACCAGCACCGGTTCATGAGCCTCGACGACGCGGTCGGAAAATGCGAGACTTGGCGCAGAGACTATGATGAGGTGCGACCACGTAGCGCGATCGGCAATAAGCCGCCGATATCGTTGGTGAACCGGTCAGCGGCACATGACCCGCCGCGGCCGGCAGGAACTGGATGACGCCCAGCCGGGTGGTCCAAGATCAGGTACCAGGTCAGAGCGTGCACGGACATTTCAAAAGGCGCGCTCCTGACGCGCTGCAGTGCAGCATTTGACGATCTTGTCGCCTATTTGCCATTTGCTTGATCTGGCGGCTAGTCACTATTCATCTCGTCAGTAAGCTTTATGAGCGCATCTTGGTCACAGCGCCACCTCCTAGCGTTCGGCAGCGACAACAGCACCAAATTGACTAATACTACCAACAGATCACACCATATAGGACGAAGTTACGATTCGTAATTATATATTTATCAGGCTGTTAACCTATATTGTGGATTGAAAAAGCAAATATAGTAACAATAATTTATTATATGCCAATAGGTTAGTGCATCATGGTATTAAAAGATCAACGTATAATATTAGCTTATCAAAAACGCCTAAAGCTGATTGTCGATATGACATTAATTGTCGAGGAAATTTCCTCCTTAGGAAATGATCTCGCTGCTTGTTACGCCTCCCTAGCGCTCGACGAGCTGATTGGGGCTTGCGAGATCGAGGTAACTTATCAATAGAGTCAACGTCTCGTTAATTTCATCGGATAGTTCTACATAATTTCTACGATGGTCTAGATGGTCCAGATGGCGCGTTATCAAGCCCTTGCGCTCTAGCAGGGCCATCCATCGTAACGCTGTTGTTTGCGGTACATTTGATCCGATACAACAACTACTGACGGATATTCGTTTTCCTTCTGATCTCGCTACATATAGATCAAGAAGCATATCCCAAGCTGGATCTGCAAACAGGTCATGTCCAAGCGTTCGTTCTCGTAATCGACGAAAAGCGATGAGCTTTTTGGCCGTTTCCCACGGGAGTGGTTTTCTGAATTTCTCTACTAGGTCGTGGGTGCCTCGCTCGACTTCTCTAAAGGTGTCGAGCAGCGATTCCAGTTGAAACTTCATTTTTCGGGCGGGCTCGTTCATTGTCCTACGCCCCCACGCCGTGATCGAGTGGACCCGGAACGGACCAAGCGCCTTCGGGGCGAATGGTAATCAGTGGGTCGATACCAATCGAAATTGCCGGTTTTGCTTCCATTTCAAGCAAGATTTCCTGATATTCGACGTTTGAAAAGTGGAATTTTGGGCGGGACGAGATGGGCTGAAATCCAAACGTCCGCCAAAATCTGACGAGATCGTGTCGAGCGTGCCCATACACCTTTGCATAGCCTTTTTCGCTAAGGTGCTTGAGCGCGTGACGCACGATGATGAATGCCGCTTTTGATTGACGAAATTCCTGACGGACCGCCAGACGTTCGAGCTTTGCCCAATCGGCAAAAAATCGTAGGCGAACACAGCCGATCGGCTCTCGGCCTCGTTCAGCGATCAGGTGGGTCGCGCAAAAATCATTTCCGTCAAATTCCTCATCGTAAGGGCATTGTTGCTCCGCCATGTACGTGGCGGCCCTGACGCTGAACACTTTGGCTATGTCCTCGACGGTACGCGCGACCCGTATTTTTATGTCAGGCGGCGTTTTACGGTCGCTTTTTGCGGGAAGCGCGACGAGCAAGTCCGGCTTACAGCGCGGATAATGAGTACGCGCTGGCACGAACCCCATTGCTGGAAAGAGCTTTTCAGTGTGGCGATTCACCGCACGCGTGAATAGCGGGCAACCAGCCGTTAATCCACTCAAAGCCAATGCGACCGCTGGCAGTGAGCGCCCAAGGACGCCAGGCGTGTAAATCAGCCACACATAGATCGCGGCCGGTTCTTGGCCCGCAGGCGCGATATGGTTGAGCGCTGGAAATGCGCTATTGAACCTATCCTGAATTAATGCGCATAACCCTTGCTCGGAAAGAGGTATTTGCGCGATGAATGCCGTTTTAGTGGGATTGTCTTCGAACTCGATAAGCTGAATGGCGGTGTGGTTCGCCCGGATCACATGCTCGATCGCCTCGTCCGGCGCCAGGTCGAGGGTTTGTCGGGCTTCGGCAATGACAATTTTTGCCTCCGCGATTGAGGCTGACCGAATACTGACACCTTTGTCGTGGCCCAAGGATGCGATCCGCTGCATCCGGTCCGTAAACGCTATGGTTTCGAAACGACGCCCAGCTCCAATCCGTTCGTTCAACATGGTTTTGTTCCTCTAGGATAGCTTACTGCGCTCCAAGAAAGGTTGGTTAACCATGTCGAAATGGGATGCGGAGAGCCATTTTTCTGAAAGGGGGGTGCAGTCCATTGATACACCTCTTTTTGATCTTGACCGGCTGAGTTGGGACGACCTGAATGCTTTTATCGCAGTTGCGGAGTCGGGGAGCTTTCGCGCAGCCTCTATCAGGCTTGGCCGTTCGATCAATACGGTGAGAGCCGTCCTCGAGCGGCTCGAACAGTCGATAGGGTGTGAAATCGCTCTGCGATCCGTCGAAGGTTTGCGGTTGAACGCGGCTGGATCAGCTTTACTCACTCTAGCTACCCAGATGCGAATAGCAGGCCAATCGGGCGCTCGTGAAGGTAGCAGGCAGAACGGCGACAGTGAGAAAACACTTAAGTTGTCGATATCTGAGGGCATCGGCACATTTTGGCTGATACCGCGACTGATCGACTATCAACGCCTCCACCCAGACACCACCGTTGATATCAGCTGCGATATGGGATCGCCTGACATGCTCCTGCGCAAGGCCGACCTGGCGATAGGACTGGAGCGTCCGACGCAACCCGATCTTATCACAACTAAGATTTCCAGTATCCATCTCATGCTGTTTGCATCAAAGGGCTATCTGTCGGATCGGGGAACCCCGTCGCACGTCAACGCGTGGAAAGATCATCGATTTGTCGAGCAAGTAATTGACGGCATACCGCACAAGGCGCTCGATATATTTATACCAGCCGAACGCCCGCTTGGGTTCATAACAATTAGAGCTAATACTAGCACGGCACATTATTTATCGATACTATATGGCGCTGGAATTGGTCTGTTGCCGACATATATAGCCGCCGTTACCAAAGAGGTCATTGCGCTAGATCTTGGCGTTAATATGCGGCGTGATGTATGGCTAACTTATCATGCTGATATTCGTAAATCCCCAACCGTACAAATGGCGCTGAAATTCATAAAACGTTGCTTTGACCCTAAAATTTATCCGTGGTTTAGTAATGATTTTGTTCAACCAAGCAAGTTTGATCAATTAGCGGCGGAAGATATTTTCTAGGCATGATAACCAGAAATCGAAAGTGGACAGCAAGTGTGCCGTTATCCCTTATCGGCTGTTCGGTAACAATCGCGAGTTCCATGTGATGAACGACGATGAGCGAAATCTTTTTCGCCATACCGCGACTCTAGAGAGCGGTGCTGCGTTTTGTGCGACGCGTGAGGGTGGCTTGACCCGGATAAGTCCGCTTACTCCAAAAGCCGACGCTTGGCTTCGAGACCATGTCCCCGACGGCAGCGACACCATTCGTATCGATAACGACCTCATTATAGAAATGCGCTATTTCCAGGCGCTTGCCGACGCGATCATCGCAGATGGCTTTTCGTTCGAACGAAACGCATTGCCTAGTTGAATAAACATCGGCCGGCTTGGAGCGCGGCTACCGCCAACAAGCACTGATGGGGTGAATGCTCCCTTCGCTCGGCATCGTATGATGCCAGATCGGCACGATGATGCGCTGGAGAAGGAGGAGCATATGACCGACGTTTATATTCTCGCCATCAATTTGGCGAAGCGCAGCTTCCAGGTCTGCGCGATGGCTCTCGGAGGGGCGGTTCTATCTAAGCGGACCATGTCTCGCGCGAAGCTTGAAGCTGTTCTGCGCGAGCAAGCGCCGTGCATCGTGGCCAAGGAGGCGCGTGCGACGCGACACTTTTAGGGACGGTTTGCGCAGAGCCTCGGTCATGGTGTTCTACCGCAGTTAAATCGGCAGCGAGATGTTACGATGAGGGTTCGAACCGGTCGAGGCAGAAATCTGAAGCCGTTCCCCTTGGCATCATGCCCTCGCCGACCAAGGCGACCAACGCTTGATTGAGATGCGCACCCGCACCCCATTCGCATAACTCGTCCGCCGTCTCGAGTGCGACTCGAATCATCTGGACCAAGTCCGCCGAGGTTTGCTGCCGCGCCATAAAATCCAGTGCTTAAAGCATCAGGCGCATTTCTTCATCACAATTTTGATCGATTGTTCCGAATATGAGATATTCGTCGTGTAAGAGTATCATTACGAGCCTGTCGACGTTCACGCAGGAGCAGATTGAGCCATCTGTAGCACCCTATGTCGTACACCCCTTCAGCCGCCTCCAGCATCTTTACAGCCACTGTCGCATAATGGCGATGCCTGTTGTTGCCCCCTAAAGGCCTGACAGAGCCTCGCGGGTTTGCGCGATGAATTCACGAGGTGATCGATAGCCGAGAGCGCGGTGCGGATGCACCTCTTTATAATGGTCGAAAAGCGGGCAGCTGATCGAGGACGGTCTATGCATCGGCCTTGGGGCTAGGCAGGTCGGCAACGAGCAGCCGGATGTCGGCGACCAGATTGGCGTCTGGTAGTGGCAGCCGTCTACACGGTCGTGGCGGTGGTCGGTTGCGCATTGCGGAAAGATGCGGGCGGCGATGCCAAGCGCGTCAGCTATCGCGGTCACCAACGTCCTTGGGCACCGAGGTCGAGCGCAACAGCAGTTTTTTGGGCCTATTGTCGATGACGAGCGGCGCGCCTTGACGATCGTCATGTTTCGTCCGCCATCACTAGCGGTTCGTCAATTTTCTCGGAGGCGAAGTTGTCACACTGCTGTTCGCGTAACTCATCGAACGACTTACCCGAAATTGCGTGCAGCGCTTGTTTGCCGGTTTTCTTTTGCCACCGGTCGATGGTGACGTCGACATAGACGGGGTCCAGCTCGATGCCGCATGCGATCCGTCCGATGGCGTCGGCGGCCATCAGCGTCGTGCCCGACCCCATGAACGGGTCGAAGATCAGCTGGCCCCGCTTGGTGACGTCTTGAAGGGCGTCGGCGACAAGTTCGACCGGCTTAGGCGTCGGATGGTCCCCGAGCGTCTTCGAAGCGGATGAGCCTTGCTGATTGGCTCCGGGATAGCTCCAGACATTCGTCCGGTTCCGGCCGTATTTCCCCAGCAGGACATTGTTGGTTGCGGGCGAAAGGGCAGTGCAGAACACGACGACCTCCTCATACGCTGAGCGATAGAGGCTTCCCATGCCACCATTCCCCTTGTTCCAGACCGCCTTGTTAATCCGGTGAAGACCGGCATCGCGCCCAGCGAGCATCAGCAGGTCAACTTGCCGCCAGTCCATACAGGCGAAGATGACAGCGCCTTTCGAAGCATGCTCTTTGCAGCGCCTGAGATAGTCCGCCAGAAATGTCGTGAACTCGTCATTGGCCATCTCGCCGACGCCCATCGCGAAGTCGCGATGCTTGATCTTGCCCTTGCCGCTGACCACACCGTCGATCTTGGTGTTATAGGGCGGGTCGGAAAACACGCAGTCGATCGTCCGCCCCGCCAGGACCCGTTCGTAGCTGCGGGGGTCGAGTGAATCGCCGTTGAGCAGCCGATGCTGATCCAGACACCAGAGATCGCCTAGCTGCGATACGGGGATCTCAGGCTTCGCCGGAATACCATTATCCAGGTCCGCCAGGATTGATCCTTGATCAAGGATGAGGTCCAGCTCGAGAAGATCGAAGCCGGCCACGGTGAGATCAAGATCAGAGACGCTCAGTTCTCCGAGTTCGAGCGACAGCTCATCCAATTCCCAATCGCCGGTTTCCTGAATTCGGTTGAGCGCAATCCGCGCTAAGCGAAGTTCGTCCTTCGACAGATGGTCGATCACGACGCATTCAATATCGGGCAAACTCAGGCGCCGTGCGACCTCGACAAGAATATGGCCGTCTACGATCTGCCCTTGACCGTCGATGAGGACGGGTTTCAAAAAGCCGAACTGCGAGATCGACCGCGTCACCCGCTCGAGCTGTTCGGGCGAGGTTGTCCGGGTCCGGCGCTCAGCGTCCCTCAGCTGGTCAAGGGGTCGTCGCTCCGAGCGAAGCTTCGGAGCCGGGTCATTACGCGCCACGACGACGTGCCCATCCGCCTTTACGTAACCTAGATTTTCCTTAACGCGCCGGCGGCTGCGCTCCTGAACTTGGCCTTTGAGGCCCGCGGGTAAGCCGGAACTTGCGAGATTCGTCATGGGAAAACTCCCGTTGAAAATGTGGTGACGCGCCGATCGGACTCGGCGGAAATTGCGGCAGCGTGATCATTCGCGGCGTCTCCGCAACGGCGCTTCGCCGATAGAGCCGCTGGCTGGGATCGAGCCAGTTCCAATGCATATGTTTACGACGCACATTACCCTGGAACGACCGTGTCGTCGGCTGCCGCGATCTAATCGTCCGGAAGTCCGCCAGTTACTATTATGTGCAGGGGCTAACTCACCTGACCATTAAAGGCGGCCAAATCAGCTCTTTCCAATAGTTTCAAAAACTGTGCGCGCGCCTTGGTGTCGCCACGAAGAGCGTCATTAAGGGTTTGACTTAATAGAGCTTGTATGGCCGGAATTTTGACCGTCTTACCACCTTGTGTAGCGGAGACTTTGCGGCGCGTAACTTTTCTGACCATCGTCCACAGCTCGGCGGATCCGTCGCTGTCGCGCACCGACGCCTTTGGTCTTCCCTTCGGATTTCCAGATTGATTCTTTTTGAACTGGTTTTGCTTTGGCGGCTTCTTATAGCCAACTTCGTAGGTCATGGGGCACCTCAAGTAAAAAACGTCCGGGTGCCCTCCAGACCGTTACCTCATAAGCCGAAGTGCAAACCTGCACAACTGACTAAAAGATTATTTTTGCGATGCGGGGTCATCGCTACAGCGCGACTTTAGTTATTTTTGTTTGCAATTTTCTACATCTAAAAAACAAACGCAATTTACTTGATAATCATTATTGGTGACTCGGTTGCCTGTTCGTGACTTCAAAATTCCCTGTTTTGCGAATGAAAATTCCCTGTTTTCCGAAACTTAAATTCCCTGTTTGCAAAGCGGATGTTTGACCGCGGCATTCAAAATCGGCGGTTTTCCGGGCCCCATCCAGTTAGAACCCGACGTAGCGACGCCATCGAAAAATTCATAACAGGGAAAACAGGAGATTTGCACCCGAGACCGGTTCGCTCTAGACTGCGGCGCGCACCATTTTCCTGACAGCCTCAATCTCATCAGCGACGGAGTGTGTGATGCGCACGGCCTTCATCACGGGCGGCACCTCGGGCATCGGCGAGGCGGCGGTGCGCGCGTTCGCCGGGGCGGGCTGGCGCGTCGTCACGACCGGTCGACGAGCGGAACGGCTCGATGCGCTGGCTGCATCGCTCGGTGACGCCGTCCATACGCTCGCCGTCGACGTGCGCGACCGCGACGCGATGGCGGCGGCGGTCGCGGGGCTTCCCGCCAAGTTCGCGGCGATCGATCTGCTGATCAACAATGCCGGCCTCGCGCTCGGCACCGCGCCGGCGCAATCGGCCACGCTCGACGACTGGCAGACCATGATCGACACCAACGTCTCGGCATTGGTCGCGGTCACCAAGCTGCTGCTGCCCGGGCTGGTCGCGCGCAAGGGCGCGATCATCAACCTGTCCTCGGTCGCCGCGACCTATCCGTACACCGGCGGCAACGTCTATGCCGGGACCAAGGCGTTCGTCCGCCAGTTCACGCTCGCGCTGCGCGCCGACCTGCACGGCACCGGCGTGCGCGCCACCTCGATCGAGCCGGGCATGGTCGAAACGGAATTCACCGTGGTGCGCACCGGCGGCGACCGGGCCGCGTCCGACAAGCTGTACGGCGGGGCCGACCCGATGACCGGCGCGGACATCGCCGCGACCTTGCTGTGGGTCGCCGAATTGCCGCCGCACCTCAATATCAATGCGCTGGAACTGATGCCGGTGAACCAGGATTTCGCCGGGTTCGCGGTGGCGCGGAAAAGCTGAAATCCTGTCCGATCCGTCGTGGCGAGGCGGAATGTGATATCCCCCCGGACACTCAGCCCCGCTCGCCATCCACGCCCTGGCCCGCGCTGCGTCCCCGGCGCGGGCGCACGGCCGGGGTGCCAGCCCCGGCGAACGATAGTGTATCGCAACCAACACAAGAGGGAGAAGGCGGCGTAACCGGATTTTAGGAGGCGCGCGGGCAGAAGACGCTGGTTCCAACCGGCCGGGCTCCTCACTCGCATGCGCTATCCCCTGATCGCCCCCAACCCGCCCAGGCTCAGCGAGCATGGCGAGGCGCTGCGCCGTGTCGAGGCATCGGGGGTGTTCAGCAATAGCGGGCCGGAAGTGCGCGCGTTCGAGGCGGAGGTGACCGCGCGGATGTTCGGCGGGCGCGGCGCGAGCCTGGCCGTCACCAACGCGACGCTCGGCCTGATGATCGCGATCCGCGAGGCGGTGGGCGAGCAGGCGTCCAGCGCGCCGCGCTATGCGCTGATGCCGTCGCTCACCTTCGCCGCCACCGCCCAGGCGGCGTTGTGGGCCGGGCTCACCCCGCTGATCTGCGACATCGACCCCGACGACTGGAGCGCCAGCGCACCGGCCGAGGAACGGCTGCTGCGCGAATATGGCGACCGCATCGCGGTGATGCTGCCCTATGCGACGTTCGGCAGCGCGATCGACCTCGACCGCTATGCCTGGCTGCAACGCGAGACCGGCGTCGGCGTGGTGATCGATGCCGCCGCGTCGCTCGGCACGATCGACGACAGCAATGCGGGCTTCGGCACCGCCGCACCGTTCGCGGTCGTCTATTCGATGCACGCGACCAAGACCTTCGCGGTGGCGGAAGGGGGCCTGATCCATTCCGGCGACGCGCGGCTGATCGAGCGGCTGCGCACGATGACCAATTTCGGCTTCGACGGCGGGCGCAGCGCGGTGCGGCCCGGCATCAACGCCAAGCTGCCCGAAGTGATCGCGGTGATGGCGCGCGCCAAGCTCGCCGAGATCGATACCGTGTGCGACCACCGCGCCGCGCTCGAGGCGGCGTACCGCGCTCGCCTGCACGGCGTCACCTTCCAGCGGGCGCATGGCCGGCGCCGCGCCAGCCAGTTCATGCCGGTGGTGTTGCCCGAGTCGCTCGCGCATCGCCGCGACGAGATCGCCGCCGCGCTGGAGGCTGCGGGGATCGGCGCGGGCCGCTATTTCAGCCCGCATCTCGCCGAGCAGCCGCTGTTCCAGCGGATCGCCACGATCCTGCCGACCCCCCATGCCGATGCGGTCGCCGGCCGGTCGCTGTCGCTGCCCGTCACCGATGCGATGACGGTCGAGGATGTCGGCGTGGTCGCCAAGGCCTTCAATCGCATTCTCGCCGCGCAGTCGCGCATTCCCGCCCGCGCGCGCGCCGACACTGTCGCCTCGCTGCTGGTGGCCGGCGGCGGCCCGGCCGGGACCGCGCTGCTTACCGCCGCGAGCAAGCGCGGACGCTTGCCCGAGCTCGCCGCCTCCGGCCTCGTCATGGTCGAGCGCGACGACGCGCTCGGCGAGGGGCGGCTCGGGCGTTACGCCATCACCTCCGATTCCACCGCCGAGACCTTCCTGAGCGCGGTGAAGGACAACCCGCATGCGGAACTCGCGGCGCTGGTCGATCATCCGGCCGGGCGCGCGGTCGGCCGTCATATCGGCGCGCTCGGCGTGCCGCTGGTCGAGGCCGGTCCGTTCGTCCGTGCGACCGGCGCGCGGCTCGACCGCATCGTGCGGACGCATGGCGGCACCGTGCTGACCGGCCATGAGGTGTTGCGCACCACGCGCACGCCGGACGGGCTGTGGTCGAGCCGCCTGCGCCGCTGCGGCGACGGCCATGAGTTCGATCAGGTGTCGAGCGCGGTCGCCATCGCCACCGGCGGGCACCAGCCGCTCGACCGGCTCGCCGCGCAGCGCGTCGGCGGGGTGTCGCTCGTCGCCGACGTCGGCGACCGGCTGATGCAGTCGGACGAGGCGCTGGCGCTCGGCGGGCCGGCGAAGATCGTCGATCTGTTGTCGCGCAAGCGTAATCCCAAGGTCGTCGTGATCGGCGGATCGACCAGCGCGGTCGCCACGGTCGTGCTGCTGCTCAAGCATGCCCGCATTCCGCTGGGCGCGGGCGGCATCACCCTGCTCCACCGCCGCCCGCTGCGGCCTTTCTATCCCACGCCGGAGGCCGCCCGGGCCGAGGGTTTCACCGATTTCGGCCCGGACGACATCTGCCCGGTCAGCGGTTTCGTCTACCGGCTCGGCGGCTTCCGGCTGGAGGCGCGCGATCTCGTGCTGCGCCAGTTGCGCGTCGACGGCCGCACGCCGGACCCGCGCCTGACCACGCACCGGGTGACCGGCGACGACGACCCCGTCGCGCGCGCGTATCTCGCCGGGGCCGACTTGGTCATCGCCGCGCTGGGTTATCGCCCGCGCGCGCTGGCGGTGCACGATGGCGAGGGTCGCCCGGTCGACCTTGCCGCGCAGCACGGCCGCGCGATGGTCGATCGCCACTGCCGCGTGGTGGACGCGAGCGGCGCGGCGATCCCCGGCCTGTACGGCATCGGCCTCGCCGCCGGCTTCGTGCCATGGGGCAAGCTCGGCGGCGAGGCGAGCTTCTCGGGGCAAGCCAACGGCTTGTGGCAATGGCAGAACGATGTCGGCGCGATGATCGTCGATCAAGTGCTCGGCGACGCGGCGCGCGCGGTCGCGTGACCATGTCCGTCGCCCCCACCGTCAGCGTCATCATGCCGACCTATAACGGGGCGGGCATGGTCGGCGAGACGCTGGCGACCTTGCAGGCGCAGACCTTCCCCGATTTCGAGCTGATCGTCGTCGACGACTGCTCGACCGACGACACCGTCGCGGTGATCCGCGCCATCGGCGATCCGCGCTTCCGCGTGATCGCGGCGCCGGAAAACCGCCGCGTCGTGCTCACCCGCAACGCCGCCTTCGCCGAGGCGCGCGGGCGCTATGTCGCCGCCCTCGACCATGACGACCTGTGCCACCCGGACCGTTTCGCCCGGCAAGTCGCCTATCTCGACGCGCACCCCGGGATCGTGCTGGTCGGCACCGCCGCCAACATCCTCCAGGACGGCGCGATCCTGCCGTCGCCGCTCGCCCCGCTGTCGACCCCGCCGGTGATCGAATGGCTGATGCGGATCGAGAACCCATTGGTCTGGTCGTCGGTGATGATGCGCGCCGACGCCGCGCGGCTGCTCGATCCGTTCATGCGGCCCGACCTGGTCTATGCCGAGGATTTCGACCTGTACCACCGCATCAACGCGTTCGGCGGCATCGCCCGGCTCGACGACGAGCTGATGACCTATCGCCGGCACGGCGGCGGCGCGTCGCAGCGTCAGGTCGAGGCGATGCGTGCCCGCGCGACCGACGTGCTGGCGGCCTGCTATGCCCCGTTGTTCGGCGAGACGGCGGTCGAGCATGCCGATCTGATCGTGCGCCACGTCATGGGTCAGCAGCCCGTGCCCGACCGGGCGACGCTGCGCCGTGTCGGCGATGCGCTGGTGCGCTTGCAGGACGATTTCCTGGCCACGCGCAAGCCCGACCCGGCGAGCCTCAATCTGATCCGCTGGGAAACCGCGCGGCGCTGGGCGCGGATCGGCCGTGCCGGCCTGCGCACCGGCTCGCTCCGGCTAGGCGACGCGACGGCGGTCCGCCCCGATCATCTCGGGCTCGGCTATGCCGGGATCGAGCAGCTCGTGCTGTCGCGGCTGGTCGGCACCGTGCGCGGCGCGCAACGGCGGCGCGCGAGGCGCAGCGCCGCCTGAACCGCCCGCCCGCGACGCCTTGCGGTCGCGAACCGGCGGCACGCGCCGACATCAGTCCCGGCATGAAGCGACTCCGAAGGCCGACGCATCGGCATGGCATACGGCGCGCGGCGCGGGCAGGACGCCGACGTGCGATCAGTTCCGCTCCAGTTCCTGCGTCTCCGCCGCCGCCTCGCGCGTCGGCGCGGCCGGGACGTTGCAGCCCTTGGACAGGCCGATTCCCTTGAGATACGCGCGCCGCACCGATCCGGCATAGACCGCCGCCTCGACCCGGCGTTGCTGCTTGTCGGCGCCGGTGATGACGCGGACGATGCCGAGCCCCGGAATCAGCGAATTGACCACGGTGCGCGCGGCGACGGCGGCGACCGCCGAGCGCTCGCTCTTGGCCTCGCCCGGCGTGTCGACATCGCGGCCGAGCGCGCCGTCGAGCCGCCGCACCTCCGCGGCGATCGCCGCGCAGCCGCGCGTGTTGGCCGACGAATACGGCGCGGAGGCGGCGAGCTGGAGGATTTCCGGGATCTTGGTGTCGGCGATGCGCGTGTCGCGCAGCGGCTGCTTGAGCGCTCCGCCAAGGGTGTCCTGACCCGCATGGGCGATCATCGGGGCGAGCGCGAGGGCGATGGCTCCGACTAGGATGATCTTGCGTGGCATCGCTGGCTTCCTCGTGTCGATAGGGATCATGACGCCCGAGCGGGAAACTTTGTTCCGGATGCGCGACGATCGCACAAGGCCCGCCGCGGCAAAGCCGCGTCGCCGGACGGTGCCGAAGCGCCGCCGGCCGGGCTCGCCGCTTCGCGCCGTCGATTTAGCGTCGCTAAATCCTCAAGGCGCTCGCCTTCATCTCCTCGATCAACCTCTTCACGTCCTGGCTGCGCCCGCGCGGCAGGACGAGGATGTCGTTGCCGCTCGCCACCACGATCAGGTCCTCCACGCCGACCAGCGCGATGCGTGCGCCGTCGCTGCGGACCAGGCAGTTGGCGGTGTCGATCGCGATCACTTCGCCCCCCGGTCCGACGGCGTGGCTGTTGCCGGCAGTGTCGAGTTCGCTGATCTCGTGCAGCGCATCCCAACTGCCGAGATCGCTCCAGCCCATGCTGACCGGCACAACCGCGACGTGTTCGGCTTTCTCCATGACCGCGTAATCGATCGAATCGGACGGCGCGGCGGCGAAGGCGGCGGCATCGGGATAGACCCGCGTGCCCTCGCGCCGGGCGCCATCCATCGCCGTGCGGCACGCGGCGAGGATGTCGGGATCGTGGCGTGCCAGCGCCGCGAGATAGGCATCGGCGCGGAACAGGAAGATGCCGCCGTTCCAGGCATGATCGCCCGCCGCGAGCATCGCCTCGGCCGCGTCGCGCGGCGGTTTCTCGACGAAGCTGGCGACGCGGTGGACGCCGCCATATTCCTCGGCGTCGATCTCCTCGCCGATGCGAATCCAGCCATAGCCCGTTTCGGGCGTCTGCGGGTCGATCCCGAAGGTGACGAGCCAGCCGTCCCGCACCAGCGGCAGCGCGGCATGGATCGCGGCGTGGAATGCCGGCACATCGACGATGACGTGATCGGACGGCATCACCAGCAGCGGCGCGTCGCCCGCACTCGCCAACGCCGCGAGCGCGATGGCCGGCGCGGTATTGCGTCCGACCGGTTCGAGGATCAGCGCCTGCGCCGCCGCCGATACCTGGCTCAGTTGCTGTTCGACCATGTCCGCATGCCGCGCGTTGGCGACCACGATCGGTGCGGCGAAGCGCTCCCCCTGCGCGCGCCGCGCAGTAAGCTGGAGCATCGTTTCCGCCGCGGTCAGCGCCAGCATCTGCTTGGGCATGTCCGGCGTCGACATCGGCCATAACCGCGTGCCCGATCCGCCCGACAGGATCACGGGGACGATCGGCGGGGACTGCGGCATGTAGGGATTCTCCTGACTGTCACGCGCTGTAGCGTGGTTGTGACGCGAGGGTAACTACCATCCTCCCCCCGCGATCCGCCACGTTCAACCTTTCTTTGTCAATTTCTGCGACATCGCCTTTGTCGGTGTCGGTTTTTTTGACAGGGGCACGGTGAATGACGGGGCCGGCCGGGGCTCCGGGTACGGCCGGGGCTCCGGGTACAGGGCGCTTACGCGATGATCAGGTTGTTCAAGCACTATATTCCCAACGCCGTGCTGCTGCTCGGCCTGTTCGACCTCATCCTGCTGATCGTCGCGGGCGAGACGGGGTATATCGTGCGCATGAACCAGTTGCCGATGCCGGTCACGCCGATCCAGACGCGCATCCCGCAACTCCTGACCTTCGCCGGCAGCCTCGATCTCGCGATGATCGCGGTCGGCGTATACGGCGCGGGCGCGCTGCAATCGCTGCGCTATGCCACGGCGCGGCTGCTGGTGGCGATCTCGCTTGGCGTCATCTTCCTCAGCGTCATCTATTTCTTCGTGCCCGCCGCGACTTTCTGGCGTTCCAACCTGCTCTATTCGATGGGCATCGCCGCCGTGCTGCTGGTCGCGCTTCGCATCCTGGTCGGCAAGATGATCGGCGGTCAGGCGTTCAAGCGGCGCGTCGTCGTGCTCGGCGCCGGCGCGCGCGCGGCGCGGCTGAAGGCGCTGGCCGCGACGCCGGGCGCCGGCTTCGTCGTGGTCGGCTACATCTCGATGAGCGAGCCGGCGCGTGTCATTCCCGAAGCGATCGCGCGCGACGCGATCTACAATCTCGCCGACCATGTCGTGCTGCTCAACGCCAGCGAAGTCGTGCTCGCGCTGGAGGAACGCCGCAACGCGCTCCCGCTCAAGGATCTGCTGCGGATCAAGACGACCGGCGTCCATGTCAACGAGATCTCGACCTTCCTCGAGCGCGAGACGGGGCGCGTCGACCTGCAAAGCGTCAACCCGAGCTGGCTGATCTTCTCCGACGGCTTCTCGTCGGGCCGGATGCTGTCGAGCGTGTTCAAGCGGCTGTTCGACATCGTCGCCAGCGCCGTCCTGCTGGCGCTGACGCTGCCGTTGATCGTGATCACCGCGATCGCCATCAGGATCGAGAGCAAGGGCCCGGCCTTCTACCGCCAGCGCCGCGTGGGACTGTACAATGTCGGGTTCGACTGCATCAAGTTGCGGTCGATGCGGCAGGATGCCGAGGTCGCGGGCAAGGCGGTGTGGGCGGAAAAGGACGATCCGCGCATCACCCGCATCGGCCGCTTCATCCGCAAGGTACGGATCGACGAACTGCCGCAGACGTGGAGCGTGCTGAAGGGCGAGATGAGCTTCGTCGGCCCGCGCCCCGAACGCCCGCAATTCGTCGAGGATCTCGAGCAGCAACTCAATTATTACGCCGAACGCCACATGGTGAAGCCCGGCATCACCGGCTGGGCGCAGATCAACTATCCCTACGGCGCCTCGATCGAGGATTCGCGGCAGAAGCTGGAATACGACCTCTATTATGCGAAGAACTATTCGCCGTTCCTCGACTTGCTGATCCTGCTCCAGACGATCCGCGTCGTGCTGTGGCCCGAGGGCGCACGGTGACGACGTACCGGGTCAGCCCCGACCGTCACCCCGGCCTCGTGCCGGGGACCACCGTGCGACGACGGCGGCCGTGCCGGTGGAAGCATGGACCCCGGCACGAGGCCGGGGTGACGGATGATGAGAGATCGATCGACGGATGCCGCCCTTGACCGGCCCCGCCACCCTCATCCTGTGGAGCCACGCGCTCGCCGCGTTGCTGTTCGCGGGCGTCGCGCTGTCGCGACTGCGTGATGCCGGATCCGCGCTGCCGCGGCTGACCTTTGTCGCGGCGCTCGGCATGACGGCGCTGTGGGCGCTGGCGGTTGCGGGTATCGGCACCACCGACGTAGTCACCCGCGTCGCGGAGTCGGCGCGCAATCTCGCCTGGCTCGGCTTCATGTACGCGCTCGTGCGGCGCAACCGGGGCGGACCGGAACACCGCGCCGTCACCATCATCTACGGCGTGGTCGCTTTGGTCGTCGTGGCCGGCGCGGGCCTCGCCATCGTCGAGGAAGCGGTCGGGCGCGGTGTGCTACGCGAACTCGCCACGGTGCGGCTGCTGTTGCGCGCGATGGTCGCGATCAGCGCGCTGGTGCTGGTGCACCACCTCTACGCGGCGGTCGCGCCCAGGGCACGCGGCGGCATCCGCTTGGTCGTGCTGGCGCTGGCGGCGATGTGGGGGGTCGACCTGCTGCTCTACGCCACCGCTTATGCGACGGGCGCGTGGCCAGCCGAACTGATCGCCGGACGTGGCTTCGTCATGGCGCTGGCGGCGCCCGTGTTTCTGGTCGCGGTGCAGCGCAACGGCGACTGGACGCTGCATCTGTCGCGCACCGTTGCGTGGCAGACGCTGTCGCTCGCCGCGACCCTGCTCTACGCCGCCGCGATGCTGGTCGCGACCAGCGTGATCGCCGCGCTCAGCGGCGATCACGCGCGGCTGTGGCAGACCGCGTTCGTGTTCGGCTCGACCGCCGCCGGGCTGACCATCCTGTCCTCGCCCTGGGTCAAGGCCTGGGCCAAGGTGAAAGTCGCCAAGCATTTCTTCCGCCACCGCTACGACTATCGCGCCGAGTGGATCCGCTTCACCGACACGCTGGGCAAGCCGGAAGGCGCCGCGCCGCTCGACGAGCGGATCGTCAAGGCGGTCGCCGACCTGACCGATTCGCCCGCCGGGCTGCTGCTGGTGCCGGAGGGGACCGGGCTCGGCGTCGGCGCGGGGTGGAACTGGGCGGGGCCGAGCGCGAGCGCCGACGCGAGCCTCGTCGCGCGCCTGTCGGGCAGCGGCCGGATCGTCGATCTCGACGCGGTGCGCGCCGACGCCGCCGCGCCGGACGAGATCGCCAGCGTGCCCGTGTGGATGCTCGACGCGGACGGCTGGGTCTTGCTCCCGCTCGCGCATCTCGGCCGCTTGCAGGGCGCGATCCTGCTGGCGCGTCCGCCGGTCGACCGCGCGCTCGACTGGGAGGATTTCGACTTGCTGCGCATCGCCGGGCGGCAAGTGGCCAGCTACCTCGCCGAGGCGCGCGCGCAGGAGGCGCTGGCCGAGGCCGAGCGCTTCGACGAATTCAACCGCCGCTTCGCCTTCATCCTGCACGACATCAAGAACCTCGTCAGCCAGTTGACGCTGGTCGCGCGCAATGCCGAGCGCCACGCCGACAATCCCGATTTCCGCGCCGACATGGTGGCGACCCTGCAGGATTCGGCGGGGCGGATGAACGACCTGCTCGCGCGCCTGTCGCAGCACCACCGCGCGCGTGCCGAGGATCTGCGTCCGGTCGACCTGCTGCCGCTGGTCGAGCAGCTTGCGCGGGCCAAGCGCGCGCAGCACCCGATCGCGGTGATCGGCACGCCCGGGCTGTCGGTTCAGGCCGATCCGGCGCGGCTGGAGCAGTTGCTCGGCCATCTCGTGCAGAACGCGATCGAGGCGAGTGCGCCGGCCGACCCGGTGACGGTCGCCGTCATCGCCGCGAACGACAGCATCATGCTATCGGTGATCGACACCGGCTGCGGCATGAGCCCGGCCTTCCTGCGCGAGCAATTGTTCAAGCCGTTCGCCTCGTCCAAGCCCGGCGGCTTCGGCATCGGTGCGTTCGAGGCGCGACAATTGGCGGAGGCGATGGGCGGCAGCGTCACCGTCGACAGCCGCGAGGGCGCCGGCACCACCTTCCGCGTGACGCTGGCGGCGGCGCGCGCGGTCGTGCTGGAGCGGGCGGCGTGAGGGCTTGCTTTCTTCTTCTTCCCCTTCCTGAAAGGGAGGGGTCGGGGGTGGGTCGGCCCGAGAGGGAGCGTCACGCCCGCCCCACACCCATCCACCCCCGGCCCCTCCCTTTCAGGGAGCGGAGGAACACCCTATGATCGACGCCCCCCGCCCCAAGCTCCTGATCGTCGAGGACGATCTCGGCCTCCAGCGCCAGTTGCGCTGGGCGTACGAAGGCTATGACGTAGTCACCGCCACCGACCGCGCGACCGCGCTGGATGCGGTGCGCGCGGAGGAACCCGCCGTCGTCACGCTCGACCTCGGCCTGCCGCCCGACCCCGACGGGACGAGCGAAGGCTTCGCCACGCTCGCCGAGATCCTGCGGCTCAAACCCGACACCAAGGTGATCGTCGCCTCCGGCCACGGCGCGCGATCGAGCGCGTTGCAGGCGATCGCCGACGGCGCGTGGGATTTCTATGCCAAGCCGATCGACATCGACGCGCTCGGGCTGATCGTCGCGCGCGCCTTCCACGTCCATGCGCTGGAGGCGGAAAATCGCCGCCTCGCCGACCGCGCGACCACGGCAGGGGGGGGCACCGCGCTCGGCGGGATGATTACCGCGAGCCCGGAGATGCTCAAGGTCACCCGCACGATCGAGCGCGTCGCCGGCGCCGACGTCTCGGTCATGCTGCTCGGCGCGAGCGGCACGGGCAAGGAACTCCTTGCGCGCGGGCTGCACGACACCTCACCGCGCCGCAAGGGCGCGTTCGTCGCGATCAACTGCGCGGCGATCCCCGAGACGCTGCTCGAAAGCGAATTGTTCGGCCATGAGAAAGGCGCTTTCACGGGGGCGGTGAAGACCACCGAGGGCAAGATCGAACAGGCGCAGGGCGGCACGCTGTTCCTCGACGAGATCGGCGACGTGCCGCTGCCGCTCCAGGTCAAGCTGCTGCGCTTCTTGCAGGAGCGCACGATCGAGCGGATCGGGGGGCGCAAGGCGATCATGGTCGACACCCGTATCGTCTGCGCGACGCATCAGGACGTCGATGCGATGGTCGCCGCGGGCAGCTTCCGCGAGGATCTGTACTACCGCCTGGCCGAGATCGTCGTGCGCATCCCCGCGCTCGCCGAGCGCAGCGGCGACGCCGCCTTGCTCGCGCAGCATTTCCTCAAGAGCTACGCCAAGACGATGAACGCCGCCGTCACCGGCCTGTCGCCCGACGCGCGCGCCGCGATCGGCGGGTGGGGCTGGCCGGGCAACGTCCGCGAGCTGGAGAATCGCATGAAGCGCGCGGTGATCATGGCCGAGGGCAAGCTCGTCACCGCCGCCGACCTCGATCTGGCGGAAGGCGACGCGGAACCGCCGATCAACCTGCGCGCCGCGCGCGAGCGCGCCGACCGCTCCGCGATTCGCCAGGCACTGGCTCGCGCCGACGGTAACATTTCCAATACCGCCAAGCTGCTAGGGGTAAGCCGGCCCACCTTGTACGACCTGTTGAAGAGCTATGATCTCCATGCGTAAGCCCTCATCACACCCGTCCTCCCGCGCAGGGGGGAGCCCAGAGTCACAAACGATGCGCCCGGCGACCCTGGCCCCCCGCCTGCGCGGGAGAACGCGGATGGCCGTGGGTGCAGCACTCTCGCTGGTTTCCGCCACGCTCCTCGCCTTCGCCGCGAGCGGCCCGGCGCATGCCGACGCCGCGACCGCGCGCGACGAGGTGGCGCTCGCCGTGCGGACGCTGAAGCTCGGCAATTACAGCGCGGCGCGCAACCATGCGCAGGCGGCGGTCAAGGCCGATCCGAAATGGGGCCTCGCCCATGCGCTGCTGGCACGCAGTTTCCTCGCACTCGGCAACGGCGTCGCGGCGCAGGGCGAGCTCGACCGCGCGCGCGCGGCCGGGTTCGATCCCGCCCGAACGCACCAGCTCTACGCCCACGCCTGGCTGTTGCAGGGCGATGCCGGGCGCGCGCTCGACGAAGCGAAGAAGGCAGGTCCGAAATATGCCGGCTATGCGATCCGCGTCGGCGCCCGCGCGCTGGCGGCGCAAAGCGACAATGCCGGGGCGCAGGCGGCGTTGACCGCCTTGCTCGCCGACGCGCCGGGCGACAGCTTCGCTTGGTCCGACCTGGCGCGGATCAAAGATGCCGCCGGCGACGTGGCCGGCGCGATCGGCGATGCGCAGCATGCGATCGACCTCGACAAGAATAATGTCGAGGCGCTGACCCTGCGCGGCGAACTGGTGCGCAGCCAGTACGGCCTCGTCGCGGCGCTGCCGTGGTTCGAGCATGCACTGGCACACGATGCCTATTATGTGCCGGCGCTGCTCGATTATGCCGGGACGCTCGGCGATGCCGGGCGCTATGCCGACATGCTGGCGGCGACGCGCAAGGTGCTCGCCGCGCAGCCGGGCAGCCCGCAGGCGCTGTACCTGCAAGCGGTGCTCGCCGCGCGCGCCGGCAATGACGATCTCGCCCGCTCCTTGCTGGTGCGGACCGGCGGCAAGCTCGGCGGCTTGCCCGGCGCGCTTTTGCTGTCGGGCACGCTCTCCTACAAGGCCGGCGCCTATCAGGAGGCGGTGACCGCGTGGCGCGCTCTGGTGGGCACGCAACCGACCAACATCGTCGCGCGGCGGCTGCTCGGCGCGGCGCTGCTGCGCGCGGGCGACCCGCGCGGTGCGCTGGAGGCGCTGCGCCCGGTGGCGCTGCGCGCCGATGCCGACAGCTATACGCTGGCGCTGGTCGCGCGCGCGTTCGAGCAATCGGGCGAGCGCGACTGGGCCGCGACCTATCTCGACCGCTCGGCGATGCCGGTGATGGCCGGCTCCGGCCCGTTCGGCACCGATGACGGCCTGCCGCGGTTGAGCGCCGTCGCCAGCGCGGCACCGGACGAGCCGGTCGCGCAGCTCGGGCTGATCCGCGGGCTGATCGACGCGGGCGACACCGAGGCCGCGCTGGCCAGGGCGCGAGCGCTGGTCGCGCTCACCCCCGGCGCGCCCGCCGCGCACTTGGCGGTCGGCGATACGCTGATGGCGATGCACCGCTACGGCGACGCCGCCGACGCCTATCGCACGGCCGCCGACATCCGCTTCGACGAGCCGACGATGCTGCGCGCGACCGACGCGCTGGAGCGCGCGGCGCGGCGCGAGGAAGCCGCGAACGTGCTTGCCTTGTTCGTGTCGCAGAACCCGCAGAACGTCGCCGGACAGCGCCTCGCCGCGCACTGGCAGATCGCCGGGGGCGACTGGGACGCGGCGATCGAGACGCTGGAGGGCCTGCGCCAGCGGATCGGCAACCGCGACGCCGCGCTGCTGGCGGAACTGTCCTATGCCTATACCGGCGACGGCGATGCCGGCACCGGCCTCGTCTACGGCAAGGCGGCCTATGCGCTCGCGCCGATGAATCCGGCGGCGACCGACGCCTATGGCTGGGCGCTGTACCGGCAGGGCAGGAGCGAGCCCGCGCTGCAATTGCTGGAAAAGGCCGCCTCGATCGCGCCCGATCGGTCGGTGCTGCGCTGGCATCTGGGGCAAGCCTATGCCGATCTCGACCGCAACAGCGAGGCGGCGACGCAAATCCGCGCGGCGCTGGCCGACCCGGGCTTCGGCGATCGCGCGGCGGCGGTGGCCGCGCTGAAGGTCTTGTAGGGAGCCGTCTTCCATGCTTCCTCCCCGGCGAAGGCCGGAGCCAGTCGTGCACCGTTGATCGGCAACGCCGCAGGCGGTCACAACGGCCCATGCGACTAGAGCATTGATAGGCTCGCCCGGATCACCTCACCCGTCCGTCGCTGCGCTCCTCTTTCCCTTTCCCATCGGGAGAGGGAATCATTTCTTCCGCTTGAAATCCACCGCCACGACGTTCGAGCCGTCCTCGACCGGCTGGTGCGTCGGCCCGTCATTCTCGGCTTCCTCGACCGGCTCCGGCCCGTCGGGTGTCTCCTGCGCCTGGAAGCGCAGTTCGAAGTTCACCGCCGGATCGTGAAAGCCGGTGATCGCCGAATAGGGGATGACCAGCTTGGACGGCACCTGGTTGAAGCTCAGCCCGACCGAGAAGCGCTCGTCGTCGACGACCAGGTCCCAGTAGCGGTTCTGCATCACGATCGTCATCTCGTCGGGAAAGCGCTCGATCAGCCGCTGCGGGATGTCGACGCCGGGGGCCTGCGTCTTGAAGGTGATGTAGAAATGATGCTCGCCCGGCAGCGCGCCATTTTCCGCGACCGAGCCGAGCACGCGGCCGACGACTGCGCGCAGTGCCTCCTGCACGATCTCGTCATAGGGAATCAGGCTGTCGGGCAGGCCATCGCTCATCCGCCCTTGGGTAGCGTCATTCGGGGTGTCGTCAAGACGGAGGGTGGGCAGGACAGGGTGGGCGAGATGGGGCTGGGCAAGATTGCATGATGCCGCAAGCGCGCTATGGGGAACCGATGGACATGTCAGGGCGCACCGCCACGATCAGCCGCCGCACCAGCGAAACGTCGATCGACGTGACCGTCGACCTCGACGGCACCGGCGCCTACGACATCTCGACCGGCATCGGCTTCTTCGATCACATGCTGGAACAGCTCAGCCGCCATTCGCTGATCGACCTGCACGTCAGGACGGTCGGCGACTTGCACATCGACCAGCACCACACGGTCGAGGACACCGGCATCGCGATCGGCGAGGCGGTGCTGAAGGCGCTGGGCGAGAAGCGCGGCATCCGCCGCTACGGCGACGCGCTGTCGCCGATGGACGAGACGTTGACTCGCGTCGCGCTCGATATCTCCGGGCGGCCGTGGCTGGTGTTCAAGACCGAGTTCACCCAGAAGCGCCTCGGCGAGATGGACACCGAAATGTTCGAACACTGGTTCCAGTCGTTCGCGCAGGCCGCCGGCATCACGCTTCATGTCGAGACGCTGTACGGGCAGAACAATCACCACATCGCCGAGAGCGCGTTCAAGGGCCTGGCGCGGGCGTTGCGCACGGCGGTGGAGATCGACCCGCGCAAGGCGGATGCGATTCCGAGCACCAAAGGGGTGTTGTGACGCGTCTTTCCCGCTCGCGGGAGGGCACCCTCTTGCTCCCCTCCCGCTCGCGGGAGGGCGCCTTCTTGCTCCCCTCCCGCTCGCGGGAGGGGCTGGGGGAGGGCGGTTCCGCAAACACATCAGCAGCCTTCGAATGCCCTCCCCCCACCCCTCCCGCAAGCGGAAGGGGAGAAGGATGAACCTCGCCCTGATCGATTATGGCGCGGGCAATCTCCACTCGGTCGCCAATGCGCTAAAGGCGGCGGGCGCGCGCGACGTGCGCGTCACCGCCGATGCCGACGCGGTGGCGAAGGCCGACCGCATCGTGCTGCCCGGTGTCGGCGCGTTCGGGGCGTGCGCGGCGGCGTTGCGCGGCGTGCCCGGCATGGTCGAGGCGCTCGACGCGCGCGTGCGACGGGACGCCGTCCCGTTCCTCGGCATTTGCGTCGGCATGCAATTGATGGCCAATGCCGGGGAAGAGATGGGCACCCATCAAGGCCTCGGCTGGATTCGCGGCACCGTCCGCCGCCTCGCCCCCGCCGATCCCGCCGCGAAGGTGCCGCACATGGGCTGGAACGACGTGGTGCCCGCCGCCGCGCATCGGCTGATCGAACCGGGCGAAGCGTATTTCCTGCACTCCTACGGCTTCGAGGGAGAAGACGTGATCGCGTCGACCGGTCACGCAGGCCCCGTCACCGCCGCGATCGGGCGCGACACCATGCTCGGCGTGCAGTTCCACCCGGAAAAGAGCCAGCGTTACGGGCTGGCGCTGCTGGAAAGGTTCCTGTCGTGGCGGCCCTAGCCCGGCAGGTTCCGCTTCGCCTCGCGAAGGAGAACCTGCGATGACCCTGATCGTCTTCCCCGCGATCGACCTCAAGGGCGGGCAGGTCGTGCGCCTCGCCGAGGGCGACATGGACCGAGCGACCGTCTATGGCGACGATCCCGCCGCACAGGCGATGCTGTTCGCCGACCAAGGCGCGGAATATCTCCACGTCGTCGACCTCGACGGCGCGTTCGCCGGCAAATCGGTCAACGGCGCGGCGGTGGCGCGGATCGTCGAACGGTTTCCGGGCCATGTCCAGCTCGGCGGCGGCATCCGCGACCGGGCGGGGATCGAGCGCTGGTTCGATCTCGGCGTGTCGCGCGTGGTGATCGGCACCGCCGCGCTGGACAACCCCGATCTGGTGCGCGCAGCGGCGCGCGATTTTCCCGGCGGCATCGTCGTCGCGGTCGATGCGAAGGACGGCTTCGTCGCGACCAGGGGCTGGGCCGATGTCTCCACCGTCGAGGTGGTCGACATGGCGCGGCGGTTCGAGGATGCCGGCGTCGCGGCGTTGCTGTTCACCGATGTCGGCCGCGACGGGATGCTGAAGGGCGCGAACGTGCAGGCGACGGTCGACCTCGCGCGGGCGGTGTGCTTGCCCGTCATCGCCAGCGGCGGGGTGAAGGGCATCGCCGAGATCCATGTGCTGGCGCTGCACGCTAGGGATGGCATCGAGGGCGTCATTACGGGCCGCGCGCTGTACGACGGGCGGCTCGATCTGGCGGCGGCGCTCGCCGTGGCGGCGGCGTGAACTTGCCCTCTCCCGATGGGAAAGGGAAAGAGGAGCGCAGCGACGGACGGTGGGACGGGTGAGGGCGATCCTGCTACAGCTAGAAATGCCCTAGGTGGGCTTTACCCGCGGAGTTTCCATCACCCCGGCCTCCTCGGCCAGCTCAGGACAGGCTCGTTCCGGGGTCCACCCAGCAGCTTTCGATCCGAATAGTGGCGATCGCCGAGGTCGCAGCACGGTGGCCCCCGGAACGAGCCTGTCCTGAGCTGGCCGAGGAGGCCGGGGTGACGGTTTCGTGGGAAATCCACGGGCAAACTGCCGACACTGAAGGTCGATCCATCCTTAGGCCCCACTTTTTGCCGGGGAACGGGCTTGTCACGGCGGACCGCACGGCTGACAATCGCGAGCGATGACAGAGTCCCACGACCCCCTCACCCGTATCGCCGACGCGCTCGACCGGCTTGCGCCGCCGGTCGCGACACCCGCCGATCCGCTCGCCCACCCGGCCTATGTCTGGCGCGGCGCGGTGCTGGAGCCGGTGCGCGATTTCCGGCCGCTGCCGCTGGAACGGCTGCACGGCGTGGACGCACAGAAGGCGGCGCTGCTCGATACCGTACGGCACCTCGCCGGCAAGGCCGCCGCGCATGACGCACTGCTGTGGGGTGCGCGCGGCACCGGCAAGTCGGCGCTGGTCAAGGCGGTCGTCGGCGCGGTGCAGAACGAAGGCGCCGCACTGGCGCTGGTCGAAATCGTCACGACGCGGCTCGACACGCTGCCCGCCTTGTTCGCCCGGATCGCCGGCCTGCCCCGCGCCTTCCTCCTGTTCGTCGACGATCTCGGCTTCGACGCCGCCGCCGACGGGCGCGCGCTGCGCTCGATGCTGGACGGCGGGGCGGAGGCGCGGCCCGCCAATGCGCGGCTGGTCGTCACCTCCAACCGCCGTCACCTCGTCCCGCGCGAGATGATCGATCAGCCCACCGCCGTGAACCCGCGCGACGCCGCCGACGACAGCCTCGCGCTGGCCGACCGTTTCGGGCTGAGCCTCGGCTTCCATGTCGTCGACCAGGACGGCTATCTCGCCATCGTCGCCAGCTATGCCGCGGCCCACGCGCTCCCCTTCGATCCCGCCGACGCGATCGGCTGGGCGGCACGGCGCGGCGCGCGGTCGGGGCGGGTCGCGTGGCATTACATCGTCGATCTCGCCGGGCGGCACGGACAGGCGCTCGATTGAGTTGATGTGGATCAATATCTCTCGGACGGGAATTGACACGCCCGCGCGATCCGGGCCCAAAGGGGCGATGGCTCGCCTCGCCGAACTCGACCTGCCCGACCGGCTGGCGCCGACGATCCCGCGCTGGGCGACCCAGATCGGCTTTGCCGTCCTGTGTTCGGTCGCGGCCGACGTCGCGCGCCTGCTCGTCAACATCGTCGCGCCGGGGTCGGCGGTGTTCGCCTTCATCTTCCCCGCGATCATGGTCGCGACGCTGTTCGCGCGCTGGCCGGCCGGGGCGGTCACTTCGGCGGTGTCGATCAGCTACAGTTATTTCGCCTTCTTCCTGCCGACCGCGGCGCTGCGTTCGTCGATCGACCCGATCCTGTCGGTATTCGCGATCACCTTGTCGGCGGTGCTGACCGTCGCGCTGGCCGAGCTGTTCCGCCGCGCGGTGCGGCGCGCGACCACCGAGCGCGACGGCCAGATCGCCGACCGCGACCTGTTCCTCGCCGAGTTCGACCACCGCGTGAAGAACAACTTCACGATCGTCGCCAGCCTGCTCGACTTGCAGAAACGCCGCGCGAGCGACCCCGCCACGATCGAGGCGCTGGAGGCGGCGCAGCGGCGCGTCGACAGCATCGCGCGCGCACACCGGCACCTCTACCGCGACGCGTCGGTCGAGGCGGGCACGGTGCAGATCCGCGATTACCTCGGCGACCTGTGCAAGGCGCTGGCCGAGTCGCTGTTCCTGCGCGGCGGGATCTTGCTGACGTGCGACTGCGACGAAGCCGCGATCGCGCGCGACCGCGCCGTGTCGATCGGCCTCGTCGTCAACGAACTCGTCACCAACGCCGCCAAACATGCTTTTCCGGAACGCGAGACCGGCACGATCGCGGTGCGCCTGGTCAATCGCCCGGCGGGATGGGAATTGAGCGTGTCCGACGACGGCGTCGGGCTGTCCGCGCACCCCGAGCCCGCTGCGGGGAGCGGCCTGGGCAGCCGCCTGATCGAAGCGTTCGCGCGACAGGCCGGGGGCAAGCTCCACACCGACAGCGACCCGACGGGCACGCGGGTGACGCTGGAACTGGCGGCATAGTACACTTTCGATCAACCCAGGGCACCCTTACCCTTCCCTCTCCCGATGGAAGAGGGGTGAGGAGGCTCCAATGACCGACATCCGCACCGAAACCGATTCGCTTGGGGCAATCGACGTCCCTGCCGCCGCCTATTGGGGCGCCCAGACGCAACGCTCGATCGGGAACTTCCCGTTTCCCCCGAGCGAACGCATGCCGCTCGCCATCGTCCATGCGCTCGCGCTGGTGAAGCAGGCGGCAGCACGGGTGAACCGCGCGCATGGTCTCCCCGCCGACATCGCCGACGCGATCGACGCCGCCGCCGCCGAGGTGGCGCGCGGCGCGCTCGACGACCAGTTCCCGCTGGTCATCTGGCAGACCGGCAGCGGCACGCAATCGAACATGAACGTCAACGAGGTGATCGCCGGCCGTGCCAACGAACTGCTGACCGGCACGCGCGGCGGCAAGGCGCCGGTCCACCCCAACGACCATGTCAACATGAGCCAGTCGTCCAACGACAGCTTCCCGACCGCGCTGCACGTCGCCGCCGCGCTGGCCGCCACGCACGTGCTGATGCCCGCGCTGGAGACGCTGGAGGCCGCGCTGCTCGTCAAGGCCAGGGCATGGGGCGATGTGGTCAAGATCGGCCGCACGCACTTGCAGGATGCGACGCCGCTGACGCTGGGGCAGGAATTCTCCGGTTATTACGCACAGATCCGCCTCGCGCGGACACGGATCGCGCCGATGGTCGAGCATGGCCTGTCGAAGCTTGCGCAGGGCGGCACGGCGGTCGGCACCGGACTGAACGCGCCCAAGGGGTTCGCCGAGGATTTCGCCGGCGCGATCAGCGACCTGACCGGCTTCGCGTTCGAGACCGCCCCCAACAAGTTCGAGGCGCTGGCATCGAACGACACGCTGGTCGATTTCTCCGGGCGGCTCAACAGCCTGGCGGTCGCGCTGACCAAGATCGCCAACGACATCCGCCTGCTCGGCTCCGGCCCGCGCTCGGGCCTGGGCGAACTGCGTCTGCCGGAGAACGAGCCGGGCAGCTCGATCATGCCGGGCAAGGTCAACCCCACCCAGTGCGAGATGCTGACGATGGTCGCCGCCCAGGTGATCGGCAACCATCAGGCGGTGACGGTGGGGGGCATGCAGGGGCATCTCGAACTCAACGTGTTCAAGCCGCTGATCGGCGCGGCGGTGCTGCGCTCGATGGATCTGCTGAGCGTGGGCATGACCAGTTTCGCCGAGCGCTGCGTCGCGGGGATCGAGCCGGATCGCGCGCGGATCGCCGAGCTGGTCGAGCGCTCGCTGATGCTGGTGACGGCGCTCGCGCCCGGGATCGGCTATGACGATGCCGCCAGGATCGCCAAGCACGCGCTCGCGGAAGGTTTGACGTTGAAGGAGGCCGGGCTGGCGCTGGGGCTGGTCGATGCGGCGACCTTCGACCTAGCCGTGCGGCCCGAGAAGATGGTCTAAGCGCCGCAGGCATTGTCTCCTTTGCGCCTTAGCGTCTTGGCGCGAGAACATTTGGCTCGCGCCGAGACGCTAAGGCGCAAAGAATGAAGAGGAACATTGTTGCGCTTCGCGCGCTGTGAGCCGCGAAACGGAGACGCTATCATGAGTTGGACCTCTTTGATCGGTGGTGCGATCGGCGCGGCGATCGATGGCTCCAGCGGCGACGATTCCAATGTCGACGGTGCGATCGAAGGTGTCATCGTCGCCAATGTCGTCAAGGCCGTGATCCCGCTCGCGTTGACGTTCGCGACCGGCTGGCTGGTGCTGCGCGGGATCGGCAAGCTCAAGGATCGGGTGTTCGGCGCGGACTTGCCGGGGCGATAGCCTTGACCGCTCAAAAACCGGGCGCGGGTTGACGGCGGGGCCGTGCCCGCGCCACTAGCGCGCATGGCCGATCATCGCCCCTCGCAGCCGAAGAATTTCAAGCGTCGCGGCTTGATGTTCGTGCTTTCCTCGCCGTCGGGCGCGGGCAAGTCGACCATCGCGAACCGCTTGCTCCGGGAAGAGCGCAACCGGCTGAAGATGTCGGTATCCTATACCACGCGCGCGCCGCGCGAGAACGAAGTGGAGGGCAAGGACTATCACTTCGTCTCGACCGACACGTTTCGCGCGATGGTCGAGAACGACCAGTTCCTCGAATGGGCGCGCGTGTTCGACCAGCGCTACGGCACCCCGCGCGAGACGGTGTTCAAGGATCTCGACCACGGCCAGGACATCCTGTTCGACATCGACTGGCAGGGCGCGCAGCAATTGTTCCAGCTTGCCGGCGGCGACGTGGTGCGCGTGTTCATCCTGCCGCCCGGGCTCCGGACGCTGCGTCGGCGCCTGATCGACCGCGATACCGATTCGCAGGAGGTCATCGACCGGCGGATGGACCGCGCGCTGTCCGAGGTGAGCCATTGGGACGGCTATGACTATGTGCTGGTCAACGACAATCTCGACGATTGCTACGAATGCGTGCAGACCATCCTGACCGCCGAGCGGCTGAAGCGCTCGCGCCAGCGCGGGTTGATCGGTTTCATCCGGCGGTTGCCGGAGAAATAGCTGTCGAGCCGTACTCCGGCCTTCGCAGGAGAGCGGTTACGACGCGAGATAGTCCAGCAACCGCACGCCCGCGTCGAAATCGCGGCGCCGCGCCTCGATCCCGGCGGCGGCGAGCGGGTCACGGCCCCAGCGCTCGGCCTGATAGTCCTCGTCCAGCGTGACCGCGTCCCACACCTGTGCCGCCGTCGCGGCGCGTTCGGCGAGCGCGAGCGCGGCGATCAGCGAGCCGCCGATGGTGACGATGGGCGACAAGGCGGCCAGCGCGAACGTGCCCTGCGCCGCGATCGCCTCGCCCAGTCGCGCCAGCGTCGCGGGCGGTTGCGCGCGGTGGACGATGCCGGTCGCGGTCTCGACATGCACGTCGTAACGGCCGCGCGCCCAGTCGAGCAGCGGGTCCCATGCCGCGCCTTGCCGCGCGACCAGATCGTCGGGGCCATCGGCGCGGTAGCACAGCAGGTCGCTTTCGGCATAGCTGGCCAGACCGCGCGCGAACAGCGCCGGATCGGGGCCGACCCGGTCGATCGCGGCGTTGGCGAGCCCGGTCAGCGGCATCGCGCGCGGGTCGATCTCGCCCGCCACCGCGCGCCATTCCCCGGCGACCGCCTCGGCCAGCGCCGGTGTCGGCAAGGCGAGCGGCACGCGGCCGGGCGTGCGCACGGGCTTGCCGTCGAGCTGGACGATGCGAGCGTCGTCGAGGGTCACGGCGGTCCAGAAACGCTTCATCGCCATCCCCCTAAAGCAGTATCGCCCGCGTTCAACTCGCTTCCCCGGCGCGGGCCGGGGGTCGGGGATGGATCGACCTTCATCCTCGTTGGTGGGTCTTGACCCCCACAACCGTCGCCCCGGACTCGTGCCGGGGTCCACCAAGCGGCTTTCGACCCGCATAATGATGTGATCGCCGAGGTCGCGGCACGGTGGACCCCGGAACGAGTCCGGGGGGACGGTTCCTGTGGGAAATCTGCGGGCAGACGGCTGAAACTGACGGTCGATCCGCCCCGGTCGCGAAGGTCGATGTAACGACAAGGCGGCGGCAGATCGTCGATCGCTACGCTTGGACCCCCGCCTGCGCCGAGGAAACGGCGGCCTTCAGACCCGCGCGGGATCACGCCCCCGGCGGCGTCCGCCATCGCCGGGCGAGCGCGCGCGGGACGAGCGCGATCATCGCCAGCGCCGACAGCACCAGCGCGGTGCCGATGACCTTGGGCATGACCGCGTCGGAACGCGCGATCAGCGCCACGCCGAGCACCGCCCCCCCCGATCCGGCGAGGCGCGTGCCGACGATCGCGAAATAACGGCGCGCGGCGGTGTCGGAATCGCTCATGGCGGCGTTTCCCGGTCCGTCATCAGCCGGGGCAGCGCCGCCATCGTTCGGGCGATGGCGTGCGCGCCCGCGGCCTTCAGCTCCGCCACGGGGTGATACCCCCAGGCAACGCCGAGCGCGCGTGCCCCCGCCGCGCGCGCCATCAGCATGTCATAACTCGTATCGCCGATCATCACCGTTGTTTCGGGTGCGGCGCCGGATTCGGCCATCGCTGTCTCGATCATGGACGGATGCGGCTTTGACGGGTGGCGGTCGGCGGTCTGCAGCGTGACGAAGCGCGCGGCGATGCCGTGCCGCGCGAGGACGTGCGCGAGGCCCCGGTCCGACTTGCCGGTCGCGACGCCCAATACCCAGCCCTGGGCGGCGAGCGCGTCGAGCGTCTCGACCATGCCCTCGAACAGCGGCTCCTCGGCCATCGCCCCGGTCGCGCGCAGGCGCAGGAAACACGCCTTGTAATCGGCGGCGAGGCGTTGGTGCAGCGCGTCCTCGCCCTCGGGCACCAGCGTCCGCATCGCCTCGGCGAGGCTCAACCCGACGATCCGCCGGATCGCGCCGCGCTCGGGCACGGCGATCCGCGCAAGGGTGAACGCCTCCTCGACCGAGCGGCAGATATTGTCCTGGCTGTCGACCAGCGTGCCGTCACAATCGAAAAGCGCGAGCTTGGCCATCAGGGTTGCGAACCCCGCCGCCGCCGTTCGCCCTTGCGGTCCTTGCGCACGGTCTTGGCATGCTGGCGCGCCTGCTGCTTCTTGACCGCGCGGCTGGGCGGCGGGGGCGCTTCGAGCGGCATGGTGTTGCCGAGCATCTCGTCGAAGCCGAGCTGCTTCAGGCTGTCCGCGAAGTGCGTCGGCACTTCGGCCTGCACGTCGATCTCGCCGCCGTCGGGATGGTCGATGCGGAGGCGGCGCGCATGGAGGTGCATTTTCCGCGAGATGTTGCCGGTCAGGAACGCCGCCTGCCCGCCATATTTGCCGTCGCCGACGATCGGATGGCCGATCGCCGCCATGTGCACGCGCAACTGGTGCGTGCGGCCGGTATGGGGGATCAGCTCGACCCAGGCGGTGGTGGTGCCTGCCATCTCGATCACGCGATAGCGGGTGCGCGCCGGGCTGCCGTCCTTCTCGTCGACATGCATCTTCTCGCCGCCGGAGCCGGGCTGCTTGCCGATCGGCAATTCGATCATGCCGTCCTCGATCGACGGCACGCCGACGACCAGCGCCCAATAGGTCTTCCGCGCGGTGCGCGACGAAAAGGACTTCGCGAAATAGGCCGCGGCGCGCGCCGTCCGCGCGATCAGCAACGCGCCCGACGTGTCCTTGTCGAGCCGGTGGACGAGCTTGGGCCGCCCCTCCTTGTCGTCCTGAAGCGCGTCGAGCAGGCCATCGACATGCTCGATCGTCCTGGTCCCGCCTTGCGTGGCGAGGCCGGGGGGCTTGTTGAGGACGATCGCCTGCGCGTCGCGGTGAATGACCAGCTCGCGCGCGAAGGCGATCTCGTCGTCGCTCAGCGGCGGGCGCTCGCGCTTGGCCGGCGCATCGAGACGCACCGGCTCGGCCGGCGGCACGCGGATCGACTGGCCGGCCGCGACATGGTCGCCCGGCTTGGCGCGCGCGCCGTCGATGCGCAATTGTCCGGTCCGCGCCCATTTCGCGACCATGGTGTAGCTGGTGTCGGGCAAATGCCGCTTGAACCAGCGATCGAGCCGGATGCCGTCATCGTCCGCCCCGACCCGAAATTGCCGCACGTCGCCGGTCGCTTTGGTCGGTGCGCTCATGCCGCCGCCCGCATCAGCGCGAGGCCGGCGAACAAGGCGACGACCGAGCCGATCACCGACACCAGCACGTAGCACAGGGCCGTTCCCGGCGCGCCGCGTTCGAGCATCGCCACGACATCGAGCGAGAAGGCGGAGAAGGTGGTGAACCCGCCCAGCACGCCGACGCCGAGCAGCAGGCGCCAATTCTCGTTATCGCTGTAGCGCGCGAGCAGCCCGACGAGCAGCCCCATCGCGAACCCGCCGACGAGATTGACCGTCAGCGTGCCGTAGGGAAAAGCCGGGCCGAACCCGGAAAGCGCTGCGCGCCCGACGAGGAAGCGCGCGGCCGAACCGAGCGCGCCGCCCGCCATGACGAGAAGAAGGTGGTACATGACGGCCGCGTTAGCGCGGATCGCGCGACTTGAGAACCATGTTCACCGGCGGCCCGGTCGTCACTCCGGCCTGAAGCGATGGTCCGGATCGACCTTCGGCATCCGGGCCAGGATCTCGAACAAACAGTCCTTCATCCCGGACCCTTCGACAAGCGCGGGACAGGCTCGTTCCGGCATCCAGGTGGGCCTTGCGCCCGGTTTTCCGTCACCCCGGACTCGTTCTGGGTCCACCGTGCCGCGACCTCGGCGATCACCCGCTACGCGCGTCGAAAGCCGCTGGGTGGACCCCGGAACGAGCCTGTCCTGAGCTTGTCGAAGGGTCGGGGTGACGGTTTTGCGGGCAAAACTACCGAGAACCGAAGCTCGATCTGACCCCTCGCCTTCGGACCGAACGCCCCCGGCCTGGTGAACCCGGCACGACCACGGAGCAGGATCACCCGCCGTTGTTGGTCACCAGATCGACGTCCGTTCCGCCGTCGCGCCGTGCGGTCAGGAACAGGACGTACGCCCCGCCGTCGCGGCCGCGGGTGCCGCCCAGCGTGTGTTCCGCGCCGTCGGACCGATGCTCGGCGGTGAAGC
Source organism: uncultured Sphingomonas sp. (assembly GCA_964244765.1). Lineage (GTDB taxonomy): Bacteria > Pseudomonadota > Alphaproteobacteria > Sphingomonadales > Sphingomonadaceae > Sphingomonas. The sequence continues at coordinate 76,770 of CAXTJX010000001.1, read as the reverse complement.
CGACAGTGGTGACGCGGGTGTAATACCAGTCGATCACCGTCTTCAGCGGCGCGGCGGACGAAAAGCTCACCGCGCGCGTCGCACATGGGCCGGTATCGGCGCCGGCCGCCTCGACCACACGCGCGCCGGGATAGAGCGGCACGTCGGCGGGCAGCTTGTCGGCCCAGCGCGCGGAATAGCGCATCGCGCCGGCGCAGGCGCTGGTGCGGCGGTCCTGCTGGCGCGAAGCCAAGGCACCGAGCGTCAGCGAGTCGCGGGCGACCTGGCAATCGGGACAATCCTTCGAGGCGGGCGCGGGCGCGCTCTTGAGGCGTTCGCTGGTGGCCCCGCCGGGTGCGGCGCCGGCCGGTTGCGCGATGCCGACCGGGGGCACGCCGCCGGAATAGGGTTGCGCGGGCGGGCGGACGCTGTCGGCATTGGCTTGCTGGGCGAGCGCGGGATCGACCATGATCTGGTCGTGGAGGGCGGAGGTCATCGCGGGGTCGCTGCCATTGGCGCTGCCTGCCCCGGCATCGACCAGTTCGTTGTCGAGCGTATCGAGGTTGCGGTCATTGTCGCGCTTGCCGCACGCGACGAGCGCGAGCGGCAGGACCAGCATCGTCAGGATGCGGACACGGGATCGACCCATCGGACACGGAACTCCACTCATGCGAGCGACGCATGCACCGGTCCGGGTTAAAAAACCGTTGGGGATGAAGCCTCGCGCGTGGTGTCGCTTGCGTAACGGCCGGGCCGTCGCCATGGTCGGGCGATGGGCATGATCGTCAATCTCGTCTCGATCCTGGTGGGTCTCGTCGCGCTGCCGGTGGCGCTGGTCGGCCTCGTGCCGTTCTTCGGGCTGGCCAATTACCTCGCCATTCCGATCGCGGTGGTGGGTGCGGCGATCGGCGTGCTGTCGGGCCACAAGGCGGGGCGCAATTTCAACCTGTTCGTCATCGTCGTCGCGGTGATCCGCCTGTTCCTCGGCGGCGGGCTGCTCTGAAACCAGACGGCCCGATACTTTCGCATCGGGCCGTTCGTTCAGCTTCTGGGCGACCTTAGCGGCACTGTACCTGGCCGCGGTCGATCGACTGGCCGAGCAGCGCGCCCGCACCGCCGCCGAGCAGCGTACCCAGCGTGCGCGATCCGCCGCCCGCCAGCGAATTGCCGAGCAGGCCGCCCGCCAGGCCGCCGATGATCAGGCCGGTCGTGCCGTCGCTGCGGCGGCAATAATAGCGGTTGTCGCTGCCGCGATAGATGCGGTCGTTGCGGCCGAGGCGGCGCGGCTGGTAATACCGCCCGTCACGATAGTAACGGTCGGCATAATAGGTCCGCTGGCCGGGTTCGTAGCGGTTATAGTCGTAGCTGCGATATTGCTGCCAGTTGCGGGCATTCTGGCGATCATCGCGGCGGTCGTCGCGCCGATCGTCGCGCCGATCGTCGCGTCTGTCGCCACGGCGCTCGTCCCGTCGGTCGTTGCGGTAATCGCGATCGTCGCCGCGCCGGTCCTGGCGCTCGCCGGGATAGTCCTGGGCGACGGCGGGAAGCGCCGACAGCGAGACGGCCGCGATCGCGGCGGCCAGAAGGAAACTACGCATTTTGAACTCCCGTGATGAATCCGTGTCGGATCGCAGTCAGAACGACCCGCAGGCAGCGAGGTTGCGTGAACCGGAAACTACGTCGCGTTCACCCGGCCGCAAGAGTTGCGAAACCATCACCGATATCCACGTTATCCACAGGGCAGCGCGGTGCGAACAGGCTTGGCGCGACTCGCCGGAGGTGACAGCATCATGACTGTAAGCAAGCGACGGGGAAGCGGGAAACCGACGATACATCGATCGCTTATGCCGCGAGATGCGCGAACGTGCCTTCGGGTTATGGCGCGCGGATCGCGGCGGAAGAACGCTGGACGAGAGCCGGGACGCAGTCGCGCGAGCGATGGTCGATCGGCAAACGGAAACGGGCTTCCACACATGCTCCGGTTCGGTTGCCTCCGGGCGACGAGGATCGGGACACCGGTGTTACGACGGCGGGAGTGCGCCTTCTCTTCACGGGGGAAGCTGGCTCGGCGGCGTACACCGAGGCGATGCGGACGGGCGACCGGACGCCGCGCCGGCCGCCAGGGTCGCGGGTGCTGAGGCTTGCAGGAGCATCGCGCCGGACCCCGGGGACCGAAACGCGAAGCCCGCCGCCGTTCGCGGCGCGGGCCGAGCGAGCCGCCGGATCGGGACGGCGCGGGCGGGTTCCTTCGGGAACGGGCCGAGCGGACCCCGATCGGGCGACAGGGGGGTCGGCAGCGATGCCGGCCCCTTTTTGTGGTTTGCCGATGCGAAAGTCCACGAACACATCCTGCCGTCATGCCGGACACGTTCCGGCATCCACCGTCAGTCGGATCGGCCTTCATCCTCTCTGGTGGCCCTTACCCCAAGTTTCCGTCACCCCGGACTCGTTCCGGGGTCCACCGTGCCGCGACCTCGGCGATCACACCCCGATCGGGTCGAAAGCCCGCTTGGTGCACCCCGGAACGAGTCCGGGGTCACGCTTCTGTGGAAAATCTGCCGGCAAAAAAGGGCGTCAACGTACCCCGAGCACGGCCCGTGCCCGCGCGCAGTCCTGGTCCATCTGCGCGGTCAGCGCCTCGATCGTGTCGAACTTCGCCTCGGGACGCAGATAGTCGATCAGCGCGACCTCGATCGTCTGCGCGTACAAATCCTCGGCGAGATCGAAGAAATAGGGTTCGAGCAATTCCTTGGGCGGATCGAAGCTCGGGCGGATGCCGAGATTCGCGGCGCCGTCCACGACGCGCCCGTCCGCCAGCCGCCCGCGTACCGCGTAGATGCCGTAGGCGGGCCGCAGATAGCCGCCGAGATCGAGGTTCGCGGTGGGATAGCCGATCGTGCGGCCCAGCTTGTCGCCGTGCTGCACCACGCCCTCCACCGCGAACGGCCGGCTCAGCAGCCGCGCCGCGCCGCGCGGGTCGCCTGCCTCGAGCAGGTCGCGGATGCGGCTCGACGAGACCGGCGCGCCGTCGAGCGACACCGGGCCGACCGTCTCGACCGAGAAACCGTTCTTCGCGCCGAGCTCGGCCAGCACGTCGACATCGCCGCCCTTGTCCTTGCCGAAGGTGAAGTCCTCGCCGGTCACCACGCCGCCCGCGCCGATCTTGTCGAGCAGCCGGTCGCCGACGAACTCCAGCGCGGTGAGCGCGGCGAGCGCGGCGTCGAACCGGAACACGAGCATCGCATCGGCCCCCGCCGCGGCGAACAGCCGCTCGCGCTGGTCGAGCGTGGTCAGGCGGAAGGGCGGCGCGGCGGGGCGGAAGTGGCGCACCGGATGCGGATCGAAAGTCGCGACCAGCGCCGGGCGGCCCTCGGCGCGGGCGCGCGCGACCGCGCGGCCGACCACCGCCTGGTGGCCCAGGTGGAAACCATCGAAATTGCCGAGCGCGACGATCCCGCCGCGCATCGCCGCCGGAACCGCCGTGCCGCCGTCGAGCCGCATCATGCGGGGGCTATACGGGCCGCTTGGGCGGCGCGCTAGTAGGCGTACCGGCAAGGGCGCCGGGACCGGCGGGCGCGATTCCCGCGCGCAGGACGCGCAGCACGTTGCCGCCCATCGCCTTGGCCACGTCGGCGTCGCTGAAGCCGCGATCGATCAGCGCTTGCGTGACGGCGGCGAGCTGGCTCGCGTCGAAGCCGGTCGTCACCGCGCCGTCGAAATCGGAGCCCAGCCCGACATGGTCGATGCCGACCAGATCGCGGACATGCGCGATCGCGGCGGCGGCGGCCGCAGGCCGGGTCGAGCAAATCGCGGCATCCCAATAGCCGATGCCGATCACGCCGCCGGTGCGCGCGATGCCGCGGATCTCGTCGTCGGTCAGGTTGCGGTTGACCTTGCATGTCGCCTGCACCCCGCCATGGCTGGCGACGATCGGGCGGCGCGCCATGGCGACGACCTCGGCGATGGTCGCGTGGCTGGAGTGCGCGACGTCGACGATCATGCCGAGCGCCTCCATCCGCCGCACGACCCGGCGGCCGAGCGGGGTGAGGCCGCCTTTCGTTTCGCCGTGCATCGACCCGGCGACGTCATTGTCGAAGAAATGCGCGAGACCGGCCATGCGGAACCCGGCGGCGTGCAGCACGTCGAGGTTGGCGAGCTTGCCTTCGAGATCCTGCAATCCCTCGACCGAGAGCATCGCGCCGACCACCTTCCTGCCGCCGTCGCGGTCGGCGAGCAGGCGGTCGAGATCGGCGGGGGTGCGGATCACGCGCAACTGCCCGTTCGAGGCGGCGGCGTAGCGGTCGAGCTTCTGTGCGTGCCACAGCGAGCGTTGCAGCAGCGAGCCCCAGGTCCGCACCGGCTGCAGATCGGCAATGGCGAGCGCGGTGATGGTGTCGGTGTCCGATGGGTTGGCGTCGTAATTCTGCCCCTTCGGCGTCTTGGTGACCGAGGAGAAAACCTGCAGCGCGTACTTGCCGGCGAGCAGGCGCGGCAAGTCGATCTGCCCGCGGTCGGCGCGGTCGAGCAGGCTGCGCTGCCACAACAGCGTGTCGGCGTGCATGTCGGCGATCCGGAGGGTCGCGTGCAGCGCCCGTGCGCGCGGCGTGATCCCGAGCGGGACCGGCACGACCTTGTTCATCCCACGCTCGACGATGCCGGGGGCGAGCGTGAAGAACAGGATGGCGGCAAGGAGGACGAGGGCGGCGACGGCGAGCAGGATCTTGCGCATCGTTCCACCACCTTCCGTCATGCCGGACCCGCTCCGGCATCCACCGCGCCGCACATTTCTTTCGCGTGTGTGCGCCACGGTGGCCCCCGGGACAAGCCTGCCTCAGGTCGGATCGGCCTTCATCCTCTCTGGTGGGCTTTTCCCGAGTTTTTCGTCACCCCGGCCCCTTCGACAAGCGCGGGACCGGCGTGTGCCGGGGTCCACCAAGCGGCTTTGGATGCGAATAATGATATGATCGCCGGGTTCGCGGCACGGTGGACCCCGGAACGAATCCAGGGTGACGGTTCTATGGGAAATCCGCGGGCAAACTGCCGGCACTGAATGGCGATCCGCCCTCAGCTTGTCGAAGGCCCCGGCATGACGACTATGGCTTGACCAGCGTCACGAAACTGTACGCCGGCCGCGCGCCCTCGGCCGCATGATCCTCGCGCGCCACCGCGCGCCAGCCGGTGAACGGCGGCACCGTCACATCGCCCGCCGGCGCGGCATGCACCTCGGTCAGCTCGATCCGTCCGGCCAGCGGCTCGAACATGGCGAACACCGCCGCGCCGCCGATCACCGCGATCTCGCCGTCCCCGCCCAGCGCCAGCGCTTGCTCGACCGACCGCGCCACCTCGGCGCCGCCTGCCGACCAGCCGGCATCGCGCGTCAGCACGATGTGCCGCCGCCCGGGCAAGGGCGCGGGGAAGCTCTCGAAGGTCTTGCGGCCCATCACCATCGGCTTGCCCATCGTCATCGCCTTGAAGCGCCGTTGCTCGCCCGGGATGTGCCAGGGGATGTCGCCGCCATTGCCGATCACGCCATTGTCGGCGCGCGCCAGATAGAGCGTGATCACACCGCCACCGGCGCGGCGATCGCCGGATGGGGATCATAGTCGGATACCGCGAAATCCTCGATCCGATAGTCGAAGATGCTGTCCGGCCGGCGCAGGATCTGGAGCTTCGGCGCGTCGCGGGGGGCACGCGAAAGCTGCTCCTCGACCAGATGCGCGTGGTTGAGATAGACGTGCGCGTCGCCGCAGCTCCACACCAGTTCGCCCGGCGCCAAGTCGCATTGCTGCGCCAGCATGCGGATCAGCAGCGCCGCCGAAAAGGCGTTGAACGAAAAGCCGAGACCGAGGTCGCACGAGCGCTGCCACAGCATGCCCGACAGGCGCCCGCCCGAGACGTGATATTGATAGGTCATGTGGCACGGCGGCAGCGCCATGCCGTCCAGTTCGGCGACGTTCCAGCCGGTGAAGATGTGCCGCCGCGACGCCGGGTCGCGGCGCAGGCTCTCGACCAGCGCGGCGATCTGGTTGATGCCGGGGCCGCGTGCGAAACGGCCGTCCCCGGCCGGCGCGTAGGTCGGCCAGTCGACCCATTGCTTGCCATAGACCGGCCCGAGATCGCCCCATTCCGCCGCGAACGCATCGTCGGCGAGGATGCGCGCCTCGAACGCGTCGCGATCCACGTCCTCCCCCGTCGCGCGGCGGTAGCGGTCGAGCGGCCAGTCGGTCCAGATATGCACCTTCTGCGCGACCAGGCCGCGGATGTTGGTGTCGCCGGTCAGGAACCACAACAGCTCGCGCGCGGCGGTCTTCCACGCGACGCGCTTGGTCGTCAGGAGCGGGATGCGGTCGTCCGCCAGGTCGAACCGCATCGACGGTCCGAACAATGATCGCGTGCCGACCCCGGTCCGGTCGCGCCGCTCGTCGCCCCGCTCCCATACGGCGCGCAGCAGGTCGAGATAGGGCTGCTCGAAGGACGGGTCGGTCGCCATGCGGTAAGGGTCTCCGCCGAATCGTATACGCGTTGTCGTCGCACATTCAACCGAGCGCGATCCCGCCGTTTCGGATCGATTTGTGCTGTCGCGCGCGGCGCGCGTGCGGAACGGTGCGTCATGGCGTCAGTGCACCCCGTTCTTTCGCGCGATGCGACCGTCGACCGGGACACGGAAGCGCTCGGCGCGACCGCCGCGTGGTTCGCGCCGATCGCGGCGGCGGCGCGGGAAATCGCCATCATCGTCTATCTCGATCCGGAATGGCGGATTCTCGGCGTGCGGCACAGTCCCTCGGGCCGCGCCGACGAAGCGCGCATATCGCTGCGCGAGATCGTCGCCGATGCGCTGGCGTTCGATTGCACCTTCGCGGTGATGGCGCACAACCATCCGAGCGGCGACCCCGCGCCCAGCGAGGCGGACTATGCGCTGACCCGGCGGCTGGCGCGCGCGCTGGACTTGGTCGGCGTGCGGCTGGTCGACCACCTGATCCTCGCTCGCGACGGGTGCGAGAGCTTCCGGCGGCGGGGGCTGCTCTAGCGCGGATCGACCTTCAGTTTGGGCAGTTCTGCCCGCAGATTTCCTACCAGAACCGTCACCCCGGCCCCTTCGACCAGCTCAGGGGACAAGGCTCACCAAGGAGGATGAAGGTCGATCCGCTCTAGCCCATCCGGCATGCCTTGATCGCGCCCGGCTCGGGGCGCGGTCCTTCCGGCCGGAACGCGGCGAGATAGCCGCCGGCCGAGGGCATGTCGTACATCGCGATCTCGGTATAGCCGACCGCGGCGAACTCGCACTTGAGCAAGGCCGGCGGGGTGCCGTGCTGCTGTGTCGGCCGGTTGGCGTCGACCACGATGACGAGGCCGTCGGGCTTCACCGACGGCCGCATCCGCCACAGGAATTCGTACGGCCGGGCGATCTCGTGATACATGTGCACCATCAGCACGCGATCGAAGCTCGCGGCGGGCAGGCGCGGGTCGGCGGGGGCGCCGAGCCGCACGCTGACATTCTCCAGCCGCTCGCGCACGACGCGCAGCGCCAGCGCGTCACGCACCTCGGCGACGATGTCCTCGGCCAGCACGCGCCCGTCCTGGCCGACGCGGCTCGCCAGGCGGATCGTGTAATAGCCCTCGCCGGCGCCGATATCGGCGACGGTCATGCCGCGCCTGATCCCGGCCTTGGCCATCACCTCGCCGGCTTCGTTGAGGCGGTCGCGCGCTTCCTCGGTCGACCAGCGCGGGCTGACGATCGCGGCGACGGGGCGGTCGGCGGCGGGAAAGGGGCCGGCGCGCTGCGTCTTGTCGGCCGTGCGCGGCTGGCCGCCGTCGCAGGCGGCGAGGAGGAGCGTGCCGACCGTCGCAATCACCCTCACCCTTCCGCGGCTTCGCCGATCCCTCCCGCTCCCGGCGGGAGAGGGAAGCGGCCCGCCCGGCGCAGCCGCGTGGGAAGGGTGAGGGTGACGCCTCACTATTCCACGTCCTCCACCTCGACCGCCTCGCCGGTCACGCGCTGCGACAGCGCCGCCGCCATGAACGAATCGAGATCGCCGTCGAGCACGTCGGACGGGCTGGTGGAGGTGACGCCGGTGCGCAGGTCCTTCACCAACTGGTATGGCTGGAGGACGTAGGACCGGATCTGGTGGCCCCAGCCGATGTCGGTCTTGGACGCGTTCTCGGCACTGGCCGCCTGTTCGCGGATCGCCAGTTCGCGTTCGTAGAGCCGCGCGCGGAGCTGGTTGTACGCCTCGGCCTTGTTCTTGTGCTGGCTGCGCTGGTTCTGGCACTGTACGACGATGCCGGTCGGGATATGCGTGATGCGCACCGCCGAATCGGTGGTGTTGATGTGCTGCCCGCCCGCGCCGGACGCGCGATAGGTGTCGATGCGCAGGTCGCTTTCGTTGTAATCGACCTCGATATTGTCGTCGACCACCGGATAGACCCAGACGCTGGCGAAGCTGGTGTGGCGCCGCGCCGCGCTGTCGTACGGGCTGATCCGCACGAGCCGGTGGACGCCGCTCTCGGTCTTGGCATAGCCATACGCATTCTCGCCCTTGAGCAGCAGCGTCGCCGACTTGATCCCGGCCTGCTCGCCCGAATGCTGGTCGATCAGTTCGACCTTCAGGCCGTGCCGCTCGCCCCAGCGCGAATACATGCGGCTGAGCATGCCGGCCCAGTCCTGGCTTTCGGTGCCGCCGGCGCCGGCATTGACCTCGATATAGGTGTCGTTGGCGTCGGCCTCGCCGGCGAGCAGCGCCTTGACCTTGTCGCTGTCGGCGCGCTTCGCCAGATCGGCGAGCGCGGCGACGCCCTCGGCCTCCATCGCGGTGTCGCCCTCGGCCTCGGCCATCTCGATCAGCTCGGCGGTGTCGCTCAGCTCGCTCTCGATCGCGCGCGTCGCGGTGATCGCCTCGTCGAGGCGGCGGCGTTCGCGCATCACCGCTTGCGCCGCCTTGGGGTCGTTCCACAGCGCCTGGTCCTCGACGCGCGCGTTGAGCTCGTCGAGCCGGCGCAGCGCGCGGTCCCAGTCGAGGAAGCGGCGGAGCAGCGCGAGCGCGTCCTTGATCGAATCGATATGGGCCTGCGCTTCGGCGCGCATCGGGATACTCGCTTTCGTAACTATTGCCGGATCGGCCGGCACCCCGCGACGTCACCCCGGCAAAGGCCGGGTCCTCCGCCCGGCCGCCAGCCCAACCATGAAGTCGCGCACGCGGACGGTGTCGCCCGGTGGACCCCGGCCTTTGCCGGGGTGACGGCAGGAGGCTGAATGTCGGTTTCCTCTAGTAGATGCCGCCCTGCCTTTGCAAGAAATCGCTGTCCTTGCGCGTCTCGGTCTTCGCCTGGGCATCGGCGCGCGCGCTGGCGGCGGCGGCCTGCGCGGCGGCGACCGCGGCGGGATCGGGCACGACCGTGTCGCGGTGGATGGCGCGGCGCGGCTCGCTCTCGGGCTTGAACGCTTCCCAGATCACGCCCGCCTTGGGGTCGTCGCCGGGCCAGGTGCCGAACACCGGCTTGCCGCTGGCGCGGTCGATGCGCACCATGCGGATGCCGGCGGGCGCGCGGAACGGCAGCTTCTCCATCCCCTCATAGGCCCTCAGCGCGAACGCCTTGAAGATCGGCGCGGCGACCGTCCCGCCCTGCGCGCCGCCGCCGAGCGAATGCGGCTGGTCGTAGCCGATGTACAGCCCGCCGACGAGCTGCGGCGTGCCGCCGATGAACCACACGTCGGTCGGGCCGGAATTGGTGCCGGTCTTGCCGAACATCGGCCGGTCGAGATCGCGCAGCACGGTCGCGGTGCCGCGCTGGATCACGCCTTCGGCGATGTGGATCATCTGGTAGGCGCTCATCGCACCGACGATCTGCTTGCCGCGCACGACCGGACGCGGCATCGCCTTGCCGTTCCACACGGGCGCGTTGCAGCGGTCGCACGCACGCCAGTTCTCCGGCCAGACGACCTTGCCGTGGCGGTCCTGCACGAAATCGATCAGCGAGGCGGGGTGCGACTGCCCCTGATTGGCGAGGATCGCATAGGCATTGACCATGCGCGATACGGTGGTCTCCCCCGCGCCGAGCGCGAAGGAGAGGTAGGGCGGGTATTTGCCGACGCCGATCCGGTCCATCAGCGAGACGACGTGGGTCATGCCGGTGGTCGCCGCCGCGCGCACCGTCATCAGGTTGCGCGACTGCTCGACCCCCCAGCGCATGGTATGCGCGCCGGAGCCGCCGCCGCCGCCGAAGTTGCGGAAGCATTTCTGCCCCAGCCGGGCCGATTGATAGACGCAGAACGGCCCGTCGACGATGATCGAGGCGGGCGTCATCCCCTGTTCGAGCGCGGCGGCATAGACGATCGGTTTGATCGTCGACCCCGGCTGGCGCATCGCCTGGGTCGCGCGGTTGAACGCCTGCACGCGGAAATCGAAGCCGCCCTGCATCGCCAGCACGCGGCCGGTCTGCGGCTCCTCGGCGACGAACGCGCCGGAGATCTTCGGGACCGAGCGCAGCACGAACGTGCCGCCCTCCGGCGCGACCGCGATGATGTCGCCGGGCTTCAACGCGGCGAACGCGGTGCCGCCGACCCCGCGCACCGGCATCTGCGCGCCCCAGGGCGGCAACGTGCCCGTGCTGCCGTCGGAGAAGCCGAGGCTCGCGTCGGTGCCGGTCGCGGTGACGATCGCCGCGCGCCAATCGTCGTAATCGAGCCCGATATTGGTATTCAGCAATGCCGGCAGCCAGGCATCGCCGGCGATCTCGGCATGGCCGATCGGCCCCGACCAGCCGCGCCCAGCATCGAAGCGCAGCAGGCCCTGGCGAAGCGCGGTCTGCGCATAGTCCTGCAAGGTCGGGTCGAGCGAGGTGCGCACCCACAGCCCGCCGGAATAGACGCTGTACGGCCCCGCCCGCTCGTCCTCGCCGAACTTGTCGATCAACTGGCGACGCACTTCCTCGACGAAATAGCCGGTGCCGGCGGTCTCGATCTTCGGCGTCTGGCGCGGCACCGTGCCGAGCGGCTCGGCCATCGCCCGGTCGTGCTGTGCCTGGCCGATGAAGCCGTTCTTGAGCATCTCGCGCAGCACATAGGCGCGGCGGTCGAGCGCGCGGTCGGGATGGCGCACTGGGTCGTAGTTCGCCGGCCCCTTCGGCAGGATCGCGAGATACGCCATCTGCGCGAGGTCGAGCTGGTTCAGGTCCTTGCCGAAATAGGCATAGCTCGCCGCCTCGACCCCGAAGGCGTTGCGGCCGAGCGCGATCTGGTTGAGGTACAGCTCCAGGATCTGCGGCTTGGTCAGCGTGTCCTCGATGCGGTAGGCGAGGATCGCTTCCTTGATCTTGCGGGCATAGCTCGGCGCGTTGCCGATCAGCAGGTTCTTGGCGACCTGCTGGGTGATGGTGGAGGCGCCGGCGGCGCGGCGCTTGCTCGTCAGATTGGTGACGAAGGCGTTGGCGATGCCGAGATAATCGACGCCGTGATGCTCGAAGAACGTCTTGTCCTCCGCCGCCAGGAAGGCGCGGACGAGCAGCGGCGGATATTCCTCGTAGCTCAGCTCGACCCGGCGTTCGCGCGCGTAGGAATGGATCGGGGTGCCGTCGATGCCGCGCACGTTGGTCGGCAGCGGCGGTTCATAGGTGCGCAACTTGTCGACCGAGGGCAGGCCGGCGGCGAACACGAGGTAGAACACGGCATAGCCGATCACCGCGAGCACGCCGAGCAAGGCGAGCGCCTTGACCCACCAGCGCGCCCAGCTCCGCTGGACGAACCCCGCGAACCCGCCGATCTCGCGGCGGATGCGGAAGCTCACGGTGGAATCGTCGACGGCCATCGGGGGGAGGCTCTAGCAAGTTTCGGGCGCGTTGCCAGCGGGGCGTTCATGCGAAGTCGCGCATCGTCTTGACACAGCGCGCGCCTGCCCTCGTCACCCCGGCCTCGTGCCGGGGTCTGCCAGGCCGCTGGCAAACCAGGGGATAATCGCGCGCGTCGTGCGCGGTTAGGTGAACCCCGGCACGAGGCCGGGGTGACGAGGGGAGAGGGATGCCGCTCAGCCGTTCGACGCCATCCGCCGGGCGAAATGCACTTCCACCGCGCGCTCGATGCTTTGCGCGATCTTGCCGCGTCCCTCCGCGCTGTCGATGAAGTCGGCGTCGCGCGGGTTGGAGATGTAGCCGGTCTCGAACAGGATCGAGGGCATGTCGGGCGCCTTCAGCACGACCAGCGAGGCCATGCGGTGGAAGTTGGGCTTGAGCGGCATCAGCGGCTGCGCCTCGCGGCCGAGCAACCGCGCGAAGCCGGCCGACGCATTCATCGTCTCGCGCTGCGTCAGGTCGATCAGGATCGAGGAGATATCGGCCGAGGTCGCGGCGAGGTTGATGCCCGAGATGATGTCGGCCTTGTTCTCGCGCGCGGCCAGCCGCGCCGATTCCTTGTCCGAGGCGACTTCGGACAAGGTGTAGACCGATGCCCCCGACGCGCTCCCCGAGCCGACGCTGTCGCAATGGATCGAGATGAACAGGTCGGCGCGCAGTTTGCGCGCGATGCCGTAGCGTTCCTGCAACACCAGGAAACGGTCGTCCTCGCGGGTCAGCGCGACGCGGACGCGGCCGGAGCGGACCAGCTCGTCGCGGATCGCGCGGGCGATCTTGAGCGTCACGTCCTTCTCGCGCCGCCCGTCGATCGGCGAGATCGCGCCGGGATCGACGCCGCCATGCCCGGCATCGATCACCACCAGCGGGCGGCGGTCGTCGTCGCCATAGATGCGCGGCAGCGCCGCGCTGCGCGCGACCGGCGGCAGCGCGACGGCGACCTGATACTCCTCCGATGCCTGCACCAGCCCGAGGTTGAAGGGGGGCAGGAAACGCAGCCGCCGCTCGCCCGCCGCGCGCGCGAAGGTCGCGTCGTCGACCGTGCGCAGTTCCAGCGTCAGCGCGCGCCCGTCGCGGCCGAACACGCCGTCGGTGACCAGCGTCGGGCGGGCGAGGTCGAACACCGCGCGGGTGCCGCCGGCGCCGTGCGGCGCCTGGCGGATCGCCGAGGCCACGCCACCGGTATCGGCCGCGACGCCCATATCGGCCGCGCCACCGGGGGCCGCGCCGGTGATGTCGAGCGCGATGCGCCGTGGTGCCGCCAGCAGGAAGGTCGAGGCATCGGCGACGGTCGCATCGAAGCGGATGACGATGCGGTCGCGGCGCACGTCGATACGCTCGACCGACGCGGCCCATCCGGGAGCACCCGCGAACCAGCAGGCGAGCAAGGCGAGGAGCAGCGACACCCTCCTGTCATGCCGCCGCGGAGCCGGGCCGGTAAAGCGAAAAGGGCTGGGACGGCAAGGGGGGGACAGCGCTCATCCTCTTCCCCTTCAGGCCGCCCCCGCTAAGGCTGCCTTGTCGAATGCGGTCAACGCGCGCCTGGCGTCTGTTCCCTTATGTGGAAAACGGCGCCGGCCCGCTCCCCTTACCCGTCCAGGATATTGTGCATGGGTGGCCGGGTGGGGAGAGCGGGCCGGTGCCGTCTACCTGAAACAGACTCCAGGCATGGCATCGCCCGCCGGGCGGCGGCCCGGCCGGGCGGCGACAACGTGCCGGTTGCTGCGCGGCGGCGGGGGTGCTAGGCCATGAACGATACCCGGCCATCGCCTCGTTCCGGCGACGTCCGGGTTCGCTCGGCCGCTGCCTGCTTCCTCGGCGCGGCTCATCCAGGTTGACGTTCGCATGATGCATCTATCCCGCCCCTCGTACCGCCCGGTTTCCACCGGCGGGTTGGCGAGCGCGCGGGGTGCCCAAGGCCGGATGGCGGGGCGGGCATGGCGAGCAGAGGCAATTTTCGTGAAACCCCGCGCGTCCGCACCCGGCGATCGTCTCGCCGCAGCGGATCCGCACATCAATCGCGCGCGGCCAGCGCTCGGGCGCCCAGTGCCTTGGGACGCTGCGCCGTGCGACCGGAGAACAATACATGACGATGCGTATGCTGATCGACGCACGCCACCGGGAGGAAACCCGCGTGGCCGTGGTCAAAGGGAACCGAATCGAAGAATTTGATTTCGAGAGTGCCGAGCGCAAGCAGCTCAAGGGGAATATCTATCTGGCCAAGGTGACGCGCGTCGAGCCGTCGTTGCAGGCCGCGTTCATCGATTATGGCGGCAATCGCCACGGCTTCCTCGCGTTCAGCGAAATCCACCCCGATTATTACCAGATCCCCAAGGAGGATCGCGACGCGCTGCTGCGCGAAGAGGCGGAGCATGCGGCGGAAGAAGCCGCCCTGCGCGCCCAGCAGGATGCCGAGGACGATCTCCACGCCGCCGAACATGGCGACGAGCATGGCGATGGTGACGGGTTCGAGCACGATTCGGATCGCGACGAGGGGGCGATCGAGCAGCCCGACGACGACGAGGGCGACGCCGAGACCGAAATCGTCGCCGAGGGCGAGGCCCGTGGCGGCGAAGGGCGCGGCCGTCGCCGCAAGCGTTCCGCCGCGGACGACGCCGCCGACGATCTGCGCGAGCGCCGCACGTCGCTGCGCCATCGCTACAAGATCCAGGACGTCATCCGCCGCCGCCAGGTGCTGCTCGTCCAGGTCGTGAAGGAAGAGCGCGGCAACAAGGGCGCGGCGCTGACCACCTATCTGTCGCTCGCCGGGCGCTATTGCGTGCTGATGCCCAACACGTCGCACGGCGGCGGGATCAGCCGCAAGATTTCGAACGCGGGCGACCGCAAGCGGCTGAAGTCGATCATGGCCGACATGAAGCTGCCCCCGTCGATGGGCTGCATCGTGCGCACCGCCGGCCTCCAGCGCACGCGGCAGGAGATCAAGCGCGACTTCGACTATCTCGCGCGGCTGTGGGACGGCATTCGCGAGACGACGCTCGCCTCGTCCGCGCCGGCTTTGGTCTATGGCGACAGCGACCTGATGAAGCGCGCGATCCGCGACATCTACAACAAGGACATCGACGAGGTGATCGTCGAAGGCGAGGACGGCTATCGCCACGCCAAGGACTTCATGAAGCTGCTGATGCCGAGCCATGCGCGCAAGGTGAAGCATTACAGCGACCCGGTGCCGCTGTTCCAGCGTGCCGGCGTCGAGGAACAGCTCTCGGCGATGTACCACCCGGTGGTGCAGCTCAAGTCGGGCGGCTATCTCGTCATCAACCCGACCGAGGCGCTGGTGTCGATCGACATCAACTCCGGGCGATCGACGCGCGAGCATTCGATCGAGCAGACCGCGACCGCGACCAATTTGGAGGCCGCCGCCGAGATCGCGCGGCAACTCCGGCTGCGCGACATGGCCGGGCTCGTCGTCATCGACTTCATCGACATGGACAACAATTCCAACGTCCGCAAGGTCGAGAAGGCGATGAAGGAAGCGCTCAAGAACGACCGCGCGCGCATCCAGATCGGGCGCATCTCGTCGTTCGGCCTGATGGAGATGAGCCGTCAGCGGCTGCGCACCGGCGTGCTCGAAGCCTCGACCCGGCCGTGTCCGCATTGCGAGGGATCGGGTTTCGTGCGCACCGCCTCCTCGTCGGGCCTGTCGGCCTTGCGCCTGCTCGAGGACGAGGCGGCGCAGGGTCGCGGCTCGCAACTCCTGCTGCGCGCCAGCCAGGAAGCGGCGTTCTACCTGCTCAACCGCAAGCGCGCCGAACTGGCCGAGATCGAGGAACGCTACGGCGTGATGATCGAGGTCGCGCCCGATGGCGAGCAGGAAGGCGCGCGCATGTCGGTCGACGTCTCCGGACCGCCGCCGGCCTATCGCCCCCGCTTCGAGGCGCCGATCGAGGAGGCCGAGGACGATATCGTCGAGGACGATATCGAAGAGGAAATCGAGGACGAGGAAGAAGAACAGCCGCGCGAGGCACGTCAGCCGCGCGAACCGCGTGGCGAGCGCCCCGAGCGGGCGGCCGGCGAGGACGACAATGGCGACGGGGCGGGGTCGCGCAAGCGCCGCCGCCGTCGCGGGCGTCGCGGCCGCACTCGTCCGGACGGCGAGGGCATCGGTGACGCGACGGGCGACGGCGACGAGTTCGAAGCGGTCGAGGGCGTCGATGCCGAAGACGGTGCCGAGGCTCCCGTTGCCGCAGCTTCCGAGGAAGAAGGCGGCGAGGGCGGCCGTCGTCGGCGCGGGCGTCGCGGTCGCCGTGGCGGTCGCCGCGCCGAGGGCGAGCAGCTCGGCGACGAGCAGGTTGCAGGCGAACAGCCCGAGGCCGCCGGCGATGCGCCGGTCGACGAGACCGTCGTCGCGGTCGGCGAGCCGGTCGCCGAGGAGCCGGCGGTCGAGGCGCCCAAGAAGGGCCGCCGCCGTCCCCGCGCACGCGATGCCGAGCCGGCCGCCGCACCCGTGGTCGAGGCGACTCCCGTCGCCGCGGTCGCGGCCGAGCCGGACACCAAGCCGAAGCGCTCGCGGCGCAAGGCCAAGGGCCCCGACGTGGCGCTCGCCGACGAGGCTCCCGCTGCCGAGGTGGCGGAGGCGGTGCCGGTCGAGGACAGCCCGGCGCTGATGGACGTGCCCGTCTCGGAAGAACCCGCGCCCAGGCCGAAGCGCACGCGCAAGCCCAGGGCGGCGGTCGCCGAAGCGGCACCCGCGGACGAGACGCCGGCGATCCCGCTGGTGGACGGCACCGATGGCGCCGCGCCTGCCGATGTTCTGGCCGAGGGCGGGATCGATCCCGATCCGGGCGAAGCCGGCAGCCCGCGTCGCGGCTGGTGGCAGCGGACGTTCGGCCCGTAAGGAGAAGCGCCTTTCTGCTTCAACCTTCTCCGGCTTCGCGCGGCCGCTGCAAAACGCTCGCCGTCATGCCGAAACGAGTCCGGCATGACGGCGGGGTGACGTGTCTGTGTCGCCGGGGATGCACCGGGAGGGACGGCGATCGCCTTCGCTCGGGCGCACTCGCTTCCCCGCGCCACGCATCCCCCGGTTGCCCCTGAAGGAAATCTCGGCGATATGTCGGCCATGAAGCGGCTCTTCGCGGTGTTCGCGGCCTCCATCCTCGTGTGCGCGCAACCGGCGGCGGCGCAGTCGATCCTGCGCGATGCCGAGACCGAGGCGATGTTCAACGACATGTCGCGCCCGCTGGTCAAGGCGGCGGGGCTGTCGCCCAACGCCGTCCGCATCGTGCTGATCAACGACGATTCGATCAACGCCTTCACCGCCGGCGGGCAGACCGTCTACGTCCATTCCGGCCTGATCCAGGCGGCCGACAATGCCAACCAGGTGCAGGGCGTCATCGCGCACGAACTCGGCCACGTCGCCGATGGCCATGTCGTGCTGATGGATGCCGGCGCGAAGCCCGCGATGGGCATCTCGATCCTGTCGATGGTGCTGGGCATCGCCGCCATCGCCGCCGGCGCGCCGGAAGCGGGGGCGGGCATCCTGTCGGCGGGGACGACCGCGGCGGAGGGCAAGTTCCTCGCCTTCAGCCGCGTGCAGGAATCGACCGCGGACGCGACCGGCGCGAAGTTCCTGCGCGAGGCGAACATCAGCGGCAAGGGCATGCTGACCTTCTTCAAGAAGTTGCAGAGCCAGGAATATGCCTATGGCCTGAAGAACATCGACCCGTTCGCGCAGAGCCACCCGCTGTCGGGCGAGCGCATCGCCAATCTGACCGCCGACGTGCGGTCGTCGCCGGCGTACGACAACAAGCCCGACCTTGCGCTGGAGGACCGCTTCAAGCGCGTGAAGGCAAAGCTGATGGGCTATGTCGCCGATCCCAAGGCCACGCTCAACAAATATCCGGAAGACGATGGGAGCGTGTACGCGCATTATGCGCGCGCTTATGCCTGGCATAAATCGGGCTATCCCGAAAAAGCCGATGCCGAGGCGAATGCGCTGTTGAAGGTCGCACCGCACGATCCGTACTTTCTCGAGATCCAGGGCCAGATCCTGCTCGAAGCGGGCAAGCCGCGACAAGCGCTGGCGCCGTTGCGCGAGGCGACCGAGCTGTCGCGCAACGCCCCGCTGATCGCGACGACCTTCGGCCATGCGCTGATCGCGACCGAGGACAAGGCGAACTATCCCGAGGCGATCAAGGTGCTGCGCCAGGCGGTCGCGCGCGACGACGACAACCCGTTCGCCTGGTATCAGCTCGGCACCGCCTATGAGGCGTCGGGCGATCCGACGCGCGCGCTGCTGGCGAGCGCGGAGCAAGCGAGCCTGACCGGCGACCTGCGCAACGCCGCCTACCGCGCGCGCGGGGCGATGCAGGGGCTGCCGCCGAACAGCGTCGACTGGATCCGCGCGCAGGACATCGCGATGGCGGCGCAGAACGAAATGAACGACGATCCCAAGAAGTACAGGAAGCGATGACGCGCTGGACGCTGCCGCTGGCGGCGGCGACCGGGGTCCTGCTCGGTATTTTCGGCATGTTGTGGTTCACCACCACGGGCGGCGGCCCCGTTCCGGCGGGCATGCGGGCGCAGACCGAGCGCGTGGTGCGCGAGTATCTGCTGGCGCATCCCGAAATCATCCCGGCGGCGATGGACCGGCTGCGCGACAACCAGCATGCCGCGACGATCACCGCCAATCGCGATGCGATCCTCACGCCCTTTGCCGGCGCGTGGGCGGGCAATCCGCGGGGCGACGTCACGGTGGTCGAATATTTCGACTATAATTGCGGCTATTGCCGCGCCAGTCTGCCGACGATCGCGCAATTGCTGCGGCGCGACCCGAAGGTCCGCATCGTCTATCGCGACTTTCCGATCCTGGCGCAGTCGAGCGTCGCGGCCGCGCAGATGAGCCTCGCCGCCGCCGAGCAGAACAGGTTCCAGCGCTTCCACGACGCGCTGTATGCCGGCGGGCCGGTGTCGCGCGACACGATCGCGGCGGCGGCGCGGGCGGCGGGGCTCGACCTGGCGCGGGCGGCGGCGTTCGTGCCGCGCGCCGATGCCGAGATCGGCGCGAACGAAACCGTCGCGCGCGCGCTCGGGCTGACCGGCACGCCGAGCTGGGTGATCGGCGACAAGGTGGTGTCCTCGGCGCTGCCGCTGGAGGACCTGCAAAGGGCGGTTGCGGCGGCGCGGGCCGGGGCGTCGAAGTAGAAGGATTTCACGCGAAGATCGCAACGGGAAGAAGCACGCGAAGGGCACGAAGAAGGAATTGTTGCGCTGACGCGCGAGAAGGGCGCTCGCCGCGTCAGCGGCTTTCAATCTTCCATAGCCAGTCACTCAGCTTGATTCGGGATATCCTTCTTCGTGCCCTTCGCGTGCTTCTTCCCTTCGCGCCCTTCGCGTGAACCACCTTCTTCTACCGCATCACTGGCAGCGTCACCTTCGATCCCGCGCAGACCTTTTGCGTCGCCCTCACATAATCCGCCGCCTTGGCCCGGGCGATGTTGGGGACGAACGTCTGCGGGTTGCGGTCGATCACCGGGAACCAGCTCGACTGGATTTGCACCATCAGCCGGTGGCCCTTGAGGAAGACATGGTCGTGTTCGCGCAAGGGAACGTCCCACGCGGTCACCTTGCCCGGCACCAGCGGCCGCGGCGCGGTGTCGGAGGCGAGGAAGCGCCCGCGCCTGACTTCCATCGCGACGGGTAGCTGATAGCCGTTGAGCGTGCGGGCATAGTCGCCCGGCTTCATCGCCGAATTGCCGCCGGGCTGCGTATCGTACGGCAGCACGTCGATCAGCTTGACCACGAAATCGCCGTCGGTGCCGCTGGTCGAGGCCATCAGCGTGGCGGCGAGCGTGCCGGTGACGGTGAGGTCGGCGGTCAGCGGCGCGGAGACGTAGCTCAGCACGTCGGGGCGGTGATCGACGAAGCGCTGGTCGTCGCTTTCCCAGGTCGCCCAGTCGCGCGTGGCATAGGTCGCGCTCATCGGGCGGGCGCGGAACGGCACCGGGTTGGCCGGGTCGGAGCTATAGTCGCGGCACGCCTCGCCCGCAGCGGGGGCGGTGAAGCCGAGGCTGCCGTCGGCGTGGAGGTACAAGGCGGTCGGCGTCGCGCTCGTCGGCGGCCAGGACGCGTAGGTCTTCCACACGTTCGTGCCCGACTGGAACGTCCTGGCGGTGAAATCGAGCCGTGGTCCCTCGTCGTGCAGCCAGTAGCGGAAGAACGGCGCCTGGATCTGCTCCTGGAACTGCGTGCCGCTTTCGGTGCCCAGCGCAAGGCTGCCGAGCGTGTCGGCCTTGCCCTGCCACCCGCCGTGCCGCCACGGCCCGGCGACGATCTGGGCGAGGTGGTGCGGGTCGTTCCGTTTCTGCCTGTAATAGATCTGCCAGCTTCCCCACGGATCCTCCTGATCCCAGAAGCCCGCGACGTTCAGCGTCGGCACGGTCGTCTCGCCGAGCCGGTCGGTCCAGCGCTGCGCGGTGTAGAAACGGTCGTGATCGGGGTGGTCGAGCAGCGCCGTGAACATCGGCACGCGGCCCTTGAGCACGTTCTTGTCGATATTCTCGGCCGACCCTTGCGACAGCAGATAGTCATAGGTGTCGGGCGTGGGGTAGGGGAAATCCCATAGCGAGGTCTTGTCCCACTGGAGCGACGACACCCAGTCGACCGCATAGGACAGCCGCAGCGCGCCATTCCGGTGTAGATCGTCCGACTGCCAGTAATCGATCCACGCCGCCTGCGGGCTGACCGCTTTCAGCGCGGGATGCGGCTCGACCAGCGTGATGGCCGCCGCGAAGCCAGGATAGGAGACGCCCCACATGCCGACCTTGCCGTTGTTGCCGGGCAGGTTCTTCACCAGCCAGTCGATGCTGTCATAGGCGTCGGTCGCCTCGTCGACCGTCTTCGGGTCGCCCGGATGCACCGCGGTCGACAGCGTGAAGACGCCGTCCGACTTGAAGCGCCCGCGCATCGACTGGTAGACGAAGATGTACCCGTCCTTCATCAGCACGGCGATGTTGGCCGGCGGCCTGGCGGGCGCCTCGCCGGGCACGCCGTAGGGCGTGCGCTGGAACAGGATCGGCAGCGGACCCGTCGCGTCGCGCGGCGTGAAGATCACCGTCTGCAACCTCGCGCCGTCGCGCACCGGGATCATGACCTCCTGATAGGTGAAGGGCGAGACGGCGGCGGCGGGGGACGCTAGCGGAGACTGTCCCGCCATCGGAGAAAGCGGGATGAGCGCGACCGCTGCCGCCAGAGCTACCGCCAGTTTCCGCACTCAAGCCTCCAAACCCGATGACCGTCACCCCGGCCCTGTGCCGGGGTCCGCCGCGCCGCGAATCCCGACCTTCGAAGCGTGCGGCACGGTGGATGCCGGGACAAGCCCGGCATGACGAATTTTACGGAGGTTACGCTCAAATCCGGTGTTCGCCCTTGACCCAGCGCACCGTGCCGGACGAGGCGCGCATCACCACGCTTTCGGTGGTCATCTTGCCCGACTTGCGCTTGACGCCGGCAAGCAGCGATCCGTCGGTCACGCCGGTCGCCGCGAAGATGCAGTCGCCGCGCGCGAGTTCGGTCAGGTCGTACTGCTTGTCGAGATCGGTCACGCCCCATTTCGCCGCTCTTGCGCGCTCGTCGTCGTTGCGGAACAGCAGGCGGCCCTTGAACTGCCCGCCGACGCAGCGCAGCGCGGCGGCGGCCAGCACCCCCTCCGGCGCGCCGCCCGATCCCATATAGATGTCGATCGTCGTGTCGGGGTCGGTCGTCGCGATCACGCCGGCGACGTCGCCGTCGCCGATCAGCATGATGCCGCAGCCGAGCGCGCGCAGTTCCGCGATCAGCTTCTGGTGGCGCGGGCGGTCGAGCACGCAGGCGATGATGTCCGACGGCGCGACGCCCTTGGCGGCGGCGACGGCGGTGACGTTCTCGGTCGGCGACTTGTCGAGATCGATGATGCCGTCGGGATAGCCCGGCCCGACCGCGATCTTGTCCATGTACACGTCGGGCGCGTTGAGCAGGCCGCCTTCCTCGGCGATCGCCAGCACGGCGAGGCTGTTCGGCCCGGCGGTGGCGCAGATCGTCGTGCCCTCCAGCGGATCGAGCGCGATGTCGATCTTCGGCCCCTTGCCGATCGCCGAGCCGACCTTCTCGCCGATATAGAGCATCGGCGCCTCGTCGCGCTCGCCCTCGCCGATCACGACGGTGCCGTCCATGTAGAGCTCGTTGAGCGCGGTGCGCATCGCATCGACCGCCGCTGCGTCCGCCGCCTTCTCGTCGCCGCGCCCGGTCAGGGCCGAGGCAGCCACCGCGGCGGCTTCCGTCACGCGGACCATTTCGAGCACGAGCACGCGGTCGAGAACCTTGGAAGCGGTGGTCATCTGGCAATCCTCTGAAGGGCTGGGCGCGCACCTAAGCCGGGCGCGTGGCCATGTCGAGACTTCGCAACTGCCCTGCCTGGAAGGGATGGGCTGGGGGTGGGCCGGCAGGGAGCGGATGCAACGCCCGACAACCGGCCGACCCCTCCCTTCCAGGGAGGGGAGAAATCAGTCGCGCAGCAAGTCGTTGATGCTGGTCTTGCTGCGGGTCTGCGCATCCACGCGCTTGACGATGACCGCGCAGTAGAGCGCCGGCTTGCCGTCCCCGCCGCCGGTCGAACCGGGCACGACCACCGCATAAGGCGGCACGTCGCCCTTGAACACCTCGCCGGTGGCGCGGTCGATGATCCTGGTGCTCGCGCCGAGATACACCCCCATCGACAGCACCGCGCCCTCGCCGACGCGGACCCCCTCGGCCACTTCCGAGCGCGCGCCGATGAACGCGCCGTCGCCGATGATGACCGGATCGGCCTGCAAGGGTTCCAGCACGCCGCCGATCCCGGCGCCGCCCGACAGATGCACGCCCTTGCCGATCTGCGCGCAGGAGCCGACCGTCGCCCAGGTGTCGACCATCGTGCCCTCGCCGACATGGGCGCCGATATTGACGAAGCTCGGCATCAGGATCGCGCCCCTGGCGATGAACGCGCCGCGCCGCGCCACCGCGCCGGGCACGACGCGAAAGCCGCCGGCGCGGAACTCCGCCTCGCCCCAGCCGGCGAACTTCGACGGCACCTTGTCGAACGCCGGCGCACCGCCCGCGCCGCCTTCGACCAAGCTGTTGTCGTTGAGGCGGAACGACAGCAGCACCGCCTTCTTGAGCCACTGGTTGACCTTCCAGCCCGCGCCGTCCGGCTCGGCCACCCGCGCCGTGCCCGCATCGAGCAACGCGAGCGCCTGCTCGACCGCGTCGCGCACCGCGCCCTTCGTGTCGAACCCGAGCCCGTCGCGCGCGTCCCACGCGGCTTCGATCGTCTGTTGCAGATCGCTCATGCTTCCCCCGTATGTTCCCGAAGCCACGCGGTAAGGTCGTGCGTGGTGAAATCGATATAGCTGCGGTCGCTATCGGTCGTCTGTTCGGAGCCGTTGTCGACCCATAGCGTCGTCATGCCGATCGCCTTGGCCGGCGCGAGGTTGCGTGCCATGTCCTCGACGAACAGCGATTCGGCGGGATCGAGACCGAACGCCGCGCACAGCCCGGCATAGGCCGAGGCCTGCGGCTTGGGCCGCAAGTCCATCGCGTGGATGTCGTGCACCGCCTCGAAGCTCTCGCCCAGCCCGAGCCGCGCCAGCACCTTGCCGGCATAAGGCGCGTCGGCGTTGGTGAAGACGATCTTGCGCCCCGGCAGCGTCGCGATCGCGGCGGCGAGCGGGGCGTTCTCCTCCAGCGCGTCCATCTCGATATCGTGGACGAAGGCGAGGAAGGTGTGCGGATCGACCGCATGGTCGGCCATCAGCCCGGCCAGCGTGGTGCCATGGCCATGGAAATAGCCCTTCTGGATGCGGCGTGCCTCGACCGGGTCCACGGCGAACCTGTCGGCGATGAACGCGGTCATCCGGGCGTCGATCTTGTCGAACAACCGCGAACTCGCCGGGTACAGCGTGTTGTCGAGGTCGAAAATCCAGTTGCGGATGGGGGCAAGACGCGCGAGCATGTGCGCGCAGGCTCTACGCGCAGCCCGCGACATGAGCAATCCTTGGGGCAAGGCGCGCGGCACGGGCGGATTTGGGAAGATGCGGGGTGATCGCCGCGACCTGAGCCAGATCATTGCCCGATCCGCCAGGGTGGGACAGGCGTAAGCGAATATGGGCGGGACGATCAGGGTGCGGCTTCTCCAGACCGCGGCGTGCGCGTGTCTTTTCGGCGTGGCGGCGTGCGGCGGGGGGTCGGGCGTGGGCAGCACGCCGACCCCGCCGGCCACGCCTACGCCCACGCCGACCCCCACGCCCGCTACCGCCACGCCCACGCCGACGCCCACCAGTTACGATACCGCCGAATATCGCGCGACGGTCGGCGCGGTGTCGGCCAACGCGCTCGCCGCCTACGGCCGGGGCGCCACCGGGCTGGGCGTCACCGTCGGCGTGGTCGATAGCGGGATCGACCTGCAAAGCGCCGAATTCGGCACGCGCGTGTCGGCCAATTCCGCCAACGTCGCGAGCGGCACGACAGTGGACGACGAAGGCGGACACGGCACCGCCGTCGCCTTCACCATCGCCGGTCGGCGCAACGATGCGGGCACGCAGGGCATCGCCTTCGACGCCAATTTGATCGTCGCGCGCGCCGACACGCCGGGGTCGTGCGCGACCACGAGCGGCACCACGACCGAAAGCGGCTGCTCGTTCGCCGATTCGGCGATCGGCCGCGGGATCGATCTGGCGGCGGCGAACGGCGCGCGGGTCGTCAACATCTCGCTCGGCGGTGCCGCCGCCGGAGCGTCGGTCGTCAACGCGATCAACCGCGCGACCGCGGCGGGGGTCGTCATCGTCATCTCGGCGGGCAACGACTACGACACCGACCCGGTGAACGCGGTCAACCCCGACCCGTTCGCGCAAGTCGCCGACAATGCCGTCGCGCGCGGGCTGGTCGTCATCGCCGGGTCGGTCGGCGCGAACGACAGCCGCACGCCGGGCGCCGACGTCATCTCCGCGTTCAGCAACCGCGCGGGCGTTTCGGCGGCGCATTATCTGACGGCGGTGGGCGAGCGCGTGCGCGCGCCGGACCAGACCGGCGCCCCGTTCCTGTGGACCGGCACCTCCTTTTCCGCGCCGCAGATCGCCGGCGCGGTCGCCTTGCTGGCACAGGCCTTCCCGACGCTCACCGGCGCGCAGATCGTCAGCATCCTCTATTCCTCGGCGCGCGATGCCGGCGCGACCGGCGTCGACGCGGTCTACGGCCAGGGCGTGCTCGACCTGACCCGCGCGTTCCAGCCGCTCGGCACCAGCTCGGTCGCGGGGACGACGTCGGTCGTGTCGTTCGGTTCCAACGGCGTGCTGTCGGCGGCGATGGGCGACGCGGTGCAGGGCCCGCTCGGCGCGGTGATCCTCGACGGCTATGCCCGCGCCTTCGCGGTCGATCTGGCGGGGACGATCGGGCGCGGCGGCCCGGCACGCACGCTCGGCGCGTCCCTCCAGAACCGCACTCGCTACAGGAACGCGGAGATCGGCGGCGGCACCAGCGTCGCCTTGACGGTCGCGCCGGTGGGAGGCGGGGCGGCGGTATCGCGCATCATGCCGTCCTCGGGACAGGCGGCGCAAGCCCGCGCCATCGCCGGGACGGTGGTGAGCCGGCTCGGCGCGACGGCGAGCGTCGCCTTCGGGTTCGCCGAGGGCGGATCGACGCTTGGCGCGCGGCTGTCCGGGCGGCGCGACCCGGCCTTTCTCGTCGCGCCCGATCCCCTGGCGACCGCTGGCTTCGATACCGGCGTTCGCGGATCGACCGCGCTGCGCCGGCAGATCGGCGGCACGGGCGTGACCGCGGCGATCGAAAGCGGCGACGTCCTGTCGCGCGATCCCGAAGCGCTGGTCGCGTTGCGCAACCGTTTCCGCCGGTTCGGCTACAGCCGCGCCTCGGTCGCGCTCGACCGCGCGTTCGGCGGGTTGCGGCTCGGGCTGACGGGCACGCAACTGGCCGAGCGATCGACCATCCTCGGCGCGCATTTCGGCGATGCGCTCGGCGCGACGCGCGCGACGACGTGGTTCGTCGACGGCACGGCACGCCGGGATTTCGGGCGCGGCTGGACGCTCGGCGGATCGCTGCGGCAGGGGTGGACCCGGGCGGACGTGCGCGGCGGCCTCACCGGCGGCGGCCTCATCCGCACCGATGCCTTTGCCGCGGATGTCGGCAAGGACGGCGTGTTCGCGCGGGGCGACAGCATGGGCTTGCGCGTCGCGCAACCGTTACGCGTGGCGAGCGGCGGCATCGACCTGCGCTTGCCGAGCGACTATGATTACGAGACGCTGGCGGTGACGGCGTGGACGACGCAGCGCCTCAACCTCGCGCCGACCGGCCGCGAACTCGACATCGAGGCGCGCTACGCCCGGCCGCTCCGGGGCGGTGCGGTGCAGACCAACCTGTTCCTGCGCCGCCAGCCGGGGAATTCAGCGGCGTATGACGACGATGTCGGCGTGGCGCTGCGCTGGTCGGTGGGGTTCTAGGCTCGCTATTTATCCTTGGCAGGCCTTCCCCCCGAGCTTTCCGTCACCCCGGACTCGTTCCGGGGTCCATCAAGCGGCTTTCGACCGGATAGGGGTGATCGCCTAGTTCGCGGAACGGTGGACCCCGAAACGAGCCTGTCCTGAGCTTGCCGAAGGGCCCCGGGGTGACGGTTTTCACGGGAAAACCTGCGGGCAAAACTGCCGGAACGGAAGGGCGATCCGCGATAGTCTTGCGTTCCCGGAAATAGCCGGCGAACCGCCTACTGGATACGGTGCCTCGCGCTCCCCATCTCCTGTCCATGACCCCCTATTCCCTGCTCGATCTCGTGCCCGTCGTCGAAGGCGGCACCGTCGCCCAAGCGCTCGCCAACGCCGCCGATCTCGCTCGCCACGCCGAAAGCGTCGGTTTCCGGCGTTACTGGACCGCCGAGCATCACGGCATGGCGGGCATCGCCAGCGCGGCGACCTCGGTGGTGATCGGCCATGTCGCCGCCGCGACCTCGACCATCCGCGTCGGCGCGGGCGGGATCATGCTGCCCAACCACGCGCCGCTCGCCATCGCCGAGCAGTTCGGCACGCTCGACGCGCTGTTCCCGGGGCGGATCGACCTCGGGCTGGGCCGCGCGCCGGGGTCGGACCAGCGCGTCGCGCACGCGCTGCGGCGCAACCTCGCGACCGACGCCAACGCCTTCCCGCAGGACGTGCTGGAGGTGCAGAGCCTGTTCGCCGATGACGGCCGGACCGGCATCACGGCGACCCCCGGCGCGGGCGCGGACGTGGCGTTGTGGATCCTCGGCTCCAGCACCTTCGGCGCGCAGCTCGCCGCCGCGCTCGGCCTGCCCTACGCCTTCGCCTCGCACTTCGCGCCCGATGCGCTGATGGACGCGATCCGGATCTACCGGCGAAACTTCAAGCCGTCCGCGACGCTGGCCCAGCCGCACGTCATGGCCGGGTTCAACGTCTTCGCCGCCGACACCGATGCGGAAGCGGCATTGCTGGCAAGCTCGCAGGCGCAGTCGTTCGTCGCGTTGCGCACCGGCAACCCGCGCCAGTTGCCGCCCCCGGTCGCGGGCTATCGCGAGAGCCTCGGGCCGCAGGGCGCGGCGATCCTCGACCATGTCCTGTCCTGCTCGGCGGTCGGCGGCCCGGCGAAGGTCGCGCGCGAGATCGCCGCGTTCGTCGCGCGCACGGGCGTGAACGAGGTGATGATCGCCAGCTCGATCTACGACCACGACGCGCGCAAGCGCAGCCTGACGCTCACCGCGGAGGCACTGCGCGAGGTCGCGGTCGCGGCCTAGTGTCGGTTGCGCAACCCGGGTTGCGCGCTCTATTCCTCCCCTCTTTCCCTTCCGGGGGGGAGCTGAAGCCCTCCCGCCGCGAACGCACTTCACGCTGTCCTACATCGCGCGTCCATGCGACGTTGGCATCGGCTCTTTCATACCGTCCATCCGCTTGCTTTTCCGCGCCGCTCCGCACGCGCGACATTTTTGGCGGCATCCCACCGCCGCAACCTCGAGACTCACGCATTCCCGACGTTTTTGCCCTAACTTTAGCCTAACCTTCCACCGCTCAATTCGCCGCCGGCAACCTGAGCCGCACCAGCAGCCCGCCGAGATCCTCGCTCTCCTCCAGCGCCACCGTGCCTTCGTAGATCTCCGCCACGTCGCGGACGATCGCCATGCCCAGGCCGGTGCCGGGCTTGCCCGAATCGAGCCGCACGCCGCGGTCGAAGATGCGGATGCGTTCTTCCTGGGGAATGCCGACGCCGTCATCCTCGATCAGGAATTCGACGAAGCCGGAATGCTTGGCGACCGTCACGAACACGCTGCCGCCGCCATATTTCGCGGCATTCTCGATGAGGTTGCCGAGCATCTCGTCCAGGTCCTGCCGTTCGACATGGACTTGCAGGTCGCGCGGTCCAGCGGTGTCGATGCGGACATGGCGGTAGAGCACGCCGACCGCGCGTTCGACCGATTCGAGGCTCGGCCAGACATCGGCGCGGCTGTGCGCGGAGCCACGCCGGCCGACCGCGCGCGCGCGGGCGAGGTGATGATCGACTTGCCGCCGCATCGTCCGCGCCTCGCGCACCACCGTCTCGCCGAGATCGTCGGCCTGCGCGGTCGCCGCGTTCATGATGACGGTGAGCGGGGTCTTGAGCGCGTGCGCGAGGTTGCCGGCATGGCGGCGCGCTTCCTCCGCCTGGCGCTCGTTATGGGCGATCAGCGCGTTCAGTTCCTCGACCATCGGCGCGACCTCGATCGGCATCGGCCGCTCGATCTGCCGCGCCTTGCCGGCGCGCATCCGCGCGATCTCCTCGCGTACCTTGCGCAGCGGCCACAGCCCGTAGAAGGTCTGCAACGCCGCCATCACGATCAGCCCGAACCCGAGCAGCGCGAAGCTGCGGATCAGCGTCTTGCGCAGCACCTTGATCTGCGCGTCGAGCGCATCGCGGCTCTGCGCCACCTGGAAGCGCCAGCGCACCGGCGAGCCGGGCAGCGTCACGTCGCGTTCCACGATGCGCAGCCGCTCGGGACTTTCCACCCTGGGATCGACGAACTGGTTGCTGTCGTAGCGATGCACGGTGCGATCGTCATGCCTGCCGCCGTAAGCGAGCCGCCGGTCCCACAGTGATCGCGACGAGAACGGTTCCTGGCCCGGCGCGCCGATCTGCCAGTAGAGGCCGGAATTGGGTTCGATGAAGCGCTGGTCGGCCGGTTCGCGGCTGGAGATGACTTCGCCCTGCGGGCCGATTTCGGCCGACACGATCAAGGCGGTCAGCACGTCTTCGAGCTGCTCGTCGGAACTGCGCGTGATGGCGGTGGTCAACACGCGGTCGAGCGCGAAGCCGCCGCCGGTCAGCAGCAGCAGGATCCACCCCGCCGCGATGACGATCATCCGCCGGCTGAGCGAGCCGGTGGTGCGTACCGGCACCGCCTCGTGCGACGCGGCGTCGAGCGGGGGCAGCGGCGGCGCCAGGCGCTCGGGTTCGAGGGCGACCGCGTCCGCTATCGGCTCATGGCGGGACACGTCAGCCATGCGTCACGCATCCGGGTCCTCGAGGCTGTAGCCGAGCCCGCGGATCGTCGTGATGACGTCCTGCCCCAGTTTCTTGCGGATGCGCGTGACGAACACTTCGATCGTGTTCGAATCGCGGTCGAAATCCTGGTCGTAGATATGCTCGATCAGCTCGGTGCGGCTGACCACCTTGCCCTTGTGATGAAGCAGATAGCTGAGCAGTTTATATTCCTGCGCGGTCATCTTGACCGGCTCGCCCGCCAGCGTGACC
Source organism: uncultured Sphingomonas sp. (assembly GCA_964244765.1). Lineage (GTDB taxonomy): Bacteria > Pseudomonadota > Alphaproteobacteria > Sphingomonadales > Sphingomonadaceae > Sphingomonas. The sequence goes on along the minus strand of CAXTJX010000001.1, from coordinate 47,187 downwards.
TTGCCGCTGCGCGTGTCGAGCCGCACCGGCCCGGCGGTCAGTTCCGACGACGCGTTGCCCGAGGCGCGGCGGATCAGCGCGCGCAGGCGGGCGATCAGCTCCTCCGACTGGAACGGCTTGGCGACATAATCGTCCGCGCCCGCATCGAGCCCGGCGACCTTGTCGGACCAGCTATCGCGCGCGGTCAGCACCAGCACCGGGGCGGTGCGGCCTTCCTTGCGCCAGCGGTCGAGCACGGTCAGCCCGTCGATCTCGGGAAGCCCCAGATCGAGGATGATCGCATCGTAATTCTCGGTCGAGCCCATGAAATGCCCTTCCTCGCCGTCCGTCGCGAGGTCGATCGCATAGCCCGCGCCTTCCAGCGTGGATTTCAGTTGCTGGCCGAGATTGGGTTCGTCCTCGACGATCAGAACACGCATGTCATTTCCCCTTGGAAAGCGCGGCGGAGGCGCTCAATTGCCGGTGCGGCCGATGATCTGGCCGGAACGGCCGTCGACCTCGACCCAGATGACGATTCCATCGCGCAGGAATTTCAGCGTGTAAATCCCGCTGCCGCTGTCGAAATCGAACCCGATATATTGCGATCCCTTCATCCGTGGCAGCACGCGGTTTTCGATGTCGCGCAAGGGCAGGATGCGGCCTTCGCGCATCGCGCGGAACGCGTCCTGCTGGTCGCGCCGCTGCAACCCGGCGCCATCCGCCGGCGGCGACAGGGGCAACGGGGGCACGGTCGCGGTCGCCAGTCCCAGCAGGAGTGATCCGAGCATCGTCATGGACTTCGCATAGGTACGCCGCCTTGAACAGCCTGTGAATATGGCGCTCAGCAACGTGCAAGGTTGCGAGCCGCCGCGCGGCAGCCGGCCGCGCCGGCTGACTCGCGCAAGGCCGGCCGGCCGGTCGCGCCGGCGACTTGTCCGACGACACGGGATTTGCTCCCGTGTCGGGCCGCCGATGTAGCCGAGCGCGCCGCGGCAAAGCCGCGCCGTCGGTCCCCGCTTTAGGCGAGGCCGGCCGGGCTGCGCTTAAGCCTCGATTTAGCTGCGCTAAATCGCTAGGCCGCGCAGCCATGCCCGCACCCATCCTCGCTTTCGAAAATCTCGGCGTCGTCCAGGGCTCGGGCTGGTTGTTCCGCGGGCTCGACATCCATATCGGCCCACGCGACCGGCTCGCGCTGATCGGCCGCAATGGTGCCGGCAAGACCACGCTGATGAAACTGCTCGGGCAGCGGATCGACGCGGACGAAGGCCGCCGTACGATCGTGCCGGGTACGCGCGTGATCCTGCTCGAACAGGAACCGGCGATGACCGGCTTCGCGACACTCGCCGACTATGTGCTGTCGGGCGACGACGCGCCCGCGCGGCACGAGGCGGAGGCGATCGCCGACCAGCTCGGCATCGACCTGACGCGCGAGGCGGCCAAGGCGTCGGGCGGCGAACGGCGGCGCGCGGCGATCGTGCGGGCCTTCGCGCAGAATCCCGACGTGCTGCTGCTCGACGAGCCGACCAACCATCTCGACATCGCCGCGATCGAATGGATCGAGGAATGGCTCGGGCGCTTCCGCGGCGCGTTCGTCGTCATCAGCCACGACCGCACCTTCCTCACCCGGCTGACCAGGCAGACGCTGTGGCTCGACCGCGGCACGGTGCGCCGCGCGGAGATCGGCTTCGGCGGCTTCGAGGCGTGGACCGAGGCGGTGTATGCCGAGGAGGCGCGCAATGCCGAGAAACTCGACGCCAGATTGAAGCTGGAGGAGCATTGGCTGCTGCGCGGCGTCACCGGGCGGCGGCGGCGCAACCAGGGCCGGCTGACCAAGCTGATCGAGATGCGCGCCGAACGTGCGGCGATGGTCGGGCCGCAAGGGGCCGCCAACCTGACGATCGGCACCGACGACGCCAAGTCGAAGGTGGTGATCGACGCCAAGCACATCGCCAAGGCGTTCGGGGACCGCACGATCATCCGCGACCTGACGCTGAAGGTGACGCGGCGCGACCGCATCGGCATCGTCGGCGCGAACGGCGCGGGCAAGTCGACGCTGCTCAAGCTGCTGACCGGCGAGCTGGAGCCGGACGGCGGCCACATCCGTTTCGCCAAGACGATCGAGCGCATCGTCATCGACCAGCAGCGCAGCAAGATGGAACCCGACAAGACCGTGCGCGACGTGCTGGCGGACGGCGGCGACTGGATCGAGGTGCAGGGCATCCGCAAGCACATCATCGGCTATCTCAAGGAATTCCTGTTCGAGCCCGGACTGGTCGATGCGAAGATCGGCACGCTGTCGGGCGGCGAGCGCTCGCGGCTGCTGCTGGCGCGCGAATTCGCCAGGCCGAGCAACCTGCTGGTGCTCGACGAACCGACCAACGATCTCGACCTGGAGACGCTCGACCTGCTGCAGGACGTGATCGGCGATTATGACGGCACCGTGCTGATCGTCAGCCACGACCGCGATTTCCTCGATCGCACCGTGACGATCACGCTCGGGCTCGACGGCTCCGGCACGGTCGATGTCGTGGCGGGCGGCTATGAGGATTGGGAACGCCGCCGCCGCGCGGCCGCGCCGACCAAGCGCGGGTCGATCGCCAAGACGCCGCCGCCCGCCGCGCCGCCCGCGGCGGGGGGCAAGCTGACCTACAAGGACCAGCGCGATTACGATCTGCTGCCCAAGCGGATCGAGCAGCTCGACGCCGCGATCGCGCGCGACCAGGTGCTGCTCGAGGACCCCGATCTCTATACCCGCGACCCGGATCTGTTCGAGCGGTTGATGGAGGCGATCGGCCAGTCGCAAGCCGACAAGGACGCGGCGGAACTTCGCTGGCTCGAACTGGCGGAGCAGGTCGAGCGGCTGGGGTAGGGGCTTTGCGATACGTGTGGATCACCCTCACCCTTCCGCCGCCTTGCGGCTCCCTCCCTCTCCCGACGGGAGAGGGATTTTGACCGTCCGCGCCCGCGTCATCCCGTGTCTCGACGTCGCCAACGGCCGCGTCGTCAAGGGCGTCAACTTCGTCGACCTGAAGGACGCGGGCGACCCGGTCGAGCAGGCGCGCGCCTATGACGCGGCGGGGGCGGACGAACTGTGCTTCCTCGACATCACCGCCAGCCACGAGGCGCGCGGCACGATCCTCGACGTCGTGCGACGGACGGCGGAGGTGTGCTTCATGCCGCTGACGGTCGGCGGCGGGGTGCGCTCGGCGGACGATGCACGCGCGCTGCTGCTGGCGGGCGCGGACAAGGTCGCGGTCAATTCCGCCGCCGTGGCGCGGCCCGAACTCGTCGCGGAGCTGGCCGACCGTTTCGGCAGCCAGTGCGTCGTCGCCTCGGTCGATGCGCGCGCGGTCGAGGGCGGCTGGGAAGTGTTCACGCACGGCGGCAGGCGGGCGACCGGCATCGACGCGGTCGCGCATGCGCTGCGGCTGGCCGAGCTCGGCGCGGGCGAATTGCTCGTCACGTCGATGGACCGCGACGGGACGAAAAGCGGCTATGACCTCGCGCTGATCCGCACCATCGCCGACCGCGTGCGCGTGCCGGTGGTCGCCTCGGGCGGCGTCGGTGTCCTGGCCGATCTCGTCGCGGGGATCGCCGAGGGGCATGCCAGCGCGGTGCTGGCCGCCTCGATCTTCCATTTCGGCGAGGCGAGCATCGCCGATGCGCACGCCGCATTGGCGGCGGCGGGGATTGCGGTGCGGCATCCGATTTCCGACTGACCCGAGCCGGAGGCGCAGTCGCGGCGCAAGCGCCGAACGCGCTGCCGCGATCCGTTGGGGGCCGGGCCGGCCGCCGCAAAGTCTCCGCGAAGGGCTGCCGGCGCGTCCTGCCCGTCATGCCGGACCTGTTCCGGCATCCACCGTCGTGCAAAAATCAGCGGCTAGGACGGGGTGCACGGTGAATCCCGTCACAAGTCCGGGATGACGATGTGGTTTTGCGGAAGGGCCCCGTCCTTCCGGGGAACGGAAAAGTAAGGGGCATCGCTTAAACATCCCGCATGCGCCTCCTCGTCGCCCTGTTGCTTGCCGCCCCGGCGCTCGCCGCGCCGCATTCCGGCGTGCCCAAGATCCGTACCGGCCCCGAGCTTTCCGACATCGCCCTGTTCGTCATGGCGGCGCTCGGCGTGTGGCTGGTGCGCCGTGCGATGCGCGCGCGTTTCGCCAGGCGCGACACGCCCAAGGATTGACCTCGCCGCCGGCTTGCGCCAGCCAGCCGGCATGGCCGACGACACGCTAGATACGCTCGAAGCGACGATCCGCGCACGCCGCGGCGCGGACCCCGCGACTTCCTACACCGCGCAGTTGTTCGCGCGCGGGCGCGGCAAGATCGCGCAGAAGGTCGGCGAGGAAGCGGTCGAGACCGTCATCGCCGCGCTCAGCGAGGACAAGCCCGCGCTGATCGGCGAGGCGACCGATCTCGTCTTCCACTTGCTCGTCCTGCTCGCCGAGTGCGACGTCGGCCTGGACGACGTGCGCGCCGAGATCGCGCGGCGCGAAGGCGTCTCCGGCATCGACGAGCAGGCCGCGCGGAAGAAGTGACCGTTCCCCTCGTGCCGGTGAAGAAAAGGAAGCATGATGCCCGTCGACGCCACCTTGCCCTATGACGACCAGAACGTCTTCGCGCGGATCCTGCGCGGCGAAATCCCGGCGACGAGGCTGTACGAGGACGATTACGCGCTCGCCTTTCCCGACATGAACCCGCAATCCCCGACGCATATCCTCGTCATCCCCAAGGGGGCGTATGTCTCGTGGGACGATTTCAGTGCGCGCGCGTCGGAAGCGGAGATCGCCGGCTTCGTCCGCGCGATCGGCACGGTCGCGCGCGACGCCGGGCTGGTCGCGCCGGGCTACCGGCTGCTCGCCAACACGGGCGGCGATTCGCACCAGGAAGTGCCGCACCTGCACGTCCACCTCTTCGCCGGGCGGAAGCTGGGGCCGCTGCTGGCGCGCTGATGAGGGATTGCGCCCGCTTGAATTCACTTTAGGCTCCTGACCGGTGCCTCGTCAGCGGACACGGCGCATGGACCCGGGGGTTGTGACTGCATGATATTCGACCGTGTGAAATCTCTCGACGCGATTCTCGCGACCGCCGAGAAGAAGGGCCTGCATCGCTCGCTCGGCGCGTTCCAGTTGACGATGCTCGGCATCGGCGCGGTGATCGGCACCGGCATCTTCGTGCTCACCTCCGAGGCCGCGCAGAAGGCCGGCCCGGGCATGCTGCTCAGCTTCGTCGTCGCCGGCTTCGTCTGCGCGGTCGCGGCGCTGTGCTATTCCGAACTCGCCTCGATGGTGCCGGTGTCGGGATCGGCCTATACCTATACCTATGCCGTGACCGGCGAACTGCTGGCGTGGATGGTGGGCTGGGCGCTGATCCTCGAATATGCCGTCGGCGCGAGCGCGGTCGCGGTCGGCTGGTCGAACCATTTCGTCGGGCTGCTCGGGGGGCTCGGCGTGCATCTGCCCGCCGCGATCGGCAATGCCGACGCGCTGATGGCGCATGTCGCGGTCGCGGTCGGCGCGACGCCCAATGTCGATCTGCAAACGGCGATGACGACGGGCGGGTGGATCAACGTCCCGGCGGTGGTGATCGTCGCGCTGGTCACCTGGCTGCTGGTCATCGGCACGACCGAGAGCGCGCGCGTCAACGTCGTGCTGGTCGCGATCAAGATCGTCGCGCTGACGGCGTTCGTCATCCTGACGATCCCTGTGCTGAAATCGAGCAATTTCGACCCGCTGATGCCGACCGGCACGGTCGGCGTGTTAGGTGCGGCGGCATCGATCTTCTTCGCCTATGTCGGCTTCGACGCGGTCTCGACCGCGGCCGAGGAAACCAAGAATCCGCAGCGCAACGTGCCGATCGGGCTGATCGGGTCGCTCGGCATCTGCACCATCTTCTACCTGCTGGTCGCCAGCGGCGCGATCGGCGCGATCGGCGCGCAGCCCGTCATGGGTCCGGGCGGCCCGCTCGCGCCGGGCTCCGCCGAAATGGCCGGGCGCTGCGCCAGCATCGTCGCCGGCGGCGCGCTGGAGCCGCTGGTCTGTTCGAAGGAGGCGCTGGTCCACGTCCTCGCCACGATCGGCTGGCCGGCGATCGGCCGCCTGGTCGGTCTCGCCGCCGTGCTGGCGCTGCCCTCGGTGGTGCTGATGATGATGTTCGGCCAGACCCGCGTGTTCTTCACGATGGCGCGCGATGGCTTGCTGCCCGCGAAACTCGCGTCGATCCACCCGAAGTTCCGCACGCCGCATGTCGTCACGATCGTCACCGGTGTCGCGGCGGCGTTCGCCGCGGCGATCCTGCCGGTCGGCAAGCTGGCGGATTATTCCAACGCCGGCACGCTGTTCGCCTTCTTCATGGTGGCGATATCGGTGATGGTGCTGCGCCGGACCGATCCGAGCCGCAAGCGCCCGTTCCGTACGCCGCTGGTGTGGATCGTCGCCCCGCTGGCGATCGTCGGTACGCTCGGCCTCTACGTCTCGCTGCCGCTGACCGCGATCCTCGTCCTGCCGGGCTGGGGCGCGATCGGGCTGCTGATCTATTTTCTCTACAGCCGGTCGCACAGCTATGTCGGGCGCGGCCTGGACGGTGCGCCGGAACCGGGCGACGTCGCGCCGACGGCGCCGGGTGCGGGCTGACCGGGGCGGATCGACCTTCCGTTTCGGCAATGTTGCCCGCAAACCGTCACCCCGGACCCTTCGACAAGCCCAGGACAGGCTCGTTCCGGGGTCCACCGTGCCGCGAACTCGGCGATCACGTCACTATCCGTGTCGAAAGCCGCTTGGTGGACTCCGGAACAAGCCTGTCCTGAGCTTGTCGAAGGGTCCGGGCGACGAAAAGTACGGAAGGTCGATCCGCCCTGGCGATCCCCGGGCGTGATGCCCGTGCCCGACGGTGCTACGCTCACTCCGCCGGCGCGACGATCGCGGTGCGGCGTTGCCGGCCCCAGCTTTCGCGCCCGGTCAGAAAAGCATGCCAGCCCCATAGTGCGCCGACATGGCGCAGAAGCTGGAAGCTGAACGGCTCGAGCACCGCCGCGATCAGGGCCGCACCGAGCCCGAGTCCCTCGCGCTGCCCGGTCCATTTCCGGTAGATGCCGAGCGACCAGAGGTGGAAGGTCAAGTCGACCGCGATCTTGGCCAGCATCACGACCAGGATCGGCAGCGCGACGCCGAACCGGCCCGTCGCGACCAGCGCGATCAGGACCACGAACGCCGCCAGCCCGTAGACCGGCTGGAGCGTGTCGAGCGCCTTGACCGGCAGCATCGCCGTGCCGAGCCAGCCGTAGGCCCGCGCGCCAACCATGTCGCGGTTCCAGTGCTGCGTCTGGAGGAACCCGCCGAACCAGCGCCGCCGCTGCCGCAGGAACGCCAGCGGGCTGGCGGGCGCATCGGTCCGCGCCAGCGCCCCGCCGACGACACGCACCGTCCAGTCGCGCTTCCCGTCGACCGCGTGGCGGTGCAGCCGGTGGATCAGTTCGTAATCCTCGACCATGCAATCCGGATCGAACCCGCCGACCTCGATCACCGCCTGCCGCCGGAACGCGGCGAACGCGCCGGAGACGAGCAGCAGGCTGTCGAGCCGTTCCCACGCGTGGCGCGACAGGAAATTGCGGACATATTCGTAGGTCTGGAACCACTCGAACAGCCGCCCCTGCACATCCGGCCCGCAGATCGGCGCGAGCACGCCGGTCGCCGCGACCAGTTCGGGCTCGGCGGCGAAGGCCCCGCGCATCGCGGCGATCGCGCCGGGTTCGAGCAGCGTGTCGGCGTCGACCGTCAGCACGACCTCGGTATCGACGTGCAGGATGGCGGCGTTGAGCGCGCGCGCCTTGCCGCCATGGCGCAAGCGCAGCCAGCGCAGCGACGACAGCACCGGCGACGCCGCGCTCATCGTTCCGAGCGGCGGCGGCGCGAGCCCGTAGCGCCGCGCCAGCACCGCGGCGGTGCCGTCGCTCGACCCGTCATCGGCGATCAGGATCAGGTCGGGCGGCGACGCCTGCCCGGCCAGCCGGTCGATCGTGGCGGCGATCACGCCCGCCTCGTCATGCGCCGCGACGATCACGCCGAAGCCGGGCGAGACGAGCGGCGCGGGGCGCGGCGCCAGGCGCAGGTCGCGGATGTTCCACGCGGTGAACAGCAGCAGCGCGGTATCGTAGACGATATAGGCGATGCCGATCGACCATGTCGCCAGCCCCTGCCGCTCGAACGCTTGCACGATCAGCGCGACGAACAGCAACGGCGCGAACGCCCCGATCGCGCGGCTGGCGACGGGGACGCGCCGGGGGGTCAGCCGCGGCGATTCGCGGACGAGCGTTTCGGCGAGCGATGTCATGGCGCAGGCGATACCGATCCTGAGGGAAAGAGCGACGACGCGCCTAGCGCAGCGGCGGCCGGCCCGCTAGACTTGCCGGAAAGGAGGAGCACGACGTTGGTTCAGCGCTACACCGGAATCGCCATCACGCTGCACTGGATCGTCGCGGTGCTGATCGTCGCCAACGTCATGCTGGCGTGGATATGGCCCAATCTGTTGCCCGATGCGCAAGTCCGCCCCGCGATCAACCTGCACAAGTCGATCGGCATCACCATCCTCGGCCTCGCGATCCTGCGCATCCTGTGGCGCGCCGGCCACCGCCCGCCGCCGCTGCCGCAAGGCTATGCCGGCTGGGAGAAGACGACGTCGCACATCGTCCATTGGGGACTTTACGCAATCCTGTTCGCGATGCCGCTGACCGGCTGGATCATGGATTCGGCGTACGAAAAGGCGGCGGCCACGCCGATGTATCTGTTCGGCCTGGTCCATTGGCCCCGGCTGGGATTCATCCTCGCGCTCGATCCGGCGACCAAGAAGGCGGTGCATGACGGCTTCGGCGCGGCGCACGGCTTCATCGCCTATGCCGTCTATGCCCTGGTGTTCCTGCACGTCGCGGGCGCGCTCAAGCATCAGTGGCTGGACGGCACGAAGGAAGTGCAGCGGATGTGGCCGGGGCGGCGGTAAAAGGGCCGCTCCTTCGCTGATGCCACCCCGGCCAAGGCGAGATTTCGCAAGACCCCGCCCCCATCCCGGATCCGTCGCGGCATCCACCGTGCCACATCGTCCCGGCCGCCGATAGTGCGCGACGGTGGATGCCGGCACAAGCCTGTCCTGAGCTTGTCGAAGTGTCCGGCGTGACGGCGGATCAAAGGCTCGCAGACTCTGCGGAGGCCTGGACAAGGCCGGTGACGCGCTTCCGCCGACATGAGCGGCATCATGCGTCGGCGAGGATCGCCTCGATCGCCTCGGCCGCGCCGGCCTGGTCGTTGCCGGCGACGACATGCGTCGCCTTGGCGCGCACCGCTTCCGGCCCCTGCCCCATCGCGTAGGACACCGCCGCACGCGCGAACATCGGCACATCGTTGGCCTGGTCGCCGAACGCCGCGGTCTCGGCGAGCGGCACCTGCATCGCGTCGGCCAGCGCGGCGATGCCGTCGCCCTTGTTGGCGGCGCGCGCGGTAACGTCGAGATAATAGGTCTGCGACTGGACGATCGTGGCCCGGTCGGCAAACCCCCTCGCCTTTTCGGCCAGTTCCTTGAGCAGCGCGGCATCGTCGCTGACGAAGGTCACCTTGTCGGCGCGGTCGTACAAGGCGGAGAAGTCGCGCGTCACGATCGGCGCCTGGTCGGAGGCGACGCGCTCATGCTCGACATGCACGCCCCGGTCGGTGCTGGCGTACCATTGGTCGTCGGCGAACACCCAGCGATCGACCGCGATCCCGTCCGCCAGCGCGAACATGCCCTCGGCCACCGCGCGGTCGATCCGGTGGTGGCGGCGCACGGTGCCGTCACGGGTGAACACGATGCCGCCGTTGAACGCCCCCATCGGCGCATCGATGCCGAGCGCCTCGGCGATCCGGACCATGCCCGACCGTGGCCGCGCGCTGATGATGGTGAAGCCGATCCCCGCCTCGCGCAGCCGCCGCACCGCCGCCGTCACGCCCGGCGTGAGCTGCTTCCTGCCATCGACCAGCGTGCCGTCGACGTCCGACACCACCAGCTTGACCGTCATGATGCAGCACTCATTGCGGCATCTCGACATGCCCGCCGAACCCGAAGCGCATCGCCGACAGCAATTTGTCGCCGAACGTATGCTCGACCCGGCTGCGATAGCGCGCGAACAGGGCGGCGGAGAGCACGTTGACCGGCACCGCTTCTTCCATCGCCGCCTCAATCGTCCAATGGCCTTCGCCGGAATCGGCCACCTTGCCGGTGAATTTCTCCAGCTTCTGGTCGTTCGCCAGCGCCGTCGCCGACAGATCGAGCAGCCAGGAGGAGATCACCGACCCGCGCCGCCACACTTCGGCGATGTCGGTCAGGTTGAGGTCGAACCGTTCGTCCTCGGGCAATTTGTCCGAGGACTTGCCCGCCAGGATGTCGAAGCCCTCGGCATAGGCCTGCATCAGGCCGTATTCGATGCCGTTATGCACCATCTTGACGAAATGCCCGGCCCCCGCCGGCCCGGCATGGATATAGCCCTGCTCGGCGCGCGCGTCCTCGCCTTCCTGCTCCATGCGGTTGGGCGTGCGCGGGATCGTGCCGAGTCCCGGCGCGAGTGCCGCAAGGATCGGGTCGATATGGTCGACCGCCGCCTTCTCCCCGCCGACCATCATGCAGAAGCCGCGTTCCAGCCCCCAGACGCCGCCCGACGTGCCGACATCGACATAGTGCGTGCCCTTTTCGGCCAGCGCCTTCGCCCGGCGGATATCGTCCTTGTAGAAGGTGTTGCCGCCGTCGATGACGATATCGTCCTGCGTGCAGAATGCGGCGATGGCGGCGACGGTCTGCTCGGTCGGGTCGCCGGCGGGCAGCATCACCCAATAGATGCCGGGCGTGTCGAGCTTGGTCCGCATGTCCTCCAGCGAGCCGGCGGCGATCGCGCCGTCGGCCACGAGCGCGTCGATCGCGGGCTGGTTGCGATCGTACACGACCGTTTCGTGCCCGGCACGCAGCAGGCGGCGCGCGATGCCCGCTCCCATCCGGCCGAGGCCGACGATCCCGATCTTCATGCGCGATACTCCGATACGAGAAAACCGTTGGTCCCCAGCAGGGGCCGAGCCTGTCGAAAAGCCGTATCTAAGGACCACTCCCGGAGGTGTCCTTCGATATGCGGCTTCGACGTCGCCCGGTCGCTACCCGGAACGAACGGAAGTGAAACAGCTCAAGCCGCCACCGGATGCTTCGCCGCGATCGCGCCGAGCAGATCGTCGAACGCCTTGCTGAACGACGCGACGCCTTCCTCGACCAGCGTCGCGGTGACCCCATCGAGATCGAGCCCCAGCCGCTCGGCTTCCGCCAGCACCTGCCGCGCGCCCGCCACGTCCTGCGTCAGCGTCGCCGCCGCCGTGCCATGGTCGCGGAACGCGTCGAGTGTCTTGGGCGGGACGGTGTTGACGGTATCCCTGCCGATCAGCGTGTCGAGATACAGCGTGTCGGGATAATCAGGGTTCTTGGTCCCGGTCGACGCCCATAGCAGTCGCTGCGGCTGCGCGCCCTTCTCGACAAGCGTCCGCCAGCGCGGCGCGGCGATGAAGTCCTCGTACCAGGCATAGGCCGCCTTCGCATTGGCGATGGCGACCTTGCCTTTCAGCGCCTTGGCATCCTCGCCGCTGACGCCCCCGGCTTTGAGAAGGGCATCGATCTTGTCGTCGATCTTCGCATCGATCCGGCTGACGAAGAAGCTGGCGACGCTGGCGATGCGGTCGATCGGCTCGCCCCGCGTCTGGCGCTTTTCGAGGCCGGCGACATAGGCCTCGGCCACCGCCCGATACGCGCTTTGCGAGAATAACAGCGTGACGTTGACGTTGATCCCGGCGTCGATCGTCGCGGCGATCGCGGGGATGCCCGCCGGCGTGCCGGGAATCTTTATCATGAGATTGGGCCGGGCGACCGCCGCCCATAATTTCCGTGCCTCGGCGATCGTCGCATCGGTGTCGTTGGCGAGATAAGGCGAAACCTCCAGGCTGACATAGCCGTCCCTGGCGTCGAGCCGGTCATAGACCGGACGAAGCGTATCCGCCGCCGCCTGAATGTCGAGGATCGCCAGATGCTCGTAGCGGTCGATCGTCGGCGCGTCCGGGTTGGACGCGTCATAGGCCGCCAGTTCCGCGTCATACGCATCGCCGTGGCCCATCGCCTTTTCGAAGATCGAGGGGTTGGAGGTGACGCCGGTCAGCCCGTCCTCCTCGACCAGCTTCTGCAAGCCGCCCTCGGCCAGGAACTTGCGGTCGACGAAGTCGAGCCACACCGCCTGCCCCAATGCTGCGAGATCGTTCAGACGGCCCATCACTTGGTCTCCAGCACGGATTTGGCGACTTGCACGACCTTCTCCACCGTGAAGCCGAACTTGTCGGCCAGCTTGGCGATCGGCGCGGAGGCACCGAACGTCGCCATGCTGATCGCCTTGCCCTCCAGCCCGACATAGCGGTCCCACCCGATCTCGCTCGCCATCTCGATCGAGATGCGCGCCGTGATCGCCTTGGGCAACACGCTTTCCTTATAGGCATCGGACTGGCGCTCGTAGCGGAACCAGCTCGGCATCGAGACGACGCGCGCGGCGATGCCCTCGCCATCAAGCTGTTCGTATGCCGCGACGGCAAGCGACACTTCGGAGCCGGTAGCGATCAGGATGACTTGCGGATCGTCGCTGTCGGCCAGCACATAGCCGCCTTGTTCGAGGCCGTCGGCGCTGGCATATCTGCTGCGGTCGAGCGTCGGCAGCGCCTGGCGCGACAGCACCAGCGCGGTCGGATGATCGCCTTCCTTGAGGATCGCCCGCCACGCCGCCGCTGCTTCATTGGCGTCGCCGGGGCGGATCGTGTCGATCCCCGGCGTCGCGCGCAGCATGGCGAGCTGCTCGATCGGCTGGTGCGTCGGGCCGTCCTCACCCACGCCGATCGAATCGTGCGTGAAGATCCACACCGCGCCGATCTCCATCAGCGCCGACAAGCGCACCGGCGGGCGCATGTAATCCAGGAAAACGAAGAAGGTCGAGCCGTAGCCGCGCAGGTGCGACAGCGTCATGCCGTTGACCACCGCACCCATGCCGTGTTCGCGCACGCCGAAATGGAAGTTCACGCCGTCATAGCTGCCGGGCTCGAACGAGGCGCCGCCCTTGATGTCGGTCTTGGTCGACGGCGCGAGATCGGCCGAGCCGCCGAGCAGCCATGGCACCCTGGGCACGATCGCGTTGAGCACCTTGCCGGCGGCATCGCGGCTGGCGAGGCCCTTGGCGTCGGGCTCGAACACCGGAATGTCGGCGTCCCAGCCATCGGGCAACGTATCGGACAGCAGGGCATCAAGTTCGGCGGCAAGTTCGGGATGCGCGGTGCGGTAGCGCGCGCGCGTCGCCTCCCATGCCTCGCGCGCCGGGCGGCCGCGACCGGCTATCGCGCCGTGGAAATGCTCGACCACGCCGTCGGGGACGTAGAACGATTTGTCCTCGGGCCAGCCATAAGCGCGCTTGGTCTCGGCGATCACCGCATCGCCCATCGCGTCGCTATGCGCCTTGGACGTGCCGGCGATCGGGCTGCCATAGCCGATCACCGAATGGACGACGATCAATGTCGGCCGGTCTTCGGTCGCGCGGAAGGTGGCGAACGCGTCAGCCAACGCGGCACAATCGTTGGCGTCGTCGACATGCACGACCTTCCAGCCATAGCCCTCGAAGCGCTTGCCGACATCCTCGTCAAAGGTCAGGCCGGTCTTGCCCTCGATCGTGATATGGTTGCTGTCGTAGATCCAGCACAAATTGCTCAAGCGGAGATGGCCGGCGAGGCTCGCCGCTTCCTGGCTGACGCCCTCCATCATGTCGCCGTCGCCGGCGAGCGTGTACACGTCATGGTCGAACAGGGTGTGATCGGGCTTGTTGTAGCGCGCCGCGAGCCAGCGCTCGGCGATCGCCATGCCGACCGAATTGCCGCAGCCCTGCCCCAGCGGGCCGGTGGTGGTCTCCACGCCGGTGGTGTGGCGATATTCGGGATGGCCCGGAGTCTTCGAGCCGATCTGCCGGAAATTCTCGATATCCGTCAGGCTGACCGCCGCCTGGCCCGATTTCCTGCCGTCCGCATCGATTTCCTCGACCTTGGCGAGGTGCAGCAGCGCGTAGAGCAGCATCGAGGCATGGCCGACCGACAACACGAAGCGGTCGCGATTGGGCCAGTCGGGCGTCGCGGGATCGTAGCGCAGGAACTGCGACCAGAGCGTGTAGCCGACCGGCGCCATCGCCATCGGCGTGCCGGGGTGGCCCGAATTGGCCTTTTGCACCGCATCCATCGCGAGCGTGCGGATGGTGTCGATCGTCAGCCGCGCGAGGGTGCCATCCTCGTGCAGCCCCGCCGGGTCGGACTCGGTCTGGGTGTCGGTATCGGCCATGAAGGGGGTTCGCCTCGTATTGTGGTCGCTGAACGCTCGCGCGCCGGTCGGGTTGCTCTTTCCGGCGATATTCGCTCGCGGCCTTAAGCGCTGGAACGCGCGCGTTCCAGTCGCGTAACGACTCCGGCGGTCGCGATATAGGCGGCGTCGACCTCGTCGAGGAACAGGCCGTGCCCCAAAGCCCCCGGAATCGCGGCGATTTCCGCCGCCAGCCGGGCATGATCCACGCCGCGGAGAAAACGACAATCGAGGATCGCATTGCCCTGATCGCTGACGAAACCGGCGCGCAAGACGGGCGCGCCGCCGAGCGATTCGAGTCGCGCGGCGACGAAGGCGGCGGCGAACGGCAGGACTTCGACGGGAATTGTCGCCGCACCGATCGCGGCGACCCGCTTCGATCCGTCGGCGATGACGATCATCCGCGTGGCGGCGGCGGCAACCACCTTCTCGCGCAGCATCGCCCCGCCGGCGCCCTTGACCGCGCGCAGCTCGCCGTCGATCTCGTCGGCCCCGTCGATCGCCAGGTCGATCCGCGCGGGCAAGTCGATCAGCGCGATGCCCGCCGCGCGCGCGGCGGTTTCGGTCGCGAGGCTGGTGGCGACCGCGCGGATCGCCAGCCCGGCGCACACCTTCACACCCAGCGCCGCGATCGCGAAGGCGGCGGTCGAGCCGGTGCCGAGGCCGACGATCATGCCGGGGCGTACCTCCGCCACGGCAGCGAGCGCGGCGAGGCGCTTGTCGGTGTCGTTCATTCGCCCGCTTTACCCTTCTTTGCTTCCCCGGCGAAGGCAGGGGCCCGGTGGCACGCGTTCATATGGTGAGCGCAACGCTCCGTTACGACGACCTCGGCGGCTGGGCCCCGGCCTCCGCCGGGGAAGGATGATGAGCACGGAAGGATTTTCTCTAGCCCTTGCCCCCACCCCGAGGCAAAGCACCCGCCCATGATCGAAAAAATCCTCGCTGTCCTCGCCACCTTCACCATCGGCGTCATTTCCGGGGGCGGGTATCTCGGCATCGTGCTGCTGATGGCGATCGAATCGGCATGCATCCCGCTCCCGTCCGAGATCATCATGCCGTTCGCCGGCTATCTCGTCTCGACCGGGCGCTTCGACCTGTATCTGGCGGCGACCGCCGGCGCGATCGGCTGCAACCTCGGCTCGATCGTGGCATACGAGATCGGCAAGCGCGGCGGGCGGCCGGTGGCGGAACGCTGGGGCCGCTACGTGCTGATCGGCCCGGGCGAGCTCGACGCCGCCGACCGCTTCTTCGCGCGCTTCGGCAGCATCGCGGTGCTGATCGGGCGGCTGCTGCCGGTGATCCGCTCGTTCATCGCCTTTCCGGCGGGCGTCGCGCGGATGCCGCTTGTACCGTTCCACCTCTACACCTTCATCGGCTCGTGGCCGTGGTGCTTCGGCCTCGCCTGGGCCGGCATGAAGCTCGGCGACCAGTGGAACGCCAGCCCGGCAATGAAGGCCGCGTTCCACAGCGCCGACGCGGTGATCGCCGTGATGCTGGTCGGCGCGGTCGCTTTCTACATCTGGCACCGCGTGCGCGGGTTGAAGCGGCACTGACGCGTACCGACATCCATGGCGCATGGCGGCGCGTAGCTGCCGTCGAACCACGAGAGGCCGCTTAATGTACAAGCCCGTCCTGATCACCGCCGCCATCGCCGGCATCGCGCTCTATGCCCTGGGCGGCGGCGCGGCGCAGGCCGAGCGTGCGGTGCCGATCCCCGCCGCCAAGGTCGACGTCACCGCCAGCGGCAGCCAGGTCGCGGTATTCGCGGGCGGCTGCTTCTGGGGCATGGAAGCGGTGTTCGAGCATGTGAAGGGCGTGAGCAAGGTGACCGCGGGCTATGCCGGCGGCACCCGCGCCACCGCGAGCTACGACGCCGTTTCCAGCGAGTCGACCGGCCATGCCGAGGCGGTCCGCATCGTCTACGATCCCGCCAAAGTCTCTTACGCGACGCTGCTGCGCGTTTATTTCTCGGTCGCGCACGACCCGACCGAACTGAACCGCCAGGGGCCGGATTCGGGCACCAGTTATCGCTCGGCGATCTTCCCGCAGACCGCGGCGCAGCGCGGCGTGGCGACGGCGTACATCGCGCAGCTCGGCCAAGCGCACGTCTTTGCCAAGCCGATCGTGACGAAGATCGAGACCGGCGCGTTTTTCCCGGCCGAGGACTATCACCAGAATTTCTACGACCGGAACCCGAACCATCCGTACATCACGACTTTCGACAAGCCCAAGGTCGCGGCGTTCAAGGCGGGTTTCCCGGCGCTGGCGACGGCGGCGAGCTGAGAGCGGATCGACCTCGTCCTTCCTGGTGGGCGTCACCCCGGACTCGTTCCGGGGTCCACCAAGCGGCTTTCCACCCGCCTGGTGGTGATCACCGACTTCGCGGCACGATGGACCCCGTAACGAATACGGGTGACGGTTTCTTGTGAAAGTCTCAAGCCGCCACCCGGAAGCGCAGCAGCCGATCCTCGACCGGCACCAGCGCCTCCGCCCCCGGCCCGACCGCGCGGACGATCTCGGGATGGCCTGCATCCAGGCCCCCGGTCAGCGCGCCGAACGCCGGCAGGATCAGCTTGGTCGGCGTCGCGACGAAACAGCGCCGCGCGACGTTTCGCCCGCGCACGCGCAGCCGCAATTTGGGGTGGAAATGCCCCGACAGTTCCGGCCGAACCTCCTGCCGCGACGCTTCGTGACGCAGCACCAGCCCGTCGACCACCGCCTCGCCCGCGACCGCGCCGCCGCAATGATCGGGCATGTCTGCATCATGGTTGCCGGTGATCCATGTCCAGTCGGTCGCCGAGGTCAGCGCCCGTAACCGCGCCTGCGCTTCCGCCGGCAGGCGCTCGCACCCGGCATCGTCATGGAAACTGTCGCCGAGACACCACACTTCGCGCGCGGCCGTGGCCTCGACCAGCAGCGCCAGATCGGCCAGCGTCGCCAGCGTATCGTAGGGCGGCAGCATCTGGCCCCCCTTGGCGAACCAGCTCGCTTTCTCGAAATGCAGATCGGCGACGAGCAACGCCGCGCGCGCCGGCCAGAACAGCGCGCCGCTGCGCAGCGCAAGCAAATCGTGACCGGCGAACGAAAAGGGAACCATGCCCCGCCTATGCCCCGCCCGGCGCGACAGATCAACGGCGGATCAATGCCTTGCCGTGCCGCAACAAAGCGCTTTGCGCCGGCGCCCCGCACGCGTAAAGCGCGCCGTCTCCCCCGGCAGGTCGCTCACCCCCCCATGTCCTCTGCCTCCGACTCGCCCACGTCGCATACGCCGCACCCCGCGATGATCGCGCTGACGATCGGCGCGATCGGCGTGGTGTTCGGCGATATCGGCACCAGCCCGCTCTACGCCTTTCGCGAGGCGCTCAAGCTGACCGGCGCGGACGGCGTCGACCCGAGCGAGATCCTGGGCGTGCTGAGCCTCGCCATCTGGTCGCTGATCCTGGTCGTTACCGTCAAATACGTCATCTTCCTGATGCGCGCGGACAATCAGGGCGAGGGCGGCGTGCTGGCGCTGACCGCGCTGGCGCGCCGCGCGCTGGGCCGCCGCTCGCTGATCGCCTTGGTGCTCGGCGCGAGCGGGGCGGCGCTGTTCTACGGCGATGCGATCATCACGCCGGCGCTGTCGGTGCTGTCGGCGGTCGAGGGACTGAAGACGATCCCGGCGATGAGCGGCCTGTTCGACACCAACACGATCCTGGCGGTGACGATCGCCATCCTCGTCGCCTTGTTCTTCATCCAGAGCCACGGCACCGCGCGCGTGTCGTCGCTGTTCGGGCCGGTGTGCATCGCGTGGTTCTTCGCGATCGGCGGGCTCGGGCTGTGGCACATCGCCGACGAACTTTCGATCCTGCGCGTCTTCTCGCCGCATTACGGCGCGCTGTTCCTCGCGCAGCACGGCGTGATCGGGCTGTTCGTGCTGGGCGCGGTGTTCCTGACCGTGACCGGGGCCGAGGCGCTGACCGCCGACATGGGCCATTTCGGGCGCTTGCCGATCCGCATCGGCTGGTTCGCCCTGGTGTTCCCCGCGCTGATCCTCAACTATCTCGGCCAGGGCGCGTTCGCGCTGCGCGCGCTGGAGGCGGCGACCGCGGCGGGCAAGCCGTTCGCGGGGGACCAGGACTGGTTCTTCCTGATGGCGCCGGACGGCCTGCGCCCGTGGCTGATCGCGCTGGCGATGCTGGCGACGGTGATCGCCAGCCAGGCGGTCATCACCGGGGCCTTTTCGCTGACGCAACAGGCGATCCAGCTCGGCCTGCTGCCGCGCCTGCGCATCCGCCAGACCTCGGCGACGCAGGCCGGGCAGATCTATCTGCCGTCGATCAACTGGCTGCTGCTGGCCGGCGTGCTGGTGTTGGTCGTCCAGTTCCGCACTTCCTCGGCGATGGCGGCGGCGTACGGCATCGCGGTGACCGGCACGATGGTGGTGACGACCTGCCTCGCCTATATCGTCGCGCGGCACCGCTGGAACTGGGGCCGGCCGCTCGCGCTGGCGGTGATCGCGCCGTTCCTGACGCTGGACCTGATCTTCTTCGGCGCGAACATCCTGCGCGTGGTCGAGGGCGGCTGGGTGCCGCTGGCGGTGGCGGCGTGGATCGGCCTGATCATCTACACCTGGAATCGCGGGCGCAGCATCGTGCGCGCGTTCGAACAGCGCCAGAGCATTCCGCTGATCGACCTCGCCACCGCGCTCGCCAAGCGGCCGCCCGAACGGGTCGAGGGCACGGCGGTGTTCCTGACCGCCAACCCCGACAGCGCGCCCGGCGCGCTGCTCCACAACCTCAAGCACAACAAGGTGCTGCACGAGAAGAACCTGATCGTCAGCATCCGCACCGCCGACCGGCCGAGCGTCGAGCCCGGGGACCGCGCCGAGATCCGCCGGGTCGACGACAATTTCTCGGTGGTGGTGCTGACCTACGGCTTCATGGAATCGCCCGACGTGCCGCGCGATCTCGGCTTCGAGGCGGCGCAGTACAGGAAGTCGCTCAACCCGGCCAAGACCAGCTATTTCATCGGCCGCAACACGATCAAGCCCGCCGCCGACCAGGGCATGCCGCTGTGGCAGGACCGCATCTTCATGTTCCTGCAACGCAACGCCAGCGACCCGACCGATTTCCTGAAGATCCCCCCGGGAAAGGTGCTGGAACTGGGCGAGCAGGTCACGGTGTGAACCAGGCGGCGTCGGCGGGGCGATCCCCGGCCGGACGGGGCGCGGTCAGGCTCTTGCGGGTCATCACCGCGTAATAATTGTCATCGAAGAGACCGGCCGTCATCAGGGCGGCGAGCAGCCGCGCATCACAGCGGCGCCTGGCATCGGCGCTTGTACAAGGGGGGGATCAGATGAACCGCACCGATATCGTCCTGCGCTGGAGCGCGTCGCTCGCCGCGCTGAGCATCGCCACCGCCGCGCGAGCGCAGATCGCGCCGACCTCGGCCGCCGACCCCGCCACGCAAGGCGGGGACATTGTCGTCACCGGCCAGCGCGCCAGCCAGCAGCGCGCGATCGACTTGAAACGCGAGGCGATCGGCGTGCTCGACGTGGCCGCCGCCGACGATATCGGCCGCTTGCCCGACCGCAATGTCGCCGAGGTGATCGAGCATCTGCCCGGCGTCGGCGTCACCTACGATCAGGGCGAGGGCCGCTACGTCGCGATTCGCGGTGTGCCGTCGAACCTCAACAATTATACGCTGAACGGCATCGAGATCGGCAACCCGGACGGCACGACGCGCTCGCTGCCGCTCGACATCGTGTCGGGGCAATTGCTCAACCGCGTCGAGATTTCCAAGGTCAAGACCGCCGACATGGACGGCCAGGGGATCGGCGGGACGGTCAATCTCGTCACGCAGACGGCGTTCGACTTCAAGCAGCGCTTCTCGATCGCGGGCAGCGCCAAGGCGGGCTATCAGGAGCTCAACGGCAAGGTGCCCTATGCCGGCGACCTGAGCGTCGCGAAACGCTTCGGCGCCGACGACCAGTTCGGCCTCGTACTTGGCGGCAGCTATTCCGACCGCGATTTCGTCAGCGAGGGCTTCTACCCCGACAATTGGCGCCCCGATGCCCGCTTCGCGCGCGGCGGCGTGCCCGACAACATCAAATATACCGAATATTCGCTCGACCGCAAACGCATCGCCGGCAGCGGATCGTTCGACTGGCGGCCGAGCGCCACCCAGACCTTCTTCGTCCGCGGTGTCTATTCCAAGTTCACCGAAGACGAGATTCGCCCGCGCTACCGCCTGGATTTCGCGACCACCGCGATCACCGGTACATCCCCGACCACTTTCCTGCCCACATTCACGCTCAATCCCGACGGCCTGACCGGCACGGCCACCGGCTCGGGGCCGGAGCGGCGCGAAGACCTGCGGCTCGATTACAAGGCGAAATGGCTCGCCACCGGCATCGTCGGCGGATCGAGCGAGTTCGGCAAGCTCAAGCTCGATTACGAGGGCGCGTACAGCCGCAACGAGACGCTCGACAATTTCCCGATCTGGCAGTTCCGCTGCAACCCCGGCACGGTCAATTTCGACTTCTCCAACCAGGTCTACACCGCCACCCCGGTCTCGGAATGCACCGCCAACCAGTTGCAGTTCCGCCAATATACCTATTCGCACCAGCTCAACACCGAGCAGATCCGGCAGGGCAAGATCGACGGCAGCTACGATCTGGGCGGCGGCAACTTTCTGAAAATCGGCGCGAAATACCGCAACACCAGGCGCACGTTCGACCAGGACAATACCGTCTATGCCCGCGCGTCGGCGGCGGCCAACCGCTTCACGCTCGGCCAGTACGGGCTCGGCGGACCGGCGGTCTGCGTCCATCCCGACAGCCAGAACACCGACCGATGCTTCGTCAACAGCCCGACCTTCGACATCGCTGCGCTGAAAGCGTTCACGGCGGCCAATCTCGGCGGCGCGCTGATCCCGATCGACGCGGCGACGACGCTGACCAACGCGACGATCTCCGACTTCTCGCTGACCGAGAACGTCGCGGCGGCCTATGCCATGGCCAATCTGACGTTCGGCACGGTCACGATCACGCCCGGCATCCGCTACGAACATACCTCGCTGGATATCACCGGCTATCGCTTGCAGGGCAGCACCGTCCTGCCGACCAGCGCCAGCAACCGCTACGACGATTTCCTGCCGTCGCTGATCGCGCGGATCACGCCGTCGTCGACCACCGTGTTCCGCCTGGCCTATTCGCGCAGCATCGGGCGGCCGGAATACAGCACGCTCTCGCCCGGCGGGACGATCGACACGATCAACGCGGCGGTCTCGCTCGGCAATCCGGCGCTGAAACCATACCGCGCCGACAGTCTCGATGCGACCGCCGAATGGTATTTCGCGCGCGGCGGCCTGCTCAGCGTCGGCGTGTTCGGCAAGTTCATCAAGAACCCGATCTTCAGCCAGGGGACGGTGCTGCGCAACACGGTCTATAACGGCGTGTCCTATCCGACGCTGACGATCACGCAGCCGTTCAACGCGGTGAAGGGCGACATCGTCGGCATCGAGGCGCAATATCAGCAGCAATTCACCTTCCTGCCGGGGCTGCTGTCGGGCTTCGGCCTCCAGGTGAACGCGACGCTCACCGGTTCTTCGCTGCGCTTGCCGACCGGGCGTACCTCGACCTTCCCGAGCCAGTCCGATTACCTCTACGGCGCCGAACTGTTCTACCAGAAGGGCCCGCTGGAGGCGTCGGTGGCCTATCACAACACCGGCAAGTCGCTGCTGGCGATCGGCACGCCCGATTATAACGACCAGTATAACAACGACCTGCGCCGTCTCGACGCCAAGGCGAGCGTGGGATTGCTGCGCGGCGTGCGGGTGTTCTTCGAGGCGCAGAACCTGACCGACGAACCGACCCGGCAATATCAGGCCGGCAACCCCGACTGGCTGATCCAGAACGAACGCTATGGCCGCACTTATTATGCCGGCCTGTCGGCCAAGTTCTGATGCGCTTCGCCTTCCTGCTCGCAAGCTTGCTCGCCCCCGCGATCGGCGTGGCGCAGGACGCCGCGCCGCCGCCGCCTGCCGCCGTCCCCGCCCCCGCCCCCGCCGCCGCCGCCGTGCCGATCCGCGCGGCGGCACGCGAGGTCGCACGCTTCCCGGCCGAGGAAGCCAAGCAGGGCGTCGCGGTCGACGGGCGCCATTTCTACGCGATCGGCAACGATCGCATCGGCAAGTACGACAAGGCGACCGGCCGCCGCGTCGCGCATTGGGAGGGCAGCCCGGCGCGCTATCCGCACATGAATTCGTGCGTCGTCGACGGCGCCGCGCTGGTGTGCGCGGCGTCCAACCATCCGTCGGTGCCGATGGCCAGCGTGGTGGAATTCTTCGATACCGCGACGCTGCGCCACGTCCGCAGCGTCGCGCTGCCGCCGATGCCCGGCTCGCTCACCTGGATCGAGCGGCGCGGCCGGACGTGGTTCGCCGGCTTCGCCAATTACGACCCGCCCGCGCATGGCGGCGAGCCGGGGCACGACCATCGCTGGACGCTGGTGATGGAACTGGACGGGCAATTCCGCCTGCTGCGCTCGTGGCATTTTCCCGAGGACGTGCTCGCCCTGTTCGCGCCGATGAGCACTTCCGGCGGCTCCTGGGGCGCGGACGGCCTGCTGTACGTCACCGGGCACGACCGGCCGGAACTCTATGCGATGCGCCTGCCCGAGGCCGGGACGATCCTCGACCATGTCGCGACGATCCCGCTGCCCACCGCCGGGCAGGCCTTCGCCTGGGATCCGGTCGAACGCGGCAAGCTGTGGTCGGTCGATCGCCGGACGCGCAGCGTCGTCGCCAGCATCGTCGACCCCTGACCCCCCGCTATCGCACCTGCACGCGGTAGCGCAGCCGGAACGACCCGCCCGCCGTCTGCGTTCCCGTCATCGTCACGCGCACGCCGCGCACTCTCGGATCGTATCCCGTGCCGTCGTCATGCGGCTGGTACGCCCAACTCGTGCCGTCGTAGAATTCCAGCCCGTCGGTCGTGCTGGTCAGCCCGCCATAAGTGTAGGTCAGCCCGCCATTGAGCAGCCCGAGCCCGAGCAGCCCGCCATCGGTGAACTGCACCGGCCCGGTGCCGGCGGCATAATCCGCGACGCGCAGCTTCAGCGACGCGGGGATCGGATCGGCGATCACCACCGCCTGCACCGGCGTCAGCGCGTTGCCGACCGGATTGGTGACGGTCAGCGCATAATCGAGCGTCGCGCCGGGGATCGCGCGCGGGTTGACCGCGTTGATCTGGTCGGCGACCAGCGTGCACGACTTGGCGATGGTCAGGCTCGCCGCCGCCGCCGGGGCCGCCACGCAGCATAACAGCAAGGCGAGGCGCTTCATCGGCCGAGCCCGATGCTGGTCTGGTCGAATTTGATCCGCAAGGTCAGGAACGGCCCGCGCCGCGTATAGGTCGCCGCCGAGAAATCGGCATCGTGGAAACCCGACAGATTGTAGCCGCAACTGATCCACACGCCCTTCGCCGGAGAGACGCCAAGCGACGGCCCGATGCTGTAGGCCAGCGTCTTCGCCGTCCAGCCATGCGCGACCGACGCCTGCATCCCGATGTCGAGCCGGGAGGTGAGGCCCCGACGCACCGCGATGCCGGTCACGTCGATGACCGTGGCGGCAGCGCCCGCGACATATTTCGCGCCGTAATAGAGCGATGCCTCGAACCCGCGCCCGCCATCGGGCGCCGTGCGGTAATCGACCGCGAGGTTGTTGACGATTCGCGTCGTCTCGCTCGCGTCGAAGCCGGTGTCGCTCGCCGCGCCGAGCGCCACGTCGCCGCGCCGATAGCGCACTTCCAGCCGGTCGAGCACCGACCAGCGGCTGGTCGGCGGCCGCCACGCGAGCGCGAGATCGGTGCTGGCGTAATCCGACACCTTCCCGTTTGCCGCGGTGCTGCGATACGCCCTGATGCTCGCCGCCAGCGTCCGCCCCTCGCCCAGCGCGCGCAGCACCGCGCTGGTCAGGCCCAGCCGCGACGCCGCGGTCGACGTGCGCCATTCGAGCCGCCCGGTCCACGACCAGCGCGTCGCGCGGTAGGTCGCGCCGAGCGTGGCGGCGGTGAAATCCTCGGTCGGCCCGGCGCCGAACGGGTCGGGCAGCGCCGCCACCCCGCCGCGCCCGGCCAGCGTGGAACTTGCATCGACCGTCATGTTGAGCCGCCAGCGACTGCCCAGCGTCACGCTCTGGTCGATGCCGTAGACCGCGAACAGCCGCGCCTGGTCCTCGCTGCCGACGCGGCGGTTGAGCGTCCCCGTCACGCTCGCCCCGCTCCACGGCGCGAGGTCGAGCCCGGCCTGCGCGGTCGCGCCGTCCTGCGGCCCGCCCGAGGTCACTTCATACCCGCCGACCAGCCGCACCGCCGGGATCAGGCGGTAGGCGGCGGTGATCCGCTGGCGCAGCGGAAAGGCGGCGCTGCCCTCGCTCGACCCGATCTGCGTCTCGCCCGACAGCACCAGCGCGCCGCCGGCCAGCACCCGGCTGCCGCCGAGCTTGAGCAGCCGCGACCGGCGGTCGGCCGCGCCCGCGACCTGCTCGACCGCGAACTGCCCGCCGAGGAAGATCGATCCGCTGTCGCGCACCTGTTCGATCCGCGCCTCGGCGGAGGAGCGCGTCGCCGATCCGTCGAGCAGCGTCTGCGTCCAGCCGCTCGCGGTCAGGATCGTCCGCGCCGCGAGGACGGCGCGCGCATCCACGCCGATCTTGCGCGTCCCCGCCTCGACCGCATTCTGCTGCCCGACACCGAACCCGGCATCCTGCTGCCGCACATAAGCGAGCAGGTCGAGCGCGGCGTCGTGATGCTCGACCTCCGCGAGATAGGCGGTGCCAGCGCCCAGCCCGCCGCGCCCGCCCGCCGCGATTTCGCCGCGCAGCACGGTCGTATCGCCGACGCGCACCTTCACGTCGCCGCCGATGACGGTCGCGTCGCCATATCCCTCGTCGCGCAGCACCGATCCGCCCGCCTCGATCCGCCCGCGCGTGACCGAGACCCGTCCGCCCGCGATGGTCTTGCCGCCGCCCGGCCCGTCGGTCTCGTACTCGACGATCGCGAACACCGCATTCTGGTCGAGATCGCGCGACAGCAACGGCTCGCGGAAGCGCAGCGTGCCGGCGTCGCGGTCGAGATCGTAATCGATGTAGCGCGTCAGCACGCGCCGCGACACGATCCGCTCGCTGCGCACGCGGTCGCGCACTTCGATCGTCACCAGGTCGCTGTCGGGCACGATCCCGCGCGTCGACAGGCGGTACGGCCCGGTGATCCCGCCGCCGCGCAGTTCGTCGCGGACATGGCCCGAGGACGGCCGCGCGACGAATCCGCTGGCGCGCAGCCACGCGCCTTCATACGCCGCCTTCACCCCGTCGACCTGCCGCAGATAGCGCAGCAATTGCGTGTCGCCGAACCCCGTTTCGATATCGCCGAACAGGACATAGGCGTCGCGCCGTTCGAGCCGGAGGTAGAGCGTGCCGCCGCCGCTGGCATCCTCGCCTTGCCGCGAGGCGTCGCCATAGACGGTGTAATAGCGGTCCGGGTCCACGCCGCCGCGCGACACCGCGCCGCGCTCGCGCAGGCGGTCGCTGTCATAGGCGATGGTGAGCAGCCACGATCCCTTGATCCGGCCCTTGGCATAGAAAGCGACGCGGCCGTCCACCGGCGTGCCGCGCTCGCGGTGGCGGGCGAGCAGGTCGTGGCCGACCGTCCCTTCCGCGAAACCGACCATCACCCAATCCTGCACCGCCGCCGCCAGCCACGCGCGGATCTCGGCGGGCGGGCTGCTCCGGTCGGTGCCGAGCGCGACCGTCAGCCGCACCGCGCCCGCCTTGGTGGTCGGCTCCAGCGCGACATAAGCGAGCCCGTCGTCGCCGGTCACGCGCGCCGACACGTCGCGGGCCTGGCCCTCGATCGCGCGGCGCTGGTCGAGATCGGTATCGCGCGCCGCTTCATAGGGTGCCGCGACCGCGAAGCGCAGCAGCGTGCCGTCGCGCACCGGCCGCCCCGCCCCGTCGACCACGCGCAGCGCGACCAGCGGGCGCGTGCGGCCATCCGCCAGCAAGCGGCTGTGCGCCGGATCGAGCGTGGCGCGCGCCGGGATGCCCGCCACCGTGACGATCCGCTCGACTTGCTGCACCAGCGTGCCGTCCGCGCCGAGCACGCGCGCGACGATCCGGTTCGCGCCGGGCCGCAGCGCGAGCCCGGTCCAGCGCGACACCGCGACGCCGCGCCTGGCGTCGAGATCGGTCGTGTCGAAACTGAGCGGATCGACCGCGACGTCGTTCACGCGCAAGGCGACGCGCTGTCCCGGCAGATGCGCGACGACGACGCGCGTCACCGGCGCACGGGGATTGTAGTCGGGGCCGGGAAACAGGATCGCCACGCCCGGCCCAGTCTGGCCCGGCCCAGTCTGGCCCGGTCCAGTCTGGCCCGGTCCAGTCTGGCCCGGCCCAGTCTCGCCCGGTCCAGTCTCGCCCGGTCCAGTCTCGCCCGGTCCAGTCTCTCGCGATGTCACCTCGCGCAGCCAGTCGCGGTCGCCCGCCGCGGTCGCGTCGTCGAGGCGCGGCGGGGCCGGGTCGGCCGCGGTCGCCACGCCGGTCTCGCGTAGCCGGAAATCGACGCGCTGCACCCCGCCCCCCTGCGCCTCGACGAAGCGCGAGGTCGCGCTGCCGGCCGACTGCGTGTCGTCGGCACATAATTCCGGGGTGTAGCGCCCGCCCAGGCTGGCCAGGTCGATCTGCACGACATGGCGGCCCGGTTTCACGCCTTCGAGATGGAACATGCCGTCGCGGTCGGTCGCGACGTACAGGCCGTTTTCGAGCAACAGCCGGACCCCCGCGACGCCGCGCCGGTCGCGCTCGGGCGTGCCGCATGGTGCCGCGGTGATGCGCCCGACGATCGTCATCGCATCGGTGAACAGCGGCGCGCGCACCCGCACCGCCGCCGCAGCCTGGTTGCTGACCGGCGACGGACCGAGCAGCGCGACGGCGCTGGCCAGCAAGTCGCCCGGCATCGCATCGGGCGTGACCGTCGCGGTGAAGCGCAGCTCGATCGACGCGCCGCCGGCAAGCGACGGCAGCGCCAGATCGAGCGTCCCGCCGCGCACCGTGACGCCGTCGACGCCGCGCACCGATCCACCGACATAATGCAGGCCCGGCGGCACGGTGACGACGATATGCGGCTGCGCCGCGTCGGCGTCACGATTGGTCAGCGTCAGGCGATACTCGACCGCGTCCCCCGCCGATGCCTCGCGCACCGACGCCGTCATCGTCAGCAGCATCGTGATCGGCACCGGCACCGGGATCGGCACGGGTTCCGCCACCGGCTGGATCCGCTCGACCGTGAACGTCACGGTGTTGGAGGTAAGCGTCCCCGGCCCGCGTTCGCTGGCATAGGTCAGCGTCGCGGTGTTGCTCACCTGCGTCTGCGCCACCGCCTGCCCGGCAAGCAGCAGCAGCGCCGCCGCCGCCAGCCGCACGATCCAGCGCATCGCCCCGCCCCCGATCGATCCGCCTCAGTTGACCGTCACGCGGAAGGCGACACTCTTCGACAGGCCGCCGGCCAGCGTGCCGATCGCCGCCGTCACGGTACGGGTCGATCCATTATACGCCGTACTGTCCGCCACCGCGACCGGGTTGAGGATGCACGCCCCCAGCAGGCCCACGTCGCCCAGGGTGATCGACCCCGGCACATAGGTCGTGTTGGCCGGCACCACGTCGGTCAGCGTCAGGCCGGTCGCGGCGGTCAGCAGCGTCTGGTTGCGCACCGTCAGGCAATATTCGACCACCGCGCCGGGGATGGCGCGGGGGTTGAGGCCGTTGATCCCGTCCGACACCACGCGCGACGTCTTGACGAAATCGAGCGTGATCGCGTGCGTGCCGACTTCATAGGCGGCATAGACCCGCGCCTGCCCGTTGCGCGCGGTGTCGCCGGGGAACGCACCGTCCGAATCGTTGTCGGCGAAGACGATGTCCACCTCGTTATCGGCGTTCAGCACGTTGAGGTCGGTCGCGACCAGCGCCGCGCCCTTCGTCCCCGTCGCCCCGCCGGCCGCCGCGGTGACGTGCAGCGAGACGAAGGCGAGGTTGGCGTTCGCCTGGTTGGGAATGTCGGCGACGATGAACACGGTGACCGACGCATCGGGCGCGAGTTCGTCGACGAAGGTGGCGGTATCGACGCCGGCATCGTACACGCCGTTGCCGTTGCTGTCGACGAACGCGCGCATGTTGGTGACGTCGAAATTGTCGGTGCCGGGCAGCACGCCGGCCGACAGGCCGCTCTGGTCGGGATCGAGCAGGAAATCCTGCGTGCCGTTGGTGGTGTTGGTCAGCCGGTAGGTCGTCACGGCGTTGGTCTGGCCGATATTGACTTGCGTGTTCGCCGCCTGGTCGGTCACCAGCGTGAAATTGACCTTGCGGTCGACCACGAAGGTGGCGGTGGTGGAATTGGTGGTCTGCGCGGAGCCGTTGACGGTATAGGTCGCCTGCGCCTGGTTGCTGATGATCGTGCCCGCGACGGTGTTCTGCGCGTGCGCGGTGCCGGCGACGGCGAACAGCGCGGTGCCGGTGAGAACGAGATGACGAAACCGGATCATTTTACCCCTCCTTGAAAAGCGAACGTGCCAGTAGCGCGCGGCGCGAGCGGCCGTGCGAGCCGCCAGCGGACCGCGACGACGTCGTCGGGCAGCGCCGCGCGGTTGCCGATGCGCAGGCCGGCGAGCGGCCCATAAGAGTGCCCGTCGACCGAGACTTCGGGTTCGGGCGTGCCGGGCACCGGCGCGCGATAGGCGATGCCGCGCGGCACCGGATTGGCCAGCACGACATCGCCGAGCGGCTGCACCCCGGTGTTGCGATAGCGCAACGTGAAGACGATGCGGTCGCCCGGCACGACATGCTTGGGGGAAACCAGGACGACACGCGTCGTGCCGTCGGGCGCGCCGACGCGCTGTTCGACGCGCACGTCGCTGGCGACTTCGAGCGGACCGGCGGCGTGCGCCGGGGCGGCCGCGGCAAGCAGCGTGGCGGCAACCACGGCGATGGGAATTTCGTTCGGCATTTCAGACCTTTCGACCTCGCTACAGTGCAGGCGAGTCGGTCTGGCCGGGCGATATTTAACGAAGTGTCATGGAACCGTTTCGGTGGAAAATCCGCGCCGCGCCACGCCTTGGCATCGCTCCGTTACGGATGCGATTGGTCGTGACGGCGGCCGTTCAGGCCACGATCTCGCGCAACGCCGCCATCACGCCGCGCGTCTCCGCCTCGGTGCCGATGGTGATGCGCAGGCCGTTCGCCAGCCCCTGTCCGGGCAACCAGCGGACGATATAGCCGCGCTCCAGCAGCGCCTGGTAGGCCGCCTCCGCGCTCACCGCGCCCTCGAACAGCACGAGCACGAAATTGGCCTCGCTCGGCACGGCGCGCAGGCCGGCATTGCCGAGCTTGGCAAGCTCCTCGTTGAACCACGCGCGCCACACGCGGTTATGCTCGCGCGAGTGTGCGATGAAGTCGCTCGCCCCCAGCGCCGCGATCGCCGCCTGTTGCCCCGCGGTCGTGCAGCAGAACGGCGCGCGGATGCGGTGCATCGCCGCGATCGCTTCCGCCGAGCCATAGCCCCAGCCGATCCGCTCGGCGGCCAGGCCGTGGATCTTCGAGAAGGTGCGCGTGACGATCACGTTCGCCGCCGTCCGCGCGAGGTCGAGGCCGCCATCGTCGTCCGCGGGCGCCAGATATTCGGCATAGGCCTGGTCGAGCACCAGCATGACGTGCGGCGGCAGCCCGGCGTGCAGCCGCGCGATCCCGGCCTTGCCGGTGAAGGTGCCGGTCGGGTTATTGGGGTTGGCGACGAACACCACGCGCGTGCGCCCGGTCACGGCCGCCAGGATCGCATCGACATCGGTCGCATGGTCGCGGTCGGGCGCGGTCACCAGCGTCGCGCCGACGCGCCGGGTCGCGATCTCATAGACCGAAAAGCCGTATCTGACCTGGATCACCTCGTCGCCCGGACCGGCATAGGCCCCCGCCGCGAGATGCAGGATCTCGTCCGACCCCGTGCCGTAGATCACCCGCGCCGGATCGAGGCCGTGATGCACCGCGATCGCCTCGCGCAGCGCCGCGGCGCTCGCATCGGGATAGCGCGACAGATCGGCGACATTGGCGGAGAAGGCCGCCTGTGCCGGCGCGCTGGTGCCGAGCGGATTCTCGTTCGACGACAGCTTGGCGACCGGCGCACCGCTGGCGAGGGTGGAGCGCCCCGGAATGTAGGGGGCGATATCCATGATCCAGGATTTGGGGGCGGGTGCGGTCATGGCGGTGCGCTTAGCGGGATGGAATGGCCAACGCCATACCCTCACCACCGTCATGCCGGACTTGATCCGGCAGCCATGCGACACGCCAGCGATGCGCGCATGCCGGCAGCATCGCATGGACCTGAACTTGTCGGGTGATTATCCCGCTTGGGCAAGGATCAGGCCTGTTCTCCCGCCAAAGCGGGAGTCCGGGGTTACGCAAAGATACCGCTCGTCGTTCCCGGGCCCCCGCTTTCGCGGGGGAACGATGGCGTACGTGGTCGAACGGCATAAGCCCGGACAAGCCTGTCCCGAGCTTGTCGAAGGGTCCGGGGTGACGGCGGCTCCGTACTTACCCCTGCGGCCGCTTGTGTCCGCCGGCCCCGGCCGGCCGCAGCGTCGGCCGCGGGCGATGCCGCACCGGCGCGGGGCCGTTCGCCTTGCGCGGGCCGCGCTCGGCCTCGACCGGGCCGCCCTGCACCGCCTCGAACTGCACGCCGCCCTCGGCTTCCTCGCCCGCGGTGCGTTTCACCGCCGCGATGAATTTCGCGGCGGTCGCGCGCGGCACCTGGAACATCGTCTCGTTCGCGGCGATGCGGATCGCGCCGACTTCGTTCTTGGTGATGTGCCCGCGCCGGCAGATCAGCGGCAGGATCCAGCGCGGATCGGCATTCTGCCGCCGCCCGATATCCATGCGGAACCACACCGTATCGTCGAACCCTTCGCGGTGGTGCTCCTTGCTGGAATGGGGGCCCGCCGGCTTGTCGGGAGATTGCGACAGCATCTCCTCGGGCGCGGGCATCTTTGCGCGGAAACTCTGCACCAGGGCGGCGGCGATCTCCTCGGGCGATTTCCGTTCGAGCAGCTTGGCGGCAAGCTCGCGGTCGTCGTCCTCTATCTCGACCGGCGCCATCAGCATCGTCAGCAGCCGCTCGCGATCGGCCTTGCGGATGTCGTCGACCGTGGGGGCGCCCAGCCACTCGACCGCGATGCGCGCGCCGCGCAGCATCATCTCGACGCGGCGCTTGCGCTGGTACGGCACGATCAGGATCGCGGTGCCCTTCTTGCCCGCGCGGCCGGTGCGGCCCGACCGGTGCTGCAACGTCTCGGCATCGCGCGGCAGCTCGACATGGACGACGAGGCTGAGCGAGGGCAGGTCGATACCGCGCGCCGCCACGTCGGTCGCCACGCAAACTCTTGCACGCTGGTCGCGCAGCGCCTGCATCGCCGCGTTGCGCTCGTTCTGGCTGTGCTCGCCCGACAGCGCCACCGCCGCGAAGCCGCGTTCGATCAGGCCGGCATGGAGGTGCCGCACATTGTCACGCGTCGCGCAGAACAGCATCGCCGTCTCCGCTTCGTGCAGGCGCAGCAGATTGACCACGGCATTCTCGATATCGGCGGGCGCGACGGTCACCGCCTGATACTGGATGTCGCCATGCCCGCGATCCTCGCCGACGGTGGAGATGCGCAACGCGTCCTTCTGGTAGCGCCGCGCCAGCGCGACGATCGACTTGGGCATCGTCGCGGAGAACAGCAGCGTACGCCGCTCGGCCGGCGAGGCGTCGAGGATCAGCTCGAGATCCTCGCGAAAGCCCATGTCGAGCATCTCGTCGGCCTCGTCTAGGATCACCGCCTTGAGGTTCGACAGGTCGAGCGCGCCGCGTTCGATATGGTCGCGCAGGCGCCCCGGCGTGCCGACCACGATATGCGTGCCGTGCGCCAGGCTGCGGCGCTCGCGGCTGGCGTCCATCCCGCCGACACAAGTCGAGAGGCGCGCGCCGACCTTGCCGTAGAGCCATTCCAGCTCGCGGCTGACTTGCAGCGCCAGTTCGCGCGTCGGCGCGATAGCGAGCGCCAGCGGCGCGCGCGGCGGCGGCAGCAGATCGCCCCCCCCTTCACTGGCGGTGAGCAATTGCGGCGCGATGGCGAGGCCGAAGGCGACGGTCTTGCCCGACCCGGTCTGCGCGGAGACGATCAGGTCGCGGCCCTCGGCGGCCGGTTCGATGACGGCGGCCTGGACCGGGGTAGGCGCGGCATAGCCGCGCGCGGAAAGCGCTTCCGCGAGAAGCGTGGGAAGGTGTGTGAAGGGCATGATCGTCCGGACATGGGGGCGGCGAGGTCGCGCGCCAAACCGGGCCTGTAGCACGGGCGCGCGGGAAAAGCACGGGACTCCGGCGAAATGGCTAGGGCGGGTCGGCCTTCATCCTCCTCGGGTGGGCCTTGATCCCCGTCTTCCGTCACCCGGACTCGTTCCGGGGTTCACCAAGCGGCTTTCGACCCGGATAATAGTATGATCGCCGAGTTCGCGGCACGGTGGACCCCGGAACGAGCCTGTCCTGAGCTGGTCGAAGGACCGGGGTGACGGTTCTGGTGGGAAATCTGCTGGGCAAAACTGCCGAAACTGAAGGTCGACCCGCCCTAAGCCGCGCGCTCCACCATGCGATCCGGCACGTCCAGCGTCATCTGCGCGATGTAACTCGACCGGCTTTCTCCCGCCGCCCGCGCCAGCGCATCAAGCCGTTTCAGCACGCGGCGCGGCAGGGTGACGTTGACGCGCTCGATCGTGTCCTCGAATACAGCAGGATCGAGCGTGATGACGCCGAAACTCCACCCGGCGAAGTGCGGAGCGAGCCGGAGCGGCACGACGACGTGACCGCCGCGCTCCGAACGGGTGAAGACATGGTGCGACCCGCGCACCCGATCGAGCACCCACCCTGCTGCTTTCAACCCACGAACCGGATCTACACTCGTCATCGTGCGCATCATACACACGATACTATAACAGCCAATCGCGCGCCATGGCCGCTCCCGCCGCCCGGCCGCTCGCCCAGGCCCATTGGAAGTTGTAGCCGCCGAGCCACCCGGTAACGTCGACCGCCTCGCCGATCGCGTAGAGGCCCGGCAGGTGCCGCGCTTCCATCGTCTGCGAGGACAGGCCGTCGGTCGAGATGCCGCCCGCCGTTACTTCGGCCTTGGCGAAGCCTTCGGTGCCGCTGGGCGTGAAGCGCCAGTCGGCCAGTCGCGCCGCCGCCGCCGCGACCGCCTTGTCGGTCGCGGCGCCCAGTTCCGCGATGCCGATGCGGTCGGCCAGCGTATCGGCGAGCCGCGCGGGCAAATGATTGGCGAGCGTATTGCCGAGCGTCGCGCGCGGCCGGGCATGCTTGGCGGCGACCAGCCAGCCGGGGGCGAGGCCGGGCAGGAAGTCGATCCCGACCGGCTCGCCGTGCCGCCAATAAGACGATATTTGCAGGATCGCCGGGCCGCTCAGCCCCTTGTGCGTGAACAGCGCCGCCTCGCGGAACCCGGCCCCTTTTGCACTTGGGCCGGCGCGCGCCACCACCTCCGCCGCCACGCCGGAAAGCGAGCGGAACAAGGTCTCCTCGCCGCCCAGCGTCAACGGCACCAGCGCCGGACGCGGCTCGACCACCTTCAGGCCGAACTTGCGCGCGAGATCGTAGGCGAAGCCGGTCGCGCCCATCTGCGGGATCGACGGGCCGCCGGTGGCGATGACCAAGGCGGGCGCGGCGGCAGTGCGCGCGCCGACGGTGACGCGGTACTGCGCATCGGCATGGATGACCTCGCGGATCGGTTCGCCCAGCACGATCTCGACACCGGCCCGGTCGCACTCGTCCCGCAGCATCGCGACGATCTGTCTGGCCGAGCCGTCGCAGAACAATTGCCCGAGCGTCTTTTCGTGCCACGCGATGCCGTGTGCCTCGACCAGCGCCAGGAAATCCTGCGCGGTATAGCGCCCGAGTGCCGACTTGGCGAAATGCCGGTTGGCCGAGAGATAGCGGTCGGGTGCGGTATGGAGGTTGGTGAAATTGCACCGCCCGCCGCCGGAAATGAGGATCTTCTTGCCGATCGCATCGGCATGATCGACCAGCAACACCCGCCGCCCGCGCTGCCCG
Source organism: uncultured Sphingomonas sp. (assembly GCA_964244765.1). Lineage (GTDB taxonomy): Bacteria > Pseudomonadota > Alphaproteobacteria > Sphingomonadales > Sphingomonadaceae > Sphingomonas. Next base: position 12,617 of record CAXTJX010000001.1, on the reverse strand, counting down.
GCGGTGGCTGCGCACATCAGCCCGGCCGCGCCCGCGCCGAGGATGATGGTGTCGTAAGTCGCGCCGTTCATTCACTGTCACCCCGGACTTGTTCCGGGGTCCACCGGGCCGCACCTGACAGCCTGCGTTGCTTGCGGCACGGTGGATGCCGGAACAAGTCCGGCATGGCGAATCAGGGTGGCGTGCCCCCACCAGCCCGATCCGGAAGCACGCCCCGCGCGCCGCCCGCTCCGCCACGATCGTCCCGCCGCTCGCCGCCACTCATGGGCGTCATTGTGGCTCCGGCGCGTATGGGGTCAACCTCGCACCTATGCTTTCCCCGTCCATCGATGATCCCGCGCCTGAGGAGAAACGGTGCAGCATCGACCCCTGTCGCATGACGCCCTGGCCTACGAACGAGGTATTCGAAAACACCGTGACGACCGCCTTCCACTAAGAGCTGTCCTACGGGCACGCGGCCTGCGAGGGTTGCGACGCTCTTTCAGACCGTCGATCCGCATCGTGCCCGTCGCACGACCCGTTCCACCGTCCATCCGGTGAAACCGGCGCGCTTCGGCCGTTTTTGCCCTAACTTTAGCCTAACCTTCCGTCATCGATCCGGCCTCTATCGCCCGCTGCTGCAACGCACACTGCCATCGCCCGAACTTGTGGTGGCAAGCGATGACCGACGGCACGACACTCATCACCGGCGCATCCCCGGGGCTGGGCGCGCGGTTCGCGGTCGCGGTGGCGGCGGAGGGGTCGGACGTCGTCCTCGCCTCGCGCGGCCTGGTGCGCCGGATGGCGGGATCGCTGCAAAAGGCGCGGCGGGGTGAAGATAACGCGCTTAATCCGCGAACAGCAGGACCGGCGTCTCGAGATAGCGCTTCAACCCCTGCACGAAGCTCGCCGCGTCCCAGCCATCGACGACGCGATGGTCGCAACTGATCGACAGGTTCATCAGTTTGGCACGGACGATCTCGTCGCCCGCTCGAGAATTTTTGACAAAGACGGGGCGCTCGACGATCTTGTTCGGGCCGATGATCGCCACTTCGGGCCGGTTGATGACCGGCGTCGTCGCGATCCCACCAAGCGGGCCGAGCGAGGTGACGGTCAGCGTGCCGCCGCCCATCTCGTCGGGCTTCAGCTTGCCCGCGCGCGCCGCCTCGGCGAGGCGCAGGATCTCGGTGGCGAGCTGCCACACGTTGCGGTCCTGCGCGTCGCGGATGACGGGGACGGTCAGCCCGGCATCGGTCTGCGTCGCCATGCCGAGATGGACCTGGCCGTGGCGCGTGACCACGCCGGCCCCGTTTTCGGCGGTGTCGTCATAGCGGGCGTTGATCATCGGGAAGGCGGGCACGGTCTTGCAGATCGCGGCGATCAGCAGCGGCAGCAGGGTGAGCTTGGGCCGGTCGTCGCGGTGGTCGTTGAGGTCGGCGCGCATCGCCTCCAGCGCGGTGACGTCCACCTCGTCGACATAGGTGAAATGCGGGATCGCACGCTTCGACGCCGCCATGTTCTCGGCGATGCGGCGGCGCATGCCGATGATCTTCACCGCCTCGTCGGGGCGGGCATTGCCGGCGTGGGGGGCGTGATACCCCTGCGCCGAGCCATAGCGCAGGAACGCGTCGAGATCGGCGTGGCGGATGCGGTCGCCCTCGGTCTTGACGTGCGACAGGTCGATGCCGAGGTCGGCGGCGCGGGCACGCACGGCAGGCGAGGCGAGGACTCTTTCCGCTCCCCTCCCGCTTGCGGGAGGGGTTGGGGGAAGGGAGCCCGGTACGGCGACAGGTGTCGGTTCGCTGCCCGACTGCCCTCCCCCAGCCCAGTTCGGGGTCGGATGTGCCCCCGGCACATTCTCGACAGCGCGGGGCGCTGTCGACCCCGAACTCGCAAGCGCGAGAGGAGCCGGTTGCGCCGCTGCTCCGACCACTTCCTCCACCCCCGGATTTTCCGCCTCATACTGCTCCGCCACCTCGGCCTGCTCCGCACTCGGCGGCGCGGCCTTGACCTCGTCGGTCACAACCCCGAGCGCAGGCGCCTCTTCCGCCGACACGTCCCCCCCGGTCTCGATCACCACCAGCGCCGCGCCGATCGACACATGGTCGCCGACCTCTCCGGCCAGTTCGACGACGATGCCCGACACCGGCGATTCCATCTCGACCGTCGCCTTGTCGGTCATCATGTCGGCGACTTGCTGGTCTTCCTCGATCCGGTCGCCGACCGCCACATGCCAGGCGACGATCTCGGCCTCGGAAATGCCTTCGCCGATGTCCGGCAGCTTGAAGGTGAAACGTGCCATTTACCTGATCCGTTCGTTGCGAGCGAAGTCGAGCAACCGGGGCCGCGCAGGTGTCTCGACTTCGCTCGACACGAACGGGGGTGGGGATGCCACCGGCCTAATCCTTCATGATCTTCTTGAGCGCCTCGCCGATCCGCACCGGGCCGGGAAAATACGCCCATTCCAGGCTGTGCGGATAGGGCGTGTCGAAGCCGGTGACGCGTTCGATCGGGGCTTCGAGATGGTAGAAGCAGCGTTCCTGCACTTGCGCCGAAAGCTCCGCGCCAAAGCCCGAGGTGCGCGTCGCCTCGTGTACGATCATGCAGCGCCCGGTCTTCTTCACCGACGCCTCGATCGTGTCGATGTCGAGCGGGACGAGCGTGCGCAGGTCGATCACCTCGGCATCCACCCCGGCTTCCGCGATCACCGCCAGCGCGACATGCACCATCGTGCCGTAGGCGAGGATCGTCAGCGCCTCGCCCGGCCGCACGATCGCCGCCTTGCCCAGTTCGATCTTATAGTATCCGGTCGGCACCTCGCCGGCGGGATGCTGCGACCAGTTCTGCGTCGGCCGGTCCCAATGGCCGTCGAACGGGCCGTTATAGATGCGCTTGGGCTCGAAGAAGATCGTCGGGTCGTTATCCTCGATCGCGGCGATCAGCAGGCCCTTGGCATCGTACGGCGTCGAGGGGATCACCGTCTTGATGCCCGAGACATGGGTGAAGATGCCTTCGGGCGACTGGCTGTGCGTCTGCCCGCCGAAGATGCCGCCGCCGAACGGCGAGCGCACCGTGATCGGCGAGGTGAACTCGCCCCCCGAGCGGTAGCGCAGCCGCGCCGCCTCGCTGACGAGCTGATCAAGCGCGGGGTAGATGTAATCGGCGAACTGAATCTCCGGCACCGGGCGCAGGCCGTACGCGCCCATCCCGACCGCGACGCCGATGATGCCGCATTCGGTGATCGGCGTGTCGAACACGCGGGTCTTGCCGTATTTCGCCTGCAACCCCGCGGTCGCGCGGAACACGCCGCCGAAATACCCGACATCCTCGCCCATCACGACGATGTCCGGGTCGCGGCCCATCATCACGTCCATCGCGGAATTGATCGCCTGGATCATGTTCATGCGGGTGGAGGTCGGGGTGTCGCGTTCCACCGGCGCTGCGGTTTCGGTCATATCGCTCACCACCCAAACTCCGTCATGCCGGACGTGTTCCGGCATCCACCGCGCCGCGATATCATCGGCCGCAGGTTACGCGGCACGGTGGACCACGGAACAAGTCCGGGGTGACGGTAGAGGTGCGGCGATCGATGCACACCCATCACCGTCGCGCCCATGGCCGCCCGCTCGCCGTCTCTTCCGCGATCATCTGCGCTTGCTGTTCCTTCAAATGCCGCGGCATCTCCTCGAACACGCCGTCGAACAGCGTGTCGAGCGGCTGGTGCAGGCCGTGGCCGAGCACGCCGTTCGCCTCGGCTTCCTTCTGCGCGCGCTTGACCGCTTCGGCCAGCTCGAGATCCTGCGCGGCATGGCGCTCCTCGTCCCACTCGCCGATCGCGATCAGGTGATCCTTCAACCGCTTGATCGGGTCGCCCAGCGGCCATGCCGTCGCCTCGCCGGCGGGGCGGTACTGGCCCGGATCGTCCGAGGTCGAATGCCCTTCGGCGCGGTAGGTGAAATGCTCGATCAGCGTCGGCCCGTGATTGGTCCGCGCGCGCTCGGCCGCCCAGGCGGTCGCGGCATAAACGGCGAGCGCGTCGTTGCCGTCGATGCGCAGACCGGCGATGCCGTACCCCACCGCGCGCGCCGCGAACGTCGTCGCTTCCGCCCCGGCGAACCCGGAGAAACTGGAGATCGCCCACTGGTTGTTGACGACGTTGAAGATCACCGGCGCGCGGTACACGCTGGCGAAGGTACAGGCCGAATGGAAGTCACCCTCGGCAGTCGATCCGTCGCCGCACCAAGTCGCGGCGATCCGCGTGTCGCCCTTCGCCGCCGACGCCATCGCCCAGCCGACCGCCTGCGGATATTGCGTCGTCAAATTGCCCGAGATCGAGAAGAACCCGGCTTCCTTGACCGAATACATGATCGGCAGCTGCTTGCCGCTCAGCCGGTCGGCGCTGTTGGAATAGATCTGGTTCATCATGTCGACCATCGACCAGCCGCGCGCGATCAGCAGGCCCTGCTGGCGATAGGAAGGGAAGCACATGTCCTCATAGTCGAGCGCGAAGGCCGCGCCGACCGCCACCGCCTCCTCGCCGGTGCACTTCATGTAGAAGCTGGTCTTGCCCTGCCGCTGGGCGCGGAACATGCGTTCGTCGAAGGCCCGGGTCAGCGCCATGCTGCGCAGCATGGCGCGCAGCAAATCGGGCGAAAGGCGCGGATTCCACGGGCCGACCGCCTGCCCGTCATCGTCGAGCACGCGGATCAGCCCGTAAGCGAGGTCGATGAAGTTCTCGGGCGCGTCGACGATATCCGGGCGACGCGCCTGGCCGGCGGGCGGGATCGATACTTGCGTGAAATCGACCGTGTCGCCGGGCCGGAACATGGGTTCGGGCACGTATAGCGACAGCGGCGGCAAGTTCGGCTTCAGATGCGCGGGAATGCGGTCGCTTGCCATGATCTCTCCAACGGAGCGCGAGCCGAACCAACGGGCGGCACGCGGATTCGTTTTACGCGTCCGTTGTTATAAAATTTCGCGAGGCTTGGCGAGAGGGCCTGACCACTCGAAGCGATCCCCTGTCCCGTTCCGGCTTGACTCAGATAGGATGATTAGAACAAAATAAGAACAATACTATGTTGCGAGTCGTGCCCGTGTCTTCCGCCGCTATCATTGCCGAGTTGCGCGAAAGCCTTCGCAACGTCGCGGGGGACGGCCTGCGCCGCCGTCCGGTGCTGCCGTTCGGCATCGGCGCGATCGACACCAAGCTGGCGACGGGTGGCCTGCGGCTCGATTCGCTGCACGAAATCGCCGCCGCCGGCCCCGGCCCGTCCGACGATGCCGCCGCCACCCTGTTCATGGCCGGCATCGCCGCCCGCGCCTGGGGACCGGTATTGTGGGTGGTGCGCCGGCGCGACCTGTTCGCGCCCGGCCTGTACCAGGCGGGCCTCGCGCCCGAGCGGCTGATCCATGCCGAGGCGGCCGACGATGCCGAACTGCTCGCACTGATGGAGGAAGGCTTGCGCCACCGCGGGCTGGGCGCGGTGGTCGGCGAGGTCAAGCGCGCGGCGATACCCAACACGCGGCGGCTGCAACTCGCGGCGGAAGGCGGCAAGACCATCGCGCTGCTGATGAAGCGGCATGCGCGGGCCATTTCCGATCGGGTCGGAAACCAGGGAGGCGCCGGCGATCCGCTCGCCGTCCCGTCCGCCGCGATGACGCGCTGGCGCATTGCATCGGCCCCGTCCACGCCGCTGCCGGTCGGCGCCGACGGCATCGGGCGTGCGATGTGGCGCGTCGATCTCGTCCGCCAGCGCGGCGGCGAGCCTGCACATTGGACGATGGAGGCATGCGATGAAACGGGTCGCCTCGCTCTACCTGCCCGCTTGGCCGATCGAACGGATCGTTCAGGCGATGCACGCCGGGCGTCCAAGATCGCCGCGTAATGACGCGCACCCGACGCAGACGCCCGACGCAGGCGCACGCCGCGATGGTGACGCCATCGCGCGGCATGCCGAGCACGGCCGGCGCCGCGAAGCATCATCCGACGCGGGCTTTGCCCGCGGCGCGGCGGCGGTTGAGGCGTCCGCTTCCTTCGCGCCGCTCACGGCCGGCGCCGCGCAGGAGCGTCGCCGCGCAGGAACAGGGCGAAAGCGGCGTCATCCACATCGTCGCCGATCGCATCGTCGATCTCACCGCGCTGCTGCACCGGGTCGGCGAGGTGGCTTTGCCGCGCCTGATCATGACCGGCGACGGGGCGACACATGGCGGGCCGATCGATCCCGGAACAGGAAACCTGACCGCAAGCCCGACTGGAAGCCGCCGAAACAGCGCGCCGGAAAGCTGGCCGCCGCGTCCGGACAGGGCCGATCCCGACATCATCCCGATCAGGTCGCGCGATTTCCACTGAAGCCGCGACGTGCTCAGGCGAAGGCGATGTCCGGCACTTGCGAGCCGCGCAGGTTGATCGCGTCATACTGGTCGAGCAAGGCGCTCACTTCCTCGATCACCGTCTGCTGCTCGGCGCGGACGCGCGCGGAGGCATCGGCGATCGCGACGCCGCCGCGGCCGTCATGCACCGTGAAGCCGTTGTCGATCAGCCAGATCGTGTCCATCGCGCGCGAGCGCTGCCGCCGCAGATGCACCGCCCATTGTTCGATCAGCCCCGCCGGGACCAGACGTTCGATTTCACCCATGCGTCCCCCTAGAGCGATATGTATGGCGAAGATACCAGTCAGGGCGGGGGCTTGCAGCGAAGGGAGTCGAGCGGAATCGTTCTCCCCTGTGCCGTCATCGTGCCGTCATCCCCGCGCTGGCGGGAATCCATATTGGCTTGCCTTGCGGTTCTTTGACGACCCGCCGTGATTATGGATTCCCGCCTGCGCGGGAATGACGGACATGTAGAAGCCATGCCCCGATGCTCAGCCGACGGTCTGCTCAATCACGCCGAAGATCGGGTGGTGCCTGTCATCCTCCGCCCAGATGCGCACCGTGTCGCCGCTTTTCAGGAACGGCGTCACCGGCTTCCCGCCGCGGATGGTCTCGACCGTGCGCACTTCCGCCAGGCAGGCATAGCCGACGCCGCCCTGCGCGATCGGCTTGCCGGGGCCGCCGTCCGCGTCGCGGTTGGAAACGGTGCCGGAGCCGACGATCGTCCCCGCCCCCAGCGCGCGCGTCCTGGCCGCGTGGGCAATCAGCGTGCCGAAATCGAAGGTCATGTCCTCCCCCGCCGCGACGCGCCCGAACGGCTGGCCGTTCACGTCGATCATCAGCTTGCGGTGGAGCTTGCCGTCCCGCCACCACGCGCCGAGCGCGTCGGGCGTGACGAATACCGGCGAAAAGGCGCTGGCCGGCTTGGACTGGAAGAAGCCGAAGCCCTTGCCCAACTCGCCGGGGATGAGGTTGCGCAAGCTGACGTCGTTGGTCAGCCCGACCAGCCGGATCGCCGCCAGCGCATCGTCGCGGCTCGCGCCGAGCGGCACGTCGCCGGTGACGGCCACCACCTCGCCCTCGAAATCGCAGCCCCAGCCTTCGTCGGCGAGCGGGATCGCGTCGCGGGGGCCGAGGAACCCGTCCGAGCCGCCCTGGTACATCAGCGGATCGCGCCAGAAGCTCTCCGGCATGTCCGCACCACGCGCCTGCCGCACCAACGCGACATGGTTCACATAGGCCGACCCGTCCGCCCATTGATAGGCACGCGGCAGTGGGGACGCGGCGTCATGTTCGTGGAAGCGCCGCATCGGGATCATCTCATGCTCGAGATCGGTCGCAAGGTTCTGCAGGTCGGGCAGCAGCCGGTCCCACGCGTCGAGCGCGGCCTGCAACGTCGGCGCGATATGCGCGGCATCGGCATACCAGGCGAGGTCGTTCGACACGACGACGAGCTTGCCGTCGCGGCCCGATTTGAGACTGGCGAGTTTCATCGGCGGCGACCTCTCACTTTCGCCCTGATTGTCGAAGGGCTGTACATCTTTCCGACGCTTTGAAGGAAGGACGGCGCTTCGACAAGGCTCCCCCGAGCGCCTGGCGGCAGTCGAAGGATCGGCACGAACCGGTAGGAGGGCGGCACATCCCGATCCTCAAACCGTGAAGCTCTCCCCACACCCGCACTCGCCCTTGGCGTTCGGGTTGGCGAAAACGAACCCGGCAGCGAAATCGTCCTCGACCCAGTTCATCGTCGATCCGACGAGATACAGGATCGACCCGCCATCGACGAACAGCGGGCCGCCCGGCGTGTCGATGCGTTCGTCGAACGCCCCACCGTTGGTGACCTGGGCCTCGGTCACGTAATCGACCGAATAGGCCAGCCCCGAACACCCACGCCGCGGCGTCGACAGTTTCACGCCGATCGCCCCTTCCGGCGCCTTCGCCATCAGGTCGGCGATCCGCGTCTCGGCCGACGGCGTGAGGATCAAGGCGGCGGGGCGCACGCGAGTCTTTACGTCGCTCATAGCATTCCGAGCTCCAGTTTGGCCTCGTCCGACATCTTGGCCGGGTCCCAGGCCGGGTCCCACACCAGATTGACCTCGGCGGTGCCGATACCGGGCACCGCGCCGACGCGCAATTCGACTTCCATCGGCATCGATTCGGCGACCGGGCAATGCGGCGTGGTCAGCGTCATGGTGACCACGGCGTGCCCGGCCCCGGTCACGTCGACGCCGTAGATGAGGCCGAGATCGTAGATGTTCACCGGAATTTCCGGGTCGTAGATTTCCTTGAGCGCGGCGACCACGCCCTCGTACAGCGCACCGCCCGGCGCGCCTGCCGCCTCGGCGACGGGCCGTTGCGCGAGAAAGCCTTCGAGATAGTCGCGCTTGCGCTCGAACGTCGCGCCGGGCGTCTCGTCCACGCGTGCGCGCGGCGGCGGTTCGACGCCGTCGACTTCCTCGATTTCGATCCGGTCGTTCATCCGAAAATCCCGTTCATCCAAAAATTCTCGTCACGCGCTCGATCCCGCGCACCAGCGCGTCCACGTCCGCCGCCTTGTTATACACGCCGAAGCTCGCCCGCGCCGTCGCGTCCACGCCGAGCGCCTCCATCAACGGCTGCGCGCAGTGATGGCCGGCGCGCACCGCGACGCGTCCCTCGTCCAGGATGGTGCCGATGTCGTGCGGATGCACCCCCTCGATGCCGAAGCTGACGATCCCGGCGGAATCCGCCGGCCCGAACAGCCGCACCGAATTGATCTGCGACAAGGCCGCGCGCGTCAGCGCGACCAGCGCCGTCTCGTGCGCGTGGATGCGGTCGAGCCCGATCGCCTCGACATAGTCGATCGCCGCCGCCAGCCCCAGCGCGCCGGTGATGTGCGGCGTCCCCGCCTCGAACCGGCCCGGCGGCGGGGCATAGGTCGTGCGCGCGAACGACACGCGGTCGATCATCGCGCCGCCGCCCTGATAGGGCGGCATCGCCTCGAGCAGTTCGGGCCGCGCCCACAGCACGCCGATCCCGGTCGGGCCGTAAAGCTTGTGCCCCGAGAACACGTAGAAATCGCACTCGAGCGCGGCGACGTCCACGGTCAGGCGCGGCACCGCCTGGCACCCGTCGAGCAGGAGCTTCGCGCCGACCGAATGCGCGATGTCGGCGGCGCGGCGCGCGTCGAGCACCGAGCCGAGCACGTTCGATACATGCGCCAGCGCCACCAGCTTGTGCGCCGGCGTGATCATCGCCGCCATCGCGACGAGATCGATGCGGTGGTCGGCGGTCAACGGGATGACGTCGATGTGCGCCCCGACCCGCTCCGCCACCATCTGCCACGGCACGATATTGCTGTGATGCTCCAACGTGGAGAGCAGGATGCGGTCGCCGCTGCGCAACTGCTCGCCCGCCCAGCTCGCCGCGACCAAGTTGATCCCCTCGGTCGCGCCGCGCACGAACACGACCTCATTCTCCGATCCCGCGCCGATGAACCGCGCGACCTTCCGCCGCGCCGCCTCGTACGCCAGCGTCATGTCGGCCGAGCGCTGGTACACGCCGCGATGCACCGTGGCGTAATCGGTGTCGTAGGCGCGCGTGATCGCATCGATCACCGGCCGCGGCTTTTGCGCGGTCGCGGCGGTATCGAGATACGCCCAGCCTGCCGGGATCGCCGGGAAATCGGCGAGCAGGTCGAGCGCTTCTGTCCCTTTCCCCATGGGAGAGGGAGGGAGGAGCGAAGCGACGGAACGGTGAGGGTGAACAGCGGTGGTCATCGGTCACCCTCACCCTTCCCGTCGTTGCGCGACGGGCCCCTTCCCTCTCCCGGTGGGAGAGGGAGCATAAGCATCCGCTCCAGCGCGGCCTGCGCTACCGCCTCGACGCGCTTGCGCTCATCGGCATCCACAACCCCGTCGAACACCGATCCGATGAACGCGCGCAACAGCATCGCCTTGGCCTCGGCCGGGGCGATCCCGCGCGAGGCGAGGTAGAACAGCGCGTTCGCATCCAGCTCGCCGACCGTCGCGCCATGCGCGCATTTCACGTCGTCGGCGTAGATTTCGAGTTCGGGCTTGGCATTGGCGGTCGCGGTGCGGGTCAGCAGCATTGCCTTCACCGACTGCGACGCGTCCGTCTTCTGCGCGCGGCGCGCGACCGCGACCTTGCCGAGATACGATCCCGTCGCCCGCCCGCCCAGCACCGAGCGCACGACCTGGTTGGAAGTGGCGTTCGGTTCGACATGGTTGAGCGTGGTGACGATCTCCAGCGTCTGCTCGCCCGCGCCGAGCATCGCCGCGCCGAGTTCGAAATGCGCGCCATCGTGGCAGGTAACGTCGATCGTCACCCGCCCGAGCCGGCCGCCGGTGTTGAGGACATGGAACGTCGCGCGCGCGCCGGCGCGAAGCACGACGCGGAAATCGCGGATCGCGACGGCATCGGTAGCGGCGTCCTGCACGACGATCCGCGCGAGCGATTCACCGGCGGCGACGTCGATCAACTCGGCGGCCGGCACCGGCCACACCGAGGCGACAGCCTCCAGGTCGCTGTATCGCCAGCTTTCATCGCGACGGGTCGGGAGAGTAGCGGCAATCACCGCACGCACTCCTTCTTCGTGGCTTCGTGTCTTTGTGCGAGCAAATCTTTTTCACACAAAGACACGAAGCCACGAAGAGAAGAAGGCATGATGCCTGCGGCGCTCATCACGCCATTACCCCGGCATAGCCTTCGCGCTCCAGCTCCAGCGCCAGTTCCGCCCCGCCGCTCCGCACGATCCGCCCGGCGGACAGGACATGCACGAAATCCGGCACGACGTAATCGAGCAGCCGTTGGTAGTGCGTGATCAGGATCACCGCCTTGTCGGGGCCCCCGGCTTTCTGGCGCATGATGCGGTTGATGCCGTCGCCGACGACGCGCAACGCGTCGATGTCGAGCCCGGAGTCGGTCTCGTCGAGGATCGCCAGCCTGGGGTCGACGATCCCCATCTGCACCATCTCGTTGCGCTTCTTCTCGCCGCCCGAAAAGCCGACATTGACCGGGCGCTTGAGCATCTCGGCATCCATCGACAGGTCCGCCGCCTGTGCGCGCGCGAGCTTGAGGAACTCGCCACCCGACAGCGGCTTTTCGTCGCGGGACTTGCGCTGCGCGTTGAGCGCCTCGCGCAGGAACTGCACGTTGGAGACGCCGGGGATTTCGACCGGATACTGGAAGCCAAGAAACAGACCGGCGGCGGCGCGCTCGTGCGGAGCGAGGGCGAGCAGGTCTTGTCCACCGAACTCGACCGCCCCCCCCGTCACCGCATATCCCGGCCGCCCGCCGAGTACATAACCGAGCGTCGACTTGCCCGCGCCGTTCGGCCCCATGATCGCATGCACCTCGCCCGCGTTCACGGTGAGCGACAGGCCCTTGAGGATTTCCTTGCCGTCGATGTCGGCGTGGAGGTTGGTGATTTTGAGCATTTTTCTCTCAAACATTGCGATCTAGCCAAACGTCTAGCGTCCGTAAAAATAAGTCCGAACTTTCGTCGGCACTGAAATCGGTAATTCCGACATCACTTTCAATGATGTCGCTTTTAGCATTGGGGTCAGTAAGTAGGGCGTTCCGGTAAAGTTCGATCACTCGATCGGATCGCCTTTTTCGATCTGCTCGATCAAGACTAATCTTCTTTGCGCTGACTAGCTTTGGCTGTTGCTCGATGAGTACACTCCCAATCTTAGTGAGCACCTCATTGCTAATCGTAGAGTTCTTGCTGACCTCAGCGATAGCTTCCGCCACTACCCAGCCATCGGCTAGTAATTCTTGAAGCTCTGCCAAAGCCTCACGGCGACGTTCATCCGGAGTCACCCTACCGACCCCTCAAGGCTAATCCCCAGCAGCTTCTGGGCCTCGACCGCAAACTCCATCGGTAGCTGCTGCAGCACTTCCTTGGCGAACCCATTCACGATTAGCGCCACCGCGTTCTCGGAATCCAGCCCGCGCTGCATCGCGTAGAACATCTGGTCGTCGCTAATCTTAGAGGTCGTGGCCTCATGCTCGATCTGCGCCGACGGGTTGCGCACTTCGATATAGGGTACGGTATGCGCGCCGCACTGGTCGCCGAGCAGCAGCGAATCGCACTGCGTGAAGTTGCGCACGCCCTCCGCGCCCGGCGCGACGCGCACCAGCCCGCGATAGGTGTTGTCGGACCGCCCCGCCGATATCCCCTTCGATACGATCGTCGAGCGGCTGCCCTTGCCGTTGTGGATCATCTTGGTGCCGGTATCGGCCTGCTGGCGGTTGTTGGTCACCGC